>JBBQAO010000001.1:0-129964 GCA_038316355.1 Burkholderiales bacterium
CTGTGGCCGATGTGAGTCCAATGGGTAGAGTAGAGAACAGGCTCGCGCCTGCCCTCCATCATCAGTAGGGTCGAGAACAGGCGCGCGCACCTTGGGCTCCGGTGGTTCTCTACGGCTTTCGCCACAGACCAGCGATAGCAGCGATAGGGGTCAGGTCTTGCTTTTTGCCTTTGCAGTAATGAACACGCCCAACCCGGCGCGCAAGCGGGACGCCCCTTACCTCAACGTTCGGCGTCAGTTGTGCATTCGGTGCAAGTCCGGAGTATCATTTGATCATGAAAGTCGCCACCGGCACTGTAGTCAAGGGCACGATCATCGTGGACGATCCGGAGTTCAAGGATGGAACGGACGTCTTCATCCTCACGCGTGAGCTTGAAGACGAGGTTCACCTTTCTCCCGAAGAGCTGGCCGATCTCGAGGCCGGCATCGCCGAAGCCGATCGAGGAGAGATGATTCCGGGCGACGAGTTCTTCGCTCGTTTGCGTCGCTGCGGGTAGGAATGCCGCTTGAACTTTTCGTCTCGCGGCGCGCCGCTCGCGGGGTCGAACGCATTGTCCAATGGTGGGCGGTTAACAGGCCAGCAGCTCCAGGCGCTGTACGTCAAGATCTGCAGGCCGCTCTCAATCTTCTGCTTGTGCAGCCAGACATCGGGATTCGCGTCAAGGAAGCGAGTTCACCCGACGTGCGGCGCTTCCATCTTGATCGCATCCGGTATTGGGTCTACTACCGCGTTCGAGGGAATCGCCTCGAAGTACTGTCCGTATGGCACTCAAGTCGCGGCAGCGGCCCAACGGTGTAGCAAAATGTCGCCGAACTTTAGGTGCAGCAGACGCGCTAAAGCCCGCCGCTGACCATGACGTTAGAGGTAAAAGGAACGCCGTGTCTTATCCAAAAATAATTCCTGTTTTCCTTGAGCATGAATATCAAGCCATCCTCGCGCTCGGCGATCTCGAACTTCCCCCCCACTTACAACGGGTGGCTCGAAAACCGCGCGAAGGAAAAGGCGAAAAATGCGTTGAACGGCCTTGTCGAGAATGAATCTGTCATCCACCCGCAAGACTCTTCGCGGTACGCTCGCACAACCACGCCTTTTGATCCGCCGTCAGCCCCGGTATGCCGTCCACCGACGCCGGCATATCCAGCGGCGTCATGTCGAAGGGGTGATCGGTACCGATGACCACGCGGTCGGCGACAACCTGGCTCTTATTACAATTTACGCCATGCCTGAAATCGCACTGCGCGCTATTTCGTTGCGCCATTTTCGGTGCACAGCGCAGCCATGAACGTCACCATATTGCCGGAAGTATCAACCGCCGCCCTGCTGCTGTTCGAGGCAGTGCGTCTGCTCGTGCGGCAAGCGACCAACGCAGCCGCGCAAATTTGAAGCATTAATTGAAACACGCCAGATCGCTATTCGTAATGCGTCCACATGCGCAACACGCGTACGGTGCGCTCCTGGGCGAATACCTCATACACCAGCCGATGCTGGATGTTGATGCGACGTGAATACGCGCCCGCGAGATCGCCCACCAGTTTTTCGTAGGGTGGCGGATTCTGGAACGGGTCTTGCGCGAGTGCGGCCAATAGCTCCTCTGCCTTGGATTTCAATCCGGCAGATGCCAGTTTCTTCGCGTCCTTCTGTGCATGCTTCGCGAAGACCAGCTTCCAACTCACCAATCAAGCGCCTCGGCGCTTTGGTCCAGCGGTTCGGCCATGCCTTCCTTGATGGATTCGCGCATGCCCGGCACAGCGAGCAAGTGCAGCGTTTCCTGGATTGCCTGCCAGTCTTCGGCAGCAATCAGCACGGCGTTGGTACGTTTGCCGGCAATGTGGATGGGCTGGTGCGAATCAGCCGCTTGATCCATCAGCCGATAGAGATTGGCGCGGGCTTCGCTGGCGGTCAGGGTAGTCATCTCGTTCTCCAATGCGTGTAACGTACGTAAATATGTACGTTAAGTCAATGGCTCCGGATAGCGCACACCTGTATTTAATGTAACTATTTGTTTTTATTGTTATTTTTCACAGGGCAGCAACTTGGCTGTACGCTCGCACAACCACGCCTTCTCGTCCGCCGTCAGCCCCGGTATGCCGTCCACCGACGCCGGCACAAGATGTGCGGAACGCCGCAAAGGCTGATCGGTGTAAGCCGGACCGCTAATCCGGCCCGGGCACTGGAAACCTGGACGGCCATTTGGCGACTACAGTTTCAAGATAGGATTTCACTTTGGCAGGATCCAGATTGACCGAGGCCTTGATCTTGTCAACTTCGGACTGGATTTCAATCGGCATTTTCAGAGAGTCGGTTATCCGGTTGAACATGTTGAAATAGCTGCACACCAGCGTGAGGTCAATGATTTCCGCCTCATTGAACTGCTGGCGCACGATGTCGAAAACGTCGTCCCGACTCCGTGCAGTGTTAAGCGTTACATGTTCGGCCCAAAGTACGGCTGCTTTTTCGCGCGCATTCAGATGGGGAGAATCCATGTAATCGTCGGCGCCGATCGCTTGCACCTGATCGTCGCTGATGCCTGCCGCTTGACCAAGCGACGTGTTGTGGGCCAGTCAATACTTGCAACCGTTCACGTGGCTGGTCTTGATCACCACCATTTCCTTGAGCCTGGTGCTCAGCACACTGCCGGCGCCCTGACGCTGCACCACGGCGTTGAACGGAATCAGCATTTTGGCAACCAGCGGTGAGTGGCCGAGTATGCGATAGGAATTCGGCACCCGGCCCAGCATCGCACGGACCGCGTCAAACAGTATCGCAGTGTCGCCGGTGGCCGCTTCGGTATCAATCATGCTGACGCGTGGTTTGGACTCCGACATTGGGCGACTCCCGGAAGATCAGCGATAAGACTCTGCGCAGCGGTGGATGGCCTGATTGGTCTCCTGCTTCAGACACTCGCGGGCATCGAGTTTTGAGCGCGCGGTCAGTGCTCGCGGGCCCGTATCGGCCGGCGCTGCCTGCGCAACGGCAACGGGTGTAACTGAAACAACAGGGGCCGGGGCCCCGCGTGCCGCAGTTGCGGGCATGATGGTCGCCGGTTTGGCCGCAGCAGCCGCTTCAGCAGGTTTCGTCGCGGGAGCATCACCTGCTTTTGCCATCTCTTGCTTTATTGCTTCCTGCTTTGCCGGCTCGGCCTTCGCCATCTCCTCTGCCGGTTTCGCGGCAGCCGGCGCTGTGGCTGGTTTGTCGCTTGCAGCAGGGATCGGCGGCTTGGCTGCCGGTGGCTTTTTAACGATCACCTGCGGCGGAGGCGGTGGCGCACCCATGAACATATCCCAAGACAGCCAGCCGGCCACACCCAAAACCGCTATACCAGCGGCAGCCATGCCGGCCTTTTTTTTGTCGATATTCATTGCCATTGCCATCTCCCTTAGCAATCCGTTGTCAGAATTTAAGGATACTGCAAAACCAGAGCACGTTCTGCTCAATGCTCGCCGAGCAGCGCCTTTGCCGTGCGTTCGCAGACCCAGGCCCTCTGTTCGTCCGTCAGCCCCGGAATGCCTTCCACCGCCGCCGGCACATCCAGCGGTGCCATGTCGAAAGGATGATCGGTGCCGATGACCACGCGATCAGCGCCGACCTGGTCGATCAGGTATTTGGCTGCCTGCGGATCGTGGGTCAGGCAGTCAAAATAAAAGCGTTTGAACAATTCGCGCGGCGGTGTCGCGTTATTGACCTTGGGTTCCTTGCGCACCTGGTAACCATGACGGAAGCGGCCGATCTGGTACGGGATGAAACCGCCGCCGTGCGCCAGCATGATTTTGAGATCGGGCATTTCGTCCAGCGCACCGCTGAACATCAGGTGCGCCACCATCAGTGTGGTGTCCAGCGGGAAGCCGACGAAGTTCGACAGGTAGTACTCCTCCATGCCGCCCTTCGCGAGGCACTGGTACGGGTGGGCGAAGATGAAGCAGCCCAGTTGTTCAATGGTCTTCAGCACCTTGCGGAATTTTTGGTCGGCCAGCGGCGCGCCTTCAATCGAAGTCGCCAGTTCAACGGCCTTGAAACCATACGCCTTGACCACGCGCTCCAGTTCGGCAATCGCGGCATCCGGGTCCTGCATCGGCAGATGCGCCATGCCGCGCAGCCGTGACGGATGTTTCGCCACCATCTGCGCAATGCCATCATTGGCCAGTTGCGCCGCATGCAGCCCCGCCTCCGCCGACAACCAGTAGAAATAGATCGGCGGACCGACCGAAATCACCGATACGTCGAGCTTGTTCTGATTCATCCACTCGACCTTGAAGTCGGCGTCATAAAACTCGGGACTCAGTATCGCCGGACGGCCGTGGACGTCGAAATACTTTTTGCCGTCCTTTTCGGTAATGCTGGTCTGGAATCGTTGGGGGTCTTTTTCCATCGCCGCAATGATGGTCGGCGGGATGACGTGGCTGTGCAGGTCGTAGCGCATGGCGGTTCAGTTCCGGTTGATAGTGAAAATTGCAGTGATTAAAGCACTTATTTTACGGCCAGCAGCGGCCGCAATGCGCGGGCATCGCGCAGGCGCTCGATGTTCCAAACAGCGTCGATCAGCAGTTCGGTGCGCCGCGATCCGATGATCGGCAGCAGCAGGTCACGGCTTTTCGCGGCCACTTCTGTGCGCGGCATCGGATTCGCCGCAGTGCCGCGCACAGCCTTCGTATGATGGCGCAGACAGCGGCCGTCACGGGTGGTGATTTCGACAATGGCCTGCGTGGTTTTCGCGCGCCCCAGCGCGGCACTGCCCTGCAGGGTGATGCGGCTTTTCAGCGCCAGCACCCGCGGATCGTGCACCCGCTTGTCGTCATGCGCCGAAGCGAAGGTGATGTCTCCGTCAAGCAGCATCACCGCCGTCAGGTGCTGGATATTGATGCTGGCCATGGTGCGCTGGTTGACCGTGCGCGCCCCCTGGTCATCGATGGTAATCACCACGCGCCCGACATCACCGGCGGTAATGCGGTGTTTTTCGATGATATTCAGCACCGCGTCGATCGGCGCCTGAATCGGATAACCGATGGCCCAGCGTTTGATTGCGGTGTTCATGATTTCGTAAGTACGCCCCAGGCCCTGCACCAGTTTTTTCGGGTCCGCGGTCAGGCCGTGGGCATGGAAGAAACCGCGGTCACCGTCGAATACATCTTCGACCCCGGTGAATTTCATCGACGCCAGCAGCCCGGCAGTAACGCCGTTGCGCGCCGGCATGCCGCCGAAGTCGAAGGCCTTTTCGATGTGTTCGATGTCGCGTGCCCAGCACGACAGTCCCGAGGCCTGCTGCGCGGTGTACGACAGCAGGTAACGCGTCTGATCGACGTTGAGTTTCATGATCGCCGCGGCGGCCGCGGCGGCGCCAAAGGTATGGCCGAAGCTGTGCGTGGAATGGCCGCGCTCGCGAAAACGCTCGATGCCCAGCGCAATCGACATCCGTGCGCAGATGTCGTAGCCCAGCACCATCGCCCGCAACAGCGCCGTGCCCCCCGCCCGCTCGCGCTCGGCCAGCGCCAATGCGGCGGGCACCACACCGCAGCCCGGGTGCACCAGCGCGAGGTAATAGGTGTCGTCAGTTTCGTCGGCGTGGGCGTGCATGCCGTTGGCCAGCGCGGCATTGATCGCCGTGGTGACGATGGGCGTGCCGATGACAGTGGCCTCGGGCACACCGCCCTGGGTTTTGATGAATTCAATCGCACGCCGCCCCGGCAACAGCCTGGAGCCCGACAACATTGCAGACAGTGTGTCGAGCAGGTGATGTTTGGCGCGTTCGGTAACGGCTGCCGGCAGTGCGCGGCGCGGCGCAGCAGCGATGTACGCCGCCAGCGTGCGCATCAGCGGAGAAATTTTTGCAGGGAATTTTTTCATGTTTAGCAACTGATTTTGTCCGTTCGCCCCCGAATCGAGTCCGGGGCAGGCTCTGGGCTTGTCGAAGGGCAGCGGGGCTTCGACAGGCTCAGCCCGAACGGTGGCATAGGGTTGTAATCGAAATCTGCAGTCGTTATTCAGGCTGAATACCGGCAGCCTTGATGACCTTCGCCCATTTTTCAGTTTCCGAGCGGATGTAAGTCGCGAACTCCGCCGGGCTGCTGCCTACCGGTTCCGCGCCGTCGTTCAGCAGGCGCTGCTTCACCTCCGGGTTCTGCAGTGCGCGCAGCACACCGGCATGCAGCTTGCTGATGATGTCGCGCGGCGTATTGGCTGGCGCCAGCACGCCGTACCACTGCACGGCTTCGTAGCCCGGCAACCCGGCCTCGGCGATGGTCGGGATGTCATCGGCGCCGGGGGCGCGTTTGGTGCCGGTGACGCCCAGGGCGCGTATCCGTCCCGATTTGATGTGCGGCTGTGCCGACAGCATGTTGGGCATCATCACCGGCACATGGCCGGCAATGAGGTCGGTGACGCCAGGGCCCGAACCCTTGTACGGCACATGCAGCATTTTTACGCCGCTCATCACCAGGAACAGTTCCATCGACAGGTGCGGGCTGGTACCGACGCCGGCCGAGGCGAAATTGATCTGCCCGGGACGCGCTTTCGCGAAGGCGATGAACTCCTTCAGGTTGTGTGATGGCAGCGAGGGATGAATGACCAGCACGTTGGACAAGGCCACCGCCTGCGAGATCGGCGCCAGATCCTTCAGCGCGTCATACGACACTTTTTTGTACATCGCCGGGTTGATCGCCAGGGTGCTGATGCCCATTAGCAGCGTGTAACCGTCGGGGGCCGCACGTGCCACCGCTTCGCCACCAATCATCGTGCCGGCACCGGCGCGGTTTTCGACCACGACCTGCTGGCCCAAAAACTGTGTCAGTTGCGGCGCAAGGATGCGCGCCGAAATGTCGGTGCCGCCACCCGGGGCCGAGGGCACGATCAGGCGCACTGCACGCGTCGGATACGCGGATTGCGCCTGGGCCAGCGCGGCGATGCCGGCCAGGCCGATGAACATTAATAAGTTATTGATTTTATTCATTATTTTTTTCACCATCAAAGGTGGGAATACAACAGCTTGCCGGCCACCGGCATGGTCGCCGTCAGTATTTCGCCGCGATAGGAATCCACGACGTACAACGTTTTGCGGTCAGCGCCGCCGTAAGCCATATTGGTCATGCGATTGCCTTGATGACGGCTTTGCACGCGGCACAGCGGTTCGCCCAGTGGACTGAACAGCCAGACGATGCCGGGCCGCGCATGCGCTGCCGACAGGTTGCCCGCCGCATCCATCGCCAGCCCGTCGGGACCATGAATGCCCGGCAGCACGGCGAACACCCCTGCCTTGGAAATGCCGCCGCCTTTCAGCGGGCAATGCCACATGCAGTTGGCGCGCGTCATCGCGACATACATTACTTTGTCCAGTGGATCGAGCACGATGCCGTTGGGGCTCGGGCCATTGCTGATCAGGCAATCAAGACGGCCATCGGTGCTGTGGCGATAGACGCGGCCGGTCGGATCGTGGATGCCGGTCTGGCCCTGGTCGGTGAAATAGAGATCACCGTTGCGCGCAAAGGTCAGGTCGTTCACACCCTTGAAGCCTTCGGACTGGCTGTGGGTCAGGAAATCCTCAACCTTCCCGGTCTTCGGATCCAGCCGCAGGATGCCACGGCGGTAATCGGCGATATAAATCGAGCCGTCGCGATGAATGGCGATACCGTTGGGCCAGCCGTCGTATTCAGCGGCGACATCGAACTCGCCTCCGGGGGACATTCGCAGGATGCGGCCGTAGGGAATGTCGACCATATACAGATTGCCGTCGCGGTCGAATGCCGGACCCTCAAGAAAACAGTCGAGTTTTGATCCCGGATGATTGGCGTCGATCCAGCTCGATGGCGCCCCGCCCTTGCGCAAACGATCAGGCACTGCGGCAAATACATCGGCTTCGATCAGCTGTGGCGGTTCAAAAAAAGACATGGTTCCTGCTCCGGTGAATCATTAAAATGGGTCTCAGGAATACTTCGGGATCATTCCGCTGAAAATTATTCCGCTGCAATTTTTGCCGACTTGATGATGCCGGCGTAGAGCGGAATTTCTTCACGCATGATTTTGGCCAGTCCCTCGGGACCGCCGACCACAACGTCAGCGCCGCGTTTGGCAAAACGTTCACGGAAATCCGGGCTCTGCACGGCCGCAGTAATGTCTCGGTTCAGTTTGGCGATGACTTCCGGCGGCGTGCCTGCGCGCACAAAAACCCCCATCCAGCCGTCAAGATCAAACTGCGGCAATGTTGCAGCCACGCCGGGCACACCCGGCAGCACCGTGGCGCCGCGCGCGGCCGAGATCGCAATCACCCGAACCCGTTTTGCCGAGATATGCGGCAGGGCGCCGACGATGTTGGCGAACATCAGATCCACCTGACCGCTCAGCAAATCCACAAAAGCCGGCGCCGCACCCTTGTACGGCACGTGGTTCATTTTTATTTTGCCCAGCGCCTGCAGGTGCTCCATGCCCAGGTGCTGCAGGTTGCCGATGCCGGCCGATGCGTAATTGAGCTTGCCCGGGCTCAAGCGCGCCAGTGCAATCAGGTCCTTGACCGAAGTCGCTGGCAGCGACGGGTGCACGATCAGCACCATCGGCGCACCGATGATCTGTGTCACCGGCGCCAGATCCTTCAGCGGATCGTAGAGCTGCTCCTTGCGCAGCGACACATTGATGGTCACCGGGCCGGAATTAGCCAGCACCATCGTATAGCCGTCGGGCGCTGATTTGGCCACCACATCGACACCGATGCTGCCGCCGGCACCGCCGCGGTTGTCGACCAGCACCTGCTGTCCCCAGACCGGCGTCAGTTTCTGGCCGACCGCGCGGGCAATTTCATCGAGCGGGCCGCCCGCCGGATAGGGCACAACAAAACGCACCGGCTTTGCCGGAAATGATTGCGCCGATATGGCCGGCACAAATCCTGATGCCGCGAGTAATAGAACGATTGCTGCGACCTGCTTCAAACTGTTGCTGCGGTTCATGGTCCTCCTCCTCCGTCATCCGGCCACAGCCGGGATCAAAGATTCGCGGCGATCCAGTCCGCGACATAAGTCGCGCCGAGGAAACGGTTGTCCCCCTGGCAGTGTTCGGCGCCGCCTTCTTCAGCGCTGAACACCTTGAGGGTTTTTTTCTTTGAGCTCACCGCGTCGTACAGCAATTTTGCATTGGCCACTGGCGAAATTGAATCTTCCTCACCGTGAGTCACCAGAAACGGACAGGTGATTTTGTTCGCAACACCTTCCAGCTTATAGGACTCGCATTTTTTCATCGCTGAATCCATATCCGGCATGCCCATCACCCAGGGCAGCTGATAATGCGGTGCCGAGAGCTGGGTGCCGCCGGATTCCTGGATTTTTCGTCGCGTGATCCAGGTCGCGTGGTAATCATAATGTCCACCCCAGGCGATGCAGGCGGCAAACCGTTTCTCGAAAGCCGCCACGCGCGGTGCGTAATAACCACCCATGCTGTAGGCCATGATGGCAATCCGTTTCGGATCGACATCGGGACGTGCCGCCAGATATTCATAGGCTGCGGTGCCGGGCACTTCGTAGTCGTGCCGGCTCGGAATATTCTGCAGCCGCAGCGTCTCGCCCTGCCCCGGTCCGTCGATGGCCAGAGTGTTGATGCCGCGCAAGGCCAGCTCCACACCGCCAAAGAGGATGGACAGTTCCTTGGTGCTGTCGAGCCCGTCAAAAAAGCATACGGTCGGCGCCGGCTTGTTGCCCGGTGCTTTCATGAACCAGGCCGGCAGCGTGGTGGCCTTGCCTTCATGCACGTACGGCACCTCGACGCGCTCGATGTTCGGATAACGGTCCTTGATACCGAGGCGGAAGCAGCGCAGGCAGTTCTGATAAAGCTCGATTTTCTTCGGGCCAAGCCCGACGAACCGTTCGCCGACAAAATAATAAGTCGCCGCACGCAGGTAATGTCCGGCGGCGGACAGGATGAACCCGTCCTTTTTCGCCGTGTCGCCCATCGCCTCAATACGCTGCGCCTCCTTCTCCCATTCAGCACCCCAGGCTTCATTGTCGCCGACCCTGCCCTTTAACCGGCGGCCGACGCGATCAACCTCACTGATCGCCGAGCCACCCCAGCGCGCCATTTCGATGACGATCATCATGCCCTGCGACCACATGAAACTCTCGGGAAAATACTGGAAACCTGCTTTCATGCCCTGACTCCTTTGATGACGACGGATATTACTGGCTCGCGCTGCGCGCAAGCCCCACTTCTTTCAGCAACTTCGCATACTTCACGGTTTCGGTTTTGATCAGTGCCGCAAACTGCCCCGGCGTGCCGCCGACCGGCTCTGCACCCTGAGTTGCCATGCGTTCGCGTACATCAGGTAATTCAATCACCGCGCCGATTTCGCTGTTCAGCCGGGCAACGATTGCCGGTGAAACACCTTTGGGCACCAGCACGCCATGCCAGATGCTGCTGTCGTAACCCTTCAGGGTTTCACCGATGGCCGGAACATCAGGCAATCCCCTGGTGCGTTTGGCGGTGGTCACCGCCAGCGCCCGTACCCGCCCGGATTTGACATGCGGCATTGCCGCGATCATGGGACCCGCCATCATGTGCATCTGTCCGGCAATGATGTCGGTCATTGCCGGACCACCGCCCTTGTACGGCACATGCACCATGTTCAGTCCTGCCATGGTGCTGAACAGGGCCATCGCCAGATGGGCGGCGCTGCCGTTGCCGGAGGATGCGTAATTGAATTGCCCGGGTTTGGCTTTGGCCAGCGCAATCAGCTCGACAACATTTTTTGCCGGCAGGGAATTGGCCACCGTCAGCAGCAGCGCAATGGTGTTGATCTGCACCACCGGTGCAAAATCGCGCACGACGTCATAGGGCAGATCACGGTACAGCGTCGGATTGACCGCCACGCTCGCGGGCAGGCAGAACACCATCGTATAGCCGTCCGCCGGAGATTTCGCGGCAATGTCCGTGCCGATGATGGCATTGGCGCCACTGCGATTGTCGATGACGATCTGCTGTTTGAGGCGTTCGGCCAGCGGTTGCGCAATCAGTCGCGCCACGGTGTCGGTGCCGCCACCCGGGGGGAACGGTACGACGAATCGGATCGGCCGCGCCGGATAGTTCTGCGCCTGTAACGGCAGCGAGAGTATTGCCGCTGCAATCAACAGCATGAATCTGCAGCACATGATGATTCTCCTCGTGAACCCCGGCTCTACTGGGCCAGTGGCAATGTGACGGGACGACCCGTGGCGATTGAATGTTCAATCGCCAGTGTCGCCTCCAGATTGATCTTGGCTTCCTGCGGCGTCGCCAGTGAACAGGGTTTGCCCATCGCCAGATGATCCAGCCAGGCGCGGGTTTCGTTGGCAATCGGCCCCCAGAATTCGCCCAGCGCCCAGTCGCCCGGTGTGCCGCTTTGCAGGAACACCATGTTGACATTGTGATCCGGCAGGTAGACGTGCGGGATGCCCTTGTTGCTGTACATGATCTGGTCGGTATGGTCATCGTCGAGGATCATCACGCCCTCGGTGCCGAGCACTTCAACGCGCGCAGCATGACCCAGGGCAGGATATTTTTCCGGCAGCGCATAACTGACGCCGAGATTCACCACAGCACCGTCATCGTAGGTGAGGATGGCGTAACTGACATCGTCGACTTCGGGATAACCGGCGGCCTTCAGCACGCCCTTCTGCCCGCGTGCATACACTTCGACCAGCCGGTGACCTTCATGCAGCCAGTTCATCAGGTCGACGTAATAGGTCAGCGCATCCACCACCGGCGTGGCATGACGGTTGCGACCGAGCATGGCCAGCGCCTGCGAACGCGAATTGAACACCCGCGCAGCCCCCCCGGTCATGGTGCCGATGCGGCCTTGAACAATCTGCTCCTTGGCGATCAGGTAACGTTCCTTGTAGCGCCGGCTGTAGCCGACATGCACACTGACGCCGGATTTTTTGATGGCGGCGATCGCCCGGTCGGCATCAGCCAGCGTCAATGCAATGGGTTTTTCCACCAGCACCGGCTTGCCCAGTTCCAGCGCCTTGAGGACAGGCGCAAGATGTTCGCCTTCGCTGGTAGAGACGATGACTGCGTTGACTTCAGGATGCGCGATGATGGCGTCGTTGTCGGCGGAGTGCTCGGCTGCGCCGATTTTCTGCGCCAGCGCTGCCGCCTTTTTCGGATCCTGGTCCGCCACGCCGATAAAGCGTACTGCAGAATGTCCTGCGGCCAGCTGCGCGCGCAGCCCGCCGATGCGGCCCGAGCCGATGACGGCCAGACCCAATGTTTTGCGTTCGATGATCCCCTCCGGAATTCCAGATCCGGCCACCATTTGCCATCAGCTTCATGGTCCGGGCAGCACGGCTTGTTTTGCGGTTCTCAGCCGTGGATTGGGCCACGGGCAGCGTCCGAGTCTAGCCAAGCAACCCGGTGCTTACAAGCCGGAGCCGGAAGCTGTGCAGAGCAGGCGCATCCGGCGTCAGCTCACAGCATGTGGAATAAAACGAATAAAGAAGCGCGCCGTGCGGAGAAGGGAGGGAAAAGCGGCGCGGCGCGCGCAAAACCGGAGAACTGATTTACTGCTTCTGGATACCCGAGACGTTGACCACCTGTTGCCAGCGCGAAACCTCCGCGGCCAGAAATTTACCGAAATCGGCGGGCTCGGAGGTGTGCACGGTCAGCCCCTGCGCCGAAAACCGCTCGGCAACACGCGGATCACGCGCCTGCTTTTCAAGATCATCCTGCATCCGCCCGACGATGGCTGCCGACGTACGGGCTGGCACCAGCATCCCGTACCAGGTGCTGTATTCAAAACCGGGCACGCCCGCCTCGCTCACGGTCGGCATGTTGGGCAGGGTATTCATGCGTTGCCTGCTGGTCACCGCAACGCCCACCAGCCGGCCCGAATTGACCAACGGCAGGGCCGTGGCCATGTTGGTCACCATGTACTGGATTTCACCGCTCAACAGCCCGGTGCTGGCGAGGCCGGCACTTTTGTATGGAACATGAATGGTGTCAACCTTGGCCGACAATTTGAACAGCTCATTGGCGAGATGGCTGGCCGTGCCATTGCCGGCCGAACCAAAGGCGTATTTGCCCGGCGCTTTTTTGAACAAGGCGACCAATTCCGGCAGCGTCTTGGCCGGCACCTTCGGATTTACGGCAATGATGCTCGGCTGGTCGGCAATCATTGAAACCGGCACCAGGTCCTTCAGCACGTCGTAACCGATATTCCTGAACAGCGCGGGCCCGATAGCCATGGTCGAGCTCGATACCAGCGCGGTATAACCGTCGGCGGGCGCCTTGGCCACGATCGCGGTGCCTATGGAGCCTCCGGCCCCCGGCCGGTTGTCGATGATGACAGTCTGTCCCCAGGCGTCTGTCAAAGCCTGCGCGGCAATCCGGGCCACGATATCGCTGCCGCCGCCGGGCGCCAGTGGCACCACCATGCGTACCGGTTTCTCGGGAAATACGATGTTTGCGGCATGCGTCGACTCGGCCGCAAAAAAAGCGCCGATCAGACAGGCGCCCAGGTGCAATCGAGTGATATCGGAACAGGCTGACACGGTGAATTTCCCCTGCATAAAAACGCCCAAGCGAAACGCTCAAGCGGGACATGGGAACAAGTTAACCGTGGGGTGTTACAGAACCGTGACGAATTGATGACAAGGCGACGGCAAGGCTCTTTTCAGCCCCCAGCTTCAATCCAGAACTGTCACCAGCCCCAGCTCGGGCTCCACCCGCAAGCGGTCGCCGGTCTTGATCAG
The DNA here is from genome assembly GCA_038316355.1 of Burkholderiales bacterium. Lineage (GTDB taxonomy): Bacteria > Pseudomonadota > Gammaproteobacteria > Burkholderiales > SG8-41. The sequence goes on from JBBQAO010000001.1 coordinate 13,693, forward strand.
CGTGGTGACATCACCATCTTCGAAGCGGTCCACCATGGTCAGGCCGGCCAGCGCCGCGCCCTGCGCGAGAATGGTGTTTGCCGCGTTGAAGAGAATCGCTTTGGGCGTGATCCCGCGCGATTTCATTTCATGCAGCATCCACGCGGATGCCACACCGCCTTTGGCCGTATTAAGCACGAGGATTTTGCCGTTGTAGGACTGCCCGGACAGCGCGTGCTGCGGACGGGAGAACACACCCTTGATGCGATCCAGGTCGTAACGCGCGGAAAAATTGTCGTTCGCAACGAGTGCCTCGCCTTCAACAACCGGGCCCATGCCCCGGTGGCATTTCAATTGTTTCATGCAGCCACCTTTGCCGATACGATGCGGCCCTCGATTGCGGAAGCGACACAGTCCTCCATGCTCGCCAGCGCCGGCTGATAGCCGTAACCACCGAGGATGTTGACGATCTTTGCTGAATTGCTTAACAGCCGCTTCCAGCCATTGGCCTCCCCGATCTCCCGCGCATACTGCTGATAGAAACAGGTCCCCTGCAGCACCTTGCCGCCGGCCTGCTCAATGTCGGCGACAAAACCCATGCGGGTGGCATCCGGATAAACCTGTGGCGAAGTGCACACCAGCAGCGCCGTGTCTTTATGCCGGTGTTGCCCGCGGATCAGATCCGCCACCTGCTGCATCTCGACCAGCGACAGTTGTGGCGCGGCAAACACCACCACATCGACCTTGTCTCCGGCTACGCCATAGGCAGAACGCAGGGCAGCGAGGTTCGCTGATGTCACTTCATTTGTCACCAGTTTGTCACCGCCGACTGCCGCAAGTGTCGGCGCCTCCGGCGTGATACCGACGATATGAAACAGCGGTGTCGATCCAAAGCTGGCCATCGCCGCGCCAAAGTGCTTGAGCGCATCGGATGTCGGCGCGCCCTCGATGCCTTCAATGACCGGCACTTCCCAGTACGAGCCCGCAGACTTGCCGATCACCGCCCCGAGCACGCCCCAGTCGGTGAGTCCCGCAGGCTGTTCGCGCACCAGATAACGTTTGCTTGCGCGCCGGTGTTCATCGAGATGCAGACCATAACGCGGCGTACGACCGGTCAGACCGGCGGCCAGCGCGGACGGACCGCCCTCGAAGTTGGAACGGGCACCGCACACGCTGTTCGAGTAAATCACCACGCCGGTATCACCGAACGCCACATGGTCACCCAGCACCGGCGGCATGATGGTCTGGTAATTGATGCAGGTATTGGTCATCAATATGCCCATCCGGCTCAGTGCTGCAGAGGTGCGGCGGTCAAGATTGGCCATCTCTTCGGTTTGTCCCAGCGGCCGGTAGTAGTCGAGGTCGACACCACGCGGATCTGTCAGCATCGGAATGCTCACCCGGCCGCCCTGTGCTGCCAGTTGCTCCATGAACACCACACCAGCTTCACCCGCCGACTCCGGATCCACCATCATGTGCGCCTGGCTCACCGGCACCAGATCACGGGCGTCGAACATCCGCCCCACCTTGAGCATATGGTCGATCGCCCAGCGCCTGGCTTCGCCCATCCTGCCGGCGAGCATCGCCTGTTCTTCATCGGTCAGATGCAAAATAATCCTCCTCTGGATACCTGCCTGGAACACTGCAACAGCCGCCGCGCCTCGTCGTTTTTATCCCGCATACGGGCTGCGCCGGATCAATGCATATGTTTTTAACTGATTATATGCCGTGGTGGCACAGCCTCCTGCAACCACCCTGCTTCACCTTGTCTGCCGGATTCCCGCGTGCCGGATTCCCACGTGCCGGATTCCCACGTTGACAATATTCGCGCGATTGCATAGAACAGTCACGCACTCACCATAAGGAAATCGCAATGATCCACGCCGAGCCCGGCCTGTTTCTCCGCTACGAGCCCCGGGGAGCGCCCGCACCGCTGCTGGTGGATGTATCACGCAGTGGCCGGGAATATCCGAAGGAATACCGCTCGCCGCTGCCATTCACGACCGTGCACGACAACGTGTCGATGTATGTCGAAGACCTGTGGGCCGGCGCCCCGGCTGCCGGCGGCACACTGCTGTACTGCACGTTTCCCAATACCTGGGTGGACGTCAACCGCAATGAAGCCGACATGGATCCCGCCATTGTCGACGGGCAATGGCCGAAGGCACTCAAGCCCACGGCGCGTACGCTCGAAGGACTCGGGCTGATCAAGACCAAATCGCGTTATGGCGAACCGTTCCAGGAACGCAAACTGACCGTCGCCGAAATCGAGGAGCGGCTGTCAGATTATTACCGCCCCTATCATGCCGAACTGAAGCGCATTGTTGATGAATCACACTGCAAATTCGGAGTGCTGCGGCAGATTTCCTGCCACTGCATGTCCGCCGTCGGCGCGCCAACACACCCCGATGCCGGCAAACCGCGCGCTGATTTCTGCATCAGTGACCTCAGAGGCAAAACATCGTCGCCACAAACCATGGCGCTGGTCGTCGACACCCTGAAAGGCCTGGGCTACAGCGTCTCGGTCAACGAACCCTATATCGGCAACGAACTGATTGGTCGCCATGGTGATCCGAAACGCGGTATCGACTCAATCCAGGTCGAGATCAACAAAAAACTGTTCATGGATACCAAAACCTTCCGCAAGACAGCCGGTTTCGACAGATTAAAAACCGATCTTGATCGCCTGCTGAAGGTTGTGGCCGAAGACGCGCTCAAAAAGGCCTGAGAAAAAGCTCAGTCCGCCTTGGCACCGGACGACTTGACCACTTTCGCCCATTTTTCCACGTCGCGCTGCACAACCTTCGCGAATTCCTCCGGACTGGTGGCATAGGACTCGGCGCCCTGCTTCAGCAGCAGTTCCTTCACATCCGGCGCATTGATGATTCTGACAATGTCGGCATTCAACTGCTGGATGATTTCGCGCGGCGTGCCGTCCGGCGCGAACACGCCGTACCAGGCCACGGCCTCATAACCGGGCAAGCCCGATTCGGCCACCGTCGGATATTCCTTTGCGCTGGGAAACCGCTTGGCACTGGTCACGGCCAGCCCGCGCAGCTTGTTGGCCTGCACCAGTGGCAGCGACGACACAATGGTTGCGAATGACAATCCGACCTCGCCCGCCACCACCGCCGGCATCGCCTGCGCCCCGCCCTTGAACGGCACATGCAGCATCTGCACCTTCGCCATGCTGGTGAACAGCGCGCCGCTGAGGTAGAGAAAATTGCCGGATGAGGCATAGGAGATGTCACCGGGCCGGGCACGGGACAAGGCGATCAGTTCGCGCACATTTTTCACCGGTATCGACGGATGCGCCACCAGCATGTTGGGCAGCAGCGCAGCCGGCGTCACCGGCGCAAAATCCTTCACCGGATCGTAGGACGGTTTGGCATACAGGCTGGCATTGATGGCATGCGTGCCGGTGGTACCCATCACCAGCGTGTATCCGTCGGGCGCCGCACGGGCCGCGATTTCCGCGCCGACCACGCCGCCCGCACCACCACGGTTGTCGACCACGGCGACCTGGCGTTTGTACTGGTCGTTGAGTTTCTGCGCGACGATGCGGGTGACCACATCGGTGGCACCGCCCGGGGGAAACGGCACGATGAAACGGATCGCCCGCGAAGGATAATCCTTGTTCTGGGCCTGAGCCGCACCAAAAACGGCCGTCAGTACTGTGACCGCCGTGAATACCACCGGAATCCGCATCTTGATGCTCCCCATCATGTTATTGCCACCAAGGCCTGTTAACAATAAACAATAATTTTTAAACCGACACATGCTGATCAGCCTGCATTCATTGCTATTCGACCTTCGCGCCTGACACCTTGATCGCTTCCGCGTATTTCCGGCTTTCTGCCGCGACAAATTTGGCGAACTCGGCCGGCGAGTTGCCCACCGGCTCGGAGCCCAGCGCCTGCAGACGTTTGCTGATGTCAGCGAGTTGCAGGATGCGCACCAGTTCGGCGTTGAGTTTGTTGATGATGGCATTGGGCACGCCGGCGGGTGCATGCATTGAGTACCAGGCATTCACTTCGTAGCCATTCAAGCCGGCCTCGGTGAACGTCGGAATCTGCGAATAGTCCGGCAAGCGTTGTCCGCGGGCGATGGCCAGCGCCTGCAGCTTGCCGGTTTTGACATGGGGCAGGATGGATGCCGCGGTATCAAACATGACCTGCGTTTCACCGCCAATCAGGCCCGCGATCGCCGGACCGCCGCCCTTGTACGGCACATGCAGCATGCTGGTGCCGGTCATCATGGCGAAAATAACGCCGGCCATGTGCGGCGGCGTGCCACTGCCGCCCGAGGCATAACGAATGTCACCGGGCCTGGATTTTGCCAACGCAACAAAATCCTTCAGAGATGCGGCTGGCAGCGACGGGTGTTTTACCATCACTGTCGGCGCGACTGCCAGCAAAGTGATTGGCGAAAAATCCTTCACCGGATCGTAGCCGGGCTTGCTGTAGAGATTCGGCGCGATGGCATGCGTTGCAATCGATGACAGCAACAGGGTGTGGCCGTCCGCCACTGCCCGCGCCGCAGTCGCAGTGCCAATCGTGGTGCCGGCGCCGGGGCGGTTGTCGACGACCACCTGCTGCTGCCAGGCCTCGGTCAGCTTCGCACCGAACATCCGCGCCAGCGTATCGTTGCCGCCACCGGGCGGATAGGGGACGATCAGGCGTATGGGCTTGGCCGGATATTCGGCAGCATCAGCAACCGCAATACCCGATGCAGCCGCAAAAAAAGTGACAAAAAGCACAGCGGCGACGACAACAATTTTATTCATTTTATCCTCCCGTTCAGCCATTGTTAAACTATGCCGTGGTCAAAACATGTTATCTCATTTGGATACCTTGGCATGATTATAAAAATCAATGAAAAAGAGGGGCGGTCTTGCTGAAACGGAAACTGCGCGTGGCCGGGGTGGGTGCCGGGCATTACGCCCGGTTTCACCTCGATGCCTGGATGGCGAACGAACGTGTCGATTACGTCGGCATTTGCGATGCAGACCCCGCAAAGGCAGAGGCCTTTGCCCATCGCTTCGGCATCCCGCGAACCTTCGCAAATGCCGGCGACATGCTGGACGCACTCAAACCGGAGCTTGTCGACATTGTCACCCCGCCCGCAAGCCATCTCGCACTGGCTCTGGCCGCTTTCGAACGCGGCATCACTGTTGTGTGCCAGAAACCGCTGGCGCCGACTTATGACGAAGCGGTACAGCTTGTTGCCCTGGCGGAACAGCACCAGACCGGATTTTTTGTGCATGAAAATTTCCGCTTCCGGCCCTGGTTCCGTGAAGCGGAAAAACTTATTCGCGGGAAGAGTCTCGGCACGATTCATTCGCTGGCGTTCCGCCTGCGTCCCGGAGACGGCCAGGGCAAGGATGCCTATCTAGACCGTCAGCCCTACTTTCAGGGCATGCCGCGGTTCCTGATCCACGAAACAGTCATTCACTTCATCGATACGTTTCGCTACCTGCTCGGGGAAATAACGGCGGTAACCGCGCAGTTGCGCCGCCTCAATCCCGTGATTGCCGGTGAAGATGCGGGATATGTCATTTTCGAATTTGCCGGAGGGCCGACGGCGCTGTTCGACGGCAATCGACTCAACGCTCATGCGGCGGACAACCCCATGCTGACCATGGGTGAAATGTGGCTGGAAGGCTCAGCCGGGGTTTTGCGGCTGGACGGTCAGGCGCGGCTGTGGTGGGCACCGCACGGCGGCCCGGAGACAGAGCACCACTATGACCGCGGTGAAAAAATGTATGCCGGCGGTTCGGTGCGCGCCCTGAAAGATAAACTCGTCGAGCATCTGCTGGATGGCACCGCGATGGAAAACAGCGGGCGTGATTACCTGAAAAACCTGCGTATCGAAGAAGCGGTCTACCAATCCCATCAGGAAAACCGGCGCATAACCATAGACGGCGCTTAGGGCCTGTTAACAGGCCCTAAGACTTCTGAAGATCCACGGCCCTCGCCCGCAGCGCCGTATCCGCCCGCAGCATGGCCTTGGCGATCTTGTGCGTGGGGGTGTGCGGCAGTTCGTCGATGAACGCCACATAGCGCGGTACTTTCTGCGGCGCAAGGCGCGTCCGGCACCACTCGGTGATTTCTTCGGGCGTCACTTTTGCGCCAGGCTTGACGGCAACAACCACAAAGATGTCGTCCTCGCCCAGTTCCGACGGCACGGCAATGGTGCCCGCCTCGGCTACCGCCGGATGTTCACCAACCACGCGGTCGAGCTCGGCAGCGGCAATGTTTTCACCGCGACGACGGATAATATCGCGCTTGCGCGAAATGAAATAGAAATAGTCATCTTCGTCACGCTTCACCAGATCACCGGTTTTGAACCAGTCTTCGTGGAAAGTGCCGGCGGTCTGCTCCGGGTCGCGGAAATAACCCTGCATGATGATCGGCGTCTTCACCCACAGTTCTCCCGGCTCACCAACCGGAACTTCCCTGCCCTCATCATCCACCACCCGGCACTGCGCCCAGGGTTTCGCCGGATCCGGATGACGTCCGATGGGCCCCATGCTGCCGAGCTTCTGCACGCCTTCGAAGGGATTGCAGGTCACACCGGGAATTTCGGTCATGCCGTAACCACCGATGCGGTGCGGAATTTTGAAAACGTTTTTGAAGGTCTCGTCCATGCTTGCGCGCACGCCGTAAACCCTGGCGATGCGATGCTCCGGCCTGAACTCGCTGCGCGGACGGTTGCTGAGGATGCTGCCAATGGCTTCGATGATGTTGACCTGGGTCGCACCGGTGTCGACTGCGGTCTGCCAGAAATTCGATGCGGAAAATTTCGGGACGATCGCCATGCTCGCCCCCGCTGCCAGCGTGCCGGCCACGGAATAGAACATCGCATTGATGTGGAACAGCGGCAGCACGATCATCAAGCGGTCGTCGTCCTGCAGATAGACGCGCTGCACAAAAGCCTCGCCGCCGGTGACAAAACTCTTCTGGCTGTGCATCGCACCTTTGGGAAAACCGGTGGTACCAGAGGTGTAGACGATCAGACAGGTGGCATCGCCGGTAATGTCCGCGGGCAATGCCGTCTGTGGCACCGATTTCGCAAGTTCAACCAGCGACGGGGTGTCGCCCTGTGCAGCATCCAGCATGATGAACCACGCCGGTGTTTTCAGTCCGCTCGCGGCCTTGCGCGCGACAACCACCGTATCCTGCGTCGCCGCCACAGCACTGACTTCAGCGTGGTGCAATACGTATTTTGTTTCTTCGACGCCGAATTCCGGATTCAACGGCACCATGATCGCGCCCAGCCTCGCCAGCGCAAACAGCAGCACAACATGGCCGTCGCAGTTGCGCGCCACGACGGCCATGCGGTCGCCCTTGCGGATGCCGCGCGCAGCCAGCACGCGTGCCGTAGCCTCCACTGTCACGACAAATTCGCCCCAGGACCAGGTACGTTCGCGAAACAATAAGAAGGGGCGTGACGGATCGCGACCCGCCCGGCTGGCAAGTGCGCCATTGAGCGTGTAATCGTGTTCGGGATAAAGGCGCAAAACTTCGAGCGGTTTTTTCATGGTCTGTACGCAAATGGATATGACTGAATTCTGTCATACAATCGTTATTCCCCGAGTTGACCAGTCCATATAGAGAAAACATGAGCTTCTTTACACCGCCCGAACGCATCACCGCCGAAGTCTTCACTGAACTGCCGAAAAAATTCCGCCGCAGCAAGGTCTCTGCCGAGCGTCTCGCCGCCGGTCGGCCTGCCCCGCATGGCGGCTGCTTTCTCGAAGGACCGTCGTTCGACCGCAAAGGCAATCTCTACGTCACCGACATTCCTTTCGGCCGCATTTTCCGCATTTCACCGAAAGGCGCGTGGGATCTGGTCGTTGAATACGACGGCGAACCCAACGGCCTGAAGATCCACAAGGACGGCCGCATCTTCGTCGCCGACCACAAACGCGGGCTGATGCTGCTCGATGCCAAACGCGGCAGGATTGAAACGCTGATCAACCGTTTCAATCTCGAAGCCTTCAAAGGCGTCAATGATCTGGTGTTCGCGGGCAACGGCGATCTCTACTTTACCGATCAGGGCCAGAGCGGCCTGCAGCGCCCGACAGGCTGCGTCTATTGTCTGCGCGCTGACGGCAAACTGGAACGCATCGCCGACAACATTCCCAGCCCCAACGGGCTGGTGTTGAACAAGGCGGAAAACACGCTGTTCGTCGCCGTGACCCGCGCCAATGCGGTGTGGCGTCTGCCGCTGCTGCCGGATGGCACGGTGTCGCGCATGGGCGTGTTCATCCAACTATCAGGCGGACGCGGCCCCGACGGCATGGCGATCGATGAAGATGACGGTCTCGCAGTGGCGCACCCGGACATGGGCGCGGTGTGGATTTTCAATCACCGCGGCGAACCGCTGTACCGCGTTGATTCACCGGGCTCGGACGTGATCACCAACTGCGCCTACGGCGTGAAAGACCCGCACACGCTGTATATCGTCGATTCCGAAGGCGGCGCCATCCTCAGCGCGGAACTGCCGACGCCGGGGAGGAAGATGTATTCGCAGGCCTGAACGTGACCGGCGGGTTACGCCCAAAGTAAGTCCCCTTGGGGGGGGGGCCGCTTTGCGGCTAACCCGCCCGACGATCCTCGTTAAGCTCAACGTACCAGCAGATCAACAAACCCGTGCACCGGCATCGCCTCCAACTTGCGCTGATCCAGGCAGGCTGCGGTAATCGCCGCTTTCTGCTTTGCCGCAAACACCATGCTGGTGTTCTCTTTGAATTTTTTCATCAAGGCCGGGATGCCTTCCTTGCGCCGCTGGCGGTGCCCCAGCGGATACATCACCTCTGACAGCGGCGTCTTGCTGCCGTCCCTGAAAAACACCTGGATGGAATTGGCGTTGGTGCGTTTGGCGGGGTCATGGTACTCACGCTCGTATTTCGCGTATTCGGTCAGCCGCATTTTTGCGCGCAGCGGATCGATGCGCGGGTCAGCCGCAATTTCGTCCTCGTAGTGTTTCGCCGTCATGTCGCCGTAGATCAGACCAATGGCCATCATGTACTGCATGCAGTGGTCGCGGTCGGCGAAGTTGGCCAGCGGGCCAGTCTTGTCGAGAATCACCATCGTCGAATTGTGGCAGCGCACGTCGATGTGCTTGATATCGTTGAGCCGGTCTTTGACCAGCGGGTGCAGCTTGATCGCCGCCTCGACGCCGGTCTGACCGTGGAAGGCCGTCGGGTAGGGAATCTTGAACAGCGTGTTCTCGATCACGTAGCTGCCGAAGGGACGCTGGAATTTGAACGGCTTGCCGTCGAACAGAACTTCGTAGAAACCCCACTTTGGCGCGGTCAGTGCCGACGGGTAACCCATCTCGCCCTTCTTCGCCAACAGTGACAGCCACACACCGCGCGCCGAAGCGTCACCCGCCGCCCACGACTTGCGCGCACCGGTGTTGGGTTTGCGCCGGTAGGTGGCGAGCGCATGGCCATCAACCCAGGCATTCGACAGCGCGTTGACGATTTCATCGCGGCTGCAGCCGATCAGTTGTGATACCGCAGCGGTGGTGGCGATTTTCACCAGGATGGTGTGATCCAGACCGGCGGCGGTGAAACCATTCTCCAGTGCGAGCCCGCCCTGCACTTCATAGGCCTTGATGATTGCGGTCAATACCTCGCGCATGGTCAGCGGCTTCTTGCCCGCGGCAACCCGCGTGCGTGAGAGCCAGTCAGCAGTCATCAGGATCGCGCCGATATTGTCCGAGGGATGGATCACCGTGCGGCCGTAAAACGCATCGTTGAAATCGAGCCAGCGGATCAGCGTGCCGGCATTGAAAGCTGCGGTGACCGGATCCAGCACGTAGCTGGTTCCCGGAACGCGCGCACCATTGGGCACGATGGTGCCCGGCACCACAGGGCCCAGCAGCTTGGTGCAGTCCGGGTAGGCCAGCGCCTCGAACGCGCAGGCGAGGCTGTCAATCAGCGTCAGTCGCGCGGTTTCAAAAGCCAGCTTGCTGGTCGGACGATAAGCATGCGCATAGTTGGCGAGGTCGACGATGACCTTGTCAGATGCGGGACGACGGTTGGTGACAGCAGCAGCCATGGTGAAATCCTTTGCCCTGAAAAGACAAGGATTATAGAGGCCGCCGCAGCCAGGGACTGCGCTGGCGCCAGATCATGGAACTGCAGGCAGGATCAGACTGGAAGTATCAGCAGTGTCAGGCCGCAGCCGTCAGTTCGCGTCGCACCACGTGACTGGTGAGTCGCTGCGTAATGTCGCGGCGCACCTGGTTGAACTCGATGGATGACACATCGCGCGGCCGCGGCAGATCAATCGCAATATCCGCTTCGATGCGCCCCGGCCCTGCGGTCATCACCACCACACGGTCCGACAACAGCACCGCCTCCTCCACCGAATGCGTGACAAAAATGATGGTGACACCCGTGCGCACCCAGATTTCCAGCAGTTCCTGCTGCAGGCTCTCGCGGGTGATGGCATCCAGCGCGCCAAAAGGCTCGTCCATCAGCAATACTTCACATTCGTTGGCGAGCACACGGGCTATCGCCACCCGCTGCTTCATGCCGCCAGACAATTGCTGCGGGAAACGGTCGGCAAATTTTTCCAGACCAACCATGCGCAGATACTCATCGGTAATTTCAGTGACCTGTTTTTTCGCCATGCCTTTCTGGCGCGGACCGAAACTGATGTTGTCGCGAACAGTCATCCACGGAAACAGCGCATAGTCCTGGAACACCATGCCGCGGTCGCTGCCCGGTCCCATCACCGGATTGTCATAAAGCGCAACCTGCCCGCCAGTCGGCTTCTCGAAGCCGGCGATGATGCGCAGCAGCGTCGATTTGCCGCAACCTGAAGCACCGATCAGGCAGACAAACTCACCTTTGTCGATACTCAGATTGACCCGTGCCAGCGCGTCGATACTGCTGCCGCCAACCTGAAATTTTTTGATCACATCGCGCACCATGAGAAACTGACGGCGCGGTTGGGCTGCGGTCTTATCCATGATGTTGCGGGCTCCAGCGCAAGGCCCGGTTGTTGAGGGCCACAATGATGCGGTCGGTCAGAAACCCTGCAATGCCGATGACGATCATCCCGGTAATCACCAGGTCAGTGCGGGACAGGGTGCGCCCGTCCATGATCACCGACCCCAGGCCGGTCGGCACACCGGTCATTTCGCCCACGACAATCAGGATCCAGGCAAAGCCGTGGGCCAGACGCAAACCATTGAAGATGCTCGGCGTGGCCGCCGGCAGCACGATCTGGCGAAACATGCGCGAACCGTCGCAGCCGAGCATGGCGGCGGCCTCAAACAAACGGGGGTCGACCGAGCGCACACCAAAAATCGTATTAAGCAGAATGGGGTAGAACGCACCCAGAAACACCAGAAAAATCGCGGAGCGCGGGCCGAGACCGAAAAAAATCATCGACAGCGGCAGCCAGGCGGTGACGGGGATCGGCCGCAGCAAAGACAGGGTCGGATCCAGCATCTGACGGATCAGCGGCACCTTGCCGATCAACAGGCCCAATGGCACGCCGATCACGATGGCGAGGAGGAACCCACCATAAACCCGCTGCATCGAGGCCAGCAGATGGGTGCCTATGGTGGCGCTGAAGGCATCATCGTGTATGCCACCGAATATGAAGTCCCACATCATCACGCCGACCTGATAGGGCGCAGGCACCAGGCGCGTGCCTGTCATCACCACCAGATAGTGCCAGAGCACGACCAGCGCCAGCGGGAACACGACCGCCAGCAGCACGGCCCGCGCCCGCTCCGGCAGCCAGAGACGGGAGGGCGGCGCAGTGGCCGCCGGTATTTCCGTGGGAACGGCGGACATCAGCGTAGCCTCATCAACAGCTTACTTTTTTACGGCGACAGCAGCCGGCATGAATTTAGCATTGATGAATTTGTCGAAATCCGGCAGTTCACGAATCTGCTTTTTCTCGAGCATCAACTGGCCATAAGCTTTGGCGCGGGTGACGAAGACGTCATCAATCTGCCAAGTCAATTGCACGTTGGGGAGCGCGAGTTCGATCGATTTTTGCTGCTGACCGAGTTTCTGCATGGTCATCTTCACCATCTCGCTCCGGTTGGTCAGCGCGAATTCGGTCGCCTTGCGATGCATCTCCATCATGACTTTCACCAACTCCGGATTTTTGTCGATCAACTCCTGACGCGTGGCCCACACCATGTTGAGCGATCCGATCGGCGTGCTGTAGGGATACTCCACAATCTTGCCGGTGCCGTTGGCGAGGCTGATGCCGGGACCAGGCTCGGCGCCGACGTAGGCATCTATGTCGCCGCGCGCGAGGGCCGGCGCCATGTCGGAAAACGGCAAACGGATCGGCTGGATGTCCTTGATCGTCATGCCTTCGGCTTTAAGGCGTTCCAGAATCACCACTTCCTGGGTTGAACCGGGCCAGATCGCGACTTTCTTGCCCTTCAGTGCCTTGACGTTCGCGATATCGGATTTGGCCCCGGCGACAATCGCCATGCCGGCATTGCATTGCGGCGCGATGACCACCACCGGTTCGCCGGCGGCGGCGCCGAGCATCGCGGCCGCGATGCCGAAGGTACCGAAATCGACCGTGCCGGTAACCACGGCATTCTTGCCGTCAGTCGGGCTTTCGAAGGGGATCACTTCGATCTTGTAACCGGGCGGTGCGAACTGCTGGTAAAAATACGGCGTGATGGCATGAATCAACTTCAGGGTGCCGACCTTGATGACCTTCTGTTCCTGGGCCTGCGTTGCAGCCGGCAGCAGCATCACGGCAACGAATGCGACGAGCACGCTGAGCGTTGACAACAGTTTTTGCGGCATGGTTGGCATGACTGCTCCTGTACGGGATTGCCGGTTGATGCAACGCACCGGCACGATGCCAGCAATATTGTTTTAGCAATCACCGTGCCATGACAAATTCTGTTAGGAAACAACGGGCTGACGGCGCCGACCCGTCTGCAACCGCCCCGCGATAGCGCGGGAAATCGCTTGCGGCACTGTTTATGTGCGCCAATTACGCGGCGGCGAGTTCGCGCACCAGCGCGGTCAGTTGGCCTGCGGGCCGCGCCAGTTCTTCGAGGATGGTGAAATGATTGAGGTGCGGCAAACGCACCAGGCGTCCGGGCAGGCCGGCCAGCACGCGCGCGGCGGCGCAGTCCGCGGACTGGCGCTGCAATTCAGGCAGCTCGCCTCCGCCACAGGCAAGAATCAGCGGCGCCGAACGCGCGGGCAGATTGAACAGCGGGCTCAAGCGGCGCGCTTCCGCCGTATCGAGGCCAAGCTTCGCATTAAGGTAATTCAGCCGCACCGGCTCCAGATCGAAAATGCCGCTGATGGCGAGGCCCGCCCTGATCACCGGCGCATCGAGCATCAGCGCCGCGAGATGGCCGCCTGCAGACCAGCCTGAAACCAGAATGCGCTGTGGATCTCCCCCGTAATCCGCCGCGTGCCGCGCCAGCCAGTTCAGGGCGCTGCGTATTTCGTCGACAATGCCCGCCAGTGATTTCTCCGGCGCGAGGGTATAGCCGGCCATTGCGACATGTATCCCGTGCGCCAGGGGGCCTTCCGCCAAAAAGCTGAACGTCTCCTTGCGCCGCATCTGCCAGTAACCGCCATGGATGAATACCAACAATGGCCCCGGCGCGGACGCAGCAAAATAATCGATGCGATTGCGCTCAGCGGTGCCGTAGCGCAGATCAAGATGCTCTGGCCGTGCTGCACGCAAACGCGCGCTACGCGCCTCAAAGTCGGCGAGCAACTCGCCACTATTCGCGACCGCCGCTGAATTGTCATACGCAGCGTCCAGCGCCGAGCGATCCATGTCGCGATACAGGCTCATCGCACGATGAGGCAAAAACCCATTGGTCTCGCCAATTTACAAGTAATTGATTTTAAAGAAATAATTATTACGGTCATTCGGCCTTGATGCCTGCGGCCCTGACCAGCCCGCCCCACTTCACCGCCTCGGCCTTCAGGTACTGCGTGAATTCAGCCGGGGTGTCGCCCACGGGCTCGAGACCAGCGCGCGCCATGCGGTCAGCGATCGCCGGTTCCCCCAGTGTCGCCACGATGTCCTTGTGCAATCGTTCAATCACCGCGCGTGGCGTGCCGCGCGGCGCCACCACGCCGTTCCAGTTGTTCGCCTCATAACCTTTCACTCCCGCCTCGGCAATCGTCGGCATTTCCGGGAACAGCGGTGAACGTCTGGTTTTGCCGACACCCAGGCCCCGCAGTTTGCCGGCGCGAATATGCGGCTGCGCGGTGGTGAGATTGGCCATCATCATGTTCAGACGACCGGCCACCAGATCAGCCACCGCGGGCGCGCCACCTTTGTATGGCACATGCAGCGCCTCCACACCGGCCATGCTGGTGAACAGCGCCATCGCGAGATGACCCGCGCCGCCGACACCACTGGAGCCGTAGTTGTATTTGCCGGGGCTGGCTTTAAGTACCGTAATCAATTCCTTGACCGAAGTCGCCGGCATCGACGGATGCACCACCAGCAGATTGCTGGAACCGGCGATATTGGTGATCGCGACAAAGTCGCGGTCAAGCACGTACGGCACCTTGGCATACAGCGACGGATTCACCGCCAGCGGCGGGGTCGCCATCAGCAGGATATGGCCGTCGGGGGTTGCGTCCTTGACGATCTCGGTGCCGATGATGGTGCCGGCGCCGGTGCGGTTGTCGATCACCACTGGCTGGCCAAGGCGCTCGGAGAGGCGGGCGCCAGTGATGCGGGCCACGGTGTCAGTCGAACCGCCGGCGGAATACGGCACCACCAGACGCACGGGGCGTTGCGGAAAAGCAGTGGGGGACTGCGCGGAAAAAGCGGGGATGGCAGGAATCGCGGAAAACGCGATGGCCAATACCGGGAAAAAATTGCGCGTAATGTTCATGATGCACCTTACTGACAAATTGCCGATTGTCCTTCGGGATTTCGGTTTTTTACCGGGAATTTTGCTGGAAATTTTTCTGGAAAGATTCGGGGCGACTGCAGCTATTCGCCGGCGGCACCGCCGCCATACGGAATGCGCGGCATCTCGAAACGGTCAGTGACACGCGTATACCCGCCCTTGCCCGCCAGGCGGCCGATCGGGTTGATCTGACCGACGTCGACATGGAAACGTTCGTTGACGATGCCGTCGTGGTAATGGAAATAAACCACTTCACCGAATACCACGTGATAGGGCTTGCGACCCATATCGACGATCTGCATCAGCCGGCATTCCATCGCCACCGGTGCTTCGGCAATTCGCGGCGGCCGCACGCGACTCGAAGGCACCGCGGTTAATCCGGCCTTTTCGATTTCGTTGACTTCAGGCGGGTAATCGACGGCACAGATGTTCATCTTGTCCTTGATTGAATCGCTGACGATGTGCACGACGAATTCCGGAATCTCGCGAATATTGCGCACCGTATCCTTGGCGCCGCTGGATTTTTCGCCAACGGAGAACATCAGCATCGCCGGGTCGGATCCGATCGCGTTGAAAAAACTGAAGGGCGCGGCATTGGGCCCGTTACGACCCAGCGTGGTCACCAGCGCGATCGGACGCGGGGTCACGGTGCCGATCATCAGCTTGTACTGATCCTGCCAGGAGAGTTTGCTTGCGTCGAATTCGGCCATGATTCATTCAGCAACAGGGTGGGATGCCGGCGATTCTAACAGGGCATCACGCCGGCAACGCCCGGTTCCACATCATGCGCTGCATGAAAAAACGCCCGCAAAGGGCGGGCGTTCTGCAAAAGGAGCCGGCACGCGCTGCTGCGCATGCCGCAGGACAGTCTCAGTCGCCAACCACGTTGGCGGCCTTGATCACCTTGGCGTATTTCGCAACCTCACGCTTGAAGTAGGCCGCCAGTTCTTCCGGGGTGCTGCCCACCGGCTCGCCGCCTTCCTTGCGGATGAAGTCGTTGACGTCCGGAGACTTCAGCGCCTTGATGATCTCGGCATTGAGTTTGACAACAATATCCTTCGGCGTGCCTTTCGGGAAAAACATTGCATACCAGTTGTCCGCCTCGAAATCCGGGTGGATCGTGTTCATGGTCGGCAGGTCGGGAAACGTCGATGACCGCTTGGCAGTAGTCACCGCCAGCGGCCGGACCTTGCCCGACTTGATGAAGGGCTGGGCCGCCAGTGCAGTGGCAAACGTGAAATCCGTTTCGCCGCTGATCTGGGCCACGATAGCAGGACCACCGCCTTTATACGGTATCGGCGTCACCTTGGTTCCGGCAAACAGATTGAGCATCTCGACCGACAGATGGCTGGTGGTGCCGGAGCCGTTGTGCGCGGCGTTCATCTTGCCGCTCTTCTTGGCCAACGCGATCAGTTCCTTGAGGTTTTTGGCCGGGACACTGGGATGCACAACCAGCACCAGCGGCACCGAGGATATCCAACTCACTGGCACCAGATCGGTGACCGGATTAAAGTTGAGGCGTTTGCTCAGCAGCGTGACGTTGACGGCCAATGAGGCCGTCGTAAACAGGATGGTGTAGCCATCAGGCGGAGACTTGGTGACCAACTCGGCGCCGATCAGGCCTGCGCCGCCGGCCCGGTTGTCCACCAGGAAGTTCTGGCCCATGCTCTGCTGGAATTTCTGGGCGAGCAGGCGACCCTGGATGTCGGTGCCGCCACCGGCACCAAAGGGTACGATGATGCGCACCGCCTTGGTCGGCCATTGCTGGGCCACGGCCGGAACACACCAGGCCATGGATACGGCGGCGAGTACAGCGCCGGCAATCTGCAACTTTTTCTGTTTCATTGAAACCTCCTGTTTTGCTGCTTTTAAAATGGAACCGCGCGGGTTTTAGCCCCGGTAAATCGGCTCCGGCTGAGTAAAAAACGAATGCAGAATGTGGTACACCGTGCGGTAATTGATCTGCTGGAAGCTGGCGTGCGAAATCCCCGGCATCACCGCAAACTGCTTGTCGGGATTGGGCAGGCGGTTGAAGAAATCAAGCAGGTCTTCCATGCTGGCAATGCCGTCCCACTGACCGCGCATGACGACGGTTGCCGCGGTGATTTTCGCCGGGTCAACCACCGGCAGTTTCGCGCACATGTCGAGGTAGGTGCCGGTGGGCACCGAATCGTCAAGCGCAAGCACAGCGTCAGCAAAGGCTTCGATCACTTTCGCCTCGGCGCAGCCGGGATGGTCGCGGGTGAAAATCGAATGCATGAAGGCACGATCGATCGGACGGCGCTTCTGTGATTTCCACTGATCGAGTTTTTTCGCGCGTTCTTCCAGCGTCGGACTGCCCTTGCCGGTCCAGACGAAAGCATCCAGTGCCAGGCGTGATACACGGTCGGGATGGCGTTCAGCGAACATCGCGGCGCGCAGCGCGCCGGAGGATATGCCGTAGACCAGGAATTTTTTCGCGTCCGAGGTCTTGATGATGTAATCGCTGGCGGCGGCCAGATCATCAGCGCCATTGGCGATGTCGAAATAAATGTCGCGCGATTTGTCGGAGCGGCCGTAGCCTTCCATGTCCACGCACCAGGTGTTGAAACCACGCTCGGCGAACCAGTCCATCACCGACGAATCCGGGCGTCCGGGCACCTCCAGGTCAAAGGTCGGCTGGGACGCCATCGACGAGCCATGCACGAACAGCACCGTGCCGTTTTTACCCTTGCCGTCGGTCGCCTGTTTTTCCCAAAGGAAAAGTTTGACATCGCCCTTGCGGGTCCAGTGCTCCTTGCCTTTGATGGCTGTGCCTGCCGTGTTCTGATCCATGGGTTTCCGGAGAATGGTGATGCTGACTGTCGGGGAAGGGAATGGAAGTCTAGGATACGGAACCGCCCCAGTCAAACCCCGGGAACGCCCTATATAATCATTGTAATCATTGACCAAATACGCCGCAGTTCGTCCACGACACTCACGCAATACGCTTATCCATGACCACCAACTACTCAACCCAATTCCGCAGCATCAAGGACGAAGTCAGCACCGAGGAATGGGAAACACGGGTCAACCTCGCCGCCTGTTACCGGCTGACCGACAGTTTCGGCATGACCGATCTGATCTACAACCACATCACCGCGCGGATCCCGGGGGATGACGAACACCTGCTGATCAACCTCTACGGCCTGCTCTACAAGGAAATCACCGCATCGAGCCTGGTCAAGATCGACCTCGAGGGCAACATCCTGTGGAAACCCGAAACCGATTACGGCATCAACAAATCCGGTTATGTGATCCACGGCGCCATCCACCGCGCGCGACCCGAATTGAAATGCGTGATACACACCCACACCCGCGCCGGCATGGCCGTGTGTTCGATGCAATGCGGCCTGCTGCCGATGACGCAGACCTCGATGCGTTTTGTCGGGCATCTGGGTTATCACGATTACGAAGGACCAGCAGTGGATCTCGCCGAACGCGAGCGACTGGTGCGCGACCTCGGGCCACACGATGCGATGCTGCTGCGCAACCACGGACTGCTGACCTGCGGTGCGACCATCCAGCAGGCCTTCAACACCATGTACCAGCTTGAGACGTCCTGCCGTTCGCAGGTCGACGCGATGGCCGGCGGCCAGCAAATCGTGCTGCCGCCGCAGGAAGTCATAGCCCATACCGCAAACCTCTATCAACCTGGCACGCGCCGCCCGTACGGCGTGCTGGAGTGGCATGCGATGCTGCGCCTGCTCGACGCGGAAGGAAAAAATTCCGGTTACCCGCCGTACTGGCACTGAACCGCCGCCCGATTACCAGTCACCAATTACCAATTACCCGGTTACAAATTCATCATGGATTTCAGCATCTCGGAAGAACAACGCGCCTTCGTCGATACCGTACGCAAGGTTTGCCAGAAAGAATTCGCGCCGCGCGCGATCAAATACCTCGACGGCACCTGGCCCGCCGAAAACATGAAACGCCTCGGTGAAATCGGCGTACTCGGCATGGCCGTGCCGCAGGAATACGGCGGCTCCGGGCTGTCGATCCTCGACACCGTGCTGGTGCTCGAGGAAATCGGCAAGGTCTGCTACGTCACCGCAATGGGCGCGCTCGGCGAAGTGGGCACCCAGACCCGCATCATTTCGACCTTCGCGCCCGAAGAAATCAAGCGCAAAATCCTGCCGCGCGTTGCCACCGGCGAGGCCATCCTCGCGATCTGCATGACCGAGCCCGACGCCGGCACCGATGTGCCCGCCTACAAGACCAACTGCACCATCAAGGGCGACCGCGTGATCCTGCGCGGCGCGAAGACACTGATTTCGCGTGCCGACATCGCCGAGATGTTCGTGGTGTTCACCCGCGTCAACAACAAGCCGGGAGCAGAAGGCATCGGTTGCGTGCTGGTGCCGGGCGGCATCAAAGGCCTCAATGCCAAAGCCAGTTACCACACCATGGGCGGTGAGTACCTGTCCGATGTGTTCTTCGACGACATCGAATTGCCACTGGAGAATCTGGTGATCCGCGACAACGGCATGAAAAAACTGCTGTCGGCGTTCAACACCCAGCGCTGCCTCAATCCGGCGATCTGCCTCGGTCTCGCCGAAGGCGCGCTGGAGGAAGCGGTGAAATACATGCGCAACCGCTCGGCCTTCGGCAAAAAAATCGGTGACTTCCAGGGCATGCGCTGGAAAGTGGCCGACATGTACATCCAGATTGAGGCCGCGCGCGGCCTGCTCTATCGTGCCGCGGTGTCAGGCGACACGGTTTCAGGCAACAAATTCCCCGATCCGACGCTGGCGGCAATGGCCAAGATCTACACCAACGAAATGTCGATCCGCGTCACCAGTGAGGCGATCCAGGTGCACGGCGGTTACGGTTTCACCGACGAGTTTCCGGTATCGCGCTTCTTCCGCGGCACGCGTTACGGCAGCCTCGGTGGCGGCACCAGCGAAACCCTGCGCAACATGGTCGGACGCAAGCTGGTCGAGCAGATGGATCTGGCGTCAGGCTGCTTCGGAATGGACTACTTTTAAAGCCCGTGATGAGTGATGGGCAAAGTGCGATCAGCAGAGTTTCCGCTCCGCGTTCATCACTCCTCGCTCCGCGCTGGAATTAATAGACCGGCTTCGATCGGAAATGCCGCTCACGGTCGATCGACTTGACCTTCACCAGTTCGACCTTGTTGCCTTTCAGCACATCCAGCGCGACCTCCACGCCGGCATCGCCGCTTTTCCACAGCCGCAGGTAAAAATCGGCCTGTCCGCGAAGTGACTGGCCACCGAGGCCGACAATGATGTCGCCAGCCTGCAATCCGGCGTCTGCCGCCGGACCTTCGTCAGTAACGCGGGTAATGATCACCTTGCCCTGTATTTCCTGCGAGGTAATGCCCAGCCACGGCCGTGGCTTGGTCGTGGCGCGGCCATTCGCAATGAAATCACCCAGCACCGGTTTCAGCGTGTCGATCGGCACAAACATGTTGCCCGGAACATTGCTCTGGCCGATGGCATCGCCGACAGCCAGCGAACCGATGCCGAGCAGCTTGCCTTCCTTCGACAACAGCGCGGCACCCTGCCAGTTGACGGTTGCCGGCGCGGTGTAGATCGCCTCGTCGAGCAGATATTCCCAATAACCGACGAACGGCCGCTTGGACACGATGTAGGCCGGTGCAACACCGTCAAAACCGACGATCAGCACCAGATCGCGCAGATTCGTCACCGAAGATTCACCGAGATCCACCGGCTTGATCGGCAGCGGCTGCAGCGATTTCACCAGCCCGAGGCCGGTGGAATTGTCATAACCGATGACATTCGCCGCAAATTTCCGGCCATCGGCCGTCGCCAGCTCCACGGTATCGGCTTCGGTCACCAGATAACCGATGGTTAGCACCAGGCCGCTGGAATCGATGACCACACCGGTGCCTTCACGTTGCGGACCGAGGGAGCGCGCGCTGCGCGCATCCGGCACCGTTTTCACCGTGAGCTTGACCACAGAAAACTGGTCAACCGAGAGTTCGCGTTCCGCAGCGACACCTGGCGACGCATGCGCCAGCAGGCCGGCAGCGAGCAGGATGGACACGGCTGATTGCCGCAGTTCGCGCAACACATTGTGGATGCAAGCCATGATCAATCTCCGGTCACTGCAGTTTCAAGGATGCGACATCCGCCCCTGTCCGGCTATCCTACGACGAATGCCCGGGGCACAAAAGGCCTGCGCGCAATTGGCGCTACAATGCCGCCTCTTTCTGATGATTGTGGAGGACAAACAGCATGGAATTCGGACTCAAAGGCAAAGTCGCGATTGTCACCGGCGGCACTGAAGGCATCGGCAAGGCCACGGCCATGACACTGGCCCGGGAAGGCGCCAAAGTGGCGATCTGCGCGCGAGGCAAACCGCTGCTCGACGCCACCGCCGCCGAAATCACCAAAGCGGGCGGCGAAGTAATGGCGATGGTGGCCGACATCAGCAAGGCTGCCGACTGCAAGAATTTCATCGAAGCGGTTGCACAGAAATTCGGCCGCATCGACATCCTTGTCAATAATGCGGGCACCTCCAAACGCGGCGATTTCCTCGAACTGAAGGATGAGGAATGGGCAGCGGATATCGAGCTCAAGGTGTTCGGCGCCATCCGCTGCACCCGCCTCGCCATACCGCACATGAAAAAGCAGGGCGGTGGCCGCGTCATCAACATCACCATTTCCGGCGCCAAACAACCGGGCGCGGGATCGATGCCGACTTCCATATCGCGCGCTGCAGGACTGGCCATGACCAAGGCCCTGTCCAAGGAATTCGCCGCCGACAACATCCTCGTCAACACCATCTGCATCGGCAAGATCAAATCGGGCCAGCATGAGCGCCGCTACACCAAGGACGGCATCAGCGCCGACGAGTATTACGGCAAAATCTGCAAGGACATCCCTTTGAAACGCGCGGGCGAATCGCAGGAAGTCGCCAACGTCATCACCTTCCTCGCCTCCGATGCCGCGAGCTACGTCACCGGCACCAGCATCAACCTCGATGGCGGGATTTCCGGCGTTCTATAAAATATCAATAAAATCAATAAAATCAATTAGTTATATCGATAATACAGGTGGGCCCGGTTGCGCCGGTGATTCTCCATCACCGGCGCAATACATTTGACAACACGGCGCGCAACACGCCGGGTTCGATGCTGAAAATTGTATGCGGGAGGGATCCGGAAACATTCCGGTGGTGCTGACGAGAGGAGTCGAACCTCCGACCTACTGATTACGAATCAGTTGCTCTACCAACTGAGCTACGTCAGCCCGGGGAGGCAGAATTCTACAGCAAACACCCTTAGGGCCTGTCGGGCTTAGGGTGTTTTTCACGAAAACGAACCTTTTTTTACCATCGAAACACCCCCCCGAAAAATTTAAACGCGCTGTAGCTCGTTTTAGAGCGTCCAGTTTTTTGGAATCGGCTAAGTCCGACAGGCTGCTAGAGCGTGCGGACACGGACGACGATATCGACACCCTCGGTCACCATGCCCGGGGGCAATTCCGGCAGACCGCTGACGGCAAGGTCATTGGCGGGAATATCGGTGATTTCGCCGGTATCGATGTTGTAGAGGTGATGGTGCGGTTCAGTGTTGGGATCGTAGAACACCCGCTTCGGATCGACGATCACCTCGCGGATCAGGCCGCAGTCGCGGAACAGGTTCAGCGTGTTGTAGACCGTCGCCTTCGACGTTTCGGCATGGCGCTCGTTGACCAGCGTCAGAATCTGGTCGGCGGCCAGATGTTCACAACGGCTGAACAGCACGTTGGCAATTTCCAGCCGTTGATGCGTAGGCGCAATGCCGTGCTTGCGCAGCAGGGCGATCAATTCGTGGCGGTTGTAAGACATTGCTTTCATTGAAGTTTATTCTAGGCCAAAGATTGGACTTTGTCTAATCCCGGCGGATCACCCGCCGGCACCCGGAACAGCACGAAACCACGGACAAAACTGTGCGCAATTCCTCGCTTCCGACCCCGTCATAACCGCTTATGCCGATTGGATAACCACTCATCGGGAAGTCATGGCGGCGGCGTAAAATCCCCCCTAACCTTCACTCACCCAAAAGGAGTTTCGATGAAACCCGAACGCAGTTCTGCCATGAAGCTCGCACGCGGTTTTACCCTGGTTGAATTGCTGATCGTGGTCGCGATCATCGGCGTCATTGCAGCAATCGCCGTTCCGCAATACGGGGATTACGTCACCCGCAGCAAGCTCACCGAAGCCACGGCCACGTTGTCCGAACATCGCGTGAAGATGGAACAGTATTTTCAGGATAACCGGACTTACGCCAGCGCTTGCCAGGCCGGCTCCATCGCCGTGACGCCCACCGGTCGTTATTTCGCCTATGACTGCGGCACACCGACAGCCACCACCTTCACCGTTACCGCCACCGGAGTAGCCGCGCAGGGCATGAGCGGTTTCGTCTTTACCATTAACCAGGCCAATGCCCGCGCCACAACCACGGTGGGCACCGGCTGGAGCGGCGACGGCTCAACCTGCTGGGTTACCAACAAGGCCGGCGGATGCTGAACCGCGTCCACAGCGGATTCAGCCTGGTCGAACTGATCGTCGGCATGGCCATACTGGCCCTGCTGATGGCACTGGGCTTGCCGCAATACGCAACCTTTGTCTCCAATGCCCGCTTGCGCGCAACCGCCGAAGGCATCAGCAACGGCCTGAATCTGGCGCGCGCCGAAGCGGTCAAGCGCAACGGCCGCGTCGAACTGCTGTTTATCGACGAAGAGCCCATAGAACCCCTGGTCAATGTCGTGGCACCGGTGGTCAACGGCCCCAACTGGCTGGTACGGGCCTGGGTTCCGACCGCCAATGCCTTCGACTTCGTCGAAGGCAAGCTCGGCGCGGAGGGTTCGGGGAAAACCGGCACCCCGGGCGTGGAAGTAAGCACGGTGACGCCCGGCGTTTACGACGGCACCGTCACATTTACCGGCTTCGGCGCGCTCGCCAGTGCCCAGCCCCTCTCCTTTGAGGTGACCTATTCGGCGGCGGGCGCTTGCGACACCACAGCCACCCCCGGTCCCATGCGCTGCCTCAACGTCAACGTGACACCCGGCGGCCAGATTCGCATCTGCGACCCCAAAATAACCGCGGCCAAAGACACGCGCGCCTGTTAGGACCCCATTGATATGAAACCTACACTCACCCCGATTTTGCGCCGGCAGCAGGGCGTCATGCTGCTGGAGGCCCTGATCGGCATCCTGATTTTTTCCGTCGGCATCCTCGCCATGGTCGGCATGCAGGCGGCGGCTTTTTCCGCCAGCGCCGATGCCAAAAACCGCGCCGAAGCCGCCGCCTTCGCCAATCAGATCATTTCTGACATCTGGATGGGCGTGGACCGCTCGTCGGACGCCAACCTGATCACCACGCTGAACAATTTCCAGTTGAACACCGGCGGCAGCGACTGCGCATTTTCCGGCGGCCCGGCCGACGGCACCAATGCCATTCTCGCCGGTTGGGTCAGCACGGTGACCGATACATCGACCGGGCTGCTCGGCGCCACCGCGGCGATGCAACAGGTCATCGTCTCCACCGCTGATCTCAACCGCGTGACAGTCACCGTCTGCTGGCAAACGCCGCAGGACGTGCGGTCACGCAAACACCAGGTGATTTCGTATGTATTCTGAATTCAGCAAACACGGGGCCACGCGCCCGGCGCAAGCCGGCCTCAGCCTGGTGGAAATCATGGTGGGTGTGCTGATCGGCATGATCGGCATCGTGGTGATTTTCCAGATGCTCGCAACTTCGGAGTCGCGTAAACGCACAGTTACCGCGGGCAGCGATGTGCAGGTCTCGGGTGTCATCGGCCTGACTTCCATCGAACGTGATGTCCGTGAAGCCGGTTACGGCTTTTCCTCGGCCGGTTACGACGCGGGAATCACCCCGCTGATGGGCTGCACCGTCAATGCCTATGACAGCGCGCGGCCGGCAGCGGCTTTTTCGTACCGCCTGACCGCCGTGCAAATCATCCAGGGCGCAGGTGCCGCATCCGACACCGTCATCGTGCTGCGCGGCAACGGCAGCATATTCCCGGCCGCACACGTATTTACCGAGTCCTCCGACACCTCTAAAAAAACCCGCGGCCGCGCCGGCATTTCGCCGCGGGACTACGTATTGATCGGCAGGGTAACGCCCACAGTGGACTGCATGACCGCCGAAATCACCGACGTTGCCGATGTCGACGCGCTGACCATCCGCCACAATCAAGGCTCATACAATTACACGACTTATCTGCCGGACGGCAGCACATCGGTGGCATCACGCATCGCACGCCACAACAACATCACACCGCCAACCGCCTTCACGGCAGGTTATATCTTCAATCTGGGCAACGGCCCGCGCCGCAATATCTGGACCGTCGCTGACGGCAAACTCCAGGTCACCAATGACCTGCTCTACCAGGATACCAATGGCGACGGCGCCAATGACGCGGTCGAGGTCGCCGACAACGTGATTACGCTGCAGGCGCAATACGGCATTGATGCCAATAACAACGGGCGCATCGAAGCCACCGAATGGACCGTGACGGATCCGGTAGCAGTCGCGCAATGGGCCAATGTGCTGGCGGTCAGGCTGGGCCTGCTGGTGCGATCCAGCCAGTTTGAGAAAACCACGGTCACCACCACGGTACCTTCATGGGCCGGCGGGCAATTCACCATTACCAATCTTGATGCCACTGCGAGCAGCGGCACACCCACCGATCCCGCCGACAACTGGCGCAATTACCGTTATCGCGTCTATGAAACCGTGATACCGCTGCGCAACATGTTGTGGGGCTCGAACATCCGACCGTAACGGAAAACCATGCATCCGGGGATTACAACCATGAAAACTCTGCGCAAACAACAACACGGTGTCGTGCTCTTCATCGCACTGATCGTACTGGTCGCCATGTCGCTGGCCGGTGTCGCCCTTTGGCGCTCCATCGGCACTGGCGTGCTGATCGCCGGCAATATCGCCATCCAGCGCGGCGCCGTGACCTCTTCGGACCAGGGTATTGAAGGCGCCCGCAACTGGCTGATGAACCAGACACCCACGGTACTCAACACCACTCAGACCCGGGCCTATGTTTCGAGCTGGGACGAGCGCTTCGATGCCATCGCATTTGACTGGGATACCCTGGGCAGCACCCCGCCGACCGTCGATGCCGCCGGGTTCTCGGTGCAATATGTCGTGCATCGCCTGTGCAGCCTGCCCAATGCCGGCCATAACGCCCCCAACCAGCAGTGCCTGACCCTGAGCGTCGCTGGCGGCAGCAGCGGCCGCGGCGGCGGCAGTTATGGTGTGCTGCCGCTGAGCGGCACCACCTACATCTATTACCGCATCACTTCGCGCGCCGTCGGCCCGCGGAATACCGTTTCTTACACCCAATCGATCATGTACTAACGGCCGGGCCGATACCCGACCGACACCGGAGAACACCATGAACTCCCGTTCCAAAACCAGAATTTCGATTACAGGCTACAAGCTGGCACTGGCGGCACTGCTGTGTGCAGCGCCGCTGTCGGCGCTTTCGGCATTGACCGACATCGCCTCGGTACCGCTGGCCAGCAGTTCGACCACCGTGGTCAAACCCAACATCCTCTACACGCTCGACAACTCGGGCAGTATGGAGTGGGGGTTCATGCCGGATGATGTCGAAGATCGGTACAACACCACCGGTTACAAGAGCCATCTCTGCAACACGGTTTATTACAATCCGGCGATCACCTATGTGCCGCCGAAAAACGCCGACGGCACGGATTTCGTCAATGCCAGTTTTACCTCAGCCCGTTACAACGGCTTTAATTCCGGATCTTCAACCCGGAACCTCAGCACCAATTACATCGCTTTCGACGACTCCACCGGTCGTAACCATGGCAGCGACACGGCACAAGCTGCTTACTACTATGTCTGGAGCGGCGGCATCGCGCCCAATCCCGGCAGCACCAGCAACACCACCGGTTGCTGGCCCGGTTCCAGCTCGGCGTTCCCGCACGTCACCGGCAACTGGACCAAAAGTCTGGTGACTGCCACCTCCGGCCCGGGCGCCACCGATGAACGGCAGAATTTTGCCAACTGGTACAGCTACTATCGCACCCGGATGCAGCTGATGAAATCAGCCACCGGCCGCGCTTTTGTCGGCATTGGTGAAGGCTATCGCGTCGGCTTCATCACCATCAACCCCGGCGACCCGGTCCTCTCCAGCCGCTATCTGGCCATTGGCGATTTCACCGCCACCCAGAAGAGCAACTGGTTCACCAAGCTGTATGCGCAAGGCACTGACGGATCAACCCCGCTGCGCGAGGCGCTGTCACGTGCCGGGCGGCATTTCGCCGGCATCCAGACCGGCATCAACAACGGCATGACCGGTGACCCGATGCAGTATTCCTGCCAGCAGAATTTCTCGATCCTCACTACGGACGGTTACTGGAACGGCAACAGCGGCCAGACACTCGTCAACAACACCGCCATCGGCAACCACGACGGGAATATCGCCACCAACCCGCGACCAATGTTTGACGGCAGCATGACCACCACCGGCAGCACTCGCGTCAAGCGGGAAGAAGTCAAAGCACAGTTCGACTGCTCCTCGGGCCGAACCAGGATTCGCCTGATCCAGACCACCCTGGTCACACCGATTGCGCCGACCCCGGGCCCGGAAGCACAACAAGGATCGCCCTCACAAAACTACATTACCAGCTGCTCAAAAAGCACCCGCAACGTGTGGACGCCGAATCCCCAGTACACCACTCCCGTCGTCAGCACATCAACCACCGGTGGTGCCAGCGGAACACTGGCCGACGTCGCCGCCTTCTACTACCTGACCGACCTGCGCGGCCCCGGCTCCATCGGCGCGCTGGGCACTGACGTCGGCACCGCCAACAACGTGCCGTCCAGCGGCATCGGCCCTGAGGACGACAAAGCGGCGCACCAGCACATGACCACATTCACCATGGGCCTGGGCCTCGCCGGCACATTGAACTATGTGCCCAACTACAAGACCGGCGCCGGTGATTTCGCCGCGCTGCGTTCCGGCGGCATAAACTGGCCGGCGCCTTCCGCCAATAACCCAACCGCACTGGACGACTTGTGGCATACCGCCGTCAACGGCCGCGGCCAGTTTTTCAGCGCCGCCGATCCGGACGCGGTCGTCGACAGCCTGTCTGCCGCACTGGCCGGCGTCAACGCCCGCGTCGCCTCCGCCGCTGCGGCGGCAACCAGTAATCTGGAACCGGTGGCCGGCGACAACTTTGCCTACACCGCCAGCTACAAGACGCTGGAATGGATCGGCGAACTCGAGGCCAAGGAAATCGACCTGACCACCGGTAACGTCGGCACCACGCCGGTATGGTCGGCGCGCACAAAACTTGATGCCAGAACCGGCGCTGCCTGTGACAATCGCTCGATCAGGCTGTTCCGCTCCGGCGCCACCAGCAATCTGGTCGACTTCAGCTGGAACACCCAGGCCTGCGACGTTTCGAAGAATCCGACGGGTGCCGCGACCACCGGACTCAATGCCGCCGAGCAGGCTTATTTCGATGCTACCGAGGTCGCTGCTTTCAGCCAGTTTGCTGACATGACAAACGGCATCCTGCCGCCGCTCTCGGTCGATCAACGCACTCTGGCCGCCGGCGCCAACATGGTCAATTTCCTGCGCGGCCATCGCGGGCGGGAAACTTTTGATCCCAATACCCAGC
The DNA here is from genome assembly GCA_038316355.1 of Burkholderiales bacterium. Lineage (GTDB taxonomy): Bacteria > Pseudomonadota > Gammaproteobacteria > Burkholderiales > SG8-41. The sequence goes on from JBBQAO010000001.1 coordinate 42,264, forward strand.
AGCTCTACCGCACGCGCACCGCGGTGCTGGGCGATATCGTCAACGCCCAGCCGGTGTTCGCAAAGGCACCCTTCGCCGATTACCAGGACAGCAACTACGCCGCCTTCAAGTCAGCAAATACCACCCGCACACCGATGGTCTATGTCGCAGCCAACGACGGCATGCTGCATGCCTTCTATGCCGGCACCAACACCAGCGATCCGCTGGGCGGCGAGGAACGCTGGGCCTTCATCCCGACCATGGTGCTGCCGAACCTGTACAAACTGGCGGACAACAACTACGGCACGCTGCACACTTATTCGGTGGACGGCACGCCGACCATCGCCGACATTTTTGACCCGGCGGCGACCCCGACCGCTCCCAACTACGGATGGAAAACCATTCTCGTCGGCGGCCTCAATGCCGGCGGCAAAGGCTACTACGCACTGGACGTCACCGACCCGGCCAACCCCAAGGGTCTGTGGGAGTTCAAGCACAACACGACCTGCCTGTCGCCGGTAACGAATCAATCGTCCGACTGCCACCTCGGCTACAGCTACGGCAATCCGCAAATCGGCAAACTGGCCGACGGCCGCTGGGTGGTGTTCGTGACCTCGGGGTACAACAACGTCAACAGTCCGGCAGCGACCGGCGACGGCTTCGGCTATCTGTATGTGCTTAATGCCGTGACCGGGCAGATCATCTACAAAATCTCCACCGCCACCGGCGACGCCGCGACACCCAGCGGCCTTGGCAAGATCAACACCTTCGTGCTCGACACCGTCCTCAACAACACGGTGGAGCATCTGTATGGCGTGGATCTGCTGGGCAATGTCTGGCGCTTTGCGGTCAACGGTTCCCAGACCGCTACGCGCCTGACCACGGTGACCGACGCCTCCAACAATCCGCAGCCGATCACCACCAAGCCGGAACTGGCCGAATTCGGCAGCCCGCCGATCGCCCACGTGTTCGTATCCACCGGCAAATACATTGGCGCCAGCGACCTGTCATCGACCCAGACGCAGTCGGTGTGGGCGATCAAGGACACCGGCACTTATCCGGTGGCTACACCGCGCTCCACGTTGAGCCGCCTGACCATTACCAACGCCGGCGACGGCCTCACCCGCAGCATCGCCTGCGCCACCAACTGCACCACCAACGGCGGCTGGTTTGTCGATCTGCCGGACAGCGGTGAACGGGTCAACGTCGACATGAAGCTGCAGTTGGGCACCCTGGTGGTCGCCAGCAACGTGCCGCAGAACAATGCCTGCAACATCGGCGGCTACAGCTGGCTGAACTTCTTCGACGCCCGCAACGGCCTGCAGGTGTCCGGATCGGCGAACTTCGGCACCAAACTGTCGGACTCGCTGGCGGTGGGTATCAACGTGGTGCGCCTGCCGGACGGCAGAACGGTGGTCATCGCCACCACGTCAGACGCGTCACAGCAAACCGCTGAAGCGCCGATCCCCGCGGGTGATCCGCAGGGCCGGCGCACCAGCTGGCGCGAACTGGTGCAGTAAGCGGATCGCACCGGATTGATGATGCGGGAACTGTTCCTGGAAGCCGGCGCGCGACGCCTGTGGGTCGCCGCCGGCCTGTCGGTGGCGCTGCACGCCGCGATCACGGTTTCGGTGCAGCGGCAACCCGGCGGCGAACCACCGCTGCAGACTGGACCGGCAACAGCGCCACTGATGGCGCGCCTGGCCACTGCGGTCTCGGATGCAGTACTGCCTGCCGAGGCCATCGCACCGGCAGCGGAAACGGCTGAAACCGCCCGCCTGGCCACTGCCGCAGATTCTCCCGCCGGCAACAACAGCACGCCGGCAGGTGATGGTTCCGTGCATTACTTCAAGACTTCAGAACTGGACCGCCGGCCGTTCCCGCTGACCCGGGTCGAGGTGCCGCCGCCGGAATCAGCTGATGCCGTGGCCGGAAGCGTGATGATCCGGTTGCGCATCAGCGAACGGGGACGCGTCGAAGACGCAAAAATCGTGATGGGCACGGGTATTGCAGAATTTGAAGCCGCCGCGCTGCGCGAATTCTCGCAGGCACAATTTCATCCGGGATACCGCAGCAACCTGCCGGTGCGCAGTGAAATGCTGATCGAGGTCACGCTGCGCCCGCCGGTGAACGGCAAAAACCCTGCTACACCGGCACTTCCCGGGACTAGTTAAGCCCCTCAGTTAAGCCCCTTCGGCAACGGGAACGTCACCCGTTCGGCAATGCCATCAAGGTTGCCGACGCTATCCGCACCCAGCCCGCGCAAACGCTCCACCACCGCCTGCACCAGCACTTCCGGTGCGGAAGCGCCGGCAGTAATGCCGACGCAGGCTTTTCCGGCCACCCACTCCGGCTGCAATTCACCGGCGTTGTCGACCATATAGGCCGGCACGCCCTGCTGCTCGGCCACTTCGCGCAGGCGGTTCGAGTTGGAACTGTTCGGTGAGCCGACCACGATCACCACATCGCAGCGCTGCGCCAGAGTCTTGATCGCATCCTGGCGATTCTGTGTCGCATAACAGATGTCGTCTTTTTTCGGGCCGACGATTTTCGGAAACCGCTTGCGGATCGCATCGATGGTGCGGCCCGCGTCATCCATCGACAGCGTGGTCTGCGTGACATAGGCAAGATTGTTTTCGTCCTGCACCTGCAGGCCAGCGACATCGTCCGGGCCTTCCACCAGATGCATGCCGCCGGCGCTCTGGCCCATCGTGCCTTCGACTTCCGGGTGCCCGCGATGGCCGATCATGATGATCTCCCGGCTCTGGTCACGCATTTTTGCAACTTCAACATGCACCTTGGTCACCAGCGGACAGGTTGCATCGAATACCTTCAGGCCGCGCGCCTCGGCTTCACGGCGTACAGCCTGCGAAACGCCATGCGCGCTGAAGATCACCGTGCTGCCGGCGGGCACCTCGGCCAGTTCTTCGACAAACACCGCGCCCTTGTTGCGCAGGTCATTGACCACGAATTTGTTGTGCACGACTTCGTGGCGCACATAGATCGGCGCGCCGTGCAGTACCAGCGCGCGTTCGACGATTTCGATCGCGCGGTCGACACCGGCACAGAAGCCGCGGGGATTGGCGAGGAGCACTTGCATGGCGGCGATTATATCCTGAGTTGCGTTGGCAGTATGAAATAACGCGTATTTATATCAATAAAAACAATTACTTATGTATTTTTTCCGACTGTGGCGAAGCGCGCAGTCCATCCCAGATCAGCAGGGCCGCGCCGCAGGTGATCGCCGAATCGGCAACGTTGAATGCCGGCCAGTGCCAGCCGAAGGCATGGAAATCGAGAAAATCCACCACCGCGCCGATGCTCAGGCGATCAATGACATTGCCAATCGCGCCGCCGAGCACCAGGCTGAGGGCAAGGCAAAACAGCGACTGCTGCGGATAACGGCGCAGCAGGAAAACAATCCACACCGAAGCCACGATGGCGATGCCGCTGAACAGTTCGCGCTGCCAGCCACCCGCACCGGCGAGGAAACTGAAGGCCGCGCCGCGGTTGTAGACCAGCAGCAAATTAAAAAACGGCGTCACCTCGAGTGGCGGCTTGTCCGCCAGCATCGCCACCGCGGCATATTTAGTGGCCTGGTCAAAAATGACCACCACGGCGGCAATCAGCAACCAGCGCAGCATCAGGCGTAACTCCGAGGTTCACCGACACCATAAAGATTGGCGGTGCAGCGGCCGCACAGATCCGGATGCTGTGCGTCGTGGCCGACATCCGCGCGGTAATGCCAGCAGCGCTCGCATTTGGCGTGGATACTGGGCTTTACTTCGGGCACGGGGTCAAGATCATCTCCCGCGCTTGCCCTCTCATGCAAAGTCGCACGCGAAGTGATGAACACAAACCTGAGGTCATCCCCAAGACGTTTCATCATTTCGTAAGCCGGGCCAGCAGCGTGGAGATCGAGTTCTGCCTGCAGTGATGAACCTACCGCACCCAGCGCGCGCTGCTCCTCAATCTTTTTGTTGACGATTTTTCGTGCTTCGGAAATCGAAAGCCAGCCCTCCATCAATCTTTGATCCAACCGCACCTGCGGAAACACGTGCCACTCTTCCTCGAAAATGCTGCCCTCGGTGCCGCCCTTGAAGACTTGCCAGGCCTCTTCTGCGGTAAAACTCAGCACCGGGGACATCATTTTCAGCAGCGCATGGGTGATATGCCACAGTGCATTCTGCGCCGCCCGCCGCGGCCGCGAATCCGCAGCGGTCGTGTACAGGCGGTCCTTCAGGATGTCCAGATAAAAAGCGCCGAGATCTTCGGAACAGAATGCCGACAGCTCCTGGATCACCGTGTGAAACTCATAACGATCATAACCCTCCCGCACTTTCTTCTGGCGCTCGCGGGTAAATTCCAGTGCGTAGCGGTCAATTTCCAGCCACTGCTCCACCGGCAACGCATGTTTCGCGGCATCGTAATCCGCAAGATTCGCCAGCAGGAAGCGCAGCGTGTTGCGGATGCGGCGATAGGAATCGGCAACGCGCTTGAGGATTTCTTTCGAAATCGACAACTCGCCCGAATAATCAGTGCTCGCCACCCACAGTCGCAGGATGTCGGCGCCAAGCTCATCCATCACCTTCTGCGGCACGATGACATTGCCCTTGGACTTGCTCATTTTTTTGCCTTCGCCGTCAACGACGAAGCCATGGGTCAGCAAGGCCTTGTACGGCGCCTCGCCATCCATCATGCTGGCGGTCAGTAATGAGGAATGGAACCAGCCGCGATGCTGATCGGAACCTTCCAGATACAAATCCGCGGGAAATGTGCTCTGTTCTTTATGTGAACCACGCAGCACGGTGTAATGCGTGGTACCGGAATCGAACCACACGTCCAGCGTGTCCTTGATTTTTTCGTAGGTCGCCGCATCCGCGCCGAGCAATGCGGCCGCATCCATCGCCTGCCAGGCTTCGATGCCTTCCTTTTCCACGCGCTGCGCCACGGCTTCCAGCAGTTCCAGTGTGCGCGGATACATCGCGCCGCTTTCCTTGTGCACAAAAATCGGCATCGGCACACCCCACTGCCGCTGCCGTGACAGCGTCCAGTCCGGACGGTTGGCAATCATGCCGTGCAGGCGCGCCTTGCCCCAGTCGGGGTAAAACTGTGTCGCCTCGACGGCGCGCAAGGCGGTCGTGCGCAATGTTTCCTTCGGCTTCACGCCGTTGTAGCCGGGCACATCCTCCATGCCGGCAAACCATTGCGTGGTCGCACGCAGGATGATCGGCGTCTTGTGGCGCCAGCAATGCATATAGCTGTGGGTGTAATTCTCTGTCGCCAGCAGCAGGCCTTTTTCGGCGAGGTGCGTGACGATCAGCGGATTGGCTTTCCAGATCATCTGGCCGCCGAACAGCGGCAGTGCCTCGGCATACTTGCCGTTGCCAAGCACCGGGGTCAGGATCTCATCGTTCTTCACACCGTACTTGCGGCAGGACTGGAAGTCTTCCACGCCATAGGCCGGTGCCGCATGGACCATACCGGTGCCGGTATCCAGCGTTACGTATTCACCGAGATACACGGGAGACAAGCGATCGTAGAACGGATGGTGAAAATTGATTTTTTCCAGCGCCGCGCCTTTGCACGATGCCAGCGTCTTGCCGGTCAGGCCATAACGCGTGAGGCAAGCCTCCTGCAAATCAGCGGCGAGGATCAGCAAACCTTTTTCGGTATCAACCAGGTTGTAAATGAATTCAGGATGCGCGTTCAGCGCCTGATTCGCCGGCAAGGTCCACGGCGTCGTGGTCCAGATCACCGCATAACCCGGCTTGTCGGGGAGCGTCGATGAGCCGAAGGCTTTCGCCACTTTGTCCGGCTCGGCAAACGGAAACGCGACATCAACCGTGATGTCCTTGCGATCCTCGTATTCGACTTCTGCCTCGGCCAGTGCCGAACCGCAGTCGAAACACCAGTTCACCGGTTTCAGGCCGCGATAGACATAACCCTTTTGCAGCAGCATGCCCAGCGCACGAATCTCATCGGCTTCGTTGCGAAAGGCCATGGTCAGGTACGGGTTGTCCCATTCACCGAGTACGCCCAAGCGCTGGAAATCCTTTTTCTGGCGCTCGACCTGCTCCGTCGCATAGGCACGACACAAGCGCTGTGTTTCTGCGGTCGGCAGATTTTTGCCGTGCAGCTTTTCGATCTGCACTTCGATCGGCATGCCATGGCAGTCCCAGCCCGGCACGTACGGCGCATCGAAACCGGACAGCGATTTCGATTTAACGATGATGTCTTTGAGGATTTTGTTGACGGCATGACCGATGTGGATGTCGCCGTTGGCATAGGGTGGGCCGTCGTGCAGCACAAAACGTGGACGGCCTTTGCCAGCTTCGCGAATACGCTGGTAAAACTTGCGCTCCTGCCATTGCTCGAGCATTTTCGGTTCGCGTTTGGCCAGATCGCCGCGCATCGGAAACGGCGTGTCCGGAAGATTCAGGGTGTTTTTGTAATCAGCCATGCTTCAATTTCTCGGTATTCTTCAGTTTCGATTTCGGTCATTCAACATCAACAGCGCAAGTTCATGCCGCCGGCGCCACGCGTCGTGCAAAAAAATTCCGCGCATCAAGCACATCACGCGCGATCTGCTGCTTCAGTGTTTTGAGATCCACGTATTTCGCTTCGTCGCGGAATTTATGCAGAAAATCTACGCTCACTGACTCACCGTAAATTTCTTCTTTAAAATCAAATAGATATACCTCAAGCACAGGGGCTGCGCCCTGCGCCTTCACCGTCGGTCGCACACCCAGACTGGCCACGCCCTGCACCGGCGCGCCATCGCCACGACAGAACTCGACGGCAAAAATTCCGGTCAGTGGTGGGCGATTGTGCTTCATCCGCACATTTGCCGTCGGGAAACCGAGCTTGCGGCCGAGCTGGTCGCCACGCACCACGCGGCCGCTGATGCGGTACGGATGACCCAGCAAACGCCCCGCCTTTGCCAAGTCACCGGCAGCCAGCGCCTCGCGCACTGCAGTACTCGACACACGCTCGCCGTCGAGCTCCAGCGTCGCCATCGCCTCCACCGCATAACCGTATTGCGCCGCATGCGCCTTCAGCATGTTCAAGTCGCCGGCACGCCGTGCGCCGAAACGGAAATCGTCCCCCACCTGCAGCCAGCGCACGCCAAGGCCGCGCACGAGAATGCGTTCAATGAATTCCTGCGCCGTCACCTGCGCCAATGCAAAATTGAAACGACAGAGGTAGGTGCGCTCGACGCCGTGCTGCGCGAGTAATTCCAGTTTTTCGCGCAGGCTGGTCAGCCGCACCGGCGCCTTGTCCGGCGCAAAAAATTCGCGCGGATGCGGCTCGAAGGTCATCACACAGGCTGGCAGGCCGCGGCCCGCGGCCGCAGCGCGCAGCTTGGCCAGCATTGCCTGATGACCGAGGTGTACCCCGTCGAAATTACCGATGGTCAGCGCGATGGGATTGGAGGCAGTGTTTGGCACACTGCGCAGGATTTGCATTAGCCCCACCTTGTATCCGGAAAAATCACGCTAAAAGGTTGAATTTTAGCGTGTTTCCAGAAGACGGGGCTAGGCTGCGCTGCTGTGCCTCGGGGAAACAGCAGCCACCGCCGGCTGCGCGCGGCGATAAACCTCACCAAGCAGGATCACTGCCGGTCCGGTAATACCCAGCGTTGAGACCACTCCGAGATCGGCCAGTCGCAACGCGACGCTGCGCTGGTCCGGCAGCGTCGCATTTTCAACCACGACCACCGGCAGCTCAGCACTGGCGCCTCGTTCCATCAACGTTGCAGCAATGTGTGCCGCTTCGCCGACTCCCATGTAAATTGCGCAGGTATCTGCGGCCAGCGCACTGCGCGCCCAGTCATGCGGGTCTTCTCCCTTGCCTGCGCGCGGCGTGATGAAGCTGACATTGCGGCTCATGCCGCGACGGGTCAGTGAAATCCGGAGAACCGCACTGGCGGCCAGCGCCGCGGTAATGCCCGGCACCACGACACATTCGACACCGGCCTCCTGCAGCGCATCGATTTCTTCCTGCGCCCGCCCGAACAACATCGGGTCGCCGCCTTTGAGGCGCACGATTACGGCGTGGCGGCGCGCCGCATCGATCAATCTTTTGTTGATGAAACGTTGTGCGGTGGAATCTCTGCCGCAGCGTTTGCCGACAGCAACCTTTTCGGCTTTTTCCGCTAGAGCCAGAGTATCCGCATGCACCAGCGCATCATGGAAAACGATGTCGGCGCGGCGCAGCAGATCGGCGGCACGCAACGTCAGCAGATCCGGTGCGCCGGGCCCCGCTCCCACCAGATAGACTGTGCCGACAGCATTCATTGTTTATGCTTGTTCCGCGACTTCCGCGGCCTCCGTACGCCGGCGGAACAAGGGCAACGGCCGTTCGACCGAAGTCTGATAACCCTCGCTGAAATCATTGAACGCTGACAACGCGCCCTGGGCGCCGCGAAGCAAGTCCCCTTGGGGGGCGCCGCGAAGCAAGTCCCCTTGGGGGGCATCCTGCCCGTCATTCAACTGGAAGGCATCAAAGCCGCAGCGCAGCAGGTAAAACAACTGGTCGCGTTGAATGTCGCCGATGGCGCGCAATTCACCTTTCCAGCCATAACGTTCGCGCAACAGCCGCGCCGTCGAATAACCGCGGCCGTCGGTGAACTGCGGAAAGTTGACAGCGATCAGGCTGAATGCGTCCAGGCTGTCCGCGATCAGCACCGGATCTTCGGCGCTGTCGAGCCAGAGGCCGAGACGTCCGCTGCGACGGTCCGGCAATTCACCGGCCAGCGCCTGCCACAGCGGCAGCGGCACAATGATGTCACCCGCGGCAGGTACCGTCGGCAGGCTGCCGTCGGCCACCCAGTCAAGCCGTTGCCAGGTGTCGGTCGCGATTTTCGCGTTTTTGATCAGCGTTGCCATACACATGCTCCTTGAAAGGCGTGATACCGAGGCGCCGCACGACATCGATGAAGCGTTCGGCTTCACTGTCGCGGCGCGCGAGGTAGATTTGAATCAGTTTTTCGATGACATCCGGCACCTCGTCCTGCGCAAACGACGGGCCGATGACCTTGCCCAGCGCCGCCGCGTTGCCCTGCGCGCCGCCGATGGAGATCTGGTAGAACTCCGCACCCTGCTTATCGACGCCAAGAATGCCGATGTGGCCGACATGGTGGTGGCCGCAGGAATTCATGCAGCCGGAAATATTCAGATCGAGTTCGCCGATGTCGTGCTGATAATCGAGGTCGTCGAAACGGTGCTGGATCGCCTCCGCCACCGGGATTGATTTGGCATTGGCCAGCGAGCAGAAATCACCGCCGGGACAGGCAATGATGTTGGTGATCAGCCCGATGTTCGGTGTCGCCAGTCCCAGCGCCTTCGCTTTTTGCCATAAGGCATGCAGATCGGACTGCTTGACATCGGCGAGGATCAGATTCTGCTCGTGCGACACGCGCAGTTCACCGAAACTGTAACGATCGGCGAGGTCGGCGACGGCATCCATCTGCTCCGCGGTGGCGTCGCCGGGCGGCACACCGGTTTTTTTCAGTGACAGCGTCACCGCGGCATAACCCGACACCTTGTGCGGATGTACGTTGCGCCCCGCCCAGTTGGCAAAACCACGCTCGCGCGTCAGCGCCTGCGTGTATTGCACGGACAGGGGCTCAAGCCGCTGGTGCTGCGGGCGAGTGAAACGACCGGTCACGCGCTGCACTTCAGCTTCCGTCAGCGTTGCCGGGCCGTCTTTGAGGTGCGCCCACTCGGCGTCAACCTGCGCGCGGAACACCGCGGGCGACAACTCCTTGACCAGGATCTTGATGCGCGCCTTGTATTTGTTGTCGCGCCGGCCGTAGCGGTTGTAGACGCGCAGGATGGCGTCGAGATAACTCAGCAGATGCGGCCACGACAGGAATTCGCGGATCACCGTACCGATGATCGGTGTGCGGCCCAGCCCGCCGCCGACCAGCACGCGGAAACCGGTTTCGCCATTGGCACCCAACACCGCCTGCAAACCGATGTCATGCACCTGGATCGCGGCGCGGTCCTGTTCTGCGCCCGACACCGCAATCTTGAATTTACGCGGCAGGTAGGCGAACTCCGGATGGAAGGTCGACCATTGCCGGATCAGTTCGCACCACAGCAGCGGATCAACAATCTCGTCTGCTGCTACGCCGGCGAAATGGTCGCTGGTGGTGTTGCGGATGCAATTACCGCTGGTCTGGATGGCGTGCATCTGCACCGACGCCAGGTGCGCGAGGATGTCAGGCACATCTTTCAGCTTCGGCCAATTGAACTGGATGTTCTGCCGGGTGCTGAAATGGCCGTAGCCGCGGTCCCATTTGCGCGCAATGTGAGCGAGTGCCCGCAATTGCCGTGAGGCCAGTAGCCCGTAAGGGATTGCGACTCGAAGCATCGGCGCAAACCGTTGAATATAAAGACCATTCTGTAAGCGAAGCGGCCGGAAGTTGTCTTCCGACAGTTCGCCGGCGAGAAAACGCCGGGTCTGGTTGCGGAATTGCGCCACCCGCTCGTCGACCAGTCGTTGATCCACTGCGTCGTAGAGATACATGTCCCGCACCTGAAAACTTGAGGAAGCCCATAGTAGTGACCCCCTTATATATCTTCAAAGAATATGTTATTTATTACACAGACCTATTTGTTATATAGATTCGAGGATTAAAGGTAAGTCATTGAATTTAAATCAATTACGTTATTTGCGTGAAGTCGCCCGCAACGGCCTGAGGGTTTCAGATGCCGCCGAAACGCTGTTTACCTCGCAACCAGGCATCAGCAAACAAATCCGCCTGCTCGAAGAAGAACTCGGTGTGACCATCCTCGTGCGCAACGGCAAACGCATTACCGACATCACCGAACCGGGCCGCATCGTGCTCGAAATCGCCGAGCGCATGCTGCGCGATGCCGACAACCTGCGCTCAGTGGGGCGCGAGTTCAACGACGGCGGCCGCGGCACGCTGGTCATCGCCACCACGCACACCCAGGCGCGTTATGCCCTGCCGCCGGTGGTCGCGCGTTTCACGCAACGCTACCCGCAGGTACGGCTGACATTGCGTGAAGGCAGTCCGGAACACATTGCGACACTGCTGCGCGACGGCGACGCCGACCTCGGCATCGCCACCGAGTCCGATGCCGCCTTCGCCGACCTGGTCACGCTGCCCTGCGCGCAATGGACGCGCAGCGTGATCACCCCGCTGAAACATCCGCTGTTCAACACCGGTCCGCTGACGCTGGAAAAAATCGCGGCTTATCCGCTGATCACCTACGACTTCGCGTTCACACCGGATTCGCCGATCAAGCGCGCCTTCGACGACGCCGGCATCCAGCCCAATGTCGTGCTCACCGCAATCGCCGCCGATGTGATCAAGGCCTATGTCGAGATGGGCATGGGCATCGGCATCCTCGCCAAGATGGCCTTCGATCCGGCACGCGACCATGGCATCCGGCTGATCAATGCCGACCATTTGTTTGCAGCCAGCACCACGCGCATCGCGCTGCGGCGCAATGCCTGGCTGCGCGGCTACATCTATGATTTCATCGAATTGTTCTCGCCGCGCCTCAAGCACGACGTGGTCGAAGCCGCGCTGAAAGGCACCGCAGTGTCCTGAACAAGACGGGCACATGCAGACGAGGCAGCAGCTGAAGCTAAGCTTTGCAATTGCGGCAGCGCTGCGGTAGCGTAGCAGGGGTGGACCGCCAAAAGCGGTCTGTCCAAACTTGGCCAGAAACCACGCGCCTGCTGTTGAAATACCTCCAGATTGAAAACCGCAAAGGTAAACCCATGATTGATCTGAGCCCGTCCCGTACGCGCCGCGTCGTGATCGGATATGCCGCCCAGCTCCACGCGAGCCAGGCCGGCACATCAAACCCCGACTCCAGCACCATTAACCGGAAAGGTAACGCCATGCTCTGCATTTCATCACACACAATATCCGCTGTCGCCACACTGTTCCGCAACACCCTCGCCGCCCTGGGCTTCGCAGCGCTGACCGCAGCACCAGCTCTCGCCCAGCAGACCCTCAAGGTCACCACCATCCCCGAAGAAGCTGCCACCGAGCAGGTCCGCAAATTCGGCCCGCTGACGCGCTACCTGGAACGCAGCCTGGGCATGAAAGTCGAATTCACACCCGTAAGCGACTATCCGGCGGCGGTCGAAGCCCTGGTCAACAAACAGGTTGATGTGGTGTGGTTCGGCGGCTTCACCTACGTCCAGGCGCAACTGCGCTCCGGCGGCAAAATCGTGCCGATCGCGCAGCGCGAAGAAGACACGCAGTTCCGCTCCGTCTTCATTACCCAGACCGATTCCGGCATCAAGACGCTGGCTGACCTCAAGGGCAAACAGGTCAGTTTCGGCTCGCAGTCGAGCACCTCCGGCCACCTGATGCCGCGCAACTTCCTGCTGCAGGCGAAGATCGACCCTGACAAGGATTTCAAACGCGTCGCGTACTCCGGTGCACATGACGCCACCATCGCCTCCGTCGTCGGCGGCCGCGTCGATGCGGCGGCACTCGATATCACCGTGTGGCGTAAATTTGTCGATGAGAAAAAAGTCGACACATCGAAGGTCAATGTGTTTTTCACCACCCCACCGTATTTCAACTACAACTGGTCGGTACATGCCGACATGCCGGTTGCACTGCGCGAGCGCCTGACCAAGGCATTGCTCGACCTGTCGATGGCCAATCCCGAAGGCAAGGAAATCCTGACGCTGAACCGGGCAACCAAATACATTGCCACCCGTCCCGAGAATTATCGCGATCTCGAGACCGCGGGACGCAGCGCCGGCCTTATCAAGTAATTTAGCGGCTCCAGCATGCGCATCACCATCGAGGGGCTTGCGGTCCGCCATCCGGCGGCCACCGCAAGCAGTGTTCCGGCGTTGAAACCGTTGACGCTGGAAATCAAACCCGGCGAGCAGCTTGCCGTCATCGGTCCCTCCGGTGCCGGCAAGACCACACTGCTCTACGCACTGGCCTGCGCACTGAAGCCGGTTGCAGGGCGACTGGAACTGGACGGCGTTGACCCTTGGTCACTGTCCGTGGCGCAACTGCAGAAACTGCGCGGCCGGCTGTTCCTGGCCCCGCAGACACCGCCGCTGCCGCCGCGGCAACGGGTCATCACCTCGGTGCTGGCGGCGCGACTGCCGCAGCAGTCCTTGCTGGCCAGCCTGCGTTCGCTGTTTTATCCGATGCACATCGCCGAAGCCGAAGCGGCGCTGGCCCGGTTCGACCTCACCGGAAAACTGTGGGAGCGGGTCGACCGGCTCTCGGGCGGCGAACGCCAGCGTGTCGGCCTCGCCCGCGCACTGGTGTCCAGCGCCAGTCTGTGGCTGGTGGATGAACCACTGTCGTCGCTCGACCCCTCGCGGGCCGTGCTCGCGATCGACGCACTGACACACTCCGCCCGCGACTGCAGCGCCACCCTCATCACGACACTGCACCAGGTCGATGTGGCAACCCATTTCCCCCGCGTCCTCGGCCTGCGCGACGGTGAACTCCGCTTCGACCTGCCATCGCGCGAAGTCACCCGTGAAAAACTCGCTGCACTCTATGTCCAGCATGAACACGAACTGCTCGGCGCGCCACCACCCGCGGGCGACGATGCGCCAGGCGGTAAACAGCCGGCGGCGATGTACTGCCGGTAATTGTCCGTCTTGAACATGCCTGCTTCCGCCACCATCCTGACGCCGCACTTGCGCGACCCGGCCTGGATGTCGCGCGTATTCTGGTTATGCGCAGCGCTGGTACTGCTGGCGCCGGCGCTTGTGCTGACGGAATTCAAACCCTGGACCTTGTTTGAGCCGGAAACCCTGAAATCGACACGACGGTTTCTCGGCAACTTTTTCCCGCCGAAAATTGAAGGCGAATTCCTGCTGCTGGTGGCGAAAGAATGCTGGCGCACCGTTGCCATCGCCACTGCCGGCATGGCGCTGGCGCTGCTGGTCGCGATTCCGCTGACATTGATATCGACGAGCGCGCTGTCAATCTCGGCGCTGCCGGGACGCATGCATGCGTTGCCCTTCATCGTGCGCCAGGCTGTGCGCTGGCTGCTGATTCTGCTGCGCAGCATCCCCGAACTGGTATGGGCACTGGTATTCGTGCGCGTGGTCGGGCTCGGCCCGACAGCAGGAGTTCTTGCCATCGCCCTCACTTATGGCGGCATGCTCGGCAAGGTCTACGGAGAAATTCTCGAAAGCGACGAGTCGCACGCTACCAACACGCTGCTGCGCAACGGCGGCGGCCGGCTGCAGGCTTTTTTTTACGGCCTGCTGCCACAGAGCGCCACCGAATTGACGAGTTACACCGTCTATCGCTGGGAATGCGCGATCCGTTCCTCCGCCGTCCTCGGCTTTGTCGGTGCCGGCGGACTGGGCCAGCAGATGGACAACTCGATGAAAATGTTCCAAGGCTCCGAAGTCGCCACCATGCTCATCGTGTTCATGCTGCTGGTCGGACTCGCCGACTATGCAAGCGCCTGGTTGAGACGGGTGCTGGCATGAGCCACCTGGCGAGGGGCCCCGTCCCTCATCCCCGCCCCTTCTCCCGGAGGGAGAAGGGGGGCAATTGTTTCCTCTCTCCCTCCGGGAGAGAGGTCAGGAGTGAGGGGGCGGGGATCGACAGCAAGGCGAGTGCTGGCAGCGGCCGACGACGCGGCGCGCGCCATGCAACCGAGGGCGTGGAGGCGGCGGCATGAGCAGCAAGACCAAAACCGCGGCCAACGAAACCTACCGGCTGCCGCCGAAGCTTTTTGATGCACGCTGCACCGTCTGCTGGTTCATGGTTGGCCTGGCGGTGCTGACGGCGGCCAGTTTCTGGACCCTCGACCTGCAATGGGCCAAATTCCTTTCCATCGAATCGGCACAGAGAATGGGCCGCTTCCTTGGTGAACTGCTGACGCCGGCAAGCCAGCCGGAGTTCCTCGGCAGACTCGCCAAGGCCAGCCTGGAAACCATCGCCATGTCGGCATTGGGCACCCTGCTTGCCGCGATGGCCGGCCTGGCACTTGCGCTGCCGGCAAGCAGGACCCACGCCAGCGACCCGGCCCGCTGGCGTACCGTGGCGCGACTGCTCCTGAACGGCTTGCGCTCGATCCCGGAACTGGTGTGGGCCGCGCTGCTGATCATTTCCGCCGGGCTCGGCCCCTTCGCCGGCACGCTGGCGCTGGCATTACATACCACTGGTGTGCTCGGCCGGCTGTTTGCGGAAGCCATCGAAAACGCACCGCCTGGTCCCGCATTTGCGCTGCGGGTGCAGGGGGTGCCGGCCGGCCGGGTGTTCCTGTATTCGACACTCGTGCAGATCCTGCCGCAACTGCTGTCGTACACGCTGTATCGCTGGGAAAACAATATCCGCGCCGCTGCAGTGCTGGGTGTGGTGGGCGGCGGCGGCCTGGGTCAGATGCTGGCGTTCCACATGGGGCTGTTTCACATGAACGAAACCAGCTCGATCCTGATTGCGATGATCCTGCTGGTCGCCATGGTGGATCTGCTGTCCTATCTTTCGCGACGCCTGCTGCAGCGCTGACCCCGGGACATCACCGGGCAGCCAATCATTCCATCGAGTCGCGCGCAAAATCCCGTGGCCGGAATCCCGTAACCCATAACGTGGCGAAATAGGCACCGGCGCCGGCAAACACCAGCAGCGCCATGCGACCGATGCGCTCCGCAGCGCCAGCCGCCAGCCAGCTCACTGCACTGCCCGACAACAACCACAACACGGCACCCATCACATACACCGCCAGCGCCAGCTTGAGGATGAAAACGCCCCAACCCGGCTGCGGCATGTAAATCGCGCGGCGACGCAGCCCGCGCAGCAGCAGGGCGGCGTTGAGACAGGCGCCGAGACTGATCGACAACGCCAGACCGGCGTGACGCAACTCCCAGATCAGCAGCAGGTTCAACAACTGCGTGAATACCAGAGTGATCACCGCAATCTTCACCGGCGTACGGATATCCTGCCGCGCATAAAAACCCGGTGCCAGCACTTTCACCGCAATCAGGCCGACCAGCCCGATCGAATAGGCGATCACGGCATCGCGCGTATTAATCACATCCGTCGCAGTGAATGCGCCGTAGTGAAACAGCGTGGTCACCAAAGGCACCGCCAGCAGTGCCAGTGCAACCGCAGCCGGCACCGCCAGCAGCAGCGTCAGACGCAAGCCCCAGTCCAGCAACTCCGAATAGGCCTGCACTGATTGTTCAGCATGGCACTTCGCCAGGCTGGGCAGCAGGATGGTGCCCAGCGCGACGCCGAGCATCCCAGCGGGAAATTCCATCAGACGATCGGCGAAGTACAGCCAGGTCACGCTGCCGGTGATCAGGAACGATGCAAAAATGGTATTGATCAGCAGACTGATCTGCCCGACCGACACGCCGAACACGGCAGGCACCATTTGTTTCAGCACCCGCCGCACACCTTCGTCGCGGAAATTCAGGCGCAGTCGCGGCAGCATGCCGATACGCCACAGGAACGGCAGCTGGAACGCCAACTGCAGCACGCCGCCGACAAACACCGCCCACGCCAGTGCCATCACCGGTGGATCGAACCACGGTGCGGCAAACAGCGCAAAGCCGATGAACGACAGGTTGAGCAGCACCGGCGTAAACGCCGGCACCGCAAAGCGGCTCCAGGTATTGAGGATGCCGCCGGCACAGGCCGTCAGCGCAATGAACAGAATGTACGGAAAGACAATGCGCAGCAGGTCGACCGTCAGCGCGAATTTCTCCGGCGTCGCGGTAAATCCCGGCGCGCTGATGGTGACAATCAGCGGTGCGGCCACGACACCGACCGCCGTGACCAGCACCAGCGCTACCGTCAGCACTGCAGCCACATGATCGACCAGTGCACGCGTTTCTGCCGCACCGCGGCGATTCTTGTATTCGGCAAGGATCGGCACGAAGGCCTGCGAAAACGCGCCTTCGGTGAACAGCCGCCGCAGCAGGTTGGGGATCTTGAACGCGACAAAGAAAGCATCGGTCATCAACCCGACCCCGAATACCCGGGCAATTACCGCATCGCGCACAAAACCCAGTACGCGGGACAGCAGCGTCATGCTGCTGACAGTCGCTAAGGCTTTGAGTAGATTCATTTTTTCTGGATTTCAGCGGTGGCGGCGCCATCGTCGTCGGACTTGCAGAAAGGGCGGGTTTTCTTTATCATTGCGCCCTTTCCGAATTACCCTCGAATTCTTCTTTTACTGAACGAAATCCGGAGTTTACATGGCCAATACTGCTTCAGCCAAAAAAGCCGCCCGTCAGGCCGTCAAACGCCGCGCCAGCAACGTGGCACAACGTTCCGCTCTGCGCAGTGCAATGAAAGATGTGCGCAAGGCCATTGCCGCCGGCGACAAAACCGCCGCCCGCGCCATGTTCCAGAAATCTGTGAGCACGATCGATTCGATCGCCGACAAGGACATCATGCACAAGAACACGGCGGCCCGTCACAAGAGCCGCCTGTCCGCCGCCGTCAAAGCGATGGCGTAACAGCTGTCCGGCGACCGGCCACCGCTGGTCGCAAGTGTTCCGCAGTTCAGGCGCTCTGGCGCCAGGCGGGCGCCAGGCGGGTGCCAGGCATCACGCCAGCGCCGCCTCTGCCGCAAGCTATTCCGGGCGCTTCACCTTGAGCCCTGGCCGCAGTTTGAGCTGATTGTCCCGCGCAAACTGCAGCAGAAACGCAAATGCCGTCGGATCGCGATTCTCCAGCACACGATCAACCGCCACGCAGCGCACACCGCCGGCCATGATCGGCTTGAGAAACGGCGAATAAGCCGGATAACCTTCGGCGCTGAATACCGACAACATGCCGCTCAGGCGCTCCGCCCAATCGCTGGGCCGGAAGGTTTCACCGGTTTCGGTAACGCCCTGAATGACAATTTCCGCTGCACCGTCGAACATGATTTGTTTCCAGGATTTCCAAGTTTTGAGGCGCGAAAAGTCTAGCAGAAGGCCCTTCATTTCGCTTTGAAAAGCCACGGAAATTTAACTTGCCAAGCAAAACCGGCTTGGATAAGAATAGTCGCTCCGGCGGCGTCAGGCCGCCGTCTGTTTTTGTGGGCGTGTTTTTGCAGTTTCGTGCTGATTTGCAAAGAAGGACGGGATGAACCATGTCGCATGTGATGAACACCTATGGCCGGTTGCCGGTCACCTTTGAGCGCGGCGAAGGCGTCTGGCTCTGGGACACCGCGGGCCAGCGTTATCTCGACGCCCTCGCCGGCGTTGCCGTGTGCGGACTGGGTCACTGCCATCCCCGCTACACCGCCGCGCTGCAGGAGCAGGCCGGCAAACTGGTGCACACCTCCAACATCTACGGCATCGCCCTGCAGGAACAACTGGCCGACCGCCTTGCCGCGCTGTCCGGCATGGACAATGTGTTTTTCTGCAACTCCGGCTGCGAAGCCAACGAAGCCGCGATCAAACTGGCGCGGCTCTACGGTCACCAGAAGGGCATCGAAGCCCCTGCGATCGTCGTCCTTGAGCACGCCTTCCATGGCCGCACCATCGCCACGCTGTCGGCTACCGGCAGCCGCAAGGTGCAGGCCGGTTTTGAACCGCTGGTCGCGGGCTTTGTGCGCGTGCCCTTCGACGACCTCGAAGCCGTGCGCCGCGTCGCCGAAAACAATCGCAACGTCGTCGCCGTGCTGGTCGAACTGATCCAGGGTGAAGGCGGCATCAACGTCTGCCACGATGATTACCTGCGCGGCCTGCGCACCATCTGCGACGCCAACGGCTGGCTGCTGATGCTCGACGAAGTGCAAAGCGGAATCGGCCGCACCGGCAAATGGTTCGCGTTCCAGCATTCCGGCGTTAAACCCGATGTGATGTCGCTCGCCAAAGGTCTTGGCAACGGCGTACCAATCGGCGCCTGCCTCGCTTCCGGCGCGGCAGCCAAACTGTTCAAACCCGGCAACCACGGCTCAACCTTCGGCGGCAATCCGCTGGTCTGCGCGGCTGCACTGTCCACACTGGCCATCATCGAAGAAGACGGTCTGATGCAGAACGCCGAGGCCATGGGCGACTTCATCCGCGCGCAGTTGCGGGAAAAACTCGCCGGCCTGCCCGGCATCCGCGACATCCGCGGCAAGGGCATGATGATCGGCATCGAACTCGACAAACCCTGCAAGGACATCGTCGAAATTGCGCTGCGCGCCGGCCTGCTGATCAACGTCACAGCAGACAACGTGATCCGGCTGCTGCCGCCGCTGACCTATACCCGCGAAAACGCGCAGTATCTGGTCGACCACCTCACCCCGCTGATCAAGGACGAGCTCGCGAAGCAGGCAGCGCCGCAATCGGCCGCCGCCTGAACGCCGGCCGGGTTTACCCGGTCGAGCCCGGCGCACTCTCGGAATATCATGCAACTCCGCCACTACCTCCAGTTCAGGGATTTCAACGCCGCCGAATACGCGCGGTTGTTCGCCCGTGCGGCCTGGATCAAAGAACGCTTCAAGCGTTACGAACCGTACCTGCCGCTGCACGACCGCACGCTGGCGATGATTTTCGAAAAACATTCGACGCGCACCCGCGTCTCCTTCGAGGCCGGCATGCTGCAGATGGGCGGTTCGGTGATCAACCTGACCTCCAGCGAAACCCAGATCAGCCGCGGCGAACCGATCGAGGATGTCGCGCGCGTGATCACGCGCATGGTCGACATCGTGATGATCCGCACCTTCGAACAGGACATCATCAACCGCTTTGCGGCGCATTCGCGGGTGCCGGTGATCAACGGCCTGACCAACGAATATCATCCCTGCCAGATCCTCGCCGACATTTTCACTTTCATCGAACATCGCGGCTCGATTACCGGCAAGACCGTGGCGTGGATCGGCGACTCCAACAACGTCTGCAACACCTGGCTGCAGGCGGCGGAAGTGCTCGACTTCAACGTGCATGTCTCGACGCCCCCCGGTTATGAAGTCGAACCCGAACGCGCCGGCCTCTACGGTACCGATCATTACGAAGAATTCAAGGATCCGATGGATGCGGTGCGTGACGCTGACCTGGTCACCACCGACGTCTGGACCAGCATGGGCTTCGAAGCTGAAAACGAAGAGCGCAAACGCGACTTCGAAGACTGGTGCATCGACGCCGACATGATGAGCGTGGCGAAAAAAAACGCGCTGTTCATGCACTGCCTGCCCGCGCATCGCGGCGAAGAAGTCACTGCCGAAGTCATCGACGGCGCGCAAAGCGTGGTGTGGGACGAAGCCGAAAACCGCCTGCATGCGCAGAAAGCCCTGCTCGAATATCTGCTGCTCGGCGACGTGCAGACCTGAAGCCCGCGCGCCGGTAAAATTGCGGCCACGCGCCACCGGCGATGACCTCGATTACCCCCGTTACTTGTTAATCCGACCCACCCGATCTGAAGAATATGAAAAAGTCCAATAAAATCAATAAGGTAGTGCTTGCCTACTCCGGCGGCCTCGATACCTCCGTCATCCTCAAATGGCTGCAGGACGTCTACGGTTGCGAGGTCATCACCTTCACCGCCGACATCGGTCAGGGCGAAGAAGTCGCGCCAGCGCGCAAAAAAGCCAGGCTGATGGGCGTGAAACAAATTTTCATCGAAGACCTGCGCGAAGAATTCGTTCGCGACTTCGTATTCCCGATGTTCCGCGCCAACGCGGTGTACGAAGGCGAGTACCTGCTCGGCACTTCCATCGCACGCCCGCTGATCGCCAAACGCATGATTGAGATCGCGCGCAAGACCGGAGCCGACGCGGTGTCGCATGGCGCGACCGGCAAGGGCAATGACCAGGTGCGTTTCGAACTCGGCGCCTACGCGCTGATGCCCGACGTCAAGATCATCGCGCCGTGGCGCGAATGGGACCTGCTGTCGCGCGAAAAGCTGCTGGCCTATGCCGACAAACACGGCATTCCCGTCGATTACAAAAAACGCAAAGGCGGCGCACCATACTCGATGGATGCCAACCTGCTGCACATTTCGTACGAGGGCGGCATCCTTGAAGATCCGTCCTTCGAGCCGGAAGATTCGATGTGGCGCATCACCGTGTCGCCGGAAAAAGCACCGAACAAACCCGAGTACGTGGAACTGACCTACACCCGCGGCGACATCGTCGCCATCAACGGCAAGAAGATGTCCGCGGCCCAGGTGCTGACCAAACTCAACCAGCTCGGCGGCAAACACGGCATCGGCCGCCTCGACCTGGTCGAGAACCGTTACGTCGGCATGAAATCCCGCGGCTGCTACGAAACCCCGGGCGGCACCATCATGCTGCGGGCGCACCGCGCGATGGAATCGATCACGATGGATCGCGAAGTGCTGGCACTCAAAGACGACCTGATGCCGCGTTATGCACGGCTGATCTACAACGGCTACTGGTTCAGCCCGGAGCGACTGCTGCTGCAGCAACTGATCGACAGCTCGCAGCAAACGGTCAACGGCACGGTGCGCGTCAAACTCTACAAGGGCACCGTGACCACCGTCGGCCGCGCATCGAAAACCGACTCGCTGTTCGATCCGGCGATTTCGACCTTCGAAGACGACAAGGGCGCCTACGACCAGGCCGATGCCGGTGGCTTCATCAAACTCAATGCGCTCAGGCTGCGCATTGCTGCCAATCTGAAGAATCGCGGAAAGTAGAGAAGCGCAAAATAGCCCCCTCACCCTCGGTCCCTCTCCCGAAGCGAGGGATGGAAAGCCCTTCTCCCTCTGGGAGAAGGGTGGGGATGAGGGAGATTTCAGCGTCGCGTCAAGCTCTTTTAGCTGTCCGCGAAGAAAAGTGTGGGGGTTCAAAATGTCGCAGTTCGACAATGTCTCCGTCGTCAAAAAAGCCAATGTCTATTTCGACGGCAAGTGCGTCAGCCACACCGTGATCCTCGCCGGTGGCGTGCGCAAATCCGTGGGCGTGATCCTGCCGGCGAAACTGACATTTAATACCGACGCACCGGAACGCATGGAAATCATTGCCGGCAGCGGTCGTTACAAACTGGCCGGCGCCGACTGGGAAAAAGTTTCTGCCGGCGAAAGTTTTGATGTGCCGGGTAAATCCAGCTTCGACATCGAAGCTGTCGAAGCGCTGCACTACGTCTGCCATTTTGGTTAAAGCGCGCCTGACCAAATGACCACCATTGTTGTGGTGCGCAAGGACCGTGGTATCGCCATCGCCGCCGACACCATGACCAAATGGGGGTCGGGCAAGGAAACCGCGGAATACATCGCCAATCACGGCAAACTGCTGCAGGTCGGCGACACTTGGCTGGGCCTCACCGGCAATGCCACCTTCAAGACCATACTCGCGGATTATTTTTCGCGGCCCAAGGTCAAACCGCGCTTCGACACACCAATGGCCATATTCCGCACCTGGCAGACGCTGCACACGGTGCTGAAAAGCGATTACCACCTGCTGCCCGGCGGCCATGACGACGATGCGCTCGAATCGACACGCTTCGATGCCCTGATCGCCAACCGCCACGGCATCTTCGGCGTGGTCGCACACCGCACAGTCCAGGAGTTCTCCCGCTACTACGCCTTCGGCAGCGGCAGCAGCTACGCGATGGGCGCACTGCATGCGCGGCATGGCCAGCGCGGCATTGATGCCGAAGCGCTGGCACGCCGTGCCGTGGAAGCGGCCGCGGAATTTGACGACGCCACCGGCCTGCCGATCCACTCACATCAAATAACGCTGCAGGCAGCCCGCAAACGCGCGCGCTGAGGCGTGCTTCTCCCCCGGCAGCCCCGCGCTGCACGAAGCGTATAATCCGGGCCTGACTCAAAACAAAGGGGAGCAAGCATGCCCTCATTCGACATCGTTTCTGAAGTCAACCAGGTCGAAGTGCACAATGCCGTCGACCAGACCAACAAGGAAGTTTCCACGCGTTTCGATTTCAAGGGCTCCGACTCGCGCGTCGAAATGAATGAAAAAGAAAAAACCCTGACCGTCTTCGCTGACGACGATTTCAAGTTGAGCCAGGTTCGCGATGTACTGACTGCAAAACTCGCCAAACGCGGCGTCGATACCCGCTGCCTGAAACTCGGCGACGGCGAACCGATCAGCGGCAACAAGATGAAGCAGCCGGTGACCGTGCGCGAAGGCATCGAGCAGGAACTGGCGAAAAAAATCGTCAAGCTGCTGAAGGACAGCAAGATGAAAGTCCAGGGCAGCATCCAGGGCGATGTGGTGCGCGTCTCCGGCGCCAAAAAAGACCTGCTGCAGGACGCCATCGCGCTGATCCGCAAATCGATCAACGAATTCCCGCTGCAGTTCAAGAATTTCCGCGACTAAGCCAGACCGGCGCGTTGACACCGCCCCGATGATCTCGCAGAATCGCCGGCATCATCACGGGGGCGTTGGCAGACTCCCCGGCTCCAGACGCCCCGCGTCCAAGCGCTGCCTTCGTGTGAAACCGCTACCGCGAAGGAGTATTCATGGACGCAGCCATCACCCCGCTTGAACTTTTGGCCCTGCGCAACACTGTGCCGGCACCGCTGGTCATCGATGCACGGCGTGAACCCGTGTTTCAATCCGCGCCCGATCTGATTGCCGGCGCCCTGCGCCGTGATCCGGCCACGGTAGCGGCATGGGCGGAACAACTGCCGGCCGCAGCGCGCATCGTGGTCTACTGCGTGCATGGCCATGAAGTCAGCCAGAACGCAGCGAAAGCCCTGCGTGAACGCGGCCTGCCTGCACAATTTCTCGAAGGCGGCATCGAAGCCTGGCGCGCAGCCGGTGGCGACATCGCCATCAACACCGTCCAAACCGCACAGAAAAAATCGTGACCGAACCAGCCAAAGACGCAGCGTCCGCGGCCATTCCGTTCCGGGAAGCCTTTCGCTTCTGGCTGAAACTTGGTTTCATCAGTTTCGGCGGCCCCGCCGGACAGATCGCGATCATGCATCAGGAGCTGGTGGAAAAACGGCGCTGGATTTCCGAGCGCCGTTTCCTGCATGCGCTGAACTACTGCATGGTGCTGCCCGGCCCTGAGGCGCAGCAACTCGCCACCTACATCGGCTGGCTGATGCACCGTACCTGGGGCGGCATCGTCGCCGGCGGCCTGTTCGTGCTGCCTTCGCTGTTCATACTCGTTGCACTGTCCTGGATCTACATCGCATGGGGCAATGTGCCGGCCATCGCCGGCCTGCTCTACGGCATCAAACCGGCGGTCACCGCAATCGTTGTGGTTGCCGCGATCCGCATCGGCTCGCGCGCACTGAAAAACGGCGTGTTGTGGGGCATCGCTGCCGCGGCTTTTGTTGCGCTGTTTGCACTGAAGCTGCCGTTTCCGCTGATCGTCATCGGCGCCGGCATCATCGGATACATCGGCGGCCGCGTTGCCCCCAAACTGTTTGCTGTTGGCGGCGGACACGGCGCCGGCGACAAGAGTTACGGCGCAGCAGTGATCGACGACCACACGCCGACACCGGCACATGCCCTGTTCACCTGGAAACGTTTTGCCGCGGTGCTCGCCATCGGCGTGCTGCTGTGGGCTGCGGCGATGGCCCTGCTGGTAGCCATCTACGGCTGGCACAGCACCCTGTCACAGATGGGCTGGTTTTTCACCAAGGCGGCCTTGCTGACTTTCGGCGGCGCTTACGCCGTGCTGCCCTATGTCTATCAGGCCGCCGTCGAACATTATCAGTGGGTCACGCCGCTGCAGATGATCGACGGTCTCGCATTGGGCGAAACCACACCCGGCCCGCTGATCATGGTGGTGGCCTTTGTCGCCTTCGTCGGCGGCTGGACCACGCAGTTCCTCGGCCCGGATAACCTGTTCATTGCCGGTGCACTGGCCGCCACGGTGGTTACCTATTTCACTTTCCTGCCGAGTTTCATTTTCATCCTGCTCGGCGGCCCGCTGGTCGAAACCACGCACGGCGATCTCAAATTCACCGCGCCGCTGACCGGCATCACGGCAGCCGTGGTCGGCGTGATTCTCAATCTCGCAGTGTTTTTTGCGTACCACGTGTTGTGGCCGGAAGGCCTGCAGGGGCGCTTCGACTGGCCATCACTGGTGATCGGCTTCGCTGCATTCCTCGCACTGTGGCGTTACAGGATCGGCGTGATGCCGGTGATCGGCGCCTGCGCGGTGGCCGGCGCAGCGTGGATGCTGATTGGCTGATGCTGCTGAGTATCTAGAAACGTTGATACACCCCGTTCGCCCTGAGCCTGTCGAAGGGCAGCCGGGCTTCGACAAGGCCTGTCCTGAGTTTATCGAAGGGCTCAGCCCGAACGGTGTTTTGTATATTTTGAAATATGCCTAGACGGCAAGACCAGTAACCCAACGGTCGTAAATCCGGTCAGCAACAGCATGCAAGGCGTTCACCTTGTCGCTGATGTCCTGCTCCATTTCAGCAGGCGTCTGCACCGAGGCCAGCCGACCGG
This sequence comes from Burkholderiales bacterium, assembly GCA_038316355.1. GTDB lineage: Bacteria > Pseudomonadota > Gammaproteobacteria > Burkholderiales > SG8-41. Next base: position 67,562 of record JBBQAO010000001.1, read on the forward strand.
CCAGCGCCTCGACCTCTTTCTCCCAATCGCGGCACCAGGTGCGGATCAGGTCTTCGGTCATTTCGATATGGCACTGCATGCCGAAATGTTTGCCCATCACAAACGCCTGATTCGTGCACCACGCACTGGCCATGATGCGCGTCGCGCCATCCGGCAACGCAAAGGTTTCACCGTGCCAGTGGAATGACAGGAATGACGGCAGATCGATGCCCAGCCACTCTTTCGCGACGGGTTGATCCAGCACTTCGACCTTGCCCCAGCCGATTTCCTTGACCGGATTGCGCGTCACCGGCGCACCCAGCGCCTTGGCCATCAATTGCCCGCCGAGGCAGTGGCCCAGTACCGGCACGTCACGTTTAACCGCATCTCGAATCAGTCCAAGCATCGGTGCAATCCACGGCAGGTCATCGTTGACGCTCATCGGCCCGCCCATGCAACACACGCCGGAAAACGCCGCCGCATCCGCCGGCACCGGTTCGCCGGCATCCAGGCGGATTACCTGGTACGGAATCTTCCGCGCATCGAGGTACGTGGCAAAATAGGCCGGTCCTTCAGTGGCGCTGTAGCGAAAAACGGCAATGGGTTTCATGGGGTGATCCGGAATGCGATGGGCTTATCTTAAGACAATCTGCGCTGCAGTTCTGTTTGCCGCGACACTCGCGCAGTCTGCGGACATCAGCGTCACCGCATTATTCGGCGGCAAGGCGCAGATCAGCGTCGACGGCGGCAAGCCGCGCATGTTGTCCGCCGGACAGACCTCGCCCGAAGGCGTCAAGCTGATCAGCGCCGACAGCAGCGCCGCGGTCATCGAATTTCAGGGAAAACGCCTGAGCCTCGCACTGGGCTCGGGCTCCAGAATCGGCGGTGTGGATCTCTCCGCCGGCAGCAGCAGCGGATCATCGGTGACACTGACGGCCGATGCACAAGGCCATTACCAGACGATGGGCCAGGTCAACGGCGGCACCGTTCAATTCCTCGTCGATACCGGCGCCACCTCCATCGCCCTGCCCAGCGCCGACGCCCGACGTCTGGGCATCAATTACCTGAACGGCCAGCGCGGCTTCACCCAGACCGCCAACGGCCGCGCTGCGGCCTATCGGGTGACGCTGGATACCGTAAAAGTCGGCGATATCACCCTATATAACGTCGAGGCTGTGGTGCTTGAAGGCGATGGGCTGAAGATTGCACTGCTGGGGATGAGTTTCCTGAATCGGACGGAGATGAAACGGGATGGGCAGGCGTTGACGTTGATACGGCGGTATTGACGCATCCGCCACAATATAAATATATTAATAAAAACAATTGCTTATATCGATCCATCTGTATCCGGCGAACACCTCAGCACCTTTCCCATTGACGATGATCGCCCTCTTGGATATCTTATAGATATCTAATGATGGAGAAGCGTCATGGCCACCCGTTTAACCGCCCAGCAAATTGCCTTCCGCTATCGGGTCACCGACAGCGCGAGCGGCGTCACCCGCGATACCGCGAAGCGCATCGCCGAGCGTTTGGGCGTCGATGAGACCCAGGCAATACACCGGGCCCTGCACGAGTTGGCCGTCAAAGTGCTGCCGCAGTACGAGGCGGATGACGGACCGCTGAGCGCGGCGCAACTGCGGCAGATCAAAAAGCGTGCGCCGCAGGGCAACAAGCGTTCGCTGCGCTCCAGCCTGTTCGACATCGACCCGGCTGCGAAATGAACGCGTGGGGAGAACCCACCGCCGGTGAAATCCTGTGGTGCCACTTCCCCGACAACATCACCCTCCCCCCCAAGCCCAGACCCGCGCTGATCCTCGCGGTGTTCGATGACGACGCACCGCCATTCACGGTGCGTGTGGCTTACGGCACCAGTCAACGCACGACGCAACTCTATCGCGGTGAATTCGCCATCCTGCAAAGCCGCAATCCGGCGGCCTATGCAGCGGCAGGGCTCAGCTACGACACCAAGTTTGATCTGAGACAGATGATTGAGCTGCCGTACACCACGGAATGGTTTTCCGTGCCGCCAACTGCGCCACATGGGGAAACGCCGCTGCTGGGTACGCTGCATCCCTCACTGGTCCGCGCGGTAGAGGCTGCGTTTAGGGGCGTATAGCCGTAGGGCGTCAATAAGCGTAGCGAATTGCGCCGGATGACTTTGCAGGCGAAGAAAACGTTCCGCGCGCTAAAGCGCGAAGTTATTCCTGAGTGGCCTTACTGCTTACCATCGACAATCATACAAACTTGGCCCTCTGAGCTAGAGGTACCGGAGTCGATTTCTTTTCGCCGCACACCGCTCAGCGCAGCGCCCCTACAACCTCAGGATTGCTCGCCACAATCCGCAGCAATGCGGAAGCCGGCCCCGAAGGACGCTTGCGCCCCTGTTCCCACTCCTGCAGGGTGCGCAGCGATACGCCGATCAGGCGCGCGAACTGGGCCTGGGACAAGCCGGTACCGGCGCGGGCGATTTGAGCGGAAGCTGTGACCGGAATGACCTCGTCTTTCTCCACGGTACCGTCGGCGCGCACCACGCGGCGGCGCCAGCCACCATCGGCTCGTTTGGTGAATTCCGTCTTGCGCGCCCATGTCCCGGCCTTGGCATCGGCCTGCATGGATTGCAGCTCGGCGTTGAGATCGCGTTTCGGAGCGCGCTTGATCTTTGCGGTTTTTTTCATACCATTGCCTCAGTTCCCGTAACACCTTGGGGTTGATGTTGTCCTGCACGTTTTTGGCATACATCGTCACCAGCACGATTTCGCCCGAATTGAGCCTCAGAAAAAAAACACCCGCGCCCCTCCGCGCTTGCCGCGACCGCTCGCCGCCCAGCGCAGCTTGCGGCAACCTCCAGACCCCGGAATGACATCGCCTGCCCCGGGCTCCGCCATCAGGTGAAATTGCAGGCGCGTAAATTCGGTGTCATCGAGCAGGGCTTCGCGGGCTCGCGCGAAAGACTCCAGTTCGACAAAGGTGAACATCGGCATAATATACGTCAGAAGCGTATATCAAGCAAGGGCTAGCCCTTGCGATGAACCGGGTAGACGGGGAGGGCGTTACTTTTTCGGGGTTTCGGAACCGCCACCCACCATAGCCAGCAAATGCCCGAACTTGCTGCGCTTGGTATCGAGGTACCGGCGGTTAGCCTCACGCGGCGGCACTTCAACCGCAACACGCTCAACAACTTTTAATCCGTAGTCTTCCAGCGCCGCGACCTTGTCCGGATTATTGGTCATCAGTCGCACTTCGCGCGCGCCGAGGTCGAACAAAATATGAGCACCTGCCCGATAGTCGCGCATGTCAGCAGCAAAACCCAGCGCGTGATTGGCTTCCACCGTGTCCTGGCCCTGGTCCTGCAGCGCGTAGGCGCGGATCTTGTTGAGCAAACCGATGCCGCGGCCCTCGTCGAACATGTAAACCAGTATGCCGCTGCCGGCTTTTTCGATCATGCCCATCGCGGCGTCGAGCTGTTCGCCGCAGTCGCAGCGTTCGGAGCCGAAAACATCACCCGTCAGGCACTGTGAATGCAGGCGCACCAGCGTTGGCTCGCCTTGCTTGATCTCGCCCTTGACCAGCGCGACATAGAGATTGGTTTCCAGATTGTCAGCGTAGACAATCATCTTGAACTCGCCGGCCTTGCTGGTCGGCAATACCGTTTCGGCCTTGCGGCGGATTTCGCGTTCCTTGTCGCGGTAGGCGACGAGGTCGCTGATGCGGACGATGCGGATGTTGTGCTGCGCGGCGAATTGTTCCAGATCCGGCAGCCGCGCCATGGTGCCGTCGGGATTCATGATTTCGCAGATCACACCGGCGGGTTTATGCCCCGCCAGTCGCGCGAGGTCCACTGCCGCTTCGGTGTGGCCGCGCCGCATCAGCACGCCGCCGTCCAGTGCGCGCAGTGTCTGCAGGCGGCCGGGGCGGATCAGATCGGCAGGTTTGGCGTTGTCGGCAATCGCCACCGCGATGGTGCGCGCGCGATCCTGTGCCGACATGCCGGAACCCACGCCCTCGCGCGCGTCGATCGGTGTTGCGAAGGCAGTGCCGAATTTGGATTGATTGCCGGTGTCGTCGGTGATCAATGAAAGGCCCAGCGTGCGCAGGCGGTCTTCGGTCAGCGCCAGTGAAATCAGGCCACGCCCCTGAGCCGCCATGAAGTTGATCACTTCGGGTGTGGCGCGATCAGCAGCGACAAACAAGTCGCCTTCGTTTTCACGGTCCTCACTGTCGACGAGGATCACCATCTGTCCGCGCCGCACGTCGGGCAGGATCTGCTCGACGATATATTCGCTGCTGCGTTCGCTGGTTTTGCGATCAGTCATTGGCGCAATCAGCGCCTGCAGCGCCGGGATATGCTATAAGCAATTGATTTTATTGGTATTTTTATCATGGCGCGTATCACGCTTTTACATCATCCACGGGGCGCAATCAGGCGCAGGAATTCTGAACGCGTGACGTCCTTGTTGAATTCGCCGGTAAACGCAGATGTCGACGCGACCGAATTCTGTTTCTGGATGCCGCGCATGATCATGCACATGTGCTGCGCCTCGATCACCACCGCGACACCGGCGGGGTCAAGAGTCTGCTGGATGCAATCGCGGATCTGCACAGTCAGACGCTCCTGCACCTGAAGGCGCCGCGCGTAGGCATCGACCACACGCGGCACTTTCGACAGGCCGACGATGCGGCCTTTCGGAATGTAGGCCACATGCGCCTTGCCGAAGAACGGCAGCATGTGATGCTCGCACAGCGAATAGACCTCGATGTCGCGCACGATCACCATGTGCTGGTATTCCTCGGTGAACATTGCCGAGCGCAGGATTTCCGCGGGATCAAGATCGTAACCGTGGGTCAGGAACTGCAGTGCCTTGGCCACACGCTCCGGTGTTTTGAGCAGGCCTTCACGGTCCGGATCCTCGCCGACATCTTTGAGGATGTCGCGGTACCTGCCGGCGATACGTTCAATGATCTCCGGGTTGTACTGTTCGGTTTTGGAATAGCCATCCATTACGTTTTCTTCCCGCATATTCTGTTCGCGCGGCTTCATTGTGATTTTGCTGCGGCAAGCCGCGCGCGAATTGATACAGCAATGCCCGCGGCATCCAGTCCGATGCTGGCCAGTTGCACGCCAGGATCGCCCTGCTCGATGAAACGGTCGGGAAGCCCAAGCTGCAACACCTGCACCGTACAGCCATGCTTCTGCAGCGCCTCCAGCACCGCGCTGCCGGCGCCGCCCATGATCACGTTTTCTTCAATCGTTACCAGCAGCCTGTGAGTCGCCGCCAGCTCGCGCACCAGTTCTTCATCCAGCGGTTTGACGAAACGCATGTTGGCGACAGTGGCGTCGAATTCTTCGGCCGCCGCCAGCGCCGGCGCCACCATGGAACCAAAAGCGAGCATCGCGATGTCGCCCTTGCCCTGCCGCCGCACTTCGCCGCGCCCGACCGGCAGCGCAGTCATTTCCTTCTGCACCGCTACCCCGGGCCCGGTACCGCGCGGATAACGCACCGCTACCGGCGTGTTCATCTGGAAAGCCGTAAACAACATCTGCCGGCATTCGTTTTCGTCGGACGGGGTCATCACCGTCATGTTGGGCAGGCAACGCAGGTATGACAGATCGAAACTACCGTTGTGCGTGGCACCGTCAGCACCCACCAGACCGCCGCGGTCCAGCGCGAATATCACCGGCAGGTTCTGGATCTGCACGTCATGGATCAGCTGATCGTAACCGCGCTGCAGGAAGGTTGAATAAATCGCCACCACCGGCTTGTGGCCTTCGCAGGCGACACCTGCGGCAAAAGTCACCGCATGCTGTTCGGCAATGCCGACATCAAAATAGCGGTCCGGATATTGTGCGGCGTACTTCACCATGCCGGAGCCTTCGCGCATCGCCGGCGTGATCGCCACCAGGCGTTTGTCCCTGGCCGCCATGTCGCACAGCCAGTCGCCGAAGACCTGCGTGTAGGTCGGCTTGCCGCCGGATTTGCCACTGGCAATGCCGCTGGTGTGATCGAATTTCGATACGCCGTGATACAGAATCGGGTCGGCCTCTGCCAGCTTGTAGCCCTGGCCCTTGCGCGTCACCACGTGCAGGAACTGCGGCCCTTTCAGGCGTTTGATGTTGTGCAGCGTCGGAATCAGCGCATCGAGATCGTGGCCGTCGATGGGGCCGATGTAGTTGAAACCGAATTCCTCGAACATGGTGCCCGGCGTGACCATGCCCTTGACGTGTTCTTCGGCGCGGCGCGCGAGGTCGCCCAGCACCTTTTCGCCGAGGCCCTTGGCCGCGGCATAGAAACGACCCGACATCAGCTTGGCCAGGTATTTGTTCAGCGCACCCACCGGCGGCGAAATCGACATGTCGTTGTCGTTGAGGATCACCAGCAGGTCGATGTCCATATCGCCGGCATTGTTCAGCGCTTCAAACGCCATGCCGGCACTCATCGCGCCGTCGCCGATGATCGCCACCGCGCGGCGCGGCTCACCCTTCAGCTTCGCCGCCACCGCCATGCCCAGCGCGGCGCTGATCGAGGTGCTCGAATGCGCGGTGCCGAAGGCATCGTATTCGGATTCCGCGCGCTGCGGAAATCCCGAAATGCCCCGCCACATGCGCAGGCTTTTCATCGCGTCGCGGCGGCCGGTGAGTATCTTGTGGCCGTAGGTCTGGTGGCCGACATCCCACACCAATCGATCCTGCGGCGTGTCGTAGACGTAATGCAAAGCAATGGTTAATTCGACCGTGCCGAGATTCGACGACAGGTGGCCGCCGGTCTGGCTGACCGAATCCAGCAAATAGGCGCGCAGCTCCGCGGCCAGCGCCGGCAACTGGCTGCGCTCGAGCAACCGCAGATCGTGCGGGGTCGCCACCGATTTCAGCAATTCATACATCGGCCTGTCCTGCGCCCCCGTCCCGTCCATGGTCAATGTTCCGCTCATGGCTGCATTGTCTCAGAACTTGCGCAACACGATGAAATCCGCCAATTGCGCGAGTCGCGCCCCGCGGTCGCCAAAAGGCGCGATGGCGCGCAGCGCTTGCTCGCGTAATTCGCCAGCCAGGGTTTTTGCCTGTGCAATACCCATGGCACTGACATAGGTAGGTTTGCCCTGTTCGGCATCCTTGCCGGCGGTTTTACCCAGCGTTGCCGTCGGCGCCTCGGCATCCAGCACATCATCAACCACCTGGAACGCCAATCCGACGGCCTTGGCAAAGGTATCGATGCGCGAGAATTCCTGAGCATTGAGCCCGCTGCCGCAACGCGCGCCCAATACCGCCGCGGCGCGGATCAGCGCACCGGTTTTGTGGATATGCATGAATTCGAGTTCCGGCACGCTCAGTGATTTGCCGACTGCGGCAAGGTCGATGGCCTGACCGCCGGCCATGCCGCGCGAACCTGCGGCGGCCGCGAGCAACTTGACCATTTCGAGTTGATCCTTCGCATCGTCAGCAAGGCGATATTCACCCAGCAACTGGAATGACAGACTTTGCAATGCATCGCCGACCAGCAAAGCCGTCGCTTCGTCGAACTCGACATGGCAGGTCGGCTTGCCCCGCCGCAACACGTCATCATCCATGCACGGCAGGTCGTCGTGCACCAGTGAATAAGCGTGAATGATTTCAACGGCAGCACCGGCTACGGTCACACGCTCAGGATCAGCCTGCGCCAGTTCGCCCGCGGCGTAGGCCAACAGCGGCCGCACGCGTTTGCCGGCACCGAGCACGGCATAACGCATTGCCGCATGCAGGCGCTGCGGCGCAATCTCCGGCTGCGGCAACGCGCGCTGCAAAAACGCTTCGATGCGCTGTTGCCCGGCTGCGGCCCAGGCCTGGAAATCGGGGGGGGTCACTGGGGAAGACCGGCGACTACTCGGCCGCGCCGAAATTCTTCAGCACGCCGCTTTCCAGGATTTTCACCTGCTGCTGCGCATCCTGCAGCTGGGTCTGGCACAGCTTGAGCAGTTCCGCGCCGCGTTTGTAGGCCGCGAGCGACTGCTCCAGCGGCATCTGGCCCTCTTCCATGGCTTCAACAATCTTTTCGAGTTCCGCGAGGGCAGTCTCGAAAGTGGGTGCCGCCGATGAGGATTTTGTGGTTTTGGGCATGAGGGCCGCGACCCCGCAGAAAGGACAGGAAATGTAGCCCAATCAGCGGGTTGCGGTCAATGACAGGCCTGCGGCCGTCCGCATCGCGGCGATGCAGCGGATTACCTGTGCAGGATGTCGGATACGGCGCGTGGAATCAGGCTCGACATGCCCAGCGGTTTCAGCGATGCATCGTCACTGTTAAGGCAGATATCACGCATCGCCAGCAAGGCCTGCGCCGCAACGGTCTCGCTCCAGAACCATCGCTCGATGGCTTTGGGCGCGAGATTTCCAGGCTGTGCCGCTGCAGCTTCATAGTAATACGCCTTGATGTCATCACAGGCGCGTTTAACTGCCATGCCGGCGGACACGCTCGTACCGATGGCCGGCACCGGCCTCGCGTCGAGATACAGTGCGATATGGCGCGCAGCCTCATCCACCGTGCCGCCAAACACACCGACTGTGGTGCGGCCGCGTCTTTTTCGCGAAAGATCATACCAGGGCATCAGTTGCGCGATTTCCCCGAACATCGCCTGTGCCAGCGCACCTGCCGCCACTTTCGCCGCAGCGAAACTGACCGGACAGGCAAACCCGCTTTCCTCTTCATCAGCGGCAGGTGCATTCTCGGGAAAATCCTCCAATACCGGACCAGCGCCATGTTCAAACAGCGACAGCAGATGCAGCAGCACCTTGCGCTGGAAGTCCGGTTCGTTCGGTGCCCCGAAGGGCCGCCCCAGCATGAACGGCACCCATAATGCCCGCGGCGGTCTGATCGCCACTGTCTGTTCGCGGATCAGGCTGATCTGTGCGGTGGGTATGCCTTCCCGCTCCAGGTAGTGGCCCAGTGCGCCCACGGCGCACGTGCAGTTGGGTCAGACGGGCGATAGCAAAACTGCGTCGACCTTGTCCTTTTTCAGCAAACCGGCAAGCTCACGGGCCTTGGACTCGAGCTTGCGGACCGGTGCAGCACCCATGAACGAGTAGTGAAAATCAGAAACCGAGCCGACGATGCCGCCCGCGCTCAGTTCGTGCAGCCGGTGCAGCGGAAAAGCGACATTGATGTCTTCCTGAAATCCGGTGCGGTCAAAATTGACCGAGAGGTGACTCATCAGCAATTCTCCGGGGGGAGTGTCGCCGGGGATGACGCGGTAATCCGTCGCCCCGCTGTCAAAGGGCCGGTCGCTGCGCACATGCACGCCGGCTGTGGTGACAATCGCCACCCGGCGTTCAGGCAGTGGCGGTCCGGATACGAAAGGCGTGGTGCCAAAGTCCGGCAATTCCGGGATCTTGTCGAGATGGTGGCCTTGTTCGGTTGCGGAAAAATCACTCAGTCGTGCCATGTCATGCCCCTCCCTGGTTGATCATCATGCAGATCAGCATCACCGCTGGTGTTTGCCAACGTTCCAGCCACTTTTAGCCAGATGTTTCTCGCCGACATGGATCGGCTCTTCTTCAAGTGGTGTTGCCATGGTGTCGTTCCAGCGGTTCATGAAACCAAACATGGCAATGACCGCCACGATTTCCACGATCTGCCCTTCGGTCCAGTGCTGCTTCAGTTCGGCAAACAGTTCGTCAGTAACCGCGTTCGGCTGTGCCGCCCCTGCGATTGCAATCTCCAGCGCCGCGCGCTCAGCAGCCGAAAACAGCGGGTGTGTACGAAACTCCCAAACGGCTTCCAGTTTTTTTTCATCAATGCCCAGCCCGAGCGCCGCCCCGGCCGTGTGCGCCATTCAGTAATGGCAGCCGTGCGCCCGACTCGCCACATGCGCCAACATGCGCTTGAACGCCACCGTTACTTCACTTTCCGGATCCCAGACTGCTGCAGCGAGCTGCGACAGTGCCTGCACCAGTTTCGGCTTGCGCTGCATGATCAGCACGCTGTTGGGCACGAAACCCAGCACCCTGACGTAGGTCTGGAACGCGCCCGCCAGCTCGGGCGTGGTTTCCTGCGGCAACGGTGTCAGTCGCGGATCCGGCTTTTCGCTTTTTTTCATGGCTATGCTGCTCCTGTTTTGAACTATCTGGTTGAATTCGAAGAGATATTTTCAGGGGTCGAGACAGCGCAGCATGATTGCGGCGATATCCTTTAGAGCCGCGCGATCAGGATTCGCTTTGCCGACCAGCCGCAAACCCTGAATTCCGGACACCAGGAAACGGGCGAGCGATTCCACGCCCGCATCGGCGGCAATTTCGCCGCGCGCCTGCGCGCGCGTCAGGGCGACGCAAAACGCCCCCTCGATGCGCGCCAGGCTCTGACGGACGCGGGCCACTGTGGCGCGGTCGCCGGCGAGTTCAGCGGCGCAATTGCCGATGAAACAGCCCGCTCGCCCCGGACCGGCGACAATGCGGTCGATCAACTCACCAACAAACCCTGCAAGGGCCTCGCGTATCGGCAGCGGCTTTGCCAGCGCCACTGTGATGCGTGCAACCGCCTCTTGCTCGTAGCGGGCCAGTGAACAATGCAGCAACGCGCGTTTGCCGCCGAACGCGGCATAGAGGCTGGAGCGGCTCAATCCGGTCGCCGCGCAAAGATCGGCCAGCGAAGTCGCCTGATAGCCTTTGACCCAGAAGGCCTGCATCGCGCGCGCGAGCGCGATGTCGGGCTCAAATTCTCGCGGTCGGGCCATCAGCGCACGGCTTCGGCCGCAAGTCCTTCAAGGACCTTCAGCAGATTCGGCACGACCGCACATTCACCCGCGGCATGGCGGGCTGCGAGAAACCGGGGATCGTTGTATCCCAGCCAGACCTGCCCTGTTGCGTCCTGCCACGCCAGCGCCTTTAGCGGCAGGTCGATCCCGGCCGTCTGCGCGCACTCCATTAACGGCGTGCCACCCTGCGGATTGCCGAACACCAGCAACTCGGTGGGGCGCAGGTTTTTGCCGATTTTCTGCGCACCGGCGGCATGATCGACCCGCAGGAAAATATTCAATCCCTTGCCCTTCGCCGCGGCCTCAAAACGATCCAGCGTGTCCTTGACGCCATGGGGACTCTTCACGGCGACCAGACCGTCAGCCGCCAGGCTTGTGACGGCAACAGCCGACAGCAGCAATGCAGCAAGCAATCGCAAAATGCGCATCATCATCTTCTTCTCCAGTTGATTATTTTGCATGCACCCCGGGGGTCCACCCGGATGCCGTGAGATGTTGGCGGGCAAACTCCAGAGGATGCTCTTCCAACTGGGTCGCCAGAGTGTCGTTCCAGCGGTTCATCCAGCCAAACATCGAGATCACCGACACGATTTCGATAATGGCGTCTTCCGAGTAATGTCTCTTCAACTCATCAAAATGCGCGTCCGTGACTGAAGCCGGAGCACCGCCGGCCGCGACGGCCAGGCTCAGGGCTGCGCGTTCAGCCGGCGTGAACAGCGGGCTGGACTGGAACTGCCACAAGGCATGCAGCTTCTCATCCGCAACCTTGCCGCGCTCGACAGTGCTCTCGGCATTGTGCGCCGTGCAATAGCGGCAGCCGGCAGCGTTGCTGACCACTTCGGCGATCATGAAACGCAACGCCGGCGGTATTTCGCCGGCATCCACCATCACCGCATCGCGCAGTTCGCGTACCAGCCTGAATATGCGCGGCTTGCGAGCCAGAGTCAGCCAGCTGTTGGGCACATAACCGCGTTGCTTGCTGGCTTTTTCGAAGTCAGCGGCGAGTTCCGCCAGACGATCCGCGGGCGCGGATGAGATTCGGGACATGGTAATTTCCTCTTGAATGGCGCATCTGCTGTATGGGACCGGGGAATCATCGTTTTCCGGTGACGGGAATTGCTGCCGCGCTTAATTGCCGCCGCGCTTGTTTGAACTATTGCCGGATTATTATAGAATGATCATTCCGGAATGCAAGCAGCGAGAGCATCCCGCGTCCATGCTGCTGCGCCATGACATCAGCCGAATCATGGTAAAAACAGAGTGCAGTTGTAAGGATTACGGCGCTGCGCCGACCCACGCATCAGGATACGTCCGGAATTACACGTTTTCAGGAGTCCATTGATGCACGCCACCCTGCCCCTGATGCAAATCAGCGATTTCCCGGACATCCGCCGCCGCGCGACGGAAACACTGCAGGTCAATCTCGGCTACAAGTGCAACCAGAGCTGCCTGCATTGCCATGTCAACGCCGGACCCACCCGCACCGAGCTGATGGCGCTGGACACGATCAATGAGGTCATTGCCTGTCTCCAGTCCACCGCCATCAAAACTCTGGATGTCACCGGCGGCGCGCCGGAATTGAACCCGCATTTCCGCACACTGGTCGAGGCCGCGCGCAGCCTCGACGTACGGGTGATCGACCGCTGCAACCTGACCATCCTGTTCGAGCCCGGCCATGAGGACCTGGCGCAGTTCCTCGCCGGGCAGCAGGTTGAAATCACTGCGTCCCTGCCCTGTTATCTGGAAGACAATGTCGACCGCCAGCGCGGCAAGGGTGTGTTCGGCACCAGCATCCGCGCGTTGCAACTGCTGAACGGCCTGGGTTACGGCCAGCCCGGCTCCGCGCTCAAGCTGAATCTGGTCTACAACCCGCAGGGCCCCGTGCTGCCCCCGGCACAGCAATCGCTGCAGCGTGATTACCAGCAGCGCCTCGCCGACGGTTACGGCATCGTATTCAACGAACTGTTTGTCATCACCAATATGCCGATCCAGCGTTTCGGCAGCACGCTGGTGTCCAAAGGCCAGTTTGAGCCGTACATGAACCTGCTGAAAAACGCCCACCAGCCAGCCAACCTCGAAACCGTGATGTGCCGCTCGCTGCTGTCGGTGGACTGGCAGGGTTATGTCTACGACTGTGACTTCAACCAGATGCTCGACCTGCCGCTCGCCTGGAAAAACCGGCCGCGTCCGCACCTGCGTGAACTGATCGGCGCGGATCTCGAACGCAATCCCATCGTGGTCAAGGACCACTGCTACGGCTGCACCGCCGGGCAGGGCTCCAGTTGCGGCGGCGCGCTGGGCAACTGACCGACCGGCATCACACAGGATCGACTGCACATGATTGAACCTGCATTCGCGATTTATTTCTGGGGCTTCCTGCTGCTCTACGGCGGCGTAATGTATGCCATCTCGCCGCACTCACGCAGTGACGCCAGTTTTTTCGGCGGCAGCGACGACGCGGGACGGCCCGCCACCGAATGGGCGCTGATGTGCAGCATTTTCATAAGTTGGATCTTTGCGAAATCAGTGACCAATGCCGCCAACCTCGGCGCAGCCTGGGGTGTCGTTGGCGGCCTTGCATACGCCACCTACTGGCTGTCGATTCCGCTGGCCGGGTTTGTCATTTACTGGCTGCGCACGCGCCACGGCGCCACCGGCCTGGTGCCGTTCCTGATCGGCCGCTACGGCCGGCTCGCCGCACTGGCCTTCACTGCAGCGATCCTGATTCGCCTCTATAACGAAGTGTGGAGCAACACTGCGGTGGTCGGCGCCTATTACGGCAAGGCCGGTGAATGGACTTTCATTGCCTCCGCGCTGCTGTTCACTGCAGTGACGCTGGTCTACAGCCTGAAGGGTGGTTTACGCAGCTCCATCGTCACTGACGTGATCCAGGCCGTGCTGTTCGTGATCGTGCTCGGCATCGTGCTGTTTCTGGTGCTGCCCAAGCACGGCGTCGGCACATTGCTTACCGTCGGCGATTTCCGCTTGAATGCCGGTGTCGATCTGCTGCTGGTGGCGCTGCTGCAGGTGGTGTCCTACCCCTTCCATGATCCGGTGCTGACTGATCGCGGCTTCATCACCAAAGAAAAAACCATGCTGCGCGCGTTCATCGTGGCTGGCGCGCTGGGATTCATCTGCATTTTCGCATTCAGTCTGATTGGCGTGCATGCCAAATTCGAAGGCCTGCCCACCGGCGACAACATGCCGGGCGCGGTGGCACTGGCCTTTGGCACCCTGCCCTATCTGTTGATGACGGTGGTGATGATCATGGCGGCCGGCTCCACGCTGGACTCAACCTTCTCATCGGTCGCCAAATCCATCGGCCGCGAACTGCCGATGCTTGCCGGCCGCACACCGGGACCGCGCGCGATGGTCATTGGCATGTGGACCATGCTCGCCTTCGCCATCCTCGGTAATGTGCCGATGATCGCCGGCACCGACATCCTGAAAGCCACCACCGTCAGCGGTACGATGGTGATGGGCCTGGCGCCCATATTCCTGCTGGCACCGCTGGTGAAATATTCGCCGGCGAGCTTCCATTTCGCATTCTGGCCGGGCATTGTGCTCGGCGTATTGCTCGCTGCCAGCCTGATCCCGCAGTCCTGGGCCATCGGCGACGGCAAATATGCGCTGCTGCTCGGCGTCAATCTCTACGGCCTGTTGATCTGCATTGCCGGCTTCCTGTTGCCGCTCGCCTGGCAGCGGCTGCGCCCGGCGCACTGAGCCTGCACGTGCAACCCGGCCGCAGTTGCCCACTGCATTATCGCTACTCGCCGGCGTCGCTGAACCGGCCGCCGGAGATTGTCGCTGACACGCTGTATGTGATCGGCGGCCTGTATGGCAACTTGCCCGCGCTGCGCGCCGTAGCGGCACTGGCTGCTGCAGAGGCCAACCCGGCAACACTGGTGTTCAACGGCGATTTCAACTGGTTCAACAGCGACGCCGCCGGTTTTGCGGCAATCAACGAAACGGTGCTGGCGCACCACGCGCTGCGCGGCAATGTTGAAACCGAACTGGCCGGCGACAACGCTGCGGCGGGTTGCGGCTGCGCTTATCCCGACAGTGTCAGCGATACTGAAGTCGCGCGCTCCAACTCGATGCTCGCGCAATTGCGCGCAACTGCCTGCGCCTTTCCGGAATTGCGTGCAAGGCTGGCGGCACTGCCGATGAACCTGGTTGCGGAGATCAATGGATTGCGCGTCGCCATCGTGCACGGTGACTGCGAATCGCTGGCTGGCTGGTCTTATGACGAATCAGCCCTGCGCGATACCGCCGGCATCGCTGCGGTGGCCTCGCATCTCGCCGCCAGCAAAACCCGCATCATCGCCAGCAGCCATACCTGCCTGCCGGTGGCGCTGCGGCTATCCCGAGCGCAGAGTGACTGCATACTCATCAACAACGGTGCAGCGGGCATGCCCAACTTCGCCGGCACGCAGTTCGGCGTGATCACCCGTATTGCCACCACACCGACACCATCATCAGCGGCGCTGTACGGCACTGTCGCGGGCGGCGTACACGTCGACGCACTGGCCGTGCATTACGATCACGGACAATGGCTGCGTGAATTCACTGCGAACTGGCCGGCGAACAGCGCAGGACACCTCTCCTATCATCAGCGCATCGCCAGCGGCCCGCGCTACGGCATCAACCAGGCGATGCACAACGGCATCCACATCAACTCCGCGCTGCTGCGGGGATTACGCTCCAACAGGGCCATAAAATGAAAAAAAGCAAAATTCTGGTATTCGCACTGATTGCGGCAGGCATTGCCGCTTTTTTTGTGTTTGACCTGAAGCAATATTTCACGCTCGATTATTTCCAGACGCAGCGCGCCGTCATCGACGCCGAGGTGCAAGCCCGTCCGCTGCGTGCGGCGCTGCTGTTTTTTTCCGCTTATGTCGCGGTGACCGGCCTGTCGCTGCCAGGGGCGGCGATCATGACGCTGGTGGCCGGCGCCGTATTTGGCCTGCTGTGGGGCACGCTGATCGTGTCCTTCGCTTCGACCCTCGGCGCCACGCTGGCTTTCCTCGCCTCGCGCTTCCTGCTGCGCGACTGGGTGCAGGAGAAATTCGGCGACAAACTGAAACCGATCAACGAAGGCGTCGCCCGCGAGGGCGCGTTTTACCTGTTCGCGCTGCGTCTGGTGCCGGCGTTTCCGTTTTTCGCGATCAACCTGGTGATGGGTCTGACGCCCATCCGAACCTGGACCTACTACTGGGTCAGCCAGATCGGCATGTTCGCCGGCACCGTGGTCTTCGTCTACGCCGGCACACAACTCGGCGCCTTCAGAATTTCTGCGGGCCTGCTGTTCGCCTTCGCGCTGCTCGGCATTTTCCCGCTGGTGGCCAAGAAAGTGCTGGATGCTCTCAAGGCGCGCAAGGTCTACGCCGGCTGGATCCGCCCGGCGCGTTACGACCGCAATCTCGTCGTCATCGGCGGCGGCTCGGCGGGGCTGGTGTCCTCGTATATCGCGGCCGCGGTGAAATCAAAAGTGACCCTGGTGGAGCGGCACAAGATGGGCGGCGACTGCCTCAACACCGGCTGCGTGCCGTCGAAGGCCCTGATCAAGTCGGCCAAACTGCTGGCGACGATGAAACACGCCAGCCACTACGGCCTGAAAGACACGCAGGTACATTTTGATTTTGCTGAAATCATGGAACGCATACAGCGCGTGATCCGCGAAATCGAGCCGCACGACTCTGTGGAGCGCTACACTGCGCTCGGGGTCGAATGTCTGCAGGGCACGGCAAAAATCACATCGCCATGGTCGGTCGAGATCAAGACTGCGGCCGGCACGCAGACGCTGACCACCCGCAGCATCGTCATCGCCGCCGGCGCCCGTCCCTTCGTGCCGCCGATCCCCGGCATCGACGATGTCGGTTGCCTGACTTCGGACACGATATGGGATCTGCGGGAACTGCCGAAGCGAATGGTGGTGCTTGGCGGCGGCCCGATCGGCTGCGAACTGACGCAATGTTTCGCGCGACTCGGATCAAAAGTCACACAGGTCGAAATGCTGCCGCGAATCATGATCCGCGAAGATCCGGAATTCTCCGGCATGGTGTTCGACAGATTCCGCAGTGAAGGCGTCGATGTGCTGGTCAATCACAAGGCACAGCGCTTCGCCGTTGAAAACGGCGAGAAAGTGCTCTACTGCGAGACCGGTGGCGCCAGCGAGAAACGCGAAGTGCGCATCGTGTTTGACGCGCTGCTCTGCGCCGTCGGCCGCGTCGCCAACACCACCGGTTACGGACTGGAGGAACTCGGCATTCCGGTGACCAAGGCACGCACCGTCGAAGTCAACGAATTCCTGCAGACCCGATACCCGAACATCCTCGCCTGCGGCGACGTCGCCGGCCCCTACCAGTTCACGCACACGGCGGCACACACGGCCTGGTACGCGGCGGTCAACGGCCTGTTCGGCGGCTTCAAAAAATTCCGCGTCGATTATTCGGTGATTCCCTGGGCCACTTTCACCGATCCGGAAGTGGCGCGGGTCGGCCTTAATGAAACCGAGGCCAAAGAAAAAGGCATCCCGTACGAAGTCACCACTTACGGCATCGACGACCTGGACCGCGCCATCGCCGACGGCAATGCCCACGGCCTGGTCAAAGTGCTGACCGTGCCTGGCAAGGACAGGATCCTCGGCGCCACCATCGCCGGCGAACACGCCGGCGACCTGATCACCGAATTCATCACCGCGATGAAGCACGGCATCGGCCTCAACAAGATCCTCGGCACCATCCACATCTATCCGACGCTGGCGGAAGCCAACAAGTATGTCGCCGGCAACTGGAAGCGCGCCCATGCGCCTAAAAAGGCGCTGCAATGGGTGGAGAAATTTCACGCCTGGCGTCGCGGTTGAACCACAAGCACGGAACATGGCCCAAGCCATGGCTTTGGAGCCCTTTTATGAACCGCCGGATTGTCCCTCGCGAACTTGAAATATCCGAACTTGAAATACCATCAACAGTTACTGAGTTATTTATAACTATTTGATTATATTGATAAAATGAAAAAACTTCTGCTTACCCTGCTACTCGCGGCGCTGCCGCTGACCACCCTCGCCCAAACCTTCGACCACGAACACAAAGCCTGGGCCGCGTTGCTGAAAAAGCACGTGGTACTGATCAGCGGCAACAAGGCTTCGCAAGTCCGTTATGCCGGACTGATGCAGGACCGCGCCGCACTGAAAAGCTATCTCGACACGCTGGCCAGAGTCAGTCCGGCCGACTTCAAGGGCTGGGGCAAGAACCAGCAACTGGCGTTCCTGATCAACGCCTACAACGCCAACATGGCCGAGAAAATCCTTTTGCGCTATCCCAACATCAAGTCGGTGTGGGATTTCGGCAAACTATTCGGCAACCCGTTCAAGGATGATTTCATCGACTTGTTCGGCCGCAAGGTCACGCTCGATTTCATTGAACACGAAACCATACGCGCGCCGGGCGCCTATGACGATCCGCGCATCCATTTCGCGGTCAACTGCGCATCGATCAGTTGCCCGATGCTGCGCGAGGAGCCTTATGTGGCCGAGAAAATCGACGCGCAACTGGAGGAACAGACCGTGCGCTTCCTATCCGATCACTCGCGCAACCGGGTCAGCGCCGACGGCAAACTTGAAGTCTCGAAAATATTCGATTCCTCCCCGTGGTACGGCGGTGATTTCCGCAAGGGGCACAAGGGCTACAAGACGCTGGAAGGATTTTTCGCGAAATATGCGAATCTGCTCAGCGACAATGTTGAGCTGCAAAAACTTGTCCGCGACGGCAAGGCTGAAATCCGCCATCTGGATTATGACTGGGGCCTGAACGACACGGCTTCGGCTCGCGGCAAATGAACCGCATCGCAATGCATGGATAGGGCCCGCCGGGTCGCGCAGTTGATCGAGGTCATGCGCCAGGGGGAAATCCTTGCTGCGCATACCGCGTTGCGCCAATCCCGCATTGCACCCCTGCCCTGGATGCGGCGCGCGCTTGAAATACAGGCCGCGCAGGAACGCAGCCATGTTGCCCTGGCCACCGTCGCCGCAGGCATTGCCGGTTTCACTCATCCCCGTGGCGCTGTGCCGGACTTGATCGTCCCTTTGCGCCTGCGACTGGAGCGCGATCTTGATGCCGGCAATCTCGCCGCCTCACTGCTTGGCCTGCAGGGTGTGATCGAGCATCTGGGCGAGACTCTGCTGGAGCAGCTCGGCCGCCATGCGCATCCCGCGGGCGCGGTTCTGCATGCCCTGCGCCGCAAAGTTCTGGCCCAGGAATACGGCCATGTCCAGCTGGGCGCGCGCTGCCTGCAGGCTCTTGCGCCGGGTACGGAACAGGCCGATGCACTGCACGCTTATCGCGCCCTCGGCCGTGATGCCGCGCTGCAGGTGACCGGATTGCTGGATGATGCCCGCCTTGACGCCGCCGCATTCTGGCGGGGCGTCGAGCAGCGACTCGAAGACTGGCATTATGACGCGCAGGCATCGCGGACCTGCGTCCTGTCATGATTTCCGTCGTAATCCCCGCGCTCAATGAGGAACGTGCATTGCCGCGCACGCTCTCGCGGGTCGAGGCTCAGGACAGTCTCCACGAAATCATTGTCTGCGACGGCGGCAGCACCGACGGCACGCACCTGGCCGCAAAACGGCCGGGCGTGAAATGGATTTCTGCCCGACGTGGCCGCGGCGCGCAAATGAACGCCGGCGCCCGGTCGGCAAACGGAGAATGGCTGTTGTTCCTGCACGCCGACACCCTGCTCCCCGCCGGTGCGCTTGAGGCGATTGCCGCACTGCCATCCCACATCGAGGCCGGCTGTTTCCACCAGGCCTTCAGCGATAGTCGTCCACTGCTGCGGCTGGTGTCGCGCCTGCACAACTGGCGCTGCAAACGCACGCGCATCATCTATGGCGATCAGGCGATGTTCGTGCGCCGTCAGGTCTTCAACGCAATCGGCGGATTTGCCGAAACCGAACTCGAAGACGTGAAGTTTTCCGAGCACCTGCGCGCGCGCACCCTGCCGCTGCTGCTGCCGGCCACGGTGGTCACCGATGCGCGCAAGTTCCTCGCGCATGGGGTACTGCGCAGTGTGGGCCGCATTGTCCTGCTCCTGCTCTGTCACCGCTATAAAATACCCTTGCTTGGCCGGCACTTTTTCGAGCCGGTACGCTGATCCGATACGCCACTCCGCATAAAGCAGCCGCCAATTGTTATCCCTCGTCATCCCCTGCCTCAATGAAGCTGACGGCATCAGTGAAACCCTGCAGGCGCTCCAGCCGCTGCGCAAACGCGGCTGCGAAATCATCGTCGTTGATGGCGGCAGCACCGACACCACCGCAACCCTGGCTCAAGCCTGGGCTAATCAGGTGCTGCAGGCAGCGCCGGGCAGGGCGCGTCAGATGAATGCCGGCGCCGCTGCGGCCAAGGGCGAAATCCTCTGTTTCCTTCATGCAGACTCGCGCCTGCCCGATGGCGCCGACAACCTGATCATCGACGGCCTCGCGCGCAGCCGTCGCAGTTGGGGCCGCTTTGATGTGCATATAGCCGGGAGCCATCCCTTGCTGTGCCTGATTGCCTGGATGATGAACCGGCGCTCACGGCTCACCGGCATTGCCACCGGCGATCAGGCGATGTTCATGACGCGCTCGCTGTTTGAAGCCGCAGGGCGTTTTCCGGAAATCGCGCTGATGGAAGACATCGCTTTTTCGCGGCAGCTTAAAATCTACAGCAGGCCGCTGTGTATCGCCCACCCGCTGACGACCTCGGGACGACGCTGGGAACAGCACGGCGTGTGGTGCACGATCATGCTGATGTGGCGGCTGCGCCTCGCCTACTGGCTGGGCGCGGATCCGGACAAACTGGCTTTACGTTATGTCCGGCACAAATCCTGAAACGGCCATCCTGGTCTTCGCCAAAGCACCGGTCGCCGGTGCGGCAAAAACGCGGCTGATTCCGCTGCTCGGCGCCGCCGGCGCCGCGGCGTTGCATGTCCGGCTGATCGAACGCGCGCTGGCCACCGCAGGTGCCGCGGCACCGGACACCCTTGCGCTATGGTGCGCACCCGATGCCGCTGATGCATTCCTGCAATCCGCCGCACAACAATCCGGCGCCACCCTGCAGGTCCAGCTTGGCGCGGACCTGGGCGCGCGCATGGCCCACGCCTTCGCCGCCACGCTGCAGCAAACCCGATACGCGATCTGCATCGGCGCTGATTGCCCGGTGCTCACGGCGCAGCATCTGCGGGACGCAACTGACGCGCTGCGCGCAGGCAACGACGCGGTGTTCGTACCGGCGGAGGATGGCGGTTATGCACTGATCGGGCTGTCCCGCACAGCGCCGGAATTAATGTCTGGCATCGCCTGGGGCTCCGCGACCGTGATGGCGCAGACCCGCGAACGCCTGCGCGAAAACAATCTGCGCTGGCATGAACTGGAAACGCTGTGGGATATCGACCGGCCGCAGGATTATCTGCGACTGCAACAGTCAGGACTGATGGATGACCTGCCGTCGCCGGTTTGACTGGCTCCTGTTCGCGATCATTACGATCGGTGCAGGCCTTGCAATCGCCGCGGAAGAGCGCGTGACCGCTGCGGCGTTTTCCGCCATGACGGCGGGCGGCACTTTGCCCGTGGAATGGAAACCGCTGACCGCATCAAGCACCATACCCCCCACCCGCTATGCGCTGATCGATGATGGCGGGGTCACAGTCATGCGTGCCGAAGCCAAAGCAGCGGCCTCGGGTCTATCAAAAGTCCTGCGTGTCCATCCGCAGGAATTTCCGTGGCTGCGCTGGCGCTGGAAGATCGATAATCTGATCGCCAATGCCGATCTGCGAACCAGGGAGGGCGATGATTTTCCGGCGCGCCTCTATGTGATGTTCGACTATCCTCTGGAAAAACTGTCATTCGGCGACCGCACCAGACTGCGTCTGGCGCGCGCGTTGTTTGATCCTGATCTGCCGGCGGCTACCATTTGCTATGTATGGGACAACAAGACTCCGCCGGAAACCATAGTGCCCAGCGCCTACAGCGATCGTGTGCGGCTGATCGTGGTCGCCTCCGGCGCGGCACGCGTCGGGCGCTGGGTCGATTTCGAGCGCAATGTCGCGGCAGATTTCCGTGCCGCGTTCGGCGAAGATGCACCACCGGTCAGGGCGATTGCGATTGCCACCGACACTGATAACACTGGCGCTTTTGCAACAACCAATTTTGGAGATATTTATTTTTATAAACAAAGACTTATAAAACAGTTGCCCGGCGGCACCATTGTGCCCTGACGAAATTTTGATTGCCTTTTGGGGGGGGCTGGGAAAGAATAGCCCCCTCTTTTTGCAGCCGCACCGGGGACCCTGAACAAGCCCCAAAATCCTTAAGAATCAAATTCTTGAAACACTTCCACCGGTTGCCCAAACTGTAATCACCCCCGCTGCATGTCTGACCTCTCCAGCGTCACCGCCTTTCGCAAAACCTCGCCGCAACTGCCCGTACAGTGGTACTTCGACGCCCGGATACACGAGGTCGAGCAACGTCTGCTGTTCGCCAACGGCCCCGGTTATGTCGGCCATGAACTGATGACGCCGAACATCGGCGATTACCAGACGCTGGCCTGGCAGGGCAACGCGCAGGCGCTGGTGCGTAACAGCAATGGCGTGGAGTTGCTGTCGAACATCTGCCGTCATCGCCAGGCAGTGATCCTCAAGGACCGCGGCAATGCCAAAAACATCATCTGCCCGCTGCACCGCTGGACCTACGGCCTTGATGGAAAATTGCTCGGTGCACCGCATTTCGCCAAGAACCCCTGCCTTGATCTGGCGCAAACGCCGCTGACGCGCTGGAACGGCCTGCTGTTCGCAGGCCGTCGCGATGTGGTGCGGGATCTGGCAAAGATGGGCGTGATGCAGGATCTGGATTTTTCCGGCTATATGCTCGACCGCGTTGAAGTCGAGGAATACGCCTGCAACTGGAAAACTTTCATCGAGGTCTACCTCGAGGATTACCACGTCGAGCCCTTCCATCCGGGGCTCGGCCAGTTCGTCAATGTCTCCGACCTGCAATGGGAATTCGGCGACTGGTACAGCGTGCAGACCTGCGGCATCAAGAATCAGCTCGCGCGCCCCGGCAGCGCCGTCTATCAGCGCTGGCATGAGCAGGTGCTGCGTAAGGGTGCCAACCGGCAACCGGCGCACGGCGCGATCTGGCTGACCTATTTCCCCAACATCATGGTCGAGTGGTATCCGCATGTGCTGGTGATCAGCGCGATCATTCCGCGCGGCCCCGAGGCCTGCAGCAATATTGTCGAGTTTTATTATCCCGAAGACATCGCATTGTTCGAACGCGAATTCGTCGAAGCCGAACAGGCGGCGTACCGCGAAACAGCGGTCGAAGACGCGGAGATCATTGCGCGCATGACCGAAGGCCGCCGCGCGTTATGGCAACAGGGGCGCAGCGAAACCGGCCCGTATCAGACCCCGCTGGAAGACGGCATGGTGCATTTCCATGAATTCCTGCGCCGTGAAGTGGCGCCACACCTCTGACCGTGTTTATATAAAATAAATTAATAAAAACAAATAGTTATGAGTTATTCGCGGCGGCCTTGTGCTGCCGTAGCCTTTTCCGGCATTCGATTAAATTTGCCGTTGTTTTTTCCTGCGCTTGATTTTCAGTCGGCGTTTGTTACCTTTGCCCCCTCCATCCACCCGGCCGGCACGACGTCATGACCCACACTACACTCGTCAGCGCTGAACAAACCGCAGCTCATCTCGACGATCCGGGGTGGATCATCTGCGACTGCCGCCACGACCTCGCGAACCACAGCGCCGGTTACAAGGCCTATCGCGCCGGGCATATTCCCGGCGCGCGTTTCCTGCACCTCGACGTCGACCTGTCGGGTCCGAAGACCGGACTTACCGGCCGCCACCCTCTGCCGCATCCGGCGACCTTTTGCCTGCGCCTCGGCGCACTCGGCATCAGCAACGACACCCAGATCGTTGCCTACGATGAAACCGGCGGCGTCTATGCATCGCGGCTGTGGTGGATGCTGCGCTGGGTCGGACACAACAAAGCAGCGGTACTCGACGGCGGCTGGCAGGCGTGGAACAAAGCCGGATTGCCAACAACCGTTGCGCAACCGGAGATCAAGCCGACCACCTTTAACGGCAAAGCGCAGACGCAGATCGCCGTCGACAGCGCACACTTGCTGGCCAACCTGCAGGAACGCAAGGCGCTGGTGCTCGATGCACGCAGCAGCGATCGTTATCGCGGCGAAAATGAAACGCTGGATCCGGTGGCCGGGCACATTCCTGGTGCCGCCAACCGGTTTTTCAAACTCAATCTTGATGCCGATGGCCGCTTCAAGACGCCGGCCGCGCTGGAGCAGGAATTCGGCACCATGCTCGACGGCCATGCGCCGCAAGCCATCGTCCACCAGTGCGGCTCCGGCGTCACCGCCTGCCACAACCTGCTGGCGATGGAAGTAGCCGGGCTCGCCGGCTCCCGGCTGTATCCGGGTTCATGGAGTGAGTGGGTCAGCGACCGCAGGCGCCCCGTCGCGCGCGGCGACGCCTGATCGCAGCGTCAGGGCACAGCGCTTGAAACTGCTGCTCGCAGATTCAATTCTTGTTGTTCATTTTGCGTTTGTGCTGTTTGTCGTACTCAGCCTGCCGCTGATCTGGATCGGTGCGATTGCCGACTGGCACTGGACCCGCAATTTCCGTTATCGCGTCGCGCATCTGGCAGCAATTCTGTTCGTCAGCGCCGAGGCCGCCGCTGGCGTCTGGTGTCCGCTGACGTTGTGGGAGGACGCACTGCGCGGCGTAACCGCGGATAAAAGTTTCATTGCGCGCTGGATCCATCAGGTGATGTTCTACAGCCTTCCCGAGTGGGCCTTCACTGCTGCCTACGTCGCGTTCACACTCGCCGTCGCAGCGACGTTCTGGATCGTCCCACCAGACCGCGTGCGAAAGTAGAAAAAGAAAAGGGGCGCCATTTTCGCCCCGCACTCTCCGCGCTTCGCGCCTGGATCCCAGACCCTAGCGACAGCTCTGGGTCTCTTTCTTCTTTTCTTCCTCGTCCCTCTTCGCCTGATTCGAAGACTCGCCTAAATCGTTGAGGTCCCTGATGATGTTGAAGGCGATGCTCGTCTGGTCCGTAGGCACTTCAATGGAGACTTCCAGGAACATCGGGGGCAGCGCACCGGCTATTCCGCCGCTGATCAGCACCTTGTCCGCAGCGGAAACGCTGATGTTCTGCAGCTTCATCGGCAACACGTTGTTGAACGCGAAGTCGCTGCCCGACCCCGACGCGCTGCCGGACAGGAATCCCGACACGGAATTGGCTTCGATCAGACTGACGCCACCACTGGAGGAGGTGAGTTGCAGCGCGCCGCCTGCGGGATCGCTCAGCGTGATGACCGCGCCGGGGCTTTGGATGATGGCGCCTCCCGAGATGAGCCGCAACTGGTCCAGCGTAGCCGACGTGAAAGGCGCGCTGACGGTGAGCGGCCCCGCGCTGCTGTTGCCGATGGTAAGCACGTCCGTGTCGATCAACGCCAGCTCGACAGCTGTCAGGCTCAATGCACCGGCTGTTTCCGTGCCGACGTTAACCGGCAATCCGGAAGTGCCCGGCTGCAGCGTCACTGACGAGCCGGTGGTCACCAGCGGCGCAGCGATGTTGAGGTTGTCGGCCGTCAGCGTGATGTTGCTGAATGCCGTGACCTGCGCGCCGATGTTGATCGTCCCGCCCGCACCCGCATTCATGCCGACGTTCGAGTTTGGCGACGCAAACGTTGCGTTCA
Source organism: Burkholderiales bacterium (assembly GCA_038316355.1). GTDB lineage: Bacteria > Pseudomonadota > Gammaproteobacteria > Burkholderiales > SG8-41. The sequence continues at coordinate 93,031 of JBBQAO010000001.1, forward strand.
CGTTGATCGTCGAGCCCGGCTGCGCCACCAGATTGAAATTGCCGGACCCGCGATCAACGGGGGCTGAAACGGTGACCGAGCCCGAGGTGGTCTGCCCGATGTTCAGCGTCGATGCCGAGATCATGTCGATTTCGGCATCGCTGACGCCAAAGATGCCGCCGGGCTTGGAGCCGACGTTGATCGCCGCTCCGGCGACCCGCGGTGCAAGCGTGACCGTGGAACCCGAAACCGCCTGATTGATTGCGATGGTGTCGCCCTTCAGCGTCACGTTGCTGCCCGAGATGCCACTCTGGCCATCGACGCTGCCGATACTCAGCAATCCATTGTTTGTAAAAGAGAAATTTCCGCCAAACCCGGCCACGATTCCGACGTTGTTGGCTTCAGTCAGTGTTACTGTGCTGAACGATTGCAACCCCAGGTTGCCCGTCGAGATCGTCGATCCCGCGGTCTGACTGATCCCGTTGTTGGCGACAAGCGTCAATGCACCGACAGATCCGGGATTGATCGGCGCCGCGACGCTGATCGAAGTCGTGGACATGAAATCTCCGAGATGCAGGGCGCCTGAGGTCGAGAACTGGTTGATCTCTGTGCTCGACAACACCAGGCCGGAACCGGTGGTCGGGCCCAGCGTCATACTGGTGAAGCCGCTCGGCGCGGCAACGATCATGCCGCCACCGGTGCTCGATACGGTGTTCGCTATATCCATCGTATTCGCGAGCAGCGTGACGTCGCCCGGCGCGGTCAGCGTACCATTGACGTTAAGCGTATCGGCCTGGAGCGTGAGCGCCGGGACAGTCACCGTGACCGGATTGCTCACGATAATGGTGCCGCCAACAAACGTCAGCCGGTTTGATGCCGAGATCAGCCCGATCGAGGCTGTGTCCAGCCCGAGAAACGTGCCCGAACCGAGTGTGCCGAGATCGACCGTGCGGCTCGTGTTGACAGTACCGAGAGTTACATTTGCACCCGACACGGCGCCGGCGATGGCGATGTCGTCAGCCGTCAGCCAGAGATCGCCGGTGGTGGCGAGTGGGGCATTAACGTTTATTACCCCGCCAATACTCGTGTTAAGAATCGCGGACGTGGCGCCGAGATTCGTGGGAGTGTTGACCGTGATTGATGGCGGAGTTCCATTGCCGAAGTAAACAAATGGCGTCGACAGCGCCGCAAGGTCCGTGCTGTCAAGCCCCAGGGTATTGGTGGTGGAAACCACATCCGGGCCTCCGAGATTCATTACCGTGGTCCCATTACGCGGCGCCAGAACAATCTGGGAACCTGAACTCACCGTGGCCGGCCCCGCACTGAATGTCATCGAATCCGCGGTAGCCACGATCTGCCCGAAACTGCTGGACACCGGTGCCGCGACGTTCAACGTGCTGGTGGTCAGCGTCAGGTTGCCCGGTACCGTCAGCGCGCTGTTGACGTTGATGGCAAAACCCGGGGCGTTGGCGATCACAAGATTATCGAAGGAGCTACCCGTTATCGGCGCGGTCACCGTGACATTGCTGGCGGTAATTGCCGAATCTCCCAGCGTCAGCGTAGTCGCGTATACGTTGCCCAGCTCCGCGTCCGTCAGTCCCAGCGTGCCACCGGGCTTGGTGCCGAGGCTCATCGGGCCGTACGACACGATATACACCTGCTGCCCCTCGATGAAACTGCCGATATTGAGTTCATTGCTGGTGATCTCGGCAAAGCTGCTGCTCGCCTGCACCCCGCTCAAGCCGTCCACCGTGCCGACCGTGAGCGGACTGGCGCCGCCATGCTGGATGGACACGTAGCTGTTGGTGGACCGCAGTGCAACAGTGCCGATATCGTTGACCTCGCCAAACGTGATGGCGTTGCCGGCGCGAACCGCCAGGTTCGGCACCGTGACAAAGGCGCTCGTGGTCTGGCTGACGCTGCCGTTCGCGGTTTGCAGGCTCAACGTGGTGGCGCCGGCCGGCGAGATCGGTGCCGTGACCTGGATATTGAAAGACTTGCTGGAATCCAGATCGCCGATGCGCAGCGTACCCGAGCCGGGATAGAAAAAGTCGAGTTCTGCCGTCGTCAGACCCAGTTGCCCGCCCGGCTTGGTGCCGAGCGCAATCGACGTAACCGGATTGAGAGTCGTAAGGTTGATGTCGCCGCCGCCAGTTACCGAGTCGTTCACGTTCATCGCATCGGCTTTGAAATGTATGACGCCCGCCGAAGTATTGGTGACCGTTTCGTTGATGTGCAGGACTCCGTTGGTGGTGAGATGGAGGTCGCCGATGGTGGAGAACACCACCGGCGCACTGACAGTCAGATCGCCGGCGCTCTCATCACCAACATGCAACGGCCCACTCGATGCGGTGATCATCCCGAGCTCCGACGCGTCAAGCCCCAGCGTGCCGCCAGTCTTGGTCCCGAGGTCAATGGGCCGGCCCGAGGTGTTCGTTGTGATGGCGATGCCGCCGAAGCCGGCCGCGCTTACGGCCGCGTTGAAGGTCATCACATCGGCCGTCAGGGACAGATTATTGGTCGCGCCGAGCGCGCTGTTCACGGTGATGCCGGTTGCCGTGTCGCCGGAGCGGAGCCCGAACCTGTTGATTGAGCCGGGAGCCGTCATTGCAGCGTTGACCGAGACCGGCCCGGTGTTGACATCCCCCAATATGAATGAGTCCGCGCTCACGTTCAAGATTTCCGACGGACGGAACTCCAGGTTGGCCACGTTCTTCGGCACCGGCAGTTCCGCGATGACATTGAGCGCCCGGCCGGCCGTGACCGGGGCGATCGCGAGCACGCTCGACGATGAGACGACCGGCGCACTGATGTCTGCCTGGTCAGCCTGCAGCGTGAGCGTGCCGGCGTAGATGTTCGCAAGATCAGCGGCTGAGATGCCGAGCACCCCGGTCGCGTCCGCGCCACCGAGATCAAGGCGAACGGTGGCGGGGTTGCGTGGTGTAATCGTCACCGAGTCGAACTGCATGTACGACGCCACATCAAGGTTGTCGGCCACGATCGTCGCACTGGTCGGCGTGGCTCCGAAGCTGTTGACGTTGTAGACGCCGGAGATTCCGCCCACCGTACCTATCGTGAGCGGGACCGCGTTCGAGAACGTGAAAGTATTGCCCGAGCAGCACAGGCTCGCGGCCAGCGTGCCGACGACATTGGCTTCCGGCAGGTTCACGTCGCCGTAAACATCGAACGCCAGATTCGGAATGGTGATTGTCGCGCCGGCCGCCTGCCCCATCGAGTCGCCGCTGGCCAGAACGAGAACCTGCGTGCCGGTGGGCGCGATCGGCCCCTGAACAGTGAGCGCGCCCGAGCTGGTTGAGCCAATGCGCAGCGGGTTTGTAGCGCCGGTCACCAGGTTATTGAGTTCTGCCGAAGTAAAGTCAAGCGACGAGGGGCCGTCCGAAACAACGCCGAGGTTGACCGGCCGCAAATACGACTGCGTGAAAATCTCAATATCGGTCGCGCTGGTCACCAGCGCATTCACGTTGATCGTATCGGTGCCGAAAACCACACGCTGCGCGTTGACCGTCCCGTCCAGCGTGATAGTCGGGGCATTTACATCCAGCTGAACCGCGGTAGTGAAACTTGCACCCGCATCGACTGTAAACGAGGTGTTGGCGTCAATGGATACCGAAGACGATCCGACAGTAATCGGAGCACTGACGGTGATCGCCCCGGCCGAAAAACCCCCGAAGCTCTTGGGGCCACTGGTCGCCAGGTTGTCCAGTTCCGCCTGCGTGAGCGACAGCGATCCCGCCGTGTTGGTACCGAGGTCCATCGGACGGCCGAAAGTGGTGGGCTGCACGGACACCAAGCCGCCGCCAGCATTGATCATCGCCTGAATATCCATATTGTCGGCATAGAGCTCGGCACCGGCAACGGTCACCGGAGCCGTCACCGTGAATACGCTGTCCGCGCCCCCGGCGTATACGTCGAGGAATCCACCACTCATCGGTGAGTTTACGTTGATCGGTCCGCTGGATGAATCCAGCGATATGCTGCTGCCACTGTTCACCGTCGCGTTGATGTTGACGCCGGTCGACCCGCTGGCCGAGAACGAGGTCCCGCTCATGACCGGGGCCACGACGTTGACCGTACCACTGGAAGACGACAGAAACATGCTGCTGCCGCTCGTGACCGGCGCATTGATATTCACGCCGGTGGAACCGCTTGCCTGGATAAACGAGCCGGACAAAATATTTGCGCCAACGTTGACCATGTTGGCATTCGATGAGAGCGAAACGCTACCGCCGCTGCCGGTGCCGATCGTGCGGCGTGCATCGATGACGGCGTTGATTGCGGTCAAGTCCTGACCCGATATATTGATGCTGCCACCATTAGTAACGATCCCGCCGCCACCAACCGTAACCCCGCCGCCACCCGAAAAATCGCTGTTGGCCGTCAGTGTCACGCCTAGACGATCTCCGGTGGACGTGATGCTGCCGCCAGGCCCGATCACGATGTTGTTGTGCGCCTGCATCGTGAGGCTGGTGGTACCGACGCCGGTGGCCGTCTTTACGATCGGTGCTGAAATCGTGATGTTGCCCTGCTGCGCGCCGGCGGCCAGTCCCTGACTCGTGGTGGTCAGAATCACGTTGCTGCCGAAATCGAGCTGCAGGTTAATGAGATTCGCACCTATACGTGAGGTCTCGCCAAGAGTGGAGAAAAATGGCTGCGCGATATTGTTGGTGATTTCCGATCCCGCGACGATCTCCAGATCGTTCGGATCGAGCAGCCAGGTGCCGCCCAGGCCTTGGGGAGCACGCACGTCCGGCGCGCGTGTCACCTCCAGGCCCACCTTGCCCGAGGTCTCGACAAAGCCGCCGTTGCCGGACAGCGCCCCGCCGCGGGCGCTGATGCCGCCATAGACGCGCGTCGTGTCGTCCGCCCAGACGATGACCTTGCCGCCGTCGCCCTGCGTGACAGCGTCAGCCTTGATCGTGGCATCCTGCCCGACATAGGTACGGAACGCATTCTGCACCTCCGGGCTCTTGCCCTGATAGTCGCCACCGATGAGCACCGTACCCCCGCCGGTATCGCCGGAAGCATCGATATGCGCCGCGTCGATCAGCCCGACTTTGTTGCCGAGCACATGCACCGTGCCGCCAGCACCTGTCGCGCCTTGGGCTGCAATCGTGCCGGACACCAACGTGGTATCGCCGGACTGGATTTCAACCGTGCCGCCGATGGTACCGCTGGCCAAGATCTGGCTGCCCGCCTCCAGCGTGGAGTTCTTTGTGGCTTTAAGCACAATGCGGCCGCCTTCGACGACCGCGCTGTCGGCACGCAAGGTGCTGCTGTTGTTGATCAACCCGGCATAGATGCCGATACGTCCGGCTTCGGCTGTGATGGTGCCGAGGTTGCGCGCTTCGTTGTCCGGCGCGACGATCTCCACCCGCAGGTTCGGCGTGCCGGGGTTGACCAGTTCCACGCTGTTGCCTGCAGCCAGCACCACTTCGCCGCCGGGGCTGGTGATCAGGCCGTTGTTGGTGACCGCATTGCCGATCAGATGGACGCTGCCGCCGGTGATGCTGCCGTGATTCACCACGCCGCCGGCACCGGCACCGTCGGTGAAACGCATGCGATTGTTCAGGAAGTCGTCATTGCTCAGGTTAAGCGTTGAGGCGACCAGTCCGCCAACATTGATTTGCGATCCCGAGCCAAAGACAATTCCATTGGGATTGAGCAGAAATACGCGTCCGCCGATGGCACCGGTATCCGAACCAATCCGGGATTCGAGCGTCCCGAGAATATTCGACGGATTGGCGCCTGGCGCAACACGGTTCAATATCGCCGACAGTGCGGAAGGCTGGATGAAACGCGTCAGCTCCCCAACCGATATCGAGAAACTGCCCCAGTTGATGATCGTCTGCGGTGTCAGCGTCTGGACATTCAGAATACCCGCTGCAGGGCTGCTGATCGTCGCCGCGCCATGCACCACCGCTCCACCCTTGGGATTGGCCAGCGCCACCTCGCCCGAAAAACAGGCGGCGACGGCAAGTGCGGCCGGCGTCAAGGAGGCGAATAAAGAGAAAAGCCGCACTCTCTCTTTTCGTACGATCCTGCCACGCAAAGTTGTAACCATGGTTTCCCCTTCGCTGCTGAACAGCGACCGCGCTCCCGCACTTGGCAACCAGCCGCTTCGTTGCCGAGTACCAGTGTATCAGTCCTCCGCGAGAACTTGACCAGAATGCCGCTGATATTACAGGCAAATACAAAGGGCGCCGAAGCGCCCTTGTTTTACAACAAAAACAACTATTTACACCAGAGCCTCCGCCCAGATGTTGCGCGCCCAGCCCCAGGCATAAGCCGCCTCGGCACTGCTCGCTGCGGTGGAAACACCACCGCTGCCCTTCACCGGCAGTATGCTTTTCTGCGTCGCGTCGTAACGATGTACCGACGCGACATGCATCGCGCTGTCAGCGCTGACGAAGCTGTAGCAGGTGTTCATCATCATCGTGTCAGCATTCACCGGCTGACCTTTGAGCAGCGCCACGACTGCTGCTGCTGCAACCTTGGCATGCTGGTTGGCCATGCTGCCCGACTTCGGCATCGCCGACGCTGACAGTGTCGCGTCACCGAGTACGTGCACTCCTTTGACTGCGGTGGATTCGCAGCTGGTCCAGTCAACGCCGCACCAGCGGTTGTTCGCCGTGATCAGACCGCTTTTCACCGCGATGTCGGCCGCGCGCTGCGCCGGCACCACGTTGATGACGTCACCCTTGACGTTGTCGAACTGCAGTTTGACCGTCATGCCCTTGATGTCGACGTCGGCGATTTCGCTGTTCGGACGGTAATCGATCATGCCCTTGTACATGTCGTTCCAGGCCGCGAGAAACAGACCCTTCTTCGAAGTGATGTCCGGGTTGGAATCGAGCACGATGATTTTCGATTTCGGTTTCGCCTTCTTGAGATAGTCGGCGACCTGGCACACCCGCTCGTACGGTCCCGGCGGGCAGCGATACGGCGCCATCGGAATCTGCAGCACGTACACGCCGCCGTCACGCATGGCAGTGAGCTGATTGCGCAGTGCCACGGTCTGCGCGCCGGCTTTCCACGCGTGCAGGATGCGGTTCTGCGCATCCGCGCTTTTTAATGACGGAATCTGGTCGAACAGGAATTCAACACCGGGCGATACGATGGCGCGGTCGTAAGGCAGGCTGTCCCCACCGGCCAGACGCACTAGGCGTTTTTCGGCATCGATGGCCAGCGCTGAATCGCGGATCACGCGGATGCCGCGGCTGCGCAAGCCCTCGTAGCTGAAGGTGATATCGCTCATCTGCGCGTTGCCGCCGAGCACCAGGTTGCTGATCGGGCAGGAAATGAAATGCTGGCTGGGTTCGACCAAGGTCACGTCGATGTCCGGCGCCCACAGTTTGATGAACTTCGCCGCGGTCGCGCCGCCGTACCCGCCGCCGACAACTACCACCCGTCCTGCACTGCCGCCGATGGTGGCGCAACCGGCCACCGCCGTTGCACCGGCGCCTGCGGCGGTCCATTTCATGAATTCGCGTCTGGATATGGTCATGGCGTTCTCCTAACGCACGGCCGGCGCAGACGTCGCGCGACCGGGTGTCACCGCGGCGAAATAGCCCGCGATCAGCTCGAGTTGTTCGTTGGTATAACCCTTGGCATGCTGGTGCATGATCGTCGCCGGACGTTTGCCGTCGCGAAATTCCTGCATCTGCTTCAAAAGGTAATCCTTGTTCTGTCCGGCGAGGCTGGGCGGCACACCGCCGACGCTGCGGCCGTCGGTGCCGTGACAGGTGAAACAGGTGGCGGCGAGGCTGCGGGCGTGTTGCGGATCTGCCGCGGTTGCTGATGTTAGCCATGCACTACCAGCCAGAGACACGGCCAGCAGGGTCGTTGCTTTAACCATGGTTGCGCTCCATAACAATGCGGCGCCAAGGATTGGCTACCGCCGGGCTGAAATTGATATCAGTTTTTTTATCGAACCAGTCTCTGCGCAAATACCACTGCTGTCAAGAAAGCCGCAACCCGCGACAGAAAGCCGCAACCCGCCCTTTGACCACCGCAGCCGTCAGACGACGCTGACGGGTTCCTCGGCGAAATCGAGACGCACTTTGCCTTCATCGTCGACATCGACCGTCACCTTGCCGCCGTTCGCCAGACGACCGAACAGCAGTTCGTCGGCCAGCGCGCTGCGGATGGTGTCCTGAATCAGGCGTGCCATCGGTCGTGCGCCCATCTGCGGGTCGAAGCCCTTGTCAGCCAGATGTTCGCGCAGCGCCGGCGTGAAACCGATATCAACTTTTTTCTCGTGCAACTGCTCCTCGAGCTGCATCAGGAATTTGTCGACCACGCGCAGGATAACCGCACGATCCAGTGCCTGGAAGGAAATGATGCCGTCAAGCCGGTTGCGGAACTCGGGCGTGAACATGCGCTTGATCTCGCCCATCTCGTCGCCGGATTGTTTTGACGCGGTGAAGCCCATCGACGTTTTCGACAGTTCGGCAGCACCAGCATTGGTGGTCATCACGATCACCACGTTACGGAAATCGGCCTTGCGCCCGTTGTTGTCGGTCAGCGTGCCGTGGTCCATCACCTGCAGCAGGATGTTGAAAACATCCGGATGCGCTTTTTCGATTTCATCGAGCAGCAGCACCGAATACGGATTTTTGGTGATCGCTTCGGTCAGCAGGCCGCCCTGGTCGAAACCGATGTAGCCCGGGGGCGCGCCGATCAGCCGCGACACGGCATGGCGCTCCATGTATTCGGACATGTCGAAGCGCAGCAGTTCCACGCCCATTACATAGGCAAGCTGGCGCGCGACTTCGGTTTTGCCGACGCCGGTCGGGCCGCTGAACAGGAAACTGCCGATCGGCTTGACCGGATTGCCGAGGCCGCTGCGTGCCATGCGGATCGCTGCAGTCAGCGCGCCGATGGCCTTGTCCTGACCGAACACCACCGCCTTCAGGTCGCGATCCAGGCTCTTCAGTGCACTGCGGTCATCTACAGACACGGTCTGCGTCGGGATGCGCGTGATCTTGGCGATGATTTCCTCGATCTCGTGTTTGCCGATGATGCGTTTCTGTTTCGATTTCGGCAGGATTTTCTGCGCCGCACCTGCCTCGTCGATGACATCGATCGCCTTGTCCGGCAGGTGACGGTCGTTGATGAAGCGCGCCGACAGCTCAGCCGCAGCACTCAGCGCCGCCGGCTGGTATTTGACGCCGTGGTGCTCCTCGAAGCGGGATTTGAGCCCCTTCAGGATGGCGATGGTCTCGGCAATCGTCGGCTCGAGGACATCAACCTTCTGGAAGCGCCGCGACAGCGCGTGATCTTTTTCGAACACGCCGCGGTATTCATTGTAGGTTGTTGCACCTATGCATTTGAGCTGACCGCCGGACAACGCCGGTTTCAGCAGATTGGATGCATCCAGTGTGCCGCCGGATGCGGCGCCCGCGCCGATCAGGGTGTGGATTTCATCGATGAACAGGATGCTGTGCGGATTCTCGGCCAGTTGCTTCAGCACGGCCTTCAGCCGTTGCTCGAAATCACCGCGGTATTTGGTGCCGGCCAGCAGCGCCCCCATGTCCAGCGCATACACGCTGGCGCGTTTCAGTATGTCCGGCACGTCGCCTTCGACGATGCGCCGCGCCAGTCCTTCGGCGATCGCGGTTTTGCCGACCCCGGCCTCGCCGACAAGCAACGGGTTGTTCTTGCGCCGCCGGCACAAGGTCTGGATCACGCGCTCAAGCTCGTGGGCGCGACCGATCAGCGGATCGATTTTGCCGGCAACCGCCTGCGCATTCAGATTCTGCGTATAAGACTCCAGCGCGCCGCCGGACTGGTTCTCCTGTTCGGTTTCCGCGGGTTCGCCTTCCGGCTTGGGCTGCTGCTGGGTCTGCGGCACCTTGCTGATGCCGTGCGAAATGAAATTCACCACGTCGAGGCGGGTCACGGCCTTCTGGTGCAGGAAATAGACCGCGTGCGAATCCTTCTCGCCGAAGATCGCCACCAGCACATTGGCGCCGGTGACTTCTTTCTTGCCGGACGACTGCACGTGCAGGATCGCGCGCTGGATCACCCGCTGAAAACCCAGCGTCGGCTGGGTATCGACTTCCTCACCTGCGAGTATCGGCGTGTGCTCGGTGACGAAATCACCCAGCAGCTTGCGCAGTTCATCTACATTGGCGGCGCAGGCACGCAGCACTTCCGACGCGGAGGGGTTGTCGAGTAGCGCCAGCAGCAGATGCTCCACGGTGATGAATTCGTGGCGTTTCTGGCGGGCCTCCATAAACGCCATGTGCAGACTGACTTCGAGTTCCTGGGCAATCATGGTTGTCCGATCATGGGCATGTGAAACCTCAGTTCTCTTCCATTACACACTGTAACGGATGCAGGTGCTGCTTGGAGTACGACTTTACCTGTTCCACTTTGGTTGCGGCAACATCTCTCGGAAATATACCGCAAACGCCCATGCCGTCGCGGTGCACCTTGAGCATGACCTGGGTCGCGCTTTCGCGACTAAGGGAGAAAAACCGCTGTAAAACCCCTACGACGAAATCCATAGGCGTGTAGTCGTCATTGAGCAGCAACACCTTGAACATCGATGGCGGCTTGGTTTTGGTACGTTTCGCCTCAAGGACGGTGTCTTCACGCTGCCTGGTTGCCATACCGTTGAAAAATTCGCATTACATGCCTCAAACTTCTAAATTGGGGCCGGGGTGCCGATCTGCAAGTGGCGCGGGTCCACTGTGAATCCACGCTTGAACACCTATTGTGTCTGGAATGCAGAATTTTTCAAGTGGCTGCAAACAATGGAAAAACCTGCCAGATCCGGGGTTTCCGGCGTAAGCTTGACTTTGACCGGCAAATACCCTAGAAAGCAGTCGGGTGTTGGGGTTCAGGCTTTATCGCAAGACCAGCGCAGTACCTGTGGTTTGGCCAATGCGATCCTTGGAACTCGAACAAATCGCGGAGCCCATCCGCTTTTCTATCAAGGCAGGCATATGGCAACTGGTACTGTGAAATGGTTCAATGACTCCAAAGGTTACGGGTTCATCACTCCGGACGACGGCAGCGAAGATCTTTTCGCGCACTTCTCCGCGATCCAGATGAATGGCTTCAAGACACTGAAAGAAGGCCAGAAAGTGTCTTTCGAAGTCACCCAGGGCCCCAAGGGCAAGCAAGCCTCTAACATCCAAGCAGCCTGAAGCTGTGAATTCTGCCGCTGGCAGCAATGCCGGCGGCCCTGCGCCAGACTAAGCCCGCAGACCATTACGGTCCTGCGGGCTTTTTTCTGCACCCGCCGGCAAGCACAGTCCGCCGGGTGAACCTCCGTTTATGCCGGATGCAATAAATGCGATAATTCTGCCGACGGACCAGCATGGGAAGAGCGCGGATGCCGCAGTTCCGATCCTGCTCGTGGAACGCCCCGGGACGCCCTACAGATCGCCGGAACCGGCCGATCACTTGAACGACAAAAATTCGAACGGAGAAAGAGAATCATGACTGCAAAACTGGACCTGCTCAAAATCGCGCAGGAAGAACAGAGCGGCGACCTGTTCAAGCACCTCGACAGCATCTTCAAACGTTCCAAAACCCAGCCGCGCGGCTTCAGTGACGCTATCATCTGGGAAGGCGGCAATGAGGCAGGCGGCGTCAAACCCGTGGCGCACGCGCTCACCGACACGTTTGCGCTGAACGGCACGCTCATGGCTCTCGATGTGCTGGGCCTGCCCTTCCTCGGCGTACCGATGATGGCGCAGTTCCGCCATGACTCGAAGCTGAAGTCGCTGGAGTGGTTCGGCAAGATGGATTTCACCTGCCTGAAGTGGTCGACCGCAGGTGACTTCATGGTGAATGACGGCGGCAAAAAAGTCGTTGTCGCCGGAAAATCCGCCAACGCTCCGCTGCGCACCGCCGCCGGCGTGTACTGCAACGTGCGCCCCTACGGCCCCATCACCAGCGTGCGTTTCATGCCCGGCCTGCCCTACTCCCAGGACAACAAGAAGTTCGTGGTCGACAAAACCACCGGCAACATCCATTCGGAAATGAACACCCCGGGTGTACGCATGGCTTACGCCGCGCGCCTGTTCCTTAAAATGGTCCACGAAACCGGCCAGATCGGCCGTGTCGCCACCAAGCCGACGCAGGCCAAGGAAGACGCCGTCAACGCCGGCATCATGCGCTGGCTGCTGCAGGGCACGAAGTTCAAGCTGAAGCGTCAATACGCCGTGGATGCCTACGAAGAGCACAAGGAAAACGTTGACGCCATCGCCGCGCTGCTGCCGAAGGATTTCAAGGCCGGCATGGAAAACTGGGGCGGCGACATCTATGAGCACATCTCCGACACCAACTTCGGCCTGCTGCTGCATGACATGATCAATCACCGTGACTGCATCGTGTACGCAACCGATCTCGACGGCGACCGCCTGACCGACCTGATGGCAGATGCGCCGGACGTTCTGCGCGCCTGGGGGCAGCTGGTGCTTGATCACGCCAAGACCGGCAAGGACATGAAGCAGGTCTGGAAAGACATGGGCTTCACCATGACCAACGGCAAGGACATGACCAGCGTGATGTACCGCATGGAAGGCGCGCCGATTTACGAGCAGACCCTCGGCTCCGCTGACGCGATGCTGATGCGTCTGCTCAACGGTGATGAAACCGTCGGCGGCACCAAAGACCCGTACGATCCGCGCATTCACTTCGTACTGATCAACGAAGCCTACAAGGCCGCCAACCCGGGTAACAAGGAGCTTGCCGGCTGGCTGGACGCGCAACTCGCCACCTTCGACAAGATTTACGGTGCCAAGCGTCCGCGCTATATCGACGGTTACAACCAGCTCAAGGCCGCGATCAAGCCCTGGGGTAGCCAGTAACATAGCGCTCCCACGCGGCGTATCAGCCGCGCTCCAATAAAAAACGCTCGCAACCGCGGGCGTTTTTTATTGCGCTGGCCATTCATCGCAGGTCGGCCATCTTGCATAGCGGCATTGCCGATCATTCAATGCCAAACCTGGTATTTCCCTGCTGAAATCGGCCCACTATGCAAATATTGGCTGTTGTGGAATTCTATGTATAATGCATTGCAGCAATAGCCGTGGCAATCGTTTTTACATTGTGAAACCTTGGTTTTCCCCCTACTTTTCCCTCTACTTTTTTTCTCCGACTGATTCTCCGACTGATCCTGATTACCGACGCGTCCAGGAGTCTGACCATGACCACCACCCGTTTCCCCGATGGCGTTGAAATCATCGGTGCCATCCCTGCCGCTTACGGCGAAATACTGACGCCGCCGGCCATCGCCTTTTTCGCCAGGCTGGCGCGAAAATTTGAAGCTCGCCGCCAGGAATTGATGGCACAGCGCGTGGTGCGCCAGAACGGGTTTGATGCCGGCAAATTGCCCGACTTCCTCGCCGAAACCAAAACCGTGCGCGACGGCGACTGGACCATCGGTGCGGTGCCCGCCGACCTGCAGGACCGCCGCGTTGAAATCACCGGCCCCACCGACCGCAAGATGGTGATCAACGCGCTCAACTCGGGGGCCAATGTATTCATGGCTGACTTCGAGGATTCGAACGCGCCGACCTGGAGCAACATGATCGAGGGGCAGCTCAATCTGCGTGACGCCCTGCGCGGATCGATCACCTACCAGAGCCCGGAAGGCAAAAGCTACAAACTCAACGCCAAAATCGCCACGCTGCTGGTGCGCCCGCGCGGCTGGCACCTGATGGAAAACCATGCGCTGATCGACGGCGATCCGGTCTCCGGCGCGATTTTCGATTTCGCGCTGTATTTTTTCCACAACGCCAAGGAAGCACTGGCACGCGGCACCGGCGCGTATTTCTATCTGCCGAAAATGGAAAGCCACCTTGAAGCGCGGCTGTGGAACGACATTTTTATCATGGCACAGCAGGAACTCGGCGTGCCGCAGGGCACGATCAAGGGCACGGTGCTGATCGAGACCGTGCTCGCCGCCTTCGAGATGGACGAAATCCTCTACGAACTGCGCGAGCATTGCGTCGGCCTCAACATTGGCCGCTGGGATTACATTTTCAGCTGCATCAAGAAATTCCGCTCCAACAAGGATTTCTGCCTCGCCGACCGCAGTCAGGTATCCATGACTTCGCCGTTCATGCGCGCCTATGCGCTGCTGCTGATCCAGACCTGCCACAAACGCAAAGCCTTCGCGATGGGCGGCATGGCAGCGCAGATTCCGATCAAAGACGATTCTGCGGCGAACGAGGCCGCGCTGGCCAAGGTGCGCGCCGACAAGGAGCGCGAGGCCACCGACGGCTGCGACGGCACCTGGGTTGCGCATCCGGGTCTGGTCGGCATCGCCAGGGAAATTTTCGACAAACACATGCCGGCGGCAAACCAGGTCAGCCGCCTGCGGCCCGACGTCAACGTCAGCGCCAAAGACCTGCTCAACTTCCAGCCGGAAGCACCGATCAGCGAAGCCGGCCTGCGCAACAACATCAGCGTCGGCATCCAGTACATCGGGGCCTGGCTGGCCGGCAACGGTTGCGTGCCGGTATACAACCTGATGGAGGACGCCGCCACCGCGGAGATTTCGCGTTCGCAGATCTGGCAATGGATGCGCAGCCCCAAGGGTGTGCTTGACGACGGTCGCAAGGTCACAAAAGACATGTTCCGCAAAATGCTGCCGGAAGAACTGGCGCGGGTGCGTCGCGAACTCGGCGAGGAAGCCTGGAACGCCGGTCAGTATGAAGAAGCGGCCCTGCTTTTCGATGAAATCAGCACCAGCGACGACTACGTGGAGTTTCTGACGCTGCCCGGTTATGAGCAGTTGACCAAAGGCATTGAAGCTGGCGTCGCAGCATAACAACTACACCCTTCATATCATCAAGGCCTCCGCATTTGCGGGGGCCTTTTTCCGTACAATCTGCCAATGGCACCGGTAATCCTGCTCAATAAACCTTATGGCGTGATCTGTCAGTTCACGCCTTCGGGCAATCACCGGACGCTGAAAGATTTTGTGCCCATCGCCAACGTCTACCCGGCGGGGCGACTGGATACCGACAGCGAAGGGCTGGTCGTGCTGACCGGCGACGGGGAACTGCAGCACCTCATTACCGATCCCCGGCACAAGCTGGCGAAGACCTATTTTGTCGAAGTCGAGGGCGCACCCACCGATGCAGCACTGGCACCGTTGCGGGCCGGCATCCAGCTAGGCGACTACCGCGCCCGGCCTGCGGAAGTCGCGCTGGTCGCGCCACCGGACTGGTTATGGCCGCGGGTGCCGCCGGTGCGGATCCGCCACACCATCCCCACGACGTGGCTGCAACTGACCATCCGCGAAGGCCGCAACCGCCAGGTTCGACGGATGACTGCTGCTGTCGGCTTCCCGACCCTGCGCTTGATCCGCCACAGTGTGGGCCCGTGGACGCTGGCAGGCATTACCCCAGGGATCTGGAAAATCGCCGAATCGTCAATTTTGTGCGTCAACAGCTCAAATCCGGGAGCTACGAGACCTCATTTACCGCCAAAACGGCCACCTGCCCGGAGCTCCCGTCCACGGAAAAACTAAAACCTTTGTTTTATTGTGTTTTTATCGGGAAAACTTACATGGGACTGTCAACCGCTTCCAGTCCGGCCCGTTATTCGCGCTTGACCGGCTTTTCGGTCAAGGGCCACAAGGCCTGGTTGATCAACCACTATTGAGGAAATTATGAACAAACTGTTTGCTGCCATCATCGCCGCCGCTTTCGCCACCGTTGCTGTTGCCCCGGCGTTCGCCGCTGATGCAAAAAAAGACGAAATGAAAAAAGAAGAAAAGAAAGACATGAAGAAAGAAGAACCGAAAAAAGAAGTGAAGAAAGACGCGAAAAAAGACGAGAAGAAGTAATCTTCTTGCTTTCCGAAAAGGCAGGGCTTGCGCCCTGCCTTTTTTTTGCTCCTGTCCCGGCAAAAAGAGCGTTCGCCCCCCTTGCCCGGGACGGTTGTCATTTATGAGTGTATGCGCTAATGTAGCAGCGCTCACCTAGAGCCCCCGGCCGGCAACCGGCCGGATTAGTCTAACCACCAAGGGAGGAAACATGAAGAAACTACTCGCAATTGCATTTGCCGCAATGTTCTCGGTCGTGTCCGTTGCTCCGGTGTTTGCAGCCGACAAAAAAGAAGCCGCAAAAGTGGACTGCAAGGACGCAAAAAACAAAGACCATAAAGACTGCAAAAAGAAATAAGAAAAAAAGCAGTAATTTCCAGCGTCATTGGAAAGGCGGGGCTTGTGCCCTGCCTTTTCTTTTTTTGAGGCGCAAGCCGCTGGCGATAAAATACCGCCATGAACGACAAAACCAGCCAGTGGAAACCCAACGTCACCGTCGCTGCCGTCGTTGAGCGTGACGGCGCCTTCCTGCTGGTCGAGGAACAGACCACCGACGGCATCCTCTACAACCAGCCGGCCGGACACCTCGAAGCCGGTGAATCCCTGCTCGATGCCGTGGTCCGCGAAACCCTGGAAGAATCGGCCTGGCGCTTCACGCCAACCGCGCTGGTGGGGGTCTACCAGTACCATCAGGCGTCGTCCGGCATTACTTACCTGCGCTTCGCCTTCACCGGGGAGCTTGCAGACCATGAAGCCGGTCGGAAACTCGACACCGGCATTCTGCGCGCATTGTGGATGCCCGCAGCCGACATCCGCGCCAACCGCACAAAACATCGCAACCCGCTGCTGATCCAGTGCATCGACGATTACCTGGCCGGCCGGCGTTACCCGCTGGACCTGCTGCATCACTACAATTAAGACCATGGCACGCAAACAGAAAATCGTAGTCGGCATGTCGGGCGGCGTTGATTCGTCGGTAGCCGCACTGCTGCTCAAGCAGCAGGGCCATGAAGTCGTCGGCCTGTTCATGAAAAACTGGGAAGACGATGACACCGACGAACACTGCACGTCGCGCCAGGACCTGATCGACGCCGTGGCCGTCGCCGACCGCATCGGCGTCGACATCGAAGCCGTCAATTTCAGCGCCGAGTACAAGGATCGCGTGTTCAGCGAATTCCTCAGTGAATACCAGGCCGGCCGCACACCCAACCCGGACGTGCTGTGCAACGCCGAGATCAAGTTCAAGGCCTTTCTCGACCACGCGATGAACCTCGGCGCCGATCTCATCGCCACCGGTCACTACGCGCAGGTACGCGAGGTTGACGGACTGCACCAGCTGCTGAAAGCCGAGGACGGCAGCAAGGACCAGAGTTATTTCCTCTACCGCCTCAACCAGCAGCAACTGGCAAAAACCTGGTTTCCGCTGGGCGGACTCTACAAACGCGACGTGCGCGAGATTGCGCGCCGCGAAGGCATGCCCAACCACGACAAGAAAGATTCGACGGGCATCTGCTTCATCGGCGAACGGCCGTTCCGCGAATTCCTCAACCGTTACCTGCCGGCGAATCCCGGCGACATCGTCACGCCCGAAGGCGCCAAAGTCGGCAAACACATGGGGCTGACCTTCTACACGCTGGGACAACGCCAGGGCCTCGGCATCGGCGGCACCCGCAACGGTGACGGTGACGCCTGGTACGTCGCGCACAAGGACATGGAGAACAACCGGCTGGTGGTCGTGCAGGGGCACGATCACCAGCTGCTGCTCGCCGATCAGCTGACCGCCGTCAACCTGAACTGGATCAGCGGCGAAGCACCGCACACGCAGTGGGTGTACAGCGCCAAGACGCGTTACCGGCAAAAGGATGCCGCGTGTTCGCTGGCGTCAACGACGCCGGCGCAATGCGTGGTGGAGTTTGCCGAAAATCAATGGGCAGTGACGCCCGGGCAATCGGTGGTGATCTACGAAAGCCGCGTCTGCATCGGCGGCGGCATCATCCAGTCTGCGCGCCAGGCACAGACGGTATCCCTTGAAAAAGGCTGTCCGCCGGATACAGAACCATTTACCGGTAACGGTTAGACGCCGCAGGCAGAATGCAACGCAGGGGCTCCGTTCATCACTCATCACTCTGCATTCACACTGCCCGTCAAGCCGTCTCCCTGAACGACTGGCGCTGCGCGAGTTTTTCGGCGAGCCGCGCCAGATTTGGATGATTGCGGCGCCACGGCAGATCCGGCAAGCGCAGTTCCAGCCATGCCAGGCAACAGCCGACGGCAATGTCGGCCAAAGTGAAAAAATCGCCGTTGCACCAGGCTTTAGCCGCCAGATCGTCGGCCATCATCTGCAACGCGCGCTCCACCTTGCCCTGCTGGCGCGCAATCCACTCCGGCGACTGTTGAGTCACCGGCCGGCGTTTCTCCACGAGCACCGCCACCGCAGCATCGGTACAACCGTCAGCCAGCGCTTCCCAGCGCCGCGCCTGGATGCGTGGCCGTTTTTCCTCCGGAATCAACCGGTTGCCCGGACTCGCGCTGTCGAGGTATTCGACAATCACCCGTGAATCAAACAGTGTTGTCTCGTCGTCAAGCACCAGCACCGGGATTTTGCCCAGCGGATTGTATTGAGTGACGGCACTGTTGTCGGTGTTCGGCGCATCGATCACGAACTCGCATTCCATGCGTTTCTCGGCGAGAACTACGCGCACCTTGCGGGTGTAGGGGCTGGTGGCAGTCCCGATCAGCTTCATCATATGGATTGTTTGCGGCGTTAATGCCGGGTAAAAAGCGGCGGGATAAAAGCGGGCGGATTATAGCATCGTGAACCTTGACGTCCGGCGTCACCAGCCGTAGTCTTGCCGCTCTCATTCACGCCTCAGGAAAGGTCGCACATGGGCGCCAACGAACAGTTCATCCTCTTCACCCAGCCTGGGTGAAGCAGCTGTCTCCGGGCGAAAGAGTTTCTTTCGCGCAAAAAAATCGATTTTGTCGCCATCGACGTACTGAACGACCCGCAGGGCCTTGAACGCCTGCTCAAGTTCGGCGTGCGCAACGTCCCCGTCGTCGCCAAAGGTGACCAGTTCGTTTTCGGCCAGAACCTGGAAGACGTCGCAGAGTTTGTCGGCCTGCAGGGCACCGGCCACAAACCGCTGCCGCCGGAAGAACTGATCAAGCGCTGGGTCATCGTGCTGCGCGCCGCACAGCGCTTCATGCGCCAGCTCCCTGACGAAAAACTCGCCGAGCGGGTGATCCCCAACCGGGATCGCACCATCCGTTTGATGTGCCACCACGTGTTTCGCATCGGCGAAGCCTTCCTCGAAGCCGTTGAAGGCGGCGTCGAATACGCGGTGCAACTCGCCAACGTCCCGCCCAAGGACGGCACTTTCATGACCGGTGACGAAATCGCGCGTTACGGCGATACCATCATCGCGCGCCTGGAGAGCTGGTGGCTGAAGCTGGAAGACAAATCCTGCGAGCAGAAAATCAAAACGTTCTTCGGCATGCAGCCGATTCACATGCTCTACGAACGTTCGACCTGGCACAGCGCGCAACACGCCCGGCAACTCACAGCGGTACTGGAAGGTCTCGGTATCGAACCCAATCAGCGCATGAAGCCGGAACAGCTCGCCGGATTACCACTGCCTGAGAGGCTTTGGGAATAATACTTTAAAATCAATGGCTTACTGAATTACTTATCAATAACGCCGGCATTCCACGATGCCGGCGTTTTTTCATGTCCCCAGCGATGTCCTCGACACGGCACGAAACACTGCAGCGCCCAGCCCCGCTGATTGACGTTCGCTTTGTGATGCAGGGATACTCGACCGGAACAAAATTTTTCGCCAATACTTGATGAAAATGACAAACGCAAAACCACTGCATCAATTCACCGCCACCGAAATCGTTCAGGCCATCGCTGCGGGAAAAATCACCGCTGTCGCCGTGGCGGAGTCCTGCCTCGAATACATTGCCGCACGCGAACCGCAAGTTCAGGCCTGGCATTACCTGAATCCCGACCTTGTGCTCGCGCAGGCACGCGCGCTGGACAAACGTGGCAGTGTCGGAACGCTGCAGGGCGTACCGGTCGCGATCAAGGACATCATCGACACCGACGACATGCCGACCGAATACGGCACCCCCATCCACAAAGGACACCGGCCGCGCATCGACGCCGCCTGCGTCGCGCTGACACGCCGCGCCGGCGGGCTGATCATGGGCAAAACCGTGACTACCGAGTTCGCCAACCGTTATCCCGGCAAAACCATGCATCCGATGGACCCGCGGCGCACTCCGGGCGGCTCCTCCAGCGGATCGGCCGCTGCCGTCGGCGACAGCATGGTGCCGCTCGGCGTGGGCACGCAGACCACGGCATCCACCATCCGCCCGGCAGCATTCTGCGGCTGTGTCGGTTACCGGCCAACCTGGGGCGACCTGCGCTGCGCCGGCGTGATGGAAGCCGCGGGATCGCTGGATACGCTGGGCCTGATCGCACGCTCAGTTGAAGATATCGCGCTGTACCGCAACGCGCTGCTCGGCGTAGCACCCGAAGCCCTGCCCGCGGACAGCGGCGCCGCACCGCGCATCGGCTTTTGCCGCACCCACATCTGGGACCAATGCGAAGCGGATACGCAGCGGCAAATCGAGGCCTGTGCGACAAAACTGGCCAGGGCCGGTGCAAAAGTCACTGACGTATCGCTGCCGGAAGAATTTTCACGCATCGAAGAAGCACATCGCTGGATATCGAGTTTCGAGTTTGCGCGCAACCGCGCCTGGGAAATCGACCACCACTGGGACATGATCAGCGAGACCCTGCGCGACAACCGGATCAGGGACGGACTGTCGTGCAGCTACGAAACCTACCGCGATGCGCGGGCTTTTGCCGAACGCTGCCGACTGATGCTGGATGATGCATTCGCAGACTACGACGTGCTGCTGACGCCATGCGTTGCAGGTGAAGCCCCGATCGGGTTGAATTCGACCGGCAACGCATCGTTCTGCGCGATCTGGACCAGCATGCATGTGCCGGCCGTCACCCTGCCGTTGTTCAAGGGCCCCAACGGTCTGCCGGTGGGGGTACAACTGATCGGCAAACGCAACAATGACCGCAAGGTATTTGCAGCGGCGCGCTGGGTGCAACGCGCCTTCGCTTGATTGCCGGGCTCAATCACCCTTGATATTCGCGTCCTTGATCACCTTGCCCCACTTGGCGGTCTCGGCGCGGATGTAAACACCAAAAGCCTCCGGGGTACTGGCGGTCGCAATGATGCCCGCATCCATCAGGCGTTTTTTCACATCCGGTGCAGCCAGCGCCTTCGCGGTTTCGCTGCTGACCCGCGCGATGATGTCCCTGGCGGTGCCCGTTGGCGCAAACAGTCCATACCAGTTGTTCACTTCAAAACCCTTGAGCCCCGCTTCGGACATGGTCGGCAACTCCGCCAAACCCTCGAAGCGTTTGGTGCCGGTGACCGCCAGCGCCCGGACCCTGCCGGATTCGATCGCGCCCGTCGCCGTGGACAAGGTCGAAAACACCAGCTGCACATTGCCCGACATCAGATCCACCATCGCCGGCGCACCACCCTTGTACGGGATATGCGCCATCTTGACCTTGACCATGGCGTTAAACAGCTCGCCGGCCAGATGATCTGCGGCACCTGAGCCCGATGATCCGTAGTTGAGATCGGTGGGACGTGCCTTGGCAATCACGATCAGTTCTTTGACCGATCTGGCCGGCAGTGACGGATGCACCACCAGCACATTCACCGCCACTGCCGCCTGTGAAATTGGCGCCAGATCCTTCAGCGGGTCGTACGGCATTTTGCTCAACAGGCTGGGATTGATCGCAATGGGACCGATGGTGCCCATCACCAGCGTATAACCGTCGGGCGGTGATTTCGCTGCCATTTCAACACCCACCATGCCGCCGGCACCGCCGCGATTGTCGACAATCACCTGCTGCCCCAGCGATACCGAGAGTTTTTGTGCAACGGCGCGCGACGTGATGTCCGCGCCACCCCCCGGCGCAAACGGGCTGATCAGCCGCACCGTGCGGGTAGGCCAGGTCTGTGCCGCGGCAGTTCCGCTAATCACCAACATCGCAGCAGCC
The DNA here is from genome assembly GCA_038316355.1 of Burkholderiales bacterium. Taxonomy (GTDB): domain Bacteria; phylum Pseudomonadota; class Gammaproteobacteria; order Burkholderiales; family SG8-41. Next base: position 114,924 of record JBBQAO010000001.1, read on the forward strand.
AATACCATCACCCAGTTCTTCATTGCACCCGCTCCTGTTTATGAATCGTTTTAGTCATGGACAAACTCGAAAACCACACAGAAAAGGAAAGTGCAAGAAACATGCCATTGCCACCACACCGGGCGGGCTGATGTATGGCTACGACAACATCGCCCACGCGCCTCAAAATAGCGCACCGCGCACCACAATCCGGCATGCGCCGGTATTACTGCGGCTTGATGCCCGCCGCCTTGACGATCCGGCCGTAGAGCGCGAGATCATTTTTGATGACCTGGGCAAACTCTTCCGGTGTGTTGCCAACCAGTTCATTGCCGCCCTGCGTCGCCAGCCGGTCGATGACATCGGGCATTTTCAGCGCTTTCACGACTTCGCGGTTGAGGCGCTCGATGATCGGCCGCGGCGTGCCCGCCGGCGCCACCACCGCCTGCCATTGCGTCAGCGCAAAATCCTTGAGCCCGAGTTCCTGCAGCGTCGGCACATCCGGAAACGCCGAAGCACGTTTCGCTCCGGTGACACCGATCGCGCGCAATTTGCCGCCGCGCACCTGCGGCACCGCGGTAATCACGGTGTCAAACATATAGCTGATCTGCCCGCCGAGCAACGCCGACAGTGCCAGCGCGCTGCCGGTATACGGCACATGGATCGATTTCGTATGGGTCATCAGGCTGAACAATTCGCCCGACAGATGGTTGCCGCCACCGACACCGGTTGAACCATAGGTCATCTGCCCCGGTTTCGATTGCAGCAGTTTGATAAAGTCAGGCAGCGATTTCACCGGGGCCGCGGGCGGCACCACCAGCACGTACATGTAGGACGTGCCTTGCGTGATCGGTGCAAAATCGCGGAGCGTGTCGTACGGCAGTTTTTGGTAGAGGTGCGGATTGACGGTCATCGGTCCGCTGTTGCCCATCAGCAGCGTGTAGCCGTCGGCGGGGGCTTTGGCCACCAGGTCGGTACCGATACCGCCGTTGGCGCCGCCGCGGTTATCGACCACCACCGTCTGGCCCAGCACCTCGGTCAGTTTCTGGCCGATGGTGCGCGTGAAAATGTCGCCCGCCCCGCCCGGCGCATAAGGGCAGATGAAGCGGATCGGCCGGGCCGGATAAGCGGTTTCGGCGGCGTACGCCGAGCCGGGTGCGCCCAGCGCCAGCAGCACCATGGTTATGGGTAACAACATTGCAGCCCTCTCATTGCAGCCCCCCTCATTGCAGCCCCCTTGGACGGTTACCGTGCGACGGTTAATTTACATGCTGCAGTGCATGCGCGGCCAGAATAGCACGCGCCCGCACAGTTACGATAAACTGCGGCTTCCCCTTTTCCCCCGGCCCCCAGGATCTTCCGCGCATGAACCTCGCCCGCCGCCAGATGGCCCCGCCGCCATGGTGAATCCCGCTGCAGCCGCGCGTCGCGCGTTGCCCTCGCTGGATCGACTGCTCGGCAATGCCGCGGTTGCAGAACTGATCGCAGCCTACGGCCGCACCCGCGTCGCCGAAATTCTGCGCCGCGCGCTCGACGCCGAACGCGAACGGCTGGCACAACCCGACGCCGCCTGGGACGAACAGCAGCTCCTGCAGTCCTGCACCACGGCGCTGAACCAGGGTTCCGCGCCATCGCTGAAACCCGTGTTCAACCTGACCGGCACAGTACTGCACACCAACCTCGGCCGTGCGGTGATGCCGCAAAGCGCCGCAGCGGCGGTGATGGCGGCGATGACCCGTCCGGTGAATCTTGAATTTGAACTGAGCACGGGTGGACGCGGCGAACGCGACAGCCATGTCGAGCGCTGGCTGAAACAACTGACCGGTGGCGAGAAAGCGGTTGCCGTCAACAACAACGCCGCAGCGGTTTATCTCGCGCTGAACTCGCTGGCGCTGCGCCGCGAAGTGCTGGTGTCGCGCGGTGAACTGATCGAAATCGGCGGCGCCTTCCGCATCCCCGACATCATGGTACGGGCCGGCGTCAAACTCGTTGAAGTCGGCACCACCAACCGCACCCATCTTAAAGACTTCGCCGAAGCGATCACCCCGCGCACCGCGGCGATCATGAAGGTGCACACCAGCAATTACGTGGTGCAGGGTTTTACCGCCACAGTTGCCGAAACTGATCTTGCCAAACTGGCGCATGAACACGACTTGCCGTTCATCGTCGACCTCGGCAGCGGAACACTGATCGACCTCGAGCAATATGGCCTGCCGCACGAACCGACGCCGCGCGAAACCCTGGCCAACGGCGCCGACGTCGTCACCTTCAGCGGCGACAAGCTGCTCGGCGGGCCGCAGGCAGGACTGCTGGTCGGCCGCCGCGACCTGATGACGCGGATCGCCAAAAATCCGATGAAACGCGCGCTGCGCCTCGACAAACTGACGCTGACCGCACTCGACGCCGTGCTGCGGCTATACCTGCATCCGGAACGCTTGCACGAAGAACTGCCTGCGCTGCAACTGCTGACGCGCAAGGCGGATGACATTGCCGCGCAGGCCGCGCGCGTATTGCCGCAGGTCGCCGCCGCCTTGGGCGACGCATGGCGCGTCGAAATCACCGTCTGCAAAAGCCAGATCGGCAGTGGCGCACTACCGGTTGGTTCGCTGCTGAGCAGCGGGCTGGCGATGTCGCCCGCAGGCAAAAAAGGCAACGTCGGCAAACTTGCAGCGGCCTTCCGCGCACTGCCGGTGCCGGTGATCGGTCACATCAAGGACGGCGCCTTCGTCCTTGACCTGCGCTGTCTCGACCACGAAGACGAATTTTTCGCGCAGCTTGGACAGCTTAAAAGCTGAAACCCTTTAGCCACAGAGGACACAGAGAGCACAGAGAAAACAGAGAACACCCGGAAACAGTCATCACGCGATGAAATGGTTTTTTGATTTTGCCTTTCGCCGTGAACTCTGTGCACCCCCAAAAGGGGTATCGAGATCCTCTGAGGCTCAATGCTTTTTCTTTTATGATAGTAGCCACTGCAGGCCACATCGATCACGGTAAAACACTGCTGGTCAAAACCCTGACCGGTACCGACACCGACCGTCTGCCCGAAGAAAAAGCGCGCGGCATCTCCATTGATCTCGGTTTTGCCTACCTGCCGCTGGACGACGGCGGCCTGATCGGTTTTGTCGACGTGCCCGGCCACGAACGTTTCATCCGCAACATGCTGGCCGGCGTGTCGGGCATCGATTTCGCACTGCTGATTGTCGCTGCCGACGACGGCGTTATGCCGCAGACCATCGAACACCTGCAGATTCTCGACCTGCTGCACATCCGCCGCGGTGCCGCGATCATCACCAAGGCCGACCGCGTCGATGCCGCGCGTATCACCGAAGTCAGTGAACAGGTACGCGCGCTGCTGGCAACGACACAACTGGCCGGCATCACCATCCACCCGGTGTCCGCAGTCAGCGGCACCGGCATGGCGGAATTAAAAGCGCTGCTGCTGCGCGAAGCCGCCGCACAAAACCTGCGCAGCGCCGAAGGCCAGCACCTGCGTTACGCCATAGACCGCGCATTCAGTATCGCTGGCAGCGGCACCGTGGTCACCGGCACGGTGTTCAACGGGACAGTCAACACCGGCGACAAGCTGGTGATTTCCCCGGCTGGACATGAAGTGCGCGTGCGCAGCATCCAGATTCACGGCAAGGCCGCCGGACACGCGCGTGCCGGTGAACGTTGTGCGCTGAACCTGACCGGTACCGACGTCGATTCAGTACGGCGCGGCGACTGGGTGATGGCAGCGGCGATCCACCACCCGACGCGCAAACTCGATGTGCGATTGAGCGTGCTGCCCGCCGAAACCCGCGCACTGAAGCACTGGACACCGGTGCACCTGCACCTCGCCACGGCTGATGTCACCGCGCGCGTCTCGCTGCGCCGCGGCGAAGGACTGGCGCCGGGCGGCGGCGGCATCGCGCAACTGGTACTCGACGAACCGGTGGCGGCACTGCACGGCGACCGCTTCATCCTCCGCGACCAGTCATCGGCTCGCACCATCGGCGGCGGCATCATTGTCGATCCGCTGCCGCCAGCCGTACGGCGCAGCAAAACGCGCGACGCCACCCTGGTCGCGCTCGAATCCACGGACCATATCACTGCACTGACCGCACTGGCCGCGGATGACAAACGCCCGATTGATCTCGCTCATTTCACGGCCATTTTCAATTTGCTGCCCGACATTGCCGCAGCCGCTTACGCCAAAGCCGGGCTGGTGCCGCTGGGCAAGGAACACCGGATCGCCCTCACCCAACGGCGATTGACCGCCCTGCAGGATGCCGTGGTCAAACAGGTATTGACCTTTCATCAGGCGCAGCCGCAAGCCCCGGGCATGGAAACCGAAACCCTGCACACCGCGCTGGCGCCGGAACTTGATGCCGACGCTTTCGGCCATGTGCTGCGCCTGCTCGCTGACCAGCGCAAGATCGAAATCCACAGTTCGCTGGTGCGTAAACCCGGCCACGACAGCACGGCCAACAGCGCCGACGTCAAACTGTGGGAAACCGTGCAGCCGGTGTTGATCGCTGCCGGCTTCAATCCACCGCCACTGCGCGAACTCACGCCGCAACTGAAACTGAAGGACGCCATCCTCAAGGATTTCCTCTACCGCCAGATGAAAGCCGGCAACCTGTACAAGGTCGGCGCCGAGCGTTTCTATCTGAAGGCCACCATGGCCGTCCTGGCGGCAACCGCGCAGGCCGTCCACGCCAAACAGCCCGGGGGGCTGTTCACGGCAGCGCAATATCGCGATGCCACCGGCATCGGCCGTACGCTGGCCATTGAAATCCTCGAAACGCTCGATGGCCTCACCATTACCCAGCGCGTCGGCGACGCGCGCAAGGTGCGCAAGGATTTTGTGCCCATCCTCGGCGCCGCCGAAGCCGCGCCACTGCCGGCACCCGGCGCCGCAGCCAAACCGCAACAACAGCAGAAACAATCCGTGGCGCAAAAAACGCAGCAACGCCCCCCTTTCCGCAACAAACGTTATTGAAAGCGACCACACCGCATGTCCACCACCGCATTTGACGTCATCGTGATCGGCGAAGGCATCGCCGGATTGACCGCAGCCCATACGCTCACCAAACACGGCCTGAGTGCCGCCACTTTCGAACAACAGATTTTTGGTGGACTGGTACTCAACGTCAACGAACTCGATCCCGCGCCGCCCGGTGGCGAAGCTGGTGGCGCCGCATTTGCCGCCGAAATGACCCAGGCCAACGCCGATGCCGGCGTCAGCAGCATCCAGGAACCGGTCACCGCAATTGCTGCAGCCGACAGCGGCTTCACCGTGACCACCGGCGACAGCAGCTACCGTGCGCGCCAGGTCATCATTGCCAGCGGCGCCAGCCTGAAACTGCTGGGCGTGCCCGGTGAAAGCGAATTCGAAGGCCGCGGTGTATCAAAATGCGCTGACTGCGACGGCCCGATGTTCCAGAACGAAACTGTCGCCGTCATCGGCGGCGGCGACTCCGCGCTGCAGGAAGCCCAGGTACTGACGCACTACTGCGGCAAGGTGATCCTGATCCATCGCGGTACGGCATTCAGCGCACAGCAGCGCTTCATCGACCTGATCGAGGGCAATGACAAGATCGAAACCCGCTTCGGCACCACAGTTGAAGCCATCCTCGGTGGACAGATGGTCGAGAAGCTGCGCATCAAGAACGGCGCGGCCAGCGAAGAAATTCCCTGCGCCGGTGTATTCGCCTACATCGGCCTGAAACCGAACAGCGATTTCCTGCCGGCAGACGTCAAGCGCGATGCCACCGGTTTTGTCAGCACCATTGATGCACTGGAAACTTCGGTCAGGGGCCTGTGGGCCGTCGGCGCGGTGCGCAGCGGTTGTGGTGGCAGTCTGGAAGATGCGATGGCGGATGCCAAACGGGCTGCGGACGCGGTGGCTGCGCGCCTGAAATAACTGCAACGCGCCGCCGGCCCGTTTCACGGTTTGCGCAGCGCGCCGACATTCAGCCGGTCCCAGTCCTCGCGGCCGAGCTGGCGCAGCGTCCTGATGTTGTCGCGGTAAATCTGCTCGGTATCCGGGTACGCGGCCACCGCGCGTTCCACGCTGGATTCACGCAACAGATGCAGCGTCGGATACGGCGAGCGGTTGCTGCAGTTTTCGATGTCGTCGGGCCCGGTCTCGGCAAACTGGTACTGCGGATGGAAACTCGCCACCTGCAGCACGCCATCCAGTTCCAAATCCTCGACCAGCGCATCCGCCAGTTCAAGAAAATCGTTGTAATCAAGAAAATCACCCAGCACCTGTGGATGGATCAGCAAAGTGGTTTCGGTGCAGATTTCATCCGCCTCCGCCAGAACTTCCAGTTCCGCCGTCAATGTTTCCAGCAAGGCTTCCGGCGTCGTCGCATCGCTGACGACAAAACGGATACGGTCCCCGGCGTATACTGCGCGCGCAAACGGGCACAGGTTGAGACCGATCACCGCTTTCTCCAGCCAGTTGCGGGTCGCGGCGATCACGTCGTCATCCAGTTGTTTCATCGCTTTTTCTTTCATCACCGCCGTACGGTAACCAGTTCATGGCACTCAACGCAACCATCTTCAAAATCGACCTGACCATCACCGACATGGACCGCGGCTATTACGCCACCCATGCACTGGTACTGGCACGCCATCCCTCGGAAACCGACGAACGCATGATGGTGCGGCTGCTGGCTTTTGCGTTGAATGCCGGAGATTCCCTTGCCTTTGGCAAAGGACTGAGCAGCGAAGACGAACCCGACATCTGGGAAAAAGACCTGACCGGCGCGATCCAGTTGTGGATTGAAGTGGGCCAGCCCGACGAAAAAGCCGTGCGCAAGGCCTGCGGCCGCGCGGCGCAGGTACGCATCTACACCTATGGCGGCTTCATCGCCGAGCGCTGGTGGCAGCAGGCCAGTAACCATCTGGCGCGCCCGGACAACCTGACCGTCATCAACCTGCCACAGGCGGCAACGCGGGAGATGGCGAAGCTCGCGCAACGCAACATGCAACTGCAATGCACCGTGCAGGACGGCACCGTGTGGCTGACCGACGGCAGCAACACCGTGGAAATCGTGCCGGTATTGCTCAGCGCCGCGCGCAAACCCTGAATGCGGATTCCACCACGGTCTGGAAACCTGTTTCGCGCCCACGCCGCGTCGCTTTACAATGGCGATGCAACCGCAACACATAAGGAAGGGAATCGCTCCCGGTGGGGCGGCCGGACTTCAAACCCGGTAGGGGCCGCGAGCGGTCCTGTGTGGGTTCGACTCCCACTCTCTTCCGCCAGTATTCGCTGGTGCTCGACCAGGAGCGCGCCACGGAATACCCCGCCTTCTCCCCGTTAACGGGGAGGAGGCGGGGGTCAAGGGAACACTTGGAGCCAAGCAGAGGGGCTACAGAAAGCCTTATTTTGTGACGCACCCGGGTCGCCGCCTTCACCAAGGAGAAATGCAATGAGCTTCGCCACAGTTTTATCAAATAAAATCAATGAGTTACAGTATTCCGCCCTGCCGGCCGATGCCGTGCACTGGGCCAAAGTCGGCATCCTCGACACCGTCGGCGTCACCATCGCCGGCGCCGCGGAAGACGCCACGCGCATCGTGCTCGGCGTATCCGGCTCCAGCAGCGGCCCGTCGCTGGTCTTCGGTCATGCGCGGCGCGTCGGCGCGCTTGATGCCGCGCTGATCAACGGCACCGCTTCACATGCACTCGATTTCGACGACTGCAACAACACACTGGGCGGCCATCCTTCCGTGCCCATCCTGCCCGCGCTGTTTGCACTGGCCGACGAAACCGGCGCCACCGGCCGCGATTTCATCGCGGCCTACGTCGCCGGCTTTGAAGCCGAATGCAAACTGTCGATGGCGGTGAATTTTTATCAGTACACCAAGGGCTGGCATCCGACGACGACCATTGGCGTGTTCGGTGGTGCTGCAGCCTGCGCGCACCTGCTGAAACTCTCCGTCGAAAAAACCGCGACGGCATTATCGATCGCGGCCTCACTCGCCGCGGGCGTCAAATCCAACTTCGGCACCATGACCAAACCGCTGCACGTCGGCCACTGCGCCAGGAGCGGCCTGTTCGCGGCACTCTTGGCACGCGACGGCTTCACCGCCGGCGACAAAGCCTTTGAACACAAGCAGGGTTATTTCGAAGTCTTCAACGGCGCCGGCAACTACGACGCCGACAAGGCCTTCACCACCTGGGCCAGCCCGCTTGACATCGTGCGTCCAGGCATCGCGATCAAATCCTACCCCTGCTGCGGCAGCACGCATCCGGCGATCGACTGCATGATCGAACTCGTGCACAAACACAAACTCACGCCCGACAACGTCTCGCGCATCGACTCCTGGACCCACACCCGGCGCCTCGAACACACCAACCGCCCGGATCCGCAGTCCTACCTCGACGCCAAGTTCAGCGTGCAATACACGCTGGCGCGCGCGCTGAAAGATCGTTTTGTCAAACTCGAACACTTCGAAGGTGACCACTGGAAAGACCCGGCGACCCGCGCCATCCTGGCGAAAATCCACGTCGCGACCTACACCACCGGGCAGTTCCCCGCCGACAACCACTTCGGCGCCGAAGTCAAAGTCACGATGACCGACGGCCGCGTGGTCAGCACCAAAACAGATCAGGCACTGGGCCGCAGCGTCGACAAACCGCTGCCGGCAGACCGGCTCAAGGAAAAATTCGACAACTGCGCCGCTCGCGCGCTGTCATCCGACAACGTGGCGCGGCTGTATGCGGCGATTCAGGATTTCGAGAACACGAAGGATGTGCGCGAGATTGCGGCACTGGCGGCTGGTCGGGGTGGGCCGAAAAGGGTTGCGGCTTGACAACCAGCGGACTGTTAATCAGGTTGTCCCTGGTTCGAGCCCAGATCGGGGAGCCAGCCACTTTTTGTAGCGGTTCTTGTTGACGCCGGTAGGCCCCGCGAAGGCAAACGGGGCAAGTTCGACCCTAAACGCGGCAATATCAGCCTTCATCCCAGCGCGTAGAACACCGCGATCCAGAATGCCGATTCGAGCTGCCGGGAACGAGGACGTTTTCCTGGTGGCATCCTCAAGCGTGATGATCCCTTTTTCACGAACGTACACGGCAGGCAACCGAGAGAAAGTGCCGTAGCTGCGCGAGCGCGGCGTCGATTACGGCCAGGGCTGGCCGTTCGGCAAGCCCATGCCGGCGGCCGGGTTTATCGCTGATGTCGGGCACGCAAGCCGGCTTCCCGTGGCGGGCTGAATGCCCGGCATTGGCTGGAAATGCCCAAGCGGCGCGGCTTCCCGGCTGACCGCGCATCCGGCGCACACGCTGTTTCGCGCCGGGCGCATCACAGGGGGCGCGCGCTTCCCGCCCCCCGCTCCGCCATTTGCGCAACGGCGAGCGCCAGGTCCAGCGACTCCATGAACTGACTGACCTTGATGGGCTTGGTGATGTAGTTGAAAAAACCCGCCTGCATTCCATTTTCAATATCCCGCGGCACCGCGTTGGCGCTCAGGGCGATGATCGGAATATGCCGGGTCGAAGGATCAGCGCGCAGCATACGCAGCGCCTCGATGCCGTTGATGCCCGGCAGGTTGATATCCATGAGGATCACATCGGGCTGGTTGGCGCGGGCGGACTCGATTCCACGGATGGCGTCGACTTCGCTCAGCAGCCGCAGATCCGGGCGCCGGGCGATAATTTGCTCGACCAGATCGAGGTTGGCCGGATTGTCCTCGACATAGAGCACGGTGCGCAGCGGTGCACCATCGGCCATAAGCGCTCTTGGCGGCGCCGAATGTCCCTCGCGCAGCGCCAGAAACTCCGGTGCGCCAGTGAGGGCCAGTTCGAACCAGAATGCGCTCCCGGTCCCGCTAATGCTTTCCACGCCGATGGCGCCGCCCATCAACTCGACCAGCCGCTTGGTCATCACCAGGCCAATACCGGTGCCCTCTTCAGAGCCGGCTTCCTTGCCGAGACGGTTGAACGGCTGGAAAAGTTGGCCGATTTGTTCCGGCGTCAATCCGACGCCGGTATCACGGATGCAAATGCGCACTGCGTCAACGGGCACCAGTGTGCATTCGACCAGCACCGCTCCGCCCTGCCTGTTGTATTTGATCGCATTGGAGAGCAGATTGATCAGGATCTGCTTGACGCGCATCCTGTCCGCGCAGATGAAAAACGGGGCCGCAAAGTCCGGAAATGTCATGCTCAGGCCGCGCTTGCGCGCCTGCGGTTCGATCATGGCCTGGCATTCACGCACGACTTCGGCAAGTGCGACCGGCTCCACCGAAAGCGTCAGTTTTCCCGACTCGATCAGCGCAAGATCAAGGATTTCGTTGATCAGTTCAAGCAGATACCAGCCGGCCTTGAGAATCTGTTCGATATTGCGCTGCTGTGCGGGCGTCGGAGCCGGGGAGCCGGATTCCACCAACTGGGCGAACCCGAGGATTGCGTTAAGGGGCGTGCGCAGTTCGTGGCTCATGCTGGAGAGAAAATCCGATTTCGACAGGCTGGCTTTTTCGGCCACAACCTTGGCCCCCTCAAGTTCGATGTTCTTCTCCTGCAGCACCTGGTCCAGGCGTTTTCGCTCCGTCACATCGCGCGCGGCGGCAAACACGCCCTGCAGCCGCCGGTTGCGGTCGTAAAAAGTCGTGGCGTTGTACGAAACCACAGTTTCCTCGCCGCTCCTGCTGCGCGCCGTCAGTTCGTAGTCGGTGACCTTGCCTTCGGCCAGCACCTGCTTGATACCCCCCTCGGCGCGCGCCGGATCGGTAAAGCAGTCCTTGAACGGCGCGCCGATCAGCTCGTCGCGCGTGCAACCGGTGAGCTCCTCCATCTGCTTGTTGGCGTCGGTGATGATGCCCTGCGCATCGGTGGTCATCAGTGCATCGATATTCGATTCAATCAGCGAGCGCGTGTAGAACTGCTGGTCGCGCAAGCGCTGGTCGAGCCGCCTTTGCTCCTCTTCAATGTGCTTGCGGGCGGTATTGTCGGTGCCGATCAGCAGGTAGCCGATGACCGCTTCCTGCGCGTCGCGCAGCGCCGTGACCGACACCACCGCCGGAAAGCGGCTGCCGTCCTTGCGGATATAGGTCAGCTCGTATATGTCTTCGATGCCGCGCGAGGCCTTGAACACCAGCGCCTCGAAGCCGGGCGTGATGGGGGTGCCGAGCTCAAGACTCAGCGCCGCAGCACGCGCAATGACCTCCTGCGGATCGGAAATGTCGGCCGGGGTGATCTTGTTCAGCACGTCGGCTGCGGCATAACCCAGCATGCGTTCGGCACCGACGTTGAAAATCTGGATCACACCTTTCGCGTCCGTGGCAATGCTCGAGAAGTTGGCGCTGTTAAAAATGGCGCTTTGCAGTGCCCCGGCCTTGAGCAGTGCTTCTTCCGCCCGTTTGCGCGCAGTGTTGTCGGTGCCGATCAGCAGGTAGCCGATGATGGCATCCTGATCGTTGCGCAGCGCCGTAACCGAGACGATGGCCGGAAAGCGGCTGCCGTCTTTACGGAAATAGGTCAACTCGTAAATGTCTTCGATGCCGCGCGAGGCCTTGAACACCAGCGCCTCGAAGCCGGGCGTGATGGGGGTGCCGAGCTCAAGACTCAGCGCCGCAGCACGCGCAATGACCTCCTGCGGGTCGGAAATGTCGGCCGGGGTGATCTTGTTCAGCACGTCGGCTGCGGTGTAGCCCAGCATGCGTTCGGCGCCGACGTTGAAGATCTGGATCACACCCTTTTCATCTGTGGCGATACTGGAGAAGTAGGCGCTGTTGAAAATGGCGTTCTGCAATGCGCCGGTCTTGAGCAGCGTCTTTTGACGTCCGGATTCCGTGGCGCCGTCGGCGCCACCCTGTTGTCCACCCGCAGCGTCACCAGCCGCAGATTTCGACAAAGCCTCTTTCGCGCCAAAAAAACATTGGCATACCTTTTCGGACGGGGTTTGGCTGCAGACTTTCGCCGGGCCGGTCGCGCAGGCATTTTTGAGATGAATCGCGGAAAAGGGCACAGAAAAAACGGACATGCTCAGGGCGAACCATGGAACTCCTGATGGGGCCAGCATCTTCCTGTTCAGGTTGGCGATATGTGCGCCAGCACACATAGGGCGCCGTCGCGCATGGCCTCCCGCCCAAACCCGCCGCCGTCATCTTCTTTCCCGCCTTGCTGTTCCGGCTAGAATTCACTGACAAGCAAAGCTTGGCCGGCCAAAGTAACCGGGATTTGACTTTGAGCCTGAGGCGCCCGGCCGTAACGGGCGACTCCATATAATGACGTCGCCCCTATGCGTAAAAAATTAGCGAGCTGAACGGGGAAAAGATGGCCGGCAAAACGCGCCACGACATACTTGAAGTCAGCCCCGGCGCGCCATCGGAGGTGGAGCTGGCCGCTTACGAGCGGCTTGCTGCAAAATACGATCCCGAGAACCCTCAAACGGCGGCAGTCCCGACGACCACTCCGCCTCCGCAAACAGATCAGCAACCGCATTGCCGTCTGTTCGTTACCGAACATACAGGAACTTGGGCCGGCCACTAAGCTCGTGCACTTCGGCATCGGCCCGAACCTGCAGAAGTGCAATTGCCCATTATGTCCGCTGCGATAGCGCCTTACGTTACCGCCGCCGGTACCGCACAGCCACCCCCGCCCCTGACTTTGCGCCAGCGGCTACGCACTCAAACCGCATTTGCACACGATCAACTGGAGCGTTCGCCGCTGCTGGCCGCGTTGTCCAGCGGCAGCATCGACCGGCAGCGCTACGCGCAATACCTGCGCCGCATGGAAGTCTTCCACCACGCGCTGGACGACGCGCTGTGGCACCAACTGCCGCCGGGCTACCCGCACGCCGGCCTGAATCAACGCGCGGCCTTGGCCCGCGACCTTGCAGCCTTGAACACCCCGCCCGCGCACCTGCCCGCGGCGCTGGCCCGGGCCGCGCGCGCCCTGGTGGGCAGCCACGCGGCCGCCTGGGGCATGCTTTATGTGCTGGAGGGCGCGCGGCTGGGCTCGCAAGTGCTGCTTAAGCGCAATGCCAACAACCAAACAGTTCAACAAGCCAATGCTTTCATCCGCGGCGATGCCGAAGTCACCGGCAGGATGTGGCTGGCTTTTTGCGCCGCACTGGAGTCGAGCGTAGCCCCGGCCGATGTCTGCACACTGCTGGCCACGGCCGAGCAAACCTTTGAACTGTTGGACCATTGGCTCAATGCACCGCATGACTGACATCAGCGCCAGCGAGCGCGCCCAAGCCACACCGGCAGCGCTGAAACCGCTGAACTTGGACAGCTGCGCGCAAGAACTTATCCACCTGCCCGGCGCCATTCAGCCCCAAGGCGCCTTGCTGGCCTGCGAGCAGCGCAGCCTCACGGTGCTGTCAGCCAGCGCGAACGCGCAGGACTTCTTTGGCCGAACGCCGGCCCAATTGCACCGCCAGTCCCTGGGCACGCTGCTCGACCCACACAGCGTGGCCAGCATCCGCAGCGCACTGGAAGCCGCCTTCGTACGGCCGTACATGCCCAGCCTGGTCGCCTTGCGGCTGCACGACGGCCGTGAGTTACAGGGCAACGTGCACGCGCACGGGGGTGTGGTCTATGTCGAGGTCGGGCCCACCGCGCAGGTCCATGTGCAGGCCATGTACACCGTGCTGCAAAATACCTACCCGGTGCTGGGCAGCATGACCGAAGCCGACTCACTGGAGTCCATGCTCACCCTGGCTGCCAGCTACGTCAAACGTGTGACCGGTCTGGATCGCGTGATGGTCTACCGCTTTGACGAGCATTGGCACGGCGAGGTGATCGAAGAACAGTGCGCTCGCGCTGACGTGCCGCTGTACTTCGGGCTGCGCTTTCCTGCCAGCGACATCCCATCGCAAGCACGCGCTCTGTACCGCACGGGGCTCATCCGCTACATCGCCGACGTCAGCTATACCGCCGTGCCGCTGGCGCCGCTCTTGAATCCACGAGGCCAACTGCCCTTTGACCTGAGCTACTGCACCTTTCGCAGCGTCTCGCCGGTGCACCTGCAATATCTGAAGAACATGGGCGTGAGCTCCACGCTGGTAGTCTCCATCGTCGTCGACGGCGAACTGTGGGGCCTGATCTCTTGCCACCACTATGCGCCCACCGCGCTGTCGCTGGTGCAGCGGCAGATCTGCGGCATGGTGGCGCTGGTGGCCGGCGCCATGGTGAAGTCACTGCAGGATAAACAACAAAGCCAGCAGCGCGTGCGCCGCGCCGCGCAGCAACTGGCCATCATGCAGGCCTTCGGCGTAGCCGGTCGCTCGGTGCAGTCGGCGCTGAAGTCGGCCGCCGTGGGCCTGACCAAGCTGATGGACGCCACGGGCGGCGCGCTGTGGCTCGACGATGAGGTCATGCCCTTCGGCCACACGCCGCATCCCGGGGTGCTGGCCACTCTGGTCAAACAGGCTCGTGCAGCGCTGGCCAGCGTGCCCGAGCGCCCCTGGCACTGCACCCACCTGGGCCAGCCCGGCGCGGGCACCCCGGTTTTGGGCGGCGGGCTGGCGATTGCGCTAGACCCGCAGGCGAGCAAGGGCCTGATCTGGCTGCGGCCGGAGTTGCGCCAGATGGTGCTGTGGGGCGGCAACCCCGACGAACCGGCAACCCAAACCGACAACAGTGACGGCAGCACCACGATCAGCCCACGCCAGTCCTTTGAGAGTTGGAAGCAGACCGTGCAAGGCCAATGCGCAGCCTGGACCGCCGCTGATCTTGAAGCCGCCGCTTCCCTGCGCCCGCTGGAGCTGGTGCTAGTATCGCACCAGGCCATCGATCTGCTGCACGCCAGTGAAGAATAATTCAGGGGCCTGTCCGGCCTGTCCTCGGTTGCCTTTTGGGTATCGGACGCCCAGCACCGCTTCACGCAGTTCGAAACGGGCCGACTGGGCGCGATGGGTCTGCATCTCGCACCGCTGGGCGGGCCGTTGGCCGCGTCGTTCTTGCCCGACACCTCCGACGGCGAGCCGCTGCCCGTCTTGATGGCACACCACCGTGTCATCCGCGAACTCGACTGCCACGCCGCGCTGCCCGACGGTCGCCGGTTGCCGCTGACGCTCAATGCCGAGCCGATCTACAGCCCCACGGGGGCCT
>JBBQAO010000139.1:0-7017 GCA_038316355.1 Burkholderiales bacterium
TTGGTTATATTTATCTATTCAGTGCGAGCGGCAAACTCAGCGACCTTCCCCCACCCCCGCCCTCTGCTCCGCTTCCAGTGTTCCCTTGTCCCGGAGGGAGATGGAGAAAACCATCGTCGGGGCAAGCAAACACTTGAAATCGAGTAGCACGGGGGTTGCTCCCTCTCCCTCCGGAACAAGGGAACACTGGAAGCGGAGCAGAGGGCGGGGGTGGGGGAAGGTCGCTGAGTTTGCCGCTCGCACTGAATAGATAAATATAACCAAATATAACCAGGCGCTACTCATTACAATGCCAGCAGTTCACGAGCCAGCAGTTCACGAACAACTTCGCATCATCATGAAACTCTACATCACCCCCGGGTCCCCCTACGCGCGCATCGTACGCATCGTTATTCTCGAAAAAGGACTGACGAGCCGGGTCGAGATCATTCCCGCCCGGACACGGGTTGCGGACAGTCCGCACTACCTGATCAATCCATCGGGTCGCGTGCCTTGCCTGATCCGTGACGACGGTGTCAGGTTGGAGGAATCCGCGCTGATCTGCGCCTGGCTGGATCACCTCGACGGCAAACCGGTTTTTGATCTGCCTGCCGGCGACCTGGCATGGGAGGCGCGCCGTCTTGACGCGCTGGCGAGAAGTATCACTGACGGACTTGCGGTATGGAGCCGTGAGATCGCGCGGACCCCGGATGAACGTTCACCCACTCTCCTCCAGCACGAAGCGCAGCGCAGCCGGCGCATGGCTGCGCTGTGGGAAAGCGAGATTGAACATCCGTGGATGAATGGCGCACTGAATATGGCGCAGATCACGCTGGCCTGCGGCCTCGGACTCGAAGCGCGCAATCCCGATCTGCACTGGCGACCGGACCACCCGAAGCTGTGTAACTGGTTTGATCGCCTTTCAGCACGCCCCTCATTTGCAGAAACAGCGCCACCGCGCGCATGATGGGCGACCGGCCTGTCGCCAGATCTTTCAGAGCATGATGCAAAACACCCGCTCCCGCTTTTCATTCAGCAAACAACTATTCGGTTTTGCCGGTTGGCTGATTTTGACGTTCGCAGCCGCTGCTCTCGGTGCATTGGCCTCCGCGCAGGCCAAAACCTTCTACCTGCAACTGGTACGTCCTGAGTGGGCGCCGCCGGGCTGGCTGTTTGCCCCGGTCTGGACTGCGCTGTATCTGCTGATGGCCATCGCCGCATGGCTGGTGTGGCGTGGCCACGGTTTTCGCCGCGCCGGCGGCGCACTGACCCTGTTTGTCGTGCAGCTCGCAGCCAATGCGGTCTGGACCTGGCTGTTTTTTGTCTGGCATCAGGGTGCGCTGGCGTTTGCCGAGATTCTGCTGCTGTGGCTGCTGATCGCCGGCACCATTGCGGCGTTCTGGCGGCTGCACGTTTTTGCTGCCGTATTGCTGCTGCCTTACCTGGTCTGGGTCAGTTTCGCATCTGCACTGACATGGGCCACCTGGCAGCTCAATCCCGGGATTCTGGGCTAAGCAACAGGTTCAGCGCACCACCAGCCGCCACAAGGCCGTAATCTCCGCCGACCGCGCCACATGCAGCGGATCGGAAGTGTCCTGCGACTTGGGATGCAGCGGCCGCGCCTCGCTGCGGCTTTTTACTTTCAGCCCCGCGGCATCGATCAGCCCCAGCAGTTCTTCGCGCGTGCGCAGCCCCAGATGCTCGGCGATGTCGGACAGGATCAGCCAGCCCTCGCCTTCCGGCTCCAGGTGTTCGGCCAGCCCGGCGAGAAAAGCGCGCAGCATTTTGCCGCCGGCATCGTAAATCGCGCGCTCAATCGGCGCGCTGGGTGTCGACGGAATCCACGGCGGATTACACACGATCAGCGGCGCGCGGCCTTCGGGGAACATGTCTTTTTCAACGATCTCCACCTGCGCATTGAATCCCAGCCGCGAGATGTTCTCGCGCGCGCAGGCCAGCGCGCGGGCATCGGTTTCGGTGGCGATAATTTTGGCAACACCACGCTTCGCCAGTACAGCGGCGAGTACGCCCGTGCCGGTGCCGATGTCGAAAGCCAGTGTCATCGCGGGCAAGGTTGCCTGCGCCACCAGTTTCACGTATTCGCTGCGGATCGGCGCAAACACGCCGTAGTAGGGATGGATATGCGCACCCAGTGCCGGCACATCCACGCCTTTTTTGCGCCACTCGTGTGCGCCGATCAGGCCCAGCAACTCACGCAGCGAGGTCACACTCGCCGCACCACCGGGTGCACCCCAGGCTTCGCTGCAGGCCAGCCGCACATCGGGCGCGCGGCTCAGCGGAATGCCGTAATCCGCCTCCAGCGGGATCAGCAGCATGGACAGGGTATGCGCGCGCTGCGCCTGCGTCTGGCGATGGCGGTGGAAGGCCGCGCCGGGTGTCGCGTCGGGCTCCGCCTGTTTGCGCCGCACCTTGCGCGGCCGGTCGATGCGGCGCATCAGTGCCTGCAACATCTGGCGTGCGTTCTGGAAGTCACTGCGCCACAACAGCCCGGTGCCTTCGGCGGCGAGGCGGTATGCCGAGTCGGCAGTCATCGTGTCGTCAGCGACCACAACGCGTTTCGGCGGCGTGGCGCCGCTTTCAGAGCGCCAGCGCGCCGAGCGATCTTCGCTGCCGTCGTTAAAATGGATTTGCGGATATTCGGTCAAGGGAAAACTTTCCGCCGGTGGACACCGGCCAGCCGCAGGCACGATACGCGCCGCGGCCCCGAGCATAACAGGACACGGGACTGATAAAAAAAGGGCCGGACGGCCCCTGTTAATTATTGATTTTACGGAATGCATGACCCCGTTCGGGCCGGGCCTGTCGAAGCCCAGCCGCCCATCGACAAGCCTGTCCCGGGCATGTCGAAGGGCTCAGGGCGAACGGAATTGATTGGCTGGCAATCATGAAAATACTGACCGTTACCGGGCGGCGTTATTTCGCCAGCCCGAGATCGACCAGCACCGCTTTCATCGAAGCATAATCCTGCTCAAGATCCTTGGTGAATTGAGCGCTGCCGGTGAACACGTTCGACCAGATGTTCTTCTCCAGTTCCTCTTTCCATTCCGGCGCTTCAGTGGCTTTGCGCAACACGCCTTCCCAGTACGCCAGTTGCTGCGGCGTCAGGCCCTTGGGCGCAAATATCGAGCGCCACGCGCCGAAGGTGAAATCCGCGCCCTGTTCCTTCCAGGTCGGCACGCCGGAAAACGCACCGGGGAAACGCTGCGCCGAAGTGATGCCAATCACGCGCAACCGGCCCGCAGCGACATGCGATGCAACATTGCCGGCAGCCGTGGTCACCAGATCGACATGTCCGCCCAGCAGATTGGTTACCGCGTCAGCCGAACCCTTGAACGCCACCACTTTCAGGTCGCGTGCATTGCCGCCGATGGTTTTCATCAGCACGCCGGCAGCGATATGGTTATGGCTGCCGAGCAGCGGCGAAAAGGCAATGGACACTGATTTCGGATCCTTGCGCAGGCGGTCGATCAGGTCCTTGCCGGTTTTGATATCGGAAGTGGCGTTTACCGCAAACACCGTGTAATCGTCGAACAGTGACGCCACGGCGGTGAGGTCGGTGTGGCGCAGCGTGCTGGAACCGACAATGTGGTTGGTGAGGATGGCCGGTCCGGCGACCACCAGGTAATGCGGATCGGCGTTGCGTTGCTGCACATAGGTATACGCGATGCTGCCACCACCGCCTGACCGGTTGTTGATGCTCAGCGACACCGGCAGCAGCTTGTTGGCCAGAATGATGCGCTCAAGACTGCGTGCAGTTTTGTCGTTGCTGCCGCCCGGCGGATTGGGCACGACGATTTCGACGTTTTTGCTCGGAGACCAGGTTTGTGCGCCGGCAACTGCGGCGACTCCGGCCAGTACTGCGGCAATACCGAATTGCGAGAATGCACGTGCATATGGCATGACTTTCTCCTCTGGTTCCTGCATCAATCATCACGGAAGGGCTGTGGTCCTTCCCCCGCTTGCCTATTACAGATTCACTGCATACAGATTCACTGCAAAAAACTCTCTGCGGCTTTGCCAGGCCACGGCATTGCCGTACGACTGGCTACGCGACGCCGTTGGCCGGCCAGGCACTGGCGTCTATCGTTTCGCGATAGGCGTGCCAGGTGGCATGGCCCAGTACCGGAATGGTCACCGCGAGCCCGATCAGCGCAGTCGCAAAGCCGATGGCGGTCAGGCCGACGATCAGCAGGACCCAGACCGCCATCGCGGACTTGTTGCGCAGCACCGCATTCACGCTGGTGACGATGGCGGTCACGGCATCGGCTTCACGGTCGCACATCATCGGCAGCGAGAACGCACTGAACAGGAACGTCAGCAGCGCAAAAATCGAGCCTACCGCCGAGCCGATGACCAGAAACATCGCGAGTTGCCGCCAGTCCGCGCCGCCGTCCGCAGGAAAAAACACATGCACCATCGACCCCGCGCGCGCCCACACCAGGAACAGCACCAGCAGCGCGAGCGCAAACACCATGATGTTGCCCAGCGACTTGCGCTGTTCACCGAAACAGCGCAACAGGGACGGCGTCACGCCGCGTTCGAGCTGACGGCTGATCGAATACAGGCCCAGTGCCAGTACCGGCGCTACAAATACGAAGCCGGAGAGCAACGCCAACGCCGCCCAGTAACCGCCGACCTTGAGTCCGATACCCGTGACTATCCACGAAAGAATGACGATGACGATACCGTAGCTGAGACTTTGTTTCGGCGCGCGCCTGAAATCGGCCCAGCCCTTGCGCACCCAGTTCAGCGGCATACCGGTGTGCAATTGATGAAACGGCGCCGCAAAGGGCAGAGGCGCCGCCGGGTCGACCCTGTCCCGGGACAACGGGTCTTCAGTCTTGGTCATTGGCTCTTCTTTGCGCAGTGCACTTTGCCGGAATCATTCGGCCTTGATGCCTGCCTCAGTGATGATCTTGGCCCACTTGGCAATTTCATCGCGGATGAATGTGGTGAACTGT
Organism: Burkholderiales bacterium; assembly: GCA_038316355.1. Classification (GTDB taxonomy): domain Bacteria; phylum Pseudomonadota; class Gammaproteobacteria; order Burkholderiales; family SG8-41. The sequence goes on from JBBQAO010000139.1 coordinate 4,962, forward strand.
GCCGGCGTGTTACCGACGGCTTCGAATCCGTGGCTGAGCAGCGACTGTTTCACCTCAGGCTGGCTCAGCACGGCAGACAAATCTTTCTGGAACTTCTCGGTGATCGCCGCCGGCACGCCCGCCGCTGTCACCAGCCCGCCCCACTGCGTGACCTCAAAACCCGGAACTCCCGCCTCCGCCACGGTCGGCATTTCGGGAAACATCACCGAGCGGCCGGTGGTAGTCACTGCCAGCGGCCGTAGCCGGTTGGCCTTGATCTGCGGCAGCACCGAAGGAATGTTCGGGAACATCAACTGCACCTGCCCGCTGACCAGGTCGACGATCGCCGGCGGCTGCCCCTTGTAGGGAACGTGGACGATACGCGTCCTGGTTGCCGACTTGAACAGTTCGGCCGCCATGTGCGCGGAAGCACCGATGCCAGAGGAAGCGTAGTTCAACTGGTCCGGCTGCGCCTTCGCCAGAGCCACCAGTTCGCGCACGCTTTTCGCCGGCAACGAGGGATGCACCACCAGCATCAATGGCGATGACGACACCAGCGTGATCGGCGCGAAGTCCTTGACCGGATCGAACAAGGGCTTGCGCGTGAGGCTGGGATAGGTGGTGAAAGTTGCCGGCACCAGAACCACGGTATAGCCGTCGGGCGCCGCACGTGCCGCCATCTCGGTGCCGAGGTTGCCGCCCGCACCGGCCCGGTTGTCGATGATCACTTGCTGTCCCCAGCGCTCGGCGAGTTTCTGGCCGATCACCCGCGACGAAATGTCCGCCGCACCGCCCGGCGGGAAAGGCACGATCCAGCGCACCGGTTTTGTCGGGAAATTCTGTGCGGTTGCCGACAGGGGCTGTAGTACCAGCAACAGTCCGACCAACATCGTTCCCAAGCTCGTGCGCATCACATCTCCTCCGGAATTTATTTTGAGAGCGCCTGACTAAATGACTCTTTGTTGCCCCTCTGCTTCGCCCCAAGTGTTCCCTTGACCCCAGCCCTCTCCCCGCCAGCAGGCGGGGAGAAGGGAAATTTCACTTTACCATTCGATATAACCAATTGTTTTATAAATATTTTTTAATAAAAAGAGTGCGTAACAAAATGAAAACTCCCTCTCCCCGAAGACTTTCGGGGAGAGGGTTGGGGTCAAGGGAACACTTGGGGAGAAGCAGAGGGGAAACCAAAAGGTAATTTCATTACCGGTTCTAAGCCGCAACCGCAACGGCCGGCAGTCCCGGCGGCGCTTCCGCCGCCTCCAGCCCCGGCACCGGACGCAGTTCGCCGCGCACCTGCCCATCCTCGTTCCACAACACGATGTTCGCAAGAAACTTTGCATCGTCACGTTCCGGAAAATCCAGACGGAAATGCCCGCCGCGGCTTTCTTCGCGCATCAGCGCCGCCGTCGCGAGCTGGCGCGCGACCTGGATCAGATTGCGCGTTTCGAGCGACAGGCGCAAACAGTCGAAACGCGCGCGCAGCGTTTCGCCAGTAACGCCGATGCCGGAGAAACGCGCTTCCAGTTGATCGAGCTGAAGCATCGCGTGCTGCAGACGGTCGGCACGCCGCACCTGACCCACCGATTCGACCACCAGACGCTGCACCGCGTCGCGCCAGGCCCCGGGCGACTCACCGTCACCGCGCTGCGACCACTGTTCCAGGGCCTCCACGCCGGCGCGCCACCCGCCCATATCGGCCGTCACCGCCGCCTGCGTACCGGCCTCCAGCGCCGCCGCCACGCCAGCGCGATAACCAAACACATAACTGTCGATCAGCGCGGCGCCGCCGAGACGGTTGGCACCATGAATGCCGCCTGCGGCCTCGCCGCCGGCGTAGAGGCCGCTGACCGTGGTGCGCCCCCACTCGTCGATGCGCAAGCCACCGAGATAAGTATGCGGGCAGCTCGTCACCTCGAGAAACTCCCGGCTCATGTCGACGCCGCCGTTCATGAAAGTCTTGATAATGTCGCCGGAAGCGCCGTGGTTGGCTTCCTCGAACACGTGGCGGATGTCGACGCACACCGCGTTGTTGGCCGTGCCGCGCCCCTCGAATATTTCCATCGCTACCGCGCGATTG
>JBBQAO010000012.1:0-67469 GCA_038316355.1 Burkholderiales bacterium
ATCTTCCTTGCCGCCGATGATGCTGCTGGCCGGTACGCGCACGTTGTCGAAGATGACGTCGGCGGTATGTGAACCGCGCTGGCCCATCTTGCGGTCGGCCGGGCCGACGCTGAGTCCCGGCGTGTTGCGCTCGACGATGAATGCCGAAACACCCTTGGCATCCTTGGATTGCAGATCGGTGCGCGCCATTAGCGTAAATACGCCGGCCTCCGGAGCGTTGGTGATGTAACGCTTGGTCCCGTTCACCACGTAATGGTCACCGTCGCGGCGCGCTGTGGTTTTCAGCGAACCGGCATCGGAGCCGGACTCGGGTTCGGTCAAGGCGAAGGAACCGGTGATTTCGCCCGAAGCAAGCCGTGGCAGGTATTTCTGTTTTTGTTCTGCGGTGCCGTCGATGACGATGCCCTGCGCGCCGATGCCGGTATTGGTGCCGATGCGCGAACGAAACACCGGCGAGGCGTAACACAGCGTCATCGAGGTCAGCACTTCCTCTTCGCTGGTCAGGCCGAGGCCGCCGTATTCCTCGGGGATGGTCAGCCCGAACAGGCCCATGGTGCGCATGTCGGCAACAATGTCCGCAGGAATCTCGTCGAGCTCGGTGACTTCTTCCTCGCGCGGAATCAGTTTCTCGCGCACCAGGCGTGAGACGGTGTCGAGCAGGATATTGAAGGATTCGCGATCGCGGATCATGGCCGGCCCGGTTAAAGTTTGATGGCGGCCTGCTCGATCACTTTGCGCCACTTGGCCTGCTCGACACGGATGAATGCGGCAAACTCTTCCGGCGTGCCGCCCGCCGGTTCGGCGCCCTGCCCGGACAGCCGTTCCTTGACGTCGGGCAGTTGAAGGATGCGCCGGGTCTCCACGGAAAGTTTTTGCACGATGTCTTTCGGCGTGTTGGCCGGGGCCAGCAGTCCAAACCAGGAACCGGCCTCATAACCGGCAACACCCGCCTCCTGCATAGTCGGCAGATTCGGCGCCGCCGGACTGCGCTTGGCGGTAGTCACCGCCAGTCCGCGGATTTTCCCGGATTGCACATGCGGCAGATAAGGCGGGATATTGTCAATCACCACCTGGATCTGGCCGCCGATCAGATCGGCCAGTGTCGGTGCGCTGCCCTTGTACGGCACATGGGTCATTTTCAGTCCCGTGCTGGCCTTGAACAGTTCCGCTGACAGGTGGCCGGTGCTGCCCAGGCCCGGTGAACCATGATTCAGCTTGCCGGGATTGGCGTTGCCATAGGCGATCAGTTCCTTGACGCTTTTGACCGGCAGCGCATTGTTGACGACCAGGATGTTGGGCACGATGGCGACCAGGCTGATCGGCGCAAAACTTTTGACTGCATCCCACTTCAAGGTGGGATACAGCGTGTTGTTGATGCCGTGCGTCGCCGCAGTTGCCATCAGTATGGTGTAGCCGTCGGGCGTCGCGCCGGCTGAAATTTCAGTGCCGATGTTGCCGTTGGCGCCGGGGCGGTTGTCGACAATGACCGTCTGACCCCAGGCCTCGGTCATTTTCTGCCCCACCGCCCGCGCCAGGATGTCGGTGGTACCGGCAGGGGTGTAGGCGACAATGACGCGGATCGGCCGCGACGGGTAAGCCGTGGCGGCCTGCACCGGCAAGGCAGTTGCGGCCATTGCAGCCAGTACCACGGACATCGATGCCACGGATATCAATGCTTTCATCACGCTTCTCCTCCGGTTGGATACGCTGGAACCAGCCCGGTATCAGGCCCGGCGGACCAGCGTCAGGGGGGGTTCCGGGTTTTTACTTCGGCATTCAGATGTGTCAGGTGTATTCTTATAAGCAATTGTTTTTAATATTTATTTATCGATTTTATGCAGCACGGCTTTTGCTTTTTTTGACCGCTTTTGCTGCCGGACCGAAGCCTTTTTCGTAATGCGGCCCGCTCATCGTGCCGTCCACGGCCATGCCGATAATGCCCTGCGACAAGTCCTTGATCGCAAGGAAAATAACGTCCTTGTCCTTGGTCGACGAAACCAGATTATGCGGCGCATTTGCCGGAATGTAGATCAGCGTGCCCGCCGGGGCGACGACTTTCTTGCCGTTGACCGAACCGACCAGCGTGCCCTGCAGTACATAGTTCAGCTGCTCGTTGTTATGAGTGTGCATGCGTGAGCCGGTGCCGCGCGGCTTGTGGATGTAGCCGACCAGAATGCGCGCCCCTTCGACGACCCCGCCATGCGAAGTGGAGTAGCCGGTGCCGGCCGGCACTTTTTTCAGTTTGTCCATGCGAAAGTGGTACTTGCCGTTACCGGCGCGTATGGCGCCTGCTGTCTTGGTTTTTGCTGCGCTTGCTTTGGTCGTCCGTTTTTTTGCTACGGCCATGCTCAACCTCCTCGGTGATTTAGTGATTCAGTGATTGTACGGTGACGGTTCCCGGGTTTAATCACCCATCACTGAATCACCCAATCACCCATCACCCTTACAGGTAATCGATTTTCTTCCAGTCACGTGGCGTCACGCTGACCACGTTTTTGTCGTGGCCGGGACGGCGGTCGGCGTAAATGCGGCCTTCCTTCATCACCATCTGGATGTTTTTCTTGTCCTGGAATACGCGAATGTTTTTCAGCGGGTCGCCCTTGACGGCGATGATGTCGGCAAATTTTCCGGCCTCAATCGTGCCTAGATCGCGGTCCATCTTGATCGCCCGCGCGGCATTGCGCGTCGCCGATACAATGGCTTCCATCGGCGTCATGCCCAGGTTGACGTAGATTTCCATTTCACGCGCGTTAGTGCCCATCTCGGGATCGAAACCCATGTCGGTACCGAGTGCGATGTTGACGCCAGCCTTGTGCATTTTCTGGAAGGTCTCGAAACAGTACGGCTGCAGCGCCTTCATCTTGTTCAGCACGAATTGCGAGGTGCCCTGATCGCGACGCATCTCGATGGCGTGATCGGTGCGATGCAGCAGCGTCGGCGTCATCCAGGTGCCGGCTTCGGCGATCATGTCGATGGTTTCGTCCTCATGAAACACCATGTGCTCGATGGTATCGGCGCCGGCGGTGAGCGCCATGCGCTGGCCAGCGGGCGTGAAGCAGTGCACCGCGGCGACTTTATGGAAGGCGTGGGCTTCATCGACGATGGCATCCATTTCTTCCTGCGTCATGTTACGGATGTCCGGCTCTTCCTTGTCGGTGCCGCCGCCGCCGGTGGCGCAGGTCTTGACGATGTCGCACCCCGCCAATAAGTTGATCCGCGCCAGCTTCCTCAGTTCCCACGGGCCGTCCGCGGTCTGGAAACCATAACGCTGTGCGGCGCGCGGCTGGATCAGGTCGAGGTGCGAGCCGGTAATGGTGGTAAAGCCGCCGATCAGCATGCGCGGACCTTCAATGACGCCGGCGTTGATCGAATCGCGGATCGCGCACAGATGCGCCGTCAGCAAGCCACGGCTGGAATTGAGGCCGAGATCGCGCAGGGTGGTGAAACCCATGTCGAAACAGAGTTGCGCATGAAACAGACCGTACATCTGCTGCAGTTCCGGCGTGATTTCCCATTGCGCGACGCGGTAATTGTGGAAGGTCAGGCAGTTGAACATCATCGTGTGCAGATGCACGTCCATCAGCCCCGGCATCAGCGTCGCCGTGCCGCAATCAATTACTTCGGCTTTGGCAGGAATCTTGACTTTGCCTTTGACGCCGACCTGCTTGATGCGCAGGCCTTCGAGCAGGATCACCGGATCTTTCACCGGCTTGCCACCGTTGCCGTCAATCAGCAGACCACCCTTGAGCACCCGGACCGGGCCTTTGGCCTCTGCAGGTTTGAAGTCGAACATGCGTGAAATTCCTCCGGGAAACGATGCGCTGCCTGCTATCAGCTGCACCTGAAAAACTGAAAACGTCAGTAGAAATGTAAGCGTTTGCAGCGAAGCTTGGAAGCTAATTAATCACCCCCGGCTTGTCAAGCCAAAGTCCGTGATGAATCAATGCATTTTGGTCATCGCTGCGAGGAAACGCGCGTAGGCCTGGGGGTCGGGTTTGGGGGTTTCGCCGGTGGGTAGCGTGGACTTTCAGCGCACCATGTCCCCGCGCACAGGGTTGAGTTCGATATAGCGGCAGCAGGCCAGCAAATAGTCCTCCGCCTGGATCAGGCTGGATTTGAAACGCCCTTCCCGGACACTGCCGCTGCGTTTGTAGAAGCGGTTGACGTACTGGGCATAACGCCGCCCCTGCGATTGCATCAGTTGCGAGTTGCCGTTCGGCGCATCCGGCGTGAGCAGCAGATGCACATGATTGGTCATCAGCACGTAAGCGTGCACGGCACAGCCGTATTTCTCCGCGCCCAACTTCAGCCAGTGCAGGTAGAAGCGGTAATCCTCTTCCGCAAAAAAGCAGGCCGCGCGGTTGTGGCCGCGCTGCACGATGTGCTGCGGATGATCGGCCAGGTGGTTGCGGGGGGCGGCGCGGCATGGCTGGGGTCAGATCATCGGATCATCGGGAAGTTGTCGGGGGCGGTCAAGGGATATTATAGGTAAGTATTTGTTTTTATTAATATTATATGAATTGGCCGGGGAAAGAATTTGACTCCGCTACCTTTGGTTATTGTACCTTTGGTTCTTTTGGTTCTTTTTTTGGTTTCTTTGGTTAGTTGCAGGTGGCGCGTCGCGGTTTCGGTGACGTTCGGGTTCTCCCGCGCATAGTGCACGGCCACCGATACGCCGCCGGCGCTGATGTAGTACTTGTGCTCGATGCGGGTGCTCGGGCTCGCCTCGATCTGTTTTTCGTAGAGCAACTGCCCCTTGCCCGCCGGGTGCAGGTAGAAGAAGAAGGTACCGAGCGTGCTGTGGACGAGCTTGGTGCGCTCGTGCTCGGCGTTGTGGACGTAGTTGTCGGTGGTGCCACTGCCGCCCGAGTAGCCCACGCCGGTGACCTGGGCGGGCATGTTGTAGCTGGTGTAGCTATTGCTGCGGCCCATGCCCGCCGTCATGTTGCTGTTGGCGTCGTAGTTGAAGGCGGGGTTGGTGTAGGCGTGGGTCGTCAATCCGGGGCCGCTGGATCATGTAATGGTCTTTTTTAACCCATTGTTTTGTTTGTTTTATTTGTGGAAGGCGCAGCATTTTCATGCCGGTTTCGGATTCATGCATCCCGGATAATTTTTTCTGTGAAGGACCGGATTGCCCAAAATGTTTACAATGTTTACAGGAGGGCTTCATTGATGAGTGAAACCGTGGCATTGCGGCTGGACACCGAAACCCGGAAGCGGCTGGACCAGTTGGCCAAGACCACCGAGCGCAGCCGCTCGGCCCTGGCGGCAGAAGCCGTCAAACAGTTCCTGGAACTCAACGAGTGGCAGATTGCCGCCATCCGCGAAGGCGAGCAGCAGGCGAACGCCGGTCAGTTCATCGACCATGCCAAGCTGAAAAAGAAATGGGAGAAAAAGCTTGCGGCTGCGATGGACAAGGCTCGCTGAAGCCGACCTCGACAGCATTGCGGATTACATCGGGCAGGACAGTCCAGTCGCCGCTGCGCGGGTGATTCTGGAACTGATCGACCAGACGGAAGTCCTGCTCGCGCGCCATGTTGCGATGGGGCGGCCCGGACGGGTCATCGGAACGCGCGAGCTGGTCATCGGCAAGCTGCCTTATGTCGTTCCCTATCGGGTGCGGGAAAATGAAATCGAAATCCTTCGCGTCCTGCACACTTCGCGAAGATGGCCTGGCGACGTATAAAGCGCTTTTGAAATCTCTGTCTGGATAGGCTGCTGCGCCGCTCAGCGCGGTCGCGTCATTGCCGCCAGAAATCGCGCATAGGCCTGCGGATCGGGCTTGGGCACGCCCTCCGCCGGAACCTGCGATTGCCAGCCCAGCATGCCCAGCGTCGCCTCGATGGCGCTGCGTTCCATACCGCGGGTAATGAACACCAGCCGTGAACGTCGTTCAGCATCGGGCCATTGCTGCAGCGTGACCGGTTCGTGGATGAGGGTCTGCACTGCATGCACGGCCACCGGTGCGCCGTCGACATTGAGCAGGCCTTTGACGCGCAGCAATTCCGTGCCATGCAGGGATGCCAGCGCGGTCAGCCAGGCGGTCAGCCCTGCGGCACTGATCGCTTCATCGAGATGGATGCTGTAGGACTGGATGCGGGCGTCGTGGGCGCTGGCCCGGTTGCGGGCGCCCAATGCGGATTGCTGCGCTTCAATGCGGACATAGGCGTCATCACGCAACCAGCGCTGTACTTCGGCGGCGCGCGCTTCGGCATTGATCGCCGCACCGAAGAGCAGGGCCGGCGTCACCTCGCCGTGGGCCACGGTCAGCACCTGGGCGCCGGGATTGAGTTCAGTCAGGCGCGTGAGCAATGCCGGCACGGCGGTGGCTGCGGCCAGATCGGTCTTGGTAATCAGCAGCCGGTCCGCGAGAGCCGCCTGCTTGACCGACTCGGGCTGAGTATCCAATTGCTGCAGGCCATTGACGCCATCGACCAGCGTGATGACGCTGTCGAGAAAGTAAGTGGGTGCCAGCTTTTCATCGGTGACCACGGTCTGCGCGATGGGTACCGGATCGGCAAGCCCGGTGGTTTCGATCAGCACCCGGTCGAACGGCGGCAGATCGCCTTGGCACCGTTGTTTGTCAAGATCACGCAGCGTGTTGACCAGATCACCGCGCAACGTGCAGCAAATACAGCCGCTGGCCAGCAATACGGTGTTTTCGTTTGGGGTGGCAATCAGCAGGTGATCGAGTGCGATCTCGCCGAAATCGTTGATGATCACCGCGGCGCCGGCCATTGCCGGGTCCTGCAACAGCCGGTTGAGCAGCGTGGTTTTGCCGCTGCCCAGAAATCCGGTGATGATGGAGACGGGTAGCCGCACGGCAGGAGTAGGCGCCAACTTATTTTATAAGTTATTGATTTTAATAATATTTTTATACGGCTTTGGCCTGATGCTCCAGCTCTGCGGTGTAACGACCGCGGCTGGCCAGCCCGTTCATTTTGGCGCGATGCGCCAGTACAGCCTGTGCGGCAGCGACATTGACGGCCTGACCTTTCCATGCTTTCAGTGAAGGCTGCTGCAGGGCGCGGCCATACGAGAACGACAGTGGCCAGGGCAGATTGCCCTTGAACTGCACGTTCATTGAATTGAGGTGGGCGGTGGCGACTTCATCGCTCTGGCCGCCGGACAGGAACACGATGCCGGCAACGGCAGCCGGCACGGTCCGTTTCAGCACGCGCACGGTACGCGCAGCGACTTCATCGACCGGCGCCTGTTTCGCACATTTTTTGCCGGAGATCACCATCGACGGTTTGAGCACGCTGTGCTCGAGCACGACGCGGTTCAGATACAGCGCTTCGTATACCGCGTTCAGCGTCCATTCGGTCACTTCTTCACAACGCTCGATGCTGTGGTCGCCGTCCATCAGCACTTCGGGTTCGACGATGGGCACCAGACCCGCTTCCTGGCAGATCGCGGCATAACGCGCCAGTGCATGGGCGTTGGCGGCAATGCTGGTCGAACTCGGCACGTCGCGACCGATGTCGATCACAGCGCGCCATTTCGCGAACTTGGCACCAAGCTTGACGTATTCGGCGCAGCGCTTGGGCAGGTTGTCCAGACCTTCGGTAACCGTCTCACCCGGGCAGAACGCCAGAGGTTTGGCGCCGGCATCCACCTTGATGCCGGGCAGCACACCGTTTTTTTCCAGCAGTTTGACGAAAGAAGTCCCGTCCGCCGATTTCTGGCGCAGGGTTTCGTCGTAGAGAATCACGCCGCTGATGTGGTCGCCGATGCCACGGGTCAGGAACAGCAGGTCGCGGTAGGCGCGACGGTTTTCCTCGGTGTTTTCGACATTGATGCCCTCGAAGCGTTTGCCGATGGTGCCAGTGCTTTCGTCGGCGGCGAGGATGCCTCTGCCCGGGGCAACCATCGCCTGGGCGATGGCGGCGAGATCATTTGCTGACATGGTGACTCCTGCTGGATAGGTCTAGGGAAAAGATGCGGAATATGGAGGTATTTTACACGCGGCATTTACACCGGAATACCGGGAAAAATCAGGTTTTCCGGTGCTCGCCAACCTTGACGATTTTCATGGTGTTGGTGCCTCCCGCACGGCCAAAGGGCTCGCCGATGGTGAGCACGATCAGATCGCCCTGCTGCACCACGCCGCGTTTCAGCAGTTCGTCCTCGGCCATCAGCAGCGCCTTCTCCGGATTGCGCGCACCTTTGAAACGCACCGGATGTACACCGCGGAACAGTGTGACGCGGCGGCGGGTATCGATCACCGAACTCATGGCGTAGATCGGCACTTGGGTGAACATCCGCGACATCATCAGCGCCGTGCGCCCGCTCTGGGTCAGGGCAGCAATCGCCTTGACCGCCAGGCCCTTGGCGGTAAATGCAGTGGCGCGGGCAATCGCCTGTTCAACATCGGATTCCTTCAGTCCGCCGAGGCGCTCCGGGTAGGTGACATCTTCTTTTTCGGCTTCGATACAGACCCGCACCATCGCAGAAATGGTTTCAGCGGGATACTGGCCGGCGGCGGTTTCTGCCGACAGCATTACCGCGTCGGTGCCATCGAGCACGGCGTTCGCCACATCCGACACCTCGGCGCGGGTGGGAATCGGGCTGGAAATCATCGACTCCATCATCTGCGTCGCGGTGATGGTCAGTTTCTGTTTTTCGCGCGCCATGCGGATCATGCGCTTCTGCAGCGCCGGCACCACGGCATCGCCAACTTCGACCGCGAGGTCGCCACGCGCCACCATGATGGCGTCCGACGCATCGAGTATTTCTTCCAGCGCCGGAATCGCTTCGGCGCGTTCGATCTTGGACACGATCAGGCCGTGGCCACCGGCCTTGGTCAGCAGGTCGCGGGCCCAGCGCACGTCCTCGCCCGAGCGCGGAAACGAGACACCGAGGAAGTCGGCCTTGAGTTCCGCCGCAAGCTTGATGTCCTGTTTGTCTTTTTCGGTCAGCGCCGGCGCAGTCAATCCGCCGCCCTTGCGGTTGATGCCCTTGTTGTTCGACAGCAGCCCGCCCTGTTCCACCACCGTGGTAATGCGCGGTCCGCGCACGTTGACGACACCAAGCACCAGACGGCCGTCATCGAGCAGCAGCGTGTCACCGGTGCTTACATCCTTGGGCAGGTTTTTGTAATCCAGTCCGACCACGTCCTGATTGCCCAGCTTGCACTCGGCGTCGAGTACGAACTTCGCGCCCTGAACCAGCGTGATTTTGCCGTCCTTGAATTTGCCGATACGGATTTTCGGGCCCTGCAGATCGACCAGCACACCGACCGCGCGACCGGCCTTGCGCGCCAGTTTGCGTACCAGTTCGACGCGGGCGCGATGCTCATCGGGCGTGCCGTGGGAAAAATTGATGCGCACCACATCAAGTCCGGCTTCAATCATGCGTGCCAGCGTTTTGGCGTCGCTGGACGCGGGGCCCAGCGTGGCAACCACTTTTGTTCTGCGTATCATGTGCGCCACCCATTCCGCTAGTACTGCGTCCGGCACGTGCTGGATGCGCGTGCCGCCCTGCCTGTGCTTATTTTGCCCGCTGTTCGAGTACTTCAACCGCTGGCAGCGTTTTGCCTTCGAGGAATTCAAGGAAGGCGCCACCGCCGGTGGAAATATAGGACACCTTGTCGGCAATTTTATATTTTGCAATGGCCGCCAGCGTGTCACCGCCGCCGGCAATCGAGAATGCCGGTGAGGCGGCAATCGCTTCGGCAACCGCTTTGGTGCCGCCGGCAAACTGGTCGTATTCAAACACGCCGACCGGGCCGTTCCAGACGATGGTGCCGGCTTTGGCGATCAGCGCGGCAAACGTCCGCGCGGTTTTGGCACCGACATCGAGGATCAGGTCATCCGCCCGCACCGCATCCGCGGGTATCGGATTGGCACGGGCCAGTGCCGACAGCTCATCGGCAACCACCACATCCACCGGCAGCGGTACAGTGGCGCCACGCGCCTTCATGATGTCGATGATCGCCTGCGCCTCACCGACCAGGTCGGGCTCGGCCAGCGATTTGCCGATGCGCATGCCGGAAGCCAGCATGAAGGTATTGGCGATGCCGCCGCCGACGATCAACTGGTCCACCTTGGACGCCAGCGCCTTGAGGATGGTCAGTTTGGTCGACACCTTGGAGCCGGCAACAATCGCCAATAACGGTCGCGCCGGTTTTTCCAGCGCCTTGCCCAGCGCATCGAGTTCAGCCGCCATCAGCGGACCGGCACAGGCCACCGGCGCAAATTTTGCGATGCCGTGGGTGGTCGCTTCGGCGCGGTGCGCGCTGCCGAAAGCATCGTTGACATAAACGTCGCACAGCGCGGCCATTTTGCGCGCCAGGGCTTCGTCGTTTTTTTTCTCGCCTTTGTTGACGCGGCAGTTTTCGAGCAGCACGACTTCGCCGGGTTTGACCTCGAAGCCGCCGCCGACCCAGTCCTGTACCAGTCGCACCGGTTGGCCGAGCACCTCCGAGAGGCGTTTCGCAATCGGCGCCAGCGAGTCTTCAGGGTTCAGCGTACCCTCGGTCGGCCGGCCGAGGTGGGAAGTCACCATCACCGCAGCACCGGCCGAAAGCGCGTGTTTGATGCCGGGGATGGTGGCGCGGATGCGCGTGTCTTCGGTGATATTGCCGGCGTCGTCCTGCGGTACGTTCAGGTCAGCGCGAATGAATACGCGTTTGCCGGAGAGGGGAAGGTCAGTCAGTCGGAGGAACTTCAAGATCAAACCCTTTTAGCCACAGAGTTCACAGAGGACACCGAGAACAGCGGAAAACCGGCAGGGCGAACATTTCGCCCGGTCTTCTCTGTGATCTCTGTGTACCCCTCAAGGGGGTATTGTAAAGAATCCTCTGTGGCAAAGCTTTTGATGTGGTGTTACTTCGCGATAACACGAACCATTTCCAGCACCTTGCTGGAATAACCCCATTCATTGTCGTACCAGGACACGATTTTGACGAAGGTGCTGTCAAGCGCGATGCCGGCATCGGCGTCAAACACCGAAGTGCAGGTTTCATCGCGGAAGTCGGTGGACACCACTTTTTCCTCGGTATAACCCAGCACACCCTTCATCGCACCGACTGACTGCGCCTTCATTTCAGCGCAGATTTCGGCATAGGTCGCGGGCTTGTTCAGTTCGACCGTCAGGTCGACCACAGACACGTCGGAGGTCGGGACACGGAACGCCATGCCGGTGAGTTTTTTGTTCAGTTCCGGGATCACCACGCCGACCGCCTTGGCCGCGCCGGTGGACGACGGAATGATGTTTTCGAGTATGCCGCGGCCACCGCGCCAGTCCTTTCCCGACGGACCATCGACGGTTTTCTGTGTCGCGGTGGCGGCATGCACCGTGGTCATCAGCCCGCGCTTGATGCCCCATTTGTCGTTCAGCACCTTGGCCACCGGGGCCAGGCAGTTGGTGGTGCACGAGGCGTTGGAAATTATGGTTTGCCCAGCGTAGGTCTTGTCGTTGACGCCGAACACGAACATCGGCGTGTCGTCTTTCGATGGCGCCGACATGATGACTTTTTTGGCTCCTGCGGTCAGGTGTTTCTGTGCCGTCGCCTTGTCAAGGAACAGGCCGGTGGCTTCGATGACGATGTCGGCGCCGACTTCGTTCCATTTCAGTTCAGCAGGATCCCTGAGCGCGGTCAGGCGGATTTTTTTGCCGTTGACCACCAGCGTGCTGCCGGACACCGAGATCTCGCCTTTGAAACGGCCGTGCACGGAATCATGGCGCAGCATGTAGGCGAGGTAATCCGGTTCAAGCAGGTCGTTGATGCCGACGATTTCGATATCAGGAAAATCCTGCACCGCCGCGCGCAACACCATGCGACCGATACGCCCGAACCCGTTGATGCCGACCTTGATTGTCATGAATCCTCCAGATAATCCCGTTGAACTTTATCGAAAATTACACAAATTAATGACAAAAACATGCCTTCGGGAAGGCTGTCATGTTTTTGGAAAAACTCAATCGCCTATGCCTGCAATATGCCGCGCACTGCCGCGGCGACGTTCTCTGCGGTGATGCCGAAAAATTTGTAGAGCTCGCTTGCCGGCGCCGATTCGCCGAAGCGGTCGATGCCGATCACCGCGCCTTCGAGTCCGACATATTTGCGCCAGTAATCGGTGACACCGGCCTCGACCGCGACACGCGCCAGACCGCGCGGCAATATGCTTTCGCGATAGGCCGCATCCTGGCGATCAAAAATGGATGTGCAGGGCATGGATACCACGCGCACCGCAACGCCGGCCGCGGCCAGTGCCTGCTGTGCCGCCATTGCAATGGCGACTTCCGAGCCGGTGGCGATGATTGCTGCGCGCGCCGCACCACCGCTGGCTTCGGACAATACATAGGCACCGCGATTGATGTTCGCGATCTGTTCTGCGCTGCGTGGCTGGAAGGCCAGATTCTGCCGTGACAGCAGCAGGCTGGTCGGACCATCGTGACGTTCAATCGCCGCTGCCCAGGCCGCCGTGGTTTCGACGGTATCGCAGGGCCGCCATACATCCATGTTGGGGATCAGGCGCAGCGTCGCCGCGTGCTCCACCGGCTGGTGGGTGGGCCCATCCTCACCCAAGCCGATCGAATCGTGGGTGAACACACAGACCACGCGCTGTTTCATCAATGCCGTCATGCGCAACGCATTACGCGCGTAGTCGGAGAACACGAGGAAGGTCGCGTGGTAGGGAATCAGGCCGCCGTGCAGTGCGATGCCGTTGCAGATCGCGGCCATGCCGAATTCGCGTACACCGAAATAAATGTAATTGCCGCCGCCGGTCGTACCCACCCCTTTGGAACCCGACCACAGTGTCAGGTTGGAGCCGGCGAGGTCGGCCGAACCGCCGATCAGTTCCGGCAGCGCCGGCGCAAAACCTTCTATCGCATTCTGCGAAGCCTTGCGGGTGGCGATGGTTTCCGCTTTCTGCACCGTCTGCGCCATGAACGCATCGCGATGCGCGGTCCAGCCGTCCGGCAATTCACCAGCCATGCGGCGTTTGAATTCAGCCGCCAGTCCCGGATGTGCGGCGGCGTAGGCGGAAAATTTCTGCTTCCAGTCGGCTTCCCGCGCGGCTCCGCGCTCGCGTGCATTCCATTCGGCACGCACTGCTTCGGGAATTTCAAACGGCGGATACGGCCAGTTGATTGCAACGCGGGTCGCAGCAATTTCTTCGGCACCCAGCGGGGCTCCGTGGGCGCCACCGGTGTTTTGTTTTTTCGGCGCGCCCTTGCCGATCAGGGTCTTGCAGCAAATCAGGGTCGGCCGGTTGCCTTCATTCCGAGCCTGGCTTATTGCGGCATCCACGGCATCGGTGTCATGACCATCCACGCCGTAGATCACGTTCCAGCCATAGGCTGCGAAGCGTTGCGGGGTGTTATCCGTAAACCATTGTTTTATATCGCCTTTTTCTGAATCTATGGAGATGCCGTTGTCGTCATACAAAGCAATCAGTTTGTTGAGTTGCAGCGTGCCGGCCAGCGCGCAGGCTTCGTGCGACACGCCTTCCATCAGGCAACCATCGCCGAGGAATACATAGGTACGGTGATCAACAATGCTGTGACCGTCGCGATTAAAACTGTCGGCCAGCACACGCTCGCTAAGCGCCATGCCGACGGCGTTGGCGACCCCTTGCCCAAGCGGTCCGGTGGTGGTCTCGATGCCGGGGGTCATGCCGTGTTCCGGATGACCTGGCGTTTTGGAATGCAGCTGGCGGAAACGTTTCAGTTCTTCGATCGGCAGATCGTAGCCGGTCAGGTGCAGCAATCCGTAGAGCAGCATCGAGCCGTGACCATTCGACAAGACAAAACGATCGCGATTGGCCCACTGCGGATTGGCCGGATTGTGGCGCAGGTGGCGATGCCACAGGGCTTCGGCGATTTCCGCCATGCCCATCGGCATGCCGGGATGGCCGGAATTGGCCTGCTGCACTGCGTCCATTGCCAACGCGCGCAGCGCGTTCGCCAACTCGGGTCGGGAACTCATGGCTTGCTTGATCCTGGCGAAACGAAATCGGGGGGAAGAAAACCGTAATTATAACGGCAGCACCATCACCGGCGCGAGAGCCGGAACCAGAGCCGGAACCAGTATGTGGCCGGTCCGGTCGCGCAGGTGTCATTCCTCGTTTTTGCGTGAGGTCTTGATGCCCAAGTGCTTGAGCTTGCGATACAAATGCGTGCGTTCGAGGCCCACCACGTCGGCCACACGGCTGATATTGCCGCCTTCCCGGGCCAGGTGATGCTCGAAATAAACGCGCTCGAAGGCATCGCGCGCGTCGCGCAGCGGCGCGTCAAGCTGCAATGATGCAGCAGCATTTGGCGCAGCGGCCTGCGGCAATGCGCGCTGCACTTCTTCCAGCGCAATCTGCTCGCCGACCGCGGTATTGGCCAGCGTTTGCACCACACTGCGCAATTCGGAAAAATTACCCGGCCAGTCATGGGTGCGCAGGGCATTCAGCGCCGCGGTGCTGAAATGCCGGGACGGCACCAGTTTCTGCTCGACCAGATCGTTGAGCATGGCCCCGGCAAGTTCCGGAATATCATCGCGCTGATCGCGCAGCAAGGGCAGCTGGATGGTGGTTGCCCCGAGCAACTGGTAAACACGGTCGTCATAACTCCCCCCGGCCACCAGTCCCGACAGCGGTCGGGTCGCGCCGCAGACCACGCGCACGTTATAACGATCCGCCTGCGACAGCAGCACCTGCAGCCCACGCTGTTCAAGCTTGCTGAACTCGGCAACATCGCGCACGAACAGGGTGCCGCCACGGGCGGCCTGCAGCAGATCCAGCGGCGTCTCCACGGTCTGCTTGCCGTGATCGACCACGTGCCATGGATTGCTCGGCACATGCAGCGCGCGCGCGCAGGCCTCAAAGGCGCAGCCCGGCGCGCCCTGGATCAGTACCGCTGCGCGGCCGGCGGCGATTCTTTCAAGTCGTTGCTTCAACTCCTGGATCACCGGCGTGCGCCCCAGCATCGCCAGCGCGGCGGCGGCATGCGGCCGCTGCTCACCGCGGCTAATCGCGCGGCCGACGGTCGCCAGCAGTTTCTTCAGGGCAATCGGTTTTTCGAGGAAATCGTAAGCCCCGATGCGGGTGGCTTCGACCGCGGTATCAATGGTGCCGTGCCCCGACATCATCACCACCGGCATGGTCAGTTGCCCGCTGCTGGCCCATTCCTTGAGCAATGTGATGCCATCGGTATCCGGCATCCAGATGTCGAGCAGCACCAGATCCGGGCGGATTTGGGTGCGGAAGGCGCGGGCGGCACCGGCGTTTTCCGCGAGCCGCACGTCATAACCTTCATCGGAAAGGATTTCCGACAGGAGTTCGCGGATGCCTATTTCGTCGTCTACTACCAGTATTTGTCGCATCTTTGTCTGCTTTAAATGTTCACGCGGCCGAGCGCTCTCCCGCGCCCTGATTGGCCGCAGGCAATATGATCACCACGCGCGCACCGTGCGGTGCCACGTTGGTGATCGTGACTTCACCATGATGTTCCTCGACGATCTTGCGCACGATCGACAGGCCGAGTCCGGTGCCGCGCGGTTTGGTCGTCACATACGGCTCAAACGCCCGCTTCATCAGTGGTTCCGGAAAACCGGTGCCATTGTCGGTCACCGAGAATTCGGCGCGCCCGTCACGCACTGCGGTCGCGATCTCGATGTACGGTGCCTCAGCGCCGGCCAGCGCATCCTGGGCATTCTGCAGCAGGTTATGAATGACCTGGCGGATCTGCGTGGCATCGCCCTGCACCGGCGGCAGCGCGGCCGCCAGGTTGAGTTTCATGCTCGATCCCAGCGACTCGTAGAGCATCAGCACTTCGCGGATCAGGGCATTCAGGTCGAGCGCGCGCAGCGCGGGCTCCGGCGTGCGCGCGTACTGGCTGAAGGCATCGACCATGCGTTTCAGCGCGGCAACCTGGCTGACGATGGTCTGCGTCGAGCGCGCCAGGATTTCGGCATCCGCGGGCGACAGTTTGGGCTCGAGCTTAAGCTGGATGCGTTCCGCCGAAAGCTGGATCGGCGTCAGCGGATTCTTGATTTCATGGGCCAGGCGCCGCGCAACTTCCGCCCACGCGGCGTCGCGCTGTGCCTGCAACAGCTGAGTCACGTCATCGAACACGACGATCAGGCCGGTATTACCAGCTTCGCCGAAGCGCGTGCCACGCAGCAGCAGCGCCTGTGTGCCGCCTTTGACTTCGCGCTCGACCTGGCGCTGCCATTCTGCTGCATTGGGGCGGGCAAAGGCTTCGGCCACCGCCTGCACCAGCGGCGCCAGGCTTGCATCCATTGCCGGCCAGTCCCGCAGGGCGGCATCCAGCAGCAACGCGTGGTCGGCGCCGAGAATATGTGCGGCGCTCGGGTTGGCGGATCGCAGGCGCAGGTTGCCGTCAAACGTCAGCACACCCGCCGACAGATGCGCCAGCACACTTTCGAGATAGGCTTTGGCATGCGTAAGCTGTGCCTGGTTGCGCTCGACGCGCGCCTGCGCTTCGGCCAGTTGCAGCGTCATGCTGTTGAAGGACTGCGTGAGCTGGCCGAGTTCATCGCGGCTGGCCACCGCGGCGCGGCGGCTGAAGTCACCCTGCGCCACCGCGCGCGTACCTTCAACCAGCGCGCTCAGCGGTGCGGACAATCGATTCGACAGCACAAATGCCAGGCCCAGCGAGGACAGCAGCGCGAGCAGCAAGGTCAGCGTCAGTGTGATCGCGTAGAGCCTTTTCAGGCCGCGCCGGGACAATTGCAGTTCCTGATACTCGCGATAGCCGGTTTGCACGATCTCGGCATCACGCGCCAGCTGCGCGGGCACGGCCTGCAACAGCTGCAGCACCCGGGTTTCCTCTGTCAGCGCCACCACGTTGACCGGCGCCAGCGCACGCAGATACAGGCCGCGTTCGGGGATGGCTTCGATCACGCTGTAAACCTGTTGCATGCGGATCTGGCGCATCGCCGCCGCGCCCGGCGCGTCGGGCGCGATGCCGCTGCGCTCGTTGCCGGAAAAAGCCAGCACCCGGCCGCGTAGATTAAACAGCGTGGCCTCGTCGACCCCGGTCTGCTCGCGCAGTTCGTTCAGCGCAGCGATATGTTCGGATGCCGGTCGCGTCGACAGCGTCAATGCCATGCGGTCGGCTTTGGCCGCCAATTCTTTGAGGCGGCCGTCGAGCGTGCGGCGG
This sequence comes from Burkholderiales bacterium, assembly GCA_038316355.1. Classification (GTDB taxonomy): domain Bacteria; phylum Pseudomonadota; class Gammaproteobacteria; order Burkholderiales; family SG8-41. Next base: position 17,125 of record JBBQAO010000012.1, read on the forward strand.
CCGAGATTGAGACCGCTCTCCAGCGCGCTGTCCAGCCGCACTTCAAACCAGGACTCGATGCTTTGCGACACGAATTGCACTGATACACCGTAAATCAGCGCGCCAGGCAACACCGCCATCAGCGCAAACAGGGCCACCAGCCGCAAGGTCAGCTTGGCGCCAAACACCCCGGCCTTGAGTCGCTTGCGCAGGCTGACCAGTTGATAGGCAACCATGCCGGCCAGCAGCAGCGCGATCGCCAGATTGACGCCGAGCAGTGCGGGGTAATAATCGGAGAACAATGCCGAGTTGGTGCTCACCGAAGCCAGCAGGAAAACCGCGATCACGCCGAGCCCGACACAGAGCAACAACAGATAACGCATGACTGCGCCGGTGCGTGGCTGTTTGCCGGCCATGGTCGTCATGGCGTCACCGTCCAGCGCGCCCAATCGGAGCCGATGTTCCATTCACGCGAGCCCAGCGCATTCAGGTTGAACGGTTTTGGCAGTTGCGAAGTATCGAGCCGCAGCCGCAGACCGGCCGTGTAGCTGGTGCCTTTGCTGAGCGTGCCGGGATCCAGATCTTCGCGCCGCCGCACTTTGGTCATCACCTGCAGTGCTTCGGCCAGGGTCGGAAAATTCTGGTAGAACGCGCCGACGCCGATACGGTACTGGCGCGTCAGGGCATTGAATTGCAGCCGGTACTGCTGCTGCCGGGACACCGCCTTGTCGTTGAACCAGTACCAACGCGACCGCACCATCTCGAATTCGAGCAGAAAATACAGCGGGATGCCTTTGTGCAATGCATCTTCGAGCGGTGCCGAGAGGACAATGTCAATCTCGGCTTCGAGCACGTAATGGTCATCGGCCGTGGTGACCGTGGCGCGACGCACGTCAATGCCGTGGGTCTGCGCGGAAAGCTGCGCCGGCACCGCCAGCGCGAATGCCAGCAGCAGCGCCGCCAGATCAAACTTTTTCCAGAAGGGCGTAAAAAAAACCATCATGCGCTGCATCAGGAAGCAGTTGGCCGTCGATATGTTTTAAGCCGTCAGCGAGCAGCGGGAGGGAAAGTTGCCGCGCATCGTGATGACGGGCAATGAATTGTTCGACCTGCCGGTTATTTTCTTCGCCAAATACGGAGCAGGTTGCATACAGCAATTTACCACCACTGCCCAGCAACTGCCAAAGCGTGTCGAGAATGCCTGCCTGCCGGATGACCAGCGCCTTGATGTCGCTCTGCTGGCGCAGCCATTTGATATCCGGATGACGGCGCACCACGCCGGAGGCGGTGCATGGCACATCGGCCAGTATGCGATCAAAGGTTCCGGCATCGCGCCACTGTTCCGGCTGTCCGGCGTCAGCCTGCAACAGGCGCGCCCGCAACGACAGCCGCGTCAGGTTGTCCGCCACCCGCTGCAGGCGGTCCGCATCGATATCAACCGCGGTGAGTTCAAGGTCGGCCAGTTCCAGCAGGTGCGCGGTTTTGCCGCCAGGCGCGGCACAGGCATCGAGCACTCGCATGCCGTCGGCAACATCGAGCAGTTCGGCGGCCAGTTGCGCGCCGGCATCCTGCACGGATACCAGTCCTGCGGAGAACCCGGGCAGTTGGGCAACGGGCCGCGGCTTGTCGATGATCACGCCATGCCGGCCCACGGGATGTGCGCCAATCGCCTCACCTCCGAGCATCTCAAGATAAGCGTCGCGCGTCATGCGGCGGCGATTGACCCGCAGCGTCAACGGCGGCCGGACATTGCCGGCCTCGAGAATTTCCCGGTAGTTCTGCGGAAACTGCGCGGCCAGTTTGGCGATCCACCATTGCGGGTAGGAATAACGCCCTTCGTCGGTGGCCGCTGCCACTGCCTCGAGTTCGGCGCGGCGGCGCAGGAAGTTGCGCAATACCGCATTGACCAGACCCTGGGCCTGCGGAAACCCCAGTTGCGCGCAGGCCGGCACGGCATGATCAACGATGGTGTACGGACGCGCCTTGCTATGGAGCAATTGGTAGAGCGCGACCTGCAGCAGGTTGCGCACCAGCACATCCGTCGGCGGCTTGTGCAGTAACTGGCCGAGCAGCGCTTCGAGAAAACCCAGATGGCGTAACACGCCATAGGCGAGATCCTGCACCGCACCGCGTTCCTGCGGCGTCAGTGTGGCCTCACTTTGCCACGTCGCAGCGAGTTCGGCATCGAGGCTGCGTCCCGCGAGAACGCGGGATACGGCTTCCGCCGCCAGGCACTGCACGCGTTCCATGCTCAAGCGGGCCGCCGCAAAGAGTGGGGACGTGAAGCGGAACGTGAAGCGGGACGTGTAACGGGACGTGCAGCGGAACGTGCGGCATCACTCTGAGTATCGCGGTCGGATTTTGAAACGTCAGGCTTCAAAACGCGTGCCTGCGTCGATGGGTGTTCCCGCCAGAAACTGGCGCGGCGCGAGCCGTTTGCCGCCAGCACGCTGCAATTCCAGCAGGCGGATGGCCCCGGTCCCGGTTGCAACAACAACACCATTGTTATCCGCCTGCACCACGGTGCCGGGAACGGCGGTGGCCGTCGCCGGTTCGGCGCGCCAGATTTTCAGCGTCTGTCCGTTCCAGATCGTGCATGCGCCGGGTGTCGGGTTGTATGCGCGGATCAGACGATCTATTTCAGCAGCCGGCCGCGTCCAGTCGATATGTGCTTCGGCCTTGCTGATTTTTGTGGCGTAGCTTGCGCATGCGTCCTCCTGCGCTACGCACTGCGGCTGTTCCTGCAGCACGCGCAGCAGCAGTTGTGTGCCGACAGCGGCGAGTTTGTCATGCAGGGTCTGCGCATTGTCATCATCGGCAATCGGCACGGCCTGCGCCAGCAGCATGGCTCCGGTATCCAGCCCCGCGTCCATCTGCATGATGGTCACACCGGTCTCGCGGTCACCGGCCAGTATGGCACGCTGGATCGGCGCCGCGCCGCGCCACCGCGGCAGCAAGGACGCATGGATATTCAGGCAGCCGCGGGGCGGCAACTGCAGCAACGATTCGGGAATCATCAGCCCGTAGGCCGCGACCACCATGACCTCGGCGTGCAGATTCGCAAGTTGCGCGGTCAGCGCGGAATCCTTGAGCGTCACGGGCTGCGACAGCGCAAGCTGGCGGGCCAGCGCGAGTTGTTTCACCGCTGAAGCCTGCGGCTTCAGGCCGCGCCCGGCCGGCCGGTCCGGCTGTGTCAGCACATGCACCACGTCATGCCCGCCGTCGAGCAGCGCAGCCAGCGCAGCAGCGGCAAACGCCGGTGTACCTGCAAAAATGATTCTCAATGGGGGAGTTGCGCGCGCGGCGCCGCTTTACATGGCCTGCCGCTGCTGTTTAGACAGCTTGGCGGTGATGCGTTGTTGCTTCAGGCGGGATAGTTTCTCGACAAAAACCCGCCCGATCAGATGATCCATTTCATGCTGGATGCAAACCGCCAGCAGGCCATCGGCCTCGAACTGGCGTTGCTGCCCGTTTTCGTCGAGCGCCTTTACCGTAACCCGGGCGGCACGCGTGACTTTCTCGAAAATTCCCGGCACCGACAGGCAACCCTCCTCGCATTCGGCTTCGCCCTCGGCACGGATGATTTCCGGGTTGATGAAAACCTGCAACTGGTCGCGGATTTCGGAAATGTCGATAACGATGAGGCGCAGGTGCACGTCCACTTGTGTTGCGGCGAGACCAATACCCGGCGCAGCGTACATGGTGTCAGCCATGTCTTTGATTAATTTACGTATTTTGTCATCCACCCGCTTCACCGGTGCTGCGACCTTGTGCAGACGCGGATCGGGGTAGTGCAATATCGGAAGTAAAGCCATGAAAAACTTGCCAATTTAATCAGCTAGATGCAGAATTTAAACCAAACTCTTACGTCGGCTGCGGTTTCTGCACGAGTACGCCGGCGACGCTCACATTAAGGTGGGGCTCCACATGCGAAAAGCAATTATATCCCTGATTTTGTTGATAACTCCGGCACTGGCCGCAGTTGCTGCCACGCCCGCTGACATGCGGGATGGCGCTCCAGACCGTTACACAGTGCAGAGAGGGGACACCTTGTGGGGCATTTCCGGGCGCTACCTGAAGGAGCCGTGGCGCTGGCCGGAGCTGTGGAAAATGAATCAGGAGCAATTGAAGAATCCGCACCTGATTTACCCCGGTGACGTCATCGTGCTGGACCGCAGCAGTGGCGAAGCCCGGCTGAGCCTGGTGCAACTGGACACCATAAAGCTGGGACCGAAGGTGCGCAGCGAACCCAGCGCGCGCAGTGCCGTGCCCAGCATTCTGCCGTCCGTGATTGAACCGTTCCTGTCCAAACCGCTGGTTGTCGGTGAGAATGAACTTGAAAGCGCGGCAAAAATCGTCGCAACTGCCGATGGCCGTGTCACGCTGGGACCGGGCGATCGCGCATTCGTCCACGGCCTCGCCAAGAACAAAGGCGACCAATGGCAGATTTTCCGCCGCGGTGATCCGCTGGTTGATCCCGAGAACAATCAGATTCTCGGTTATGAAGCCACTTATCTGGGCGAGGCTCAGGTGCGTCAGCATGGCAATGTCGCGACCATAGAAATCGTCCGCTCCGTCCAGGAAATCTTCCGTGACGACCGCCTGCTGCCGCTGGGCAAACAAACGCCGGTTTTTGCGTATGTGCCGCAACCGCCGAAGACGCCGGTCAAGGGCCGCATCATCTCGGCCTACGGCGGCCTGCAGGAAACCGGTCCGCTGTCCATCGTGACCTTGTCAAAAGGCAGCAAAGACGGGTTGCAGGTCGGCACCGTGCTTGCCATTGAACGCAGCCAGACCAGCGCACGTTACAGCCAGCGCACCGCGCCACTGTTCGGCCGCAGCGGCTTCTCCGGCAGTGACGCGCCGCGCACTTATTACGGCGAAACCATTCCGGCGCGCGACACCCTGATGGAGCGGGGCGAAGCAATCACCAACCAAGACATCGCCCAACTGCCCGACCAGCGTTACGGTCTGGTCATGGTGTTCCGCACCTTTGACCGCGCATCATTTGCGCTGGTGATGGAAGCCAGCCGCCCGGTCACGGTCTCCGATTTCGTAACTAATCCCTGATTGCCGCAGCGGGAGCTTGTTTCCGCTGGCCCCCTCCGATGTCTGTCGACGCGGATCTGGAAGTCTGGCTCCGCCTGAGCCTGCTGCCGGGACTGGGACACCAATCACTGCGCAAGCTGCTGGTCGCGCTGGGCACACCTGAAAACGTCCTGGCCGCCAGCCACCGCGAACTGCGCGGCATTGTCAGCGAAAAAATCGCCATTGCCATCCGCAGTGGCGGTGCCGATCCGGCAAGCTGGAGCGCCGTCGGGCCCTGGCTGGAGGATGCTGCCAATCACATCATTACTCTGGCAGACGCCGCTTATCCGCAGGCCTTGCTGGAAATTCCTGATCCGCCACCGCTGATCTACGTGAAGGGACGGCTGGATCTGCTGGGCCGGCAAGGGTTTGCCATCGTCGGCAGCCGCAACGCCACCGCACAGGGTCTTGCCAATGCGGAAGCCTTTGCCACCGCGCTCAGCAATGCGGGCCTCACCATCATCAGCGGGTTGGCGTTGGGTGTGGATGCAGCCGCACATCGTGGCGGGCTCGACGGTGCCAGTTCAACCGTTGCCGTGATCGGCACCGGACTCGATACCGTGTACCCGGCGCGCAACCGCGATCTCGCCCATCGCATTGCAGCGCAAGGCACACTGATCTCGGAATTTCCGCTGGGTACGCCGGCACTGGCTGCCAATTTTCCGCGACGCAATCGCCTGATTTGTGGATTGTCCAAAGGCTGCCTGGTTGTCGAAGCTGCAATTTCCAGCGGGTCTCTGATTACCGCACGCCTCGCAACAGATCAGGGTCGGGAAGTGTTTGCGATTCCCGGCTCAATACACTCTCCGCTGGCCAAGGGTTGTCACGCGCTGATCAAGCAGGGTGCCAAACTGGTGGAATCGGCGCAGGATGTGCTGGAAGAACTGGGTTTGTCACAGGCAACACGGGTTGCCCCAACGTCGGCGGACGCTGCGAAGGCCCATCCGCTGCTCGCGCATATCGGCTTCGATCCGGTGGACGTTGATACCTTGCAACAACGCAGCGCACTCGCCATCGATGTGCTCAGCACTACGCTGACCGAACTCGAATTAGCGGGATGTGTCGAAAGCCTGCCCGGGGGACGCTGGCAACGCCTGTCCTGACCATTTATTGAAAACGTTGTTAGCGTAAAACAGCCCAGCCTTGATGCTGATGCAAGTCTTTCTTAATCAATGACTTGATGGCGTGCGCGCGCAGTTGCTGCGCTCCCAACACGCTCGCCCATCACTTTTTCGGAGGGCGGTTGATCCCGGCTTGCGCTGACCGGGGATTGTTCTTATCATCGGGCGCTCTTTTCCACGGCGCGGCAGTCCGGCGCCCCATCTGCAGCGGTATTAATCCGCAAATTCAACGGTTTACATGGCGAAAACGCTCATCATCGCGGAAAAACCTTCTGTCGCCGGCGACATCGCGCGCGTTCTTGGCGGATTCACCAAGCATGCCGAGTATTTCGAAAATGACGACTATGTGGTGTCGTCCGCGGTCGGCCATTTGCTGGAAATTGCTGCTCCCGAAGAATTCGAAGTCAAACGCGGCAAATGGTCATTCGCCAATTTGCCGGTGATTCCGCCGCATTTTGACCTGAATCCGATCGTCAAAAGTGAAGCCCGGCTGAAAGTGCTGGCCAAGCTGCTAAAACGCAAGGACGTCACCAAGGTGATCAATGCCTGTGACGCGGGCCGCGAAGGCGAGCTGATTTTCCGTTACATCGCGCAGGCGACCAACAGCACCAAGCCGGTATCACGGCTGTGGTTGCAGTCGATGACGCCGGCCGCCATCCGCGAGGGTTTCACCAAGCTGCGTAGCGACGATGAAATGCAGCCGCTGGCGGATGCTGCGCGCAGCCGCAGCGAAGCCGACTGGCTGATCGGCATCAACGGCACGCGAGCGATGACGGCCTTCAACAGCAAAGGCGGCGGTTTTTACCTGACCACCGTCGGTCGGGTGCAAACGCCGACTTTGATGATCGTCGTCGACCGCGAACAAAAAATTCGCAAATTCGTACCGCGTGATTACTGGGAAGTGCGCGCGACATTCGGTGCCAAGACCGGTGATTACGAAGGACGCTGGTTCGATCCGGCATTCAAACGCGACGAAAACGACGCAGAAAAACGCGACAGCCGCCTGTGGGACGGCAAAGCCGCAGAAAAAATTGCCGAAGCCTGCCGTGGCAAGACCGGCACGGTCACCGAAGAATCAAAACCGTCGTCGCAGCTGTCGCCCATGCTGTTCGACCTGACCTCATTGCAGCGCGAAGCGAATGGCAAATTCGGATTTTCGGCGAAAACCACACTGTCGATCGCCCAGGAATTGTACGAGCGGCACAAGGCGCTGACTTATCCGCGAACGGATTCCCGGCACCTGCCCGAAGATTACATGGCGACGGTCAAGACCACGCTGGACGCTCTCGGCGGCGAAGCGCAGTTCGGCCCGTTTGCCAAGGAAATCATCAAGGGCAAGTGGATCAAGCCGAACAAACGCATTTTTGACAACAGCAAGATTTCGGATCACTTCGCTATCATTCCGACGCCGCAGCCGCCGAAAAGCCTCAACGAAGTACAGCAGAAGATTTACGACCTGGTCGTGCGTCGTTTCATGGCGGTGTTTTTCCCGCCGGCGGAATACCTGGTCACCACGCGCATCACCGAAGTCGCGTCGTATCAGTTCAAGACCGAGGGCAAGATCCTGGTCAAACCGAGCTGGCTGGCGATTTACGGCAAAGACGAGCAGCAGGAAAGCGCCAATCTGCCGGCCGTAGGCAAAGGCGAAAAACCGCCGGTTAATGCCGTGGATCCGGTCGGGCTCGCAACACGGCCGCCGGCGCGTTACTCGGAAGCAACACTACTGAGCGCGATGGAAGGCGCCGGCAAGCTGATCGAGGACGACGAACTGCGTGATGCGATGGCACAGAAGGGTCTCGGTACGCCGGCAACCCGCGCCGCGATCATCGAACGCCTGATCGCCGAAAAATACATGGTGCGCGAAGGCCGCGAACTGATTCCGACAGCCAAGGCCTTCCAGTTGTTGACGCTGCTGAACGGATTGGGCGTCAGCGAACTGACACAACCGGAGCTGACGGGGGAGTGGGAATACAAGCTGCTGCAGATGGAGCGCGGCAAACTCAAGCGCACTTCCTTCATGAAGGAAATCGCCACCATTACCGAGCGCATCGTCAAACGTGCCAAGGAATACAACAACGAAACCATTCCCGGCGACTACGCGACTCTGCAGACGCCGTGCCCGCATTGCGCCGGTACGGTCAAGGAAAACTACCGGCGCTTCGCCTGCGAGGCCTGCGAGTTTTCGATTACCAAAATACCGGGCGGTCGCCAGTTCGAGATTGAGGAAGTGGAAACGCTGCTGCGTGAGCGCACCATCGGCCCGCTGCAGGGTTTCCGCTCAAAAATGGGCCGGCCCTTCGCCGCCATCCTGCGCATCGTGGCGGATAAAGAAACAAACAACTTCAAGCTTGAATTCGATTTCGGCAACAGCAATCCGGATGGCGAACCGGAAGAAGTCGATTTTTCCGGCCATGAATCACTGGGCACCTGCCCGAAATGTGGCGGCAAGGTGTACGAGCACGGCATGAATTATGTTTGTGAAAACCTGCCTCCGCGCAAATGCGACTTCCGTTCGGGCAAGGTCATATTGCGCCAGGAAATCCAGCGCGAACAGATGCAGAAGCTGCTGAAGGACGGCCGCACCGACCTGCTGGATGCCTTCGTGTCCAATCGCAACGGCCGCCGCTTCAAGGCCTTCCTCGTGCGGCAGCCTGACGGCAAGGTGGGTTTTGAGTTTGCGCCGCGCGCGGCTAAAGGCGACAAGGAAAGCAGTGGCAGCAAAGCCGCCAGGGGTAGTAAAAAAGCTGCCCCCGCCGCTGTTACCGTTGTCGAAAAGCCGGTGCCCGCCAACAAGAAGCGTGCGATTCTCGCGAAAAAATAATCAATTAAAACAAATGGATACGGCCAGATTTGCCGGAGCAGAGTGGCCGTTTTTTATTGTCGCAGTAGATATCAAACGTCCAGGTTACGCACACCCAAGGCGTTGGTTTCGATGAACAGGCGGCGCGGTTCGACGGCATCGCCCATCAGCGTGGTGAAAATCTCGTCGGCGCCGATCGCATCTTCGATCTGCACCTTCAGCAGGCGGCGGGTTTTCGGATCCATCGTGGTATCCCACAGTTGCTCGGGATTCATCTCGCCGAGACCTTTGTAGCGCTGAATGCCGATGCCACGCTGCACTTCCGCCAGGATCCAGTCGATCGCCTCGCGGAACTCCTTGACCGGATGCATCTGTTCGCCGCGCTTGATATAGGCGCCTTCACCGAGCAGGCCATGCAGCATCTGCGCCGTCTTGCGGATTTGCGCGTAATCGCCGCTTTGCAGGAAATCAACATCAATCATGCTGTTGCGGGCAACGCCGTGCTGGGTGCGTGAAATGCGCAGCGTATACAATTCGCTTTTTTCGTCGAGTACCACATCGATCCTGATGTTCTTGGCATCCTGGTAAAGACCAGCCAGTTCTTTCGCGCTTTTTTGCGCAGACGCCTCATCACCGAGATCCAGCGTCACCGGATTATTGAGCAATCCATGCAGGGCTTCCGAATCAATGATCCGGCTTTCGCGCTCAATGACCGCTTCTGCCAGCAGATAATGTTTGGCCACTTCTTCCAGCGCGTCCTTGGACAGGGGCTGCGCACCGACCGTGGTATACAACTCGGCCTCGGCCAGTGCCTGCTTCAGCAGGTACTGCTTCAGTTCATGCTCATCCTTCAGGTAACGCTCCTGCTTGCCGTGTTTGACCTTGTACAGCGGCGGTTGCGCAATATAAATGTGTCCACGCTCGACCAGCTCTGGCATTTGCCGGTAGAAGAAGGTCAGCAGCAGCGTGCGGATGTGTGAGCCGTCAACGTCGGCGTCGGTCATGATGATGATGCGGTGATAGCGCAGCTTGTCCGGGGTGTACTCGTCCTTGCCGATGCCGGTGCCAAGCACGCTGATCAGCGTGGTGATCTCGGTCGATGAAATCACCTTGTCGAAACGTGCTTTCTCGACGTTGAGGATCTTGCCGCGCAGCGGCAGGATTGCCTGGTTTTTCCGGTCGCGTCCCTGCTTGGCGGAACCGCCGGCCGAATCACCCTCGACCAGATACAGTTCGCATTTCGACGGATCGCGTTCCTGGCAATCTGCCAGTTTTCCGGACAGGCCGAAGGAGTCCAGCACACCTTTACGGCGCGTCAGTTCGCGGGCCTTGCGTGCAGCTTCGCGCGCACGCGCGGCATCGACGATCTTGCCGCAGATGATCTTGGCGTCGTTCGGTTTCTCGAGCAGGAATTCCATCAGCCTCTGGCCAACGATTTCCTCCACCACTGGACGCACTTCCGAGGACACCAGCTTGTCCTTGGTCTGCGAGGAAAACTTGGGCTCTGGAACCTTGACCGACAGTACCGCGGTCAATCCTTCTTTCATGTCATCGCCGCTGGTCTCGACCTTGGCCTTTTTCGCCTGCTCGGTCGACTCGATGTAGTTGTTCAGCGTGCGCGTCATTGCGGCGCGCAAACCCGTGAGATGGGTGCCGCCGTCACGCTGTGGAATATTGTTGGTGAAACACTGCATTGATTCCTGATAGGAATCGTTCCACTGCATGGCAACCTCGACGGTAATGCCGTCCTTGGTGCCCTGGATATGGAAAATGTTCGGGTGCAGCACGCTTTTCGCGCGGTTCATGTACTCGACGAAACCCTTGACACCGCCGCTGAAGGCAAATTTTTCTTCCTTGCCCGAACGCTGATCGGTCAGCGTGATTTTCACGCCGTGGTTCAGGAATGAAAGTTCGCGCAGACGTTTGGCGAGAATTTCATAGTGGAAATCGACGTTGCCGAAAATCTCCTTGCTTGCCAGGTAATGCACTTCGGTGCCGCGGCGCTCGCTTTTGCCGACCACCTTCAGCGGGGCTACAGCCTCGCCCATGCGAAATTCCATGCTGTGCATCTTGCCGTCGCGGCGAATGGTCAGTCGCAGCCATTCCGACAGGGCGTTGACCACGGATACGCCGACGCCGTGGAGACCACCGGAAATCTTGTAGGAATTGCTGTCGAATTTGCCGCCGGCGTGCAGTTCGGTCATTACCACTTCGGCAGTCGAACGCTTTTCCTCGTCATCCGGATGGATTTCCGTGGGAATGCCGCGACCATTGTCGGCGACGCTGATCGAGTTGTCAGGATGGATGATGATGGTGATTTCGTCACAGTGTCCAGCCAGGGCCTCGTCAACTGCGTTGTCAACAACTTCGAAAACGGTGTGATGCAGGCCGGTGCCATCACTGGTGTCACCGATATACATCCCCGGACGTTTACGCACGGCTTCAAGACCTTTGAGAACCTTGATGCTGTTTGCATCGTATTCGTTGCCGGTGCGCTGTTCTTTTTCGCTCATTGAATTTCTTTTCGTCCTTGTTTTTGAACTTATTTTTTAATTTATTGAGTTCTCGGTGCTGCCGTTTTCTCAGATTCGCATCGGCATTACTACATAGCGGAAATCGTCACGCCCGGGCAGAGTGATCAGCATGCTGCTGTTCGCATCACCAAAGGAGCACACTACCTTGCCCGGCGGCACGTTGCTGAGCACATCCAGCAGGTAGGTCACGTTGAATCCCACATCCAGGGGATCACCGCCGAATTCGACTTCCAGCTCCTCCTGGGCCTCTTCCTGCTCATTGTTGCTGCAGGAAATTCGCAGGCTGTCCTTGGTCAGCATCCAGCGCACCCCACGGAACTTTTCATTGGACAGAATCGCCGCACGCTGCAGAGCGCGCTGCAGTTCGTCGCGGTCCAAGCTGATGCTTTTTTCATAATTGGTCGGAATGACCCGCTGGTAATCCGGGAATTTGCCGTCAATGACTTTGGTAGTCAGTTCAACGTCACCAAAACGGAAACGAACCTGGTTGGCATGAATCGCGATATCCAGCGGTTCATCTCCTTCAACCAGTTGCCGTGCCAGTTCGAGAATGGCTTTACGTGGCAATATCACTTCGCTCTTTTCCTGTTTTTCCTTAAGTCCGGTCACTGCGTAACCCAGCCGGTGGCCGTCCGTGGCAACGACCTTGATTTCCTTGTCTTCGGTGATCAGCAGCAAACCGTTGAGGTAATAACGAATGTCCTGCTGGGCCATCGCATACTGAACCAGTCCTAACAGCTTGCGCGCCACTCCCTGGGATATCTGGAAATTGCTTTGCGGTTTACCTGGATCTGCAAGCGCCGGAAAATCAGCAGCGGGTAGTGTTTGCAGATTAAAACGACTTTTTCCGGCTTTGACCTGCAAGCGGTTGTTGGCAACTTCGAGTGAGACCTCGCTGTCATCAGGTAAAGCACGAAGAATATCCACCAGCTTTCTGGCGGATACCGTCACGGCCAGCGTTTCTCCGCCCTTTTTGTCGAGTGCGCATGAGGTTGCAATCTGCAGTTCCAGATCTGTGGCGATAAAACGCAGGCTGTCTGCGCTTCGTTCGATCAGTACGTTGGAGAGGATTGGCAGCGTATGCCGCCGTTCAACAATTCCAGTTACTGCCTGTAACGGTTTTAACAGCGCATCACGCGGTAATTGCACGAGTTTCATATTAGTGGTTTTTCTTCAATAAAATTAATAGTAACTAATAGAAAAGCCTTTTTCCTGTTGAGAGCTGAGCTTGAAGCTTGAATTCAAAACAGGATTTCTGTTTTTGATGTTCTGTATTCTTTGCTAATTGCCTGTGGACAAAAAAGGATGAAAAACGGACAAATTCCTTTTTTACCAGCTTACGCACAAACGATGCACAGGTTTTCAACTGCGTAATACCTTCAGCAATGAACTGATATCGACGGTCATTTCATTGCTGGTGCTGCGTAATTGGGCAATTTTGCGGCAGGCATGCAACACGGTCGTATGGTCCCTGCCACCGAAGGCTTCGCCGATGTCTGGCAGGCTCATCTGTGTGAGTTCCTTGGCCAAAGCCATGGCGACTTGCCGTGGCCTTGCTACATTTCTGGTGCGCTTTTTCGAATACATTTCTGAAACTTTGATCTTGTAATAATCGGCAACGGTGCGCTGAATGTTTTCAATGCTGACCTGGCGATTTTGTGAGGCCAGCACATCGCGCAGGGCTTCGCGTGCAAGATCGACGGTGATCGGTTGGCCGGTAAAACGGGAATAAGCGAGCACGCGCTTGAGCGCCCCCTCCAGCTCACGGATATTGGACTGGATGTGTTTGGCAATAAAAAAAGCCACATTTTCGTCAAGCACCAGTCCGTCTGCTTCCGCTTTTTTGAGCAGGATTGCGACGCGCATTTCCAGTTCGGGTGGTTCAACAGCCACGGTGAGGCCCCAGCCGAAACGCGAAATCAACCGGTTTTCCATCCCGGAGATTTCCTTGGGATAGGTGTCACAGGTGATGATGACCTGCTTGTGTGCTTCAACGAGGGCGTTGAACGCGTAGAAAAACTCTTCCTGCGTCCGGTTCTTGCCGCTGAAAAACTGGATGTCGTCGATCAACAGCAGATCCAGTGAGTGGTAGTAACGTTTGAAATCATCAAACGCCTTATGTTGGTAAGCCCTCACCACATCAGATACGTATTGCTCGGCATGGATATAGCGGATTTTGCTTTCAGGGGCATGTGCGCGGAGATGATTGCCGATGGCATGGATCAGATGCGTTTTACCCAGGCCGACACCGCCGTAAACAAACAGCGGGTTGTAAGCGGCACCGGGTTTTTCCGCGACCTGGCGGGCTGCTGCGCGTGCAAGGTCGTTGGCTTTTCCGGTCACGAAGGTGTCAAATGTGAAGCCGGGATTGAGCCTGGAAACATCACGTACCGGTGGCGCCGGTCGGGAGATTGCCGGCTCCGCGGGCGTAGTGGCCGCCGCTGCGGGGCGCGCTGTTTTTTCCGCCAGGATCAGCTCGACTGTGGCCGCATCACCCAGGCGCTCGCGCGCAATGCCCAGTATTTTTGCCTGAAACCGTTCCTTGGCCCAGCGCTGCACAAACCGGTTGGGTGCCGTTACGGTGACCACCGTGCCAGTGACTGTGCACTCCAACGGCTGTATCCAGGTGACAAACTGCTGTTGCCCGAGTTCTTTTGCGAAAAACGCGAGACAATGTTGCCAGAAATCGTTCATTCGTCCCTATCGGGTGGAGCGCAGGCGTGGTTGGCGGAAAAGAGGGGAAATTGACCGCTGATTTTACCCTTTATTAAGGGCGGCAACAAAGCCTGCTGCGGGCTCCGACGGTTGCGGCACGGGAGTGGCCAGCGCACCCGAAGATTGACAGGGAACGCCATGTCGATGTCTAATAACGGGTTTCCCGAAGACCAATTTAGGATCGAACATGAAGCGCACTTATCAACCGTCAAAAACGCGTCGTGCACGCACCCATGGCTTTCGTGTGCGCATGAAAACGCGCGGCGGCCGCGCGGTCATCCGTGCGCGCCGCGCCAAAGGGCGTGCCCGCCTCAGCGTTTGATCAAACCCGCAGTTTGTAGCAAAAGCAGCCGCGCACGGTCGATACGCCTGACCAAACCGGCGCAGTTTGAAGCTGTTCTCGCCGGCGGACGCCGGTCAGGCAGCAAATGTTTTTTGGCGCGGGCTTTGCCCAATGCCGGAGACGGTCCGCGTCTGGGACTGATCGTCGGCAAGAAGGCGGCACCCCGGTCTGTGGATCGTAACCGGGTGAAGCGCCTGATCAGAATCGTGCATCGTGAGTTGGCGGCAGAGCTGGACACACTGGATGTGGTCGTACAACTCAGGGGCAGCCCCCGCAGCAGCGATAACGCCGCATTGTTCAAGGAATTGCAGGAGTTGCTGCGCGGATTGCTCGGAACGGGCAAACAATAAGCGCAACGGCTCGGCAGAGAAAAAAAGCTTATGGATTCGCAACGGCTAGTTCTCTTCTTTGTATTCACCATGTCGGTGTTCCTGCTGTATGAGGCCTGGCAGCGCGACCATCAACAATCACCTGCGGCCACCGCTGTATCGGCTTCGGTAACACCGACGCCGACTCCGGGAGCGGTGCCGGCCCAGCCTGTTGCCGGTGTGCCGCCGGCGCCCAGTGCCGCACTGCTGCAAAACCCCTCTGCGCCACCGGCTGTCGCCGCTTCAAGCGGCGGGCAAATCATCAAGGTTGAAACCGATCTTTACCGCGCGGAAATCAGTACCAGCGGCGGCGATCTGGTCCGCCTTGAACTGCTGAAACATGGCGGCACGCTCGACCGCAGTAAAAATTTCCTGTTGTTTGCGCGCTCCAGTGAGCATGTCTACATCGCCCAATCGGGGCTGATCGGAAACAACCTGCCGAATCACCAGACTGCGTATACCGCGCAGGCGACAGAATACAAACTGGCGGATGCCGCCGCTGATCTGGAAATCAGGCTGGAAGCCGCCGGTGGCGCGAAAGCCGCAAAAATCTACCGCTTCCATCGCGGCAGTTATGTCATCGACATTGCGCATGAAGTGACGAATACCGGCACGGCGCCGGTAGACGCTTTTGCCTATTTCCAGTTGGTGCGGGACTCGAAACCACCGGATGGCGATTCCGCGATGGTGCCGACGTATACCGGCGTTGCGGTGTATACGGAAAAAGACAAGTTCCAGAAGGTCGCGTTCGGCGACATTGAAAAGGGCAAAACTCCCTATCCCAAGAACGGCAACGACGGCTGGATTGGTTTGTTGCAGCACTATTTTCTCGGCGCGTGGCTGCCCAAGCAGGGAACGCCGCGGGAGTTCTACACCCGCCAGGTGCCGCAGGGCCTGTACGCCGCCGGCGTGATCATCCCGGGCGGCAGCCTCGCACCGGGAGCCAGCGCGACACTGGCCATGCCGCTGTATGCCGGGCCGCAGGAACAGGAAAAACTCGCAGTATTGGCACCCGGACTGGATCTGGCCGTCGATTACGGCTGGTTGACGGTGATTGCTGCGCCGCTGTTCTGGGTGCTGCAGTGGATACACGGCTGGGCCGGAAACTGGGGCGTGGCCATCATCATTCTGACCATATTCATCAAGCTGGCGTTTTACCCGCTGTCGGAGGCGAGTTACCGCTCGATGGCGAAGATGCGCATCGTGGCGCCGAAACTGCAGCGGCTGAAAGATCAGTACGGCAACGACCGGCAGCGCATGCAGCAGGCGATGATGGAATTGTAC
The DNA here is from genome assembly GCA_038316355.1 of Burkholderiales bacterium. GTDB lineage: Bacteria > Pseudomonadota > Gammaproteobacteria > Burkholderiales > SG8-41. Next base: position 33,357 of record JBBQAO010000012.1, read on the forward strand.
AAAACCGAGAAAATCAATCCGCTGGGAGGGTGTCTGCCGATCGTGGTGCAGATACCGGTCTTTATCGCCTTGTACTGGGTGCTGCTCGGCAGCGTTGAAATGCGCCAGGCACCGTTCGCGCTGTGGATCAAGGATCTGTCGGTGGCGGATCCGTTTTACATTCTGCCCATTCTGATGGGCGCAACCATGATCATCCAGACCCGGCTCAATCCTGAGCCGCCGGATCCGGTGCAGGCGAAGGTCATGAAGATCATGCCTATTGCCTTCAGCATCTTCTTTTTCTTCTTTCCCGCAGGGCTAGTGCTGTACTGGCTGGTCAACAACGTGCTTTCGATCGCACAGCAATGGCACATTACCAGGGCCATGGAACTCGCGGCGAAACAAGCCAAGCAGAAAGCCTGAGCACCGGCGTCACGGTGCGGCGCTATACTCGCCGCGCATGATTTATCGCGACATCATTGCGGCAATCGCCACCGCACAGGGACGCGGAGGCATCGGCGTCATCCGCATTTCGGGACCGCATCTCGCACAATTTGCAGCCGGACTGACCCCGCGCACATTCGAAGCGCGCCGTGCGCTGCTGACCACTTTTCTTGATGTCACGGGCCAGCCACTCGATGAAGGGTTGCTGCTGTTTTTCGCTGCCCCGCATTCCTACACCGGGGAAGACGTTATCGAATTGCAGGGACACGGCGGACCGGTGGTGATGCACCAACTGCTGCAGCGCTGCCTGGAACTCGGTGCCCGGCTGGCACGGCCCGGCGAATTCACCGAACGCGCTTACCTGAACGGACGCATGGATCTGGCGCAGGCCGAAGGCGTGGCCGATCTGATCGAGGCCTCTACGGCACTGGCTGCTCGCGCCGCCTTGCGCTCCTTGCAAGGTGATTTTTCTGAATTAATTCAACAACTTACAAATAAAACCATCGCCTTGCGCACCTTGCTTGAGGCGACGCTGGATTTTCCCGAAGAAGAAGTCGAATTTCTGACTGCCGGTCGCGCGCAACAACAGTTGTCCGCGGTTCGCGAACAACTGGATGCGACGCTGGCCGCAACCCGTCAGGGCAGCTTGTTGCGCGATGGCATACAGGCGGTGCTGATCGGCGAGCCCAATGTCGGCAAGTCGAGTTTGCTTAACCGTCTGGCCGGTGAAGAGGTGGCTATCGTCACCGAAGTGCCGGGAACGACCCGGGATGCTGTTCGCGAACAGATTGATATTGACGGCATGCCGGTGCACATCATCGATACCGCGGGCCTACGCGAAACCACGGATGCTGTCGAACGCATCGGCATCAACCGGACTTGGGCGATGATCGAGAAGGCCGATTTGGCGCTGCTGGTGTCTGATGCCGGCGGGGAGAATGACGGCGCCAACCGCGCCATCATCGATCGCTTGCCGGTCGGTCTGGCGCGAATTCGGGTGAAAAACAAAATCGATCTGACCCAGCGCAAGCCGGGACGGGAAACGGTCGGTAACGAAGAACAGGTCTGGGTTTCTGCGAAGACGGGCGCAGGGCTGGAATTGCTGAAACAGGCGATCTGGGTGCAAGCGGGCTGGCATCCCTCCGGGGAGGGCGTCTTCACCGCCAGGACACGCCATATTGAAGCCTTGCAGACCGCACAGTGCCATCTGGCCACGGCCGCAGGGCTTACTGATCGCCTTGAGCTGTATGCTGAGGAATTGCGCCTGGCGCACGAAGCGCTGGGAGGGATTACCGGGGAATACACCCCGGACGACCTGCTGGGCGAGATTTTCTCCAAATTCTGTATCGGTAAATAAACTTGGTAAATAAGTCGGCCAGTGGTTCCACGTGGAACAATTCTGTGCTGGCAACCACTGTTGCGGCATTGGTTTCACGTGAAACATTCCTTCCTGCAGCGGCTGCGCCTTTCGCTGTGCAACAAAATTAAGCTATGATGCGCGCCCAAGCTTGCAGTCACCCGGGGTTCTCCGGCCGCGCGGCGTAAAATGACGCAATACCCTGAAAAATTTGATGTAATTGTCATTGGCGGCGGCCACGCCGGCGCTGAAGCGGCGCTGGCCAGCGCGCGCATGGGCTGCCGTACGCTGCTGTTGACGCACAGCATCGAAACCTTGGGCCAGATGTCCTGTAATCCGTCCATCGGCGGCATTGGCAAGGGTCACCTGGTCAAGGAAATCGATGCGCTGGGCGGGGCCATGGCCGCGGCGACCGACGAAGCCGGTATCCAGTTTCGCATCCTCAACTCGCGCAAAGGCCCTGCGGTGCGGGCTACCCGGGCCCAGGCGGATCGTGTGCTGTATCGCCGCGCCATCCGGGGCCGCATCGAGCAACAAGCCAATCTGCAGGTGTTCCAGCAAGCCGTCGACGATCTGGTGGTGCAGGGCGACCGGGTGATCGGCGTGGTGACCCAGATCGGCTTGCGTTTTGACGCACCAGGCGTGGTGCTGACCGCAGGTACATTTCTGTCCGGGCTGATCCATGTCGGCCTCGAACATCATCGGGGCGGTCGTGCCGGTGATCCGCCTTCGATCAGTCTGGCCGCGCGGCTGCGCGAACTGAAACTGCCGGTGGGCCGCTTGAAAACCGGCACACCGCCGCGCATCGACGGCCGCAGCATCGACTTTACGCAACTGACTGAACAGCCTGGTGATGATCCGGCCCCGGTGTTTTCATTCCTCGGCCGGCGCGAACAACATCCGGCGCAGATGCCGTGCTGGATTACGCATACCAATGAACGCACGCATGATGCGATCCGCGGCGGACTGGATCGTTCGCCGATGTTTACCGGTGTCATCGAAGGTGTCGGGCCGCGTTACTGCCCGTCGATCGAAGACAAGATCCATCGCTTCGCGGATAAATCGTCGCACCAGATTTTCCTCGAACCCGAAGGTCTGACGGTCAATGAGTATTATCCCAACGGCATATCGACCAGCTTGCCCTTCGACGTGCAGCTTGCCGTCGTGCGTTCGATCCAGGGACTGGAACACGCACATATCACACGACCGGGTTATGCCATCGAGTACGATTATTTCGATCCAATCGGGTTGAAAGCGTCACTGGAAACCAAAGCCATCGGCGGATTGTTTTTTGCCGGGCAGATCAACGGCACCACCGGTTATGAAGAGGCCGCTGCGCAGGGTTTGCTGGCGGGTATCAATGCCGCGCTGCAGGTCAGCGGAAAAGCGGCCTGGTCACCGACGCGCGATCAGGCCTACCTCGGCGTGCTGGTCGACGATCTGATTACCCGCGGTGTGTCCGAGCCCTATCGCATGTTCACCAGCCGCGCCGAGTACCGTTTGTCCCTGCGTGAAGACAATGCTGATCTGCGTCTGACCGAAGCCGGCCGGCGTCTGGGTGTGGTCAATGACCAGCGCTGGGAGGCGTTTGCGCGTAAGCGTGATGCCATTGCGCAGGAACAGGAACGGCTGAAATCGATCTGGATAAATCCGCAGATTTTGTCCGCGGAACAGGCGACACAATTGTTCGGAAAACCACTTGAGCGTGAGTATTCACTCACGGATTTGTTGCGGCGGCCGGAACTGTCCTACAACACGCTGATGACTCTGCCGGGCGCAGGTCCGGGAGTGACTGACCCACAAGTCGCCGCGCAGGTGGAAATCCAGTCCAAGTATCAGGGCTACATCGAACGTCAGCAGACGGAAATCGAACATCGTGCATTACAGGATGATCTGCGTCTGCCGCCGGATCTGGATTACGCGCAGGTGCGCGGCCTGTCGATTGAAGTCCAGCAAAAACTCAATCGTGCGAAGCCGGAAAACATCGGCCAGGCCTCGCGCATTTCCGGCATCACACCGGCGGCGATCTCGGTGCTGCTGGTGTATCTGAAACGTGCGCACAGCGCATTGCAGAAAAGCGCATGAGCCTCGCCGGCGAACTGGCCGCGGGCATCGCAGCGTTGGGTCTGGATGTCGCGCCGCAGGCGCAGCAGCGCATGCTCGATTATCTGGTGCTGGTCGAAAAATGGAACAAGGCCTACAACCTGACTGCTGTGCGCGAGCCCGCGAAAATGCTGACCCATCATCTGCTCGATTCCTTGTCGGTGTTGCCCCATTTGCACGGCCCGCGCGTGCTTGATGTCGGCAGCGGTGCCGGATTGCCGGGCATTCCGCTGGCAATGGCGCAAGCGGAATGGCAATTCACCCTGCTCGATTCCAGTCACAAAAAAACCACCTTTCTGCGCCAGGCGGTGATCGAACTCAAGCTTGCCAATGTGGATGTCGTTTGTGATCGCGTCGAAACCTGGCCCGCGCCACAGACCTTCGACACCGTGGTGTCGCGTGCATTTTCGGATCTGCCGGAATTCCTCGAACTGGCTGGAAAGCTGTGCGCCAAAACCGGCGTGGTTGTAGCGATGAAAGGTATTTACCCGCATGAAGAACTGGCGCAACTGCCGAAGGATTTTCAGTTGCGCAACGTGGTGTCGCTGAAGGTGCCGGGGCTGGGTGCGGAACGTCATGCCGCCGTGTTGCAGCCAGCATGACCGCTATGACGCGAATCATCGCAATCACGAACCAAAAAGGGGGCGTCGGCAAAACCACCACCAGCGTCAATCTGGCGGCGAGTCTCGCAGCGACACATCGCCGCGTGTTGCTGGTGGATCTCGATCCACAGGGTAATGCCACCATGGGCAGTGGCATCGACAAGCGCAGCCTGCCGGTCACGGTGTACCACGTATTGCTCGGCGAAAAACAAATCACCGAAGTGCGCCAGCGTGCAGCCGCAGGGTACGATGTGTTGCCGTCGAATCGCGACCTGGCTGGCGCTGAAGTCGAGCTGGTCGATATCGATCATCGCGAAACGCGGCTGAAGGATGCGCTGCAGACCGTTGCTGCCGAGTACGATTTCATCCTGATCGATTGTCCGCCGGCACTGAATCTGTTGACCGTGAACGGATTGACAGCGGCACAAGCCGTGATGATTCCGATGCAGTGCGAGTATTACGCACTGGAAGGTTTGTCGGATCTGGTCAGCACCATCAAGCGCGTGCGCGAACACCTCAATCCCGATCTCGAAATCGAAGGCCTGCTGCGCACCATGTATGACCCGCGCAATACGCTGGCACAACAGGTTTCGGCGCAACTGATGCAGCACTTCGGCGACAAGGTGTATCGCACGGTGATCCCGCGCAACGTGCGGCTGGCGGAAGCGCCCAGCCACGGTTTGCCGGCACTGGAATTTGATCGCGCCTCCAAAGGCGCGCAGGCCTATCTGGCGCTGGCCGGCGAAATGCTGAACCGCAGCGCTAAAAACATAATAAGTAATTGATTTTAAAGGATTATTATGGTTAAGCTCAAAGGTTTGGGGCGTGGCCTCGATGCCCTGCTCGGCGGTGAAAACTCGCCGCCACGCGCCAGCAGCGCGGATGCCGTCACCACACTGCCGATTGCTGCACTACAGCCGGGCAAATACCAGCCCCGTTCGCGTATGGATCAGGATGCGCTGAACGCGCTGGCTGCGTCGATCAAGGCCCAGGGCATCATGCAGCCGATCCTGGTGCGGCCGGTAGGCGGCGGCAACCATGAAATCATCGCCGGTGAACGGCGCTGGCGTGCGGCACGCATCGCCGGGCTGAGCAGCGTGCCGGTGCTGGTGCGCGATGTGCCCGACCAGCAGGCGCTGGCCGTGGCACTGATTGAAAACATCCAGCGTGAAGATCTCAATGCACTCGAAGAAGCCACCGGCATCGAGCGTCTGATCAATGAATTTGCCCTGACGCACCAGGCGGTGGCCGATGCCATCGGCAAATCGCGCGCGGCAGTGACCAATCTGCTGCGGCTGCTGGAGCTGGCGCCGCCGGTCAAAACGCTGCTCGGCGAAGGCCGCATTGAAATGGGCCATGCGCGCGCCCTGCTGGCCTTGCCGGCAGTGCGCCAGGTCGAACTGGCCAACGAGGCCGCCGCCAAAGGGCTGTCGGTGCGCGAGGTCGAACAGCGGGTGGCGGCAATACTGACCACGCGTAGCGGCGGTCGCGCCAAGCCGGCTGGCGACCGCGACGTGCTACGCCTGCAGGAGACCCTGGCCGAGAAACTCGGCACCCGGGTGCAGATCAAGACCAAGCGCAAAGGCAAGGGTAGCCTGGTCATCGATTACGGTAGTCTCGACCAGTTGGACGGGTTGATTTCCCGGCTGACCCGTGAAAGTCGTTAATGGTGCGGCGCAGAATGGTTTGACGCGGTAGCGGCCTAACCATTAAAATTCCACGGTTTGCAGGGGCCGTCCGGGTGTTAGTACGCATCGACAGCAAGCCCATGCGCAGCGCAATGCGTTGGCAGATGTATGCCACCGTGAGTCTGGGATTGCTGGCAGGGGTGTTCATCGGCGGGCATGGCGCGGTTTCTGCGCTGCTGGGGGGCATCATCAACCAGATCGCGGATTTGGCTTACGCGGTGCTGGTATCCGGCAGCAGGGTCAGGACGGCGGGCAATACCTTGCGCGCGCTGTTCCGGGCCGAAGCTGCCCGCATCATCTTGATTGTGTTGCAGATGGGTTGGGTGCTGACGACGTATAAAGACGTGGTGCATCCGGTTTTTTTCATATCGTTCGCCGTTTCGGTCATCGTGTTCCGAATGGCGATCTTGGTCAAAGAATAAGCACCAGGGACAAGCAGAGATGGCCGCAGGACAGGAACTGACGCCGACCAGCTATATCGGTCATCATCTCACCAACCGTACGGTTTCCCTGGGCGATAGCCCCTTCTGGACGCTGCACCTCGATACGTTCCTGACGGCGTTCACGCTCGGCGTCGTCGGTTTCGGCTTGCTGTGGTGGGTGGTGAGCGGCGCCACTTCGGGCGTGCCGAACAAACGCCAGGCTTTTGTCGAGATGCTGATTGAGTTCGTCGACGACCAGGTCAAAGGCATTTTCCACGGCAACCGCGCCTTTGTCGGACCTCTGGCTCTGACGGTGTTTGTCTGGGTACTGCTGATGAACGCAATGGATTTCATCCCGGTCGATCTTGTGGCGTGGTTTACCGGAAATGTGTTGCAGCAGCACGAGTGGAAGCCGGTGCCGACTTCCGACATCAACACCACCTTCGCGCTGGCGCTGTCGGTGTGGCTGCTGATGCTGTTCTACAACGTCAAGGTCAAGGGGATCGGCGGCTGGACCCACGAATTGTTCTGCACGCCCTTCGGCGGTAATCCCCTGCTCTGGATTTTCAATTTTCTGTTCAACCTCGTTGAATATATTTCCAAGCCGCTGTCACACTCGCTGCGGCTCTACGGCAACATTTACGCCGGTGAAATCATTTTCATGCTGCTGTGGATGTGGGCCGCGACCGGGCTGGTCGGTTCGGTGTTCGGCGGCGTACTGGCGCTGGGCTGGGCGATTTTCCACATCCTGATTGTTGTGCTGCAGGCCTACATTTTCATGATGCTCACCGCTGTTTACATGGCGATGGCGCACGAAAGTCATTAACCAAGCCATTGTTTTTTTTGATAGTTCTAAAAGGAGATTCTGATGGATAAGCTGCAACTTGTTGCGATGATCCAGGCGTATACCGGCATCGGTATCGGTCTGATGATCGGCCTGGGCGCCGCCGGCGCGTGTATCGGTGTGGGCATCATGTGCAGCCGCTTCCTTGAGGGCGCTGCGCGCCAGCCGGAACTGATGCCACAACTGCAGGCGAAGGTGTTCCTGCTGCTGGGCCTGATCGATGCCTCGTTCATTATCGGCGTCGGCCTCGCACTGTGGTTCGCCACCGGCAATCCCCTGCTCGCAAGCCTGAACTAAGTAAGCAAGCAAGGTAAGGTTGTTACGAACCGCTGTCCGTAGGGGAAAGTCATGAACCTGAACGTCACGATGATTGCGCAGGCAATCACGTTTTTCGTTTTCATCCTGTTTTGCGCCAAGTTCGTCTGGCCGCCGTTGACCCGCGCGCTGGAAGCCCGTCAGAAGCAGATTGCAGACGGACTGGCCGCCGGCGAAGAAGGCCGGCAGTCGCTTGAGCGCGCGGCAAAGGATGCTGATGCAGCGATCGCACAGGCGCGTAATCGCGCCAACGAGATCGTCGCGCAAGCCGAGAAGCGTGGCAGCCAGATGATCGAAGAGGCGAAATCCACAGCCAAGGTCGAAGGCGACCGTCTGGTTGCCGGTGCCAAGGCCGAAATCGATCAGGAAGTTTCCCGCGCCAAGGAAATGCTGCGCGCGCAGGTGGCTACCCTCGCAGTGGCCGGTGCCGAGCAGATCCTCAAGCGCGAAGTCGATGCCAAGGTGCATGCTGACATGCTCGCTGCCATGCAGCGTCAACTGTAAAAAGAAACTACAAAAGACACACGGACAACCATGGCCGAACCGGTGACCATCGCGCGACCTTACGCAGAAGCGGTGTACAAACTCGCCTGCGAGAACAACGCGCTGGCGCAGTGGTCGGACGCGCTGGCCAATCTGGATGCAGTGGTCGGTGATGCCCGTGTGCAAGCGATCATCAGCGATCCGAATGTCAGCGCGCATCAGCTCGACGGTTTTGTGCTGAGCGTGATCGGCGACAAGCTGGATGACGTGGCGCGCAACTTCATTCTGGTGCTGGTGCAGAACGGTCGCCTGGAACTGACGCCGTATATCCGCGGCGTCTACGAAAGCCTGAAACGCGAGCATGAAGGCACACTTGAAGCGAACGTGATCTCGGCGCTGCCGATCAGCGATGAGCAGGTGAAGACGCTGGTCGCTGCACTGGAAGCGAAATTCAAACGCAAGATCACGGCCAAAGTCGAAATTGATCCGCAATTGATCGGCGGCGTGAAAATCGTCGTCGGCGACAAAGTCATCGATGCAACGGTGCGCGGCAGGCTGGATGCGATGGCCGCCGCGCTTACCCACTAAGGTATTAGGAGCAACACATGCAACTCAATCCTTCCGAGATCAGCGAACTCATCAAAAGCCAGATTCAGAATCTGGCAGGGACCACCGAAGCGCGTACCCAGGGCACGGTGATTTCAGTGGCCGACGGCATCTGCCGCATCCACGGCGTTGCCGACGTGATGCAGGGCGAGATGCTGGAATTCCCGAAAAACACCTTCGGCCTTGCGCTGAACCTAGAGCGCGACTCGGTCGGCGCGGTGATTCTGGGTGCCTACGAGCATATTTCCGAAGGCGACACCGTGAAGACCACGGGCCGCATTCTCGAAGTGCCGGTAGGTCCCGAACTGATCGGTCGCGTGGTCAACTCGCTGGGCGAACCGATCGACGGCAAAGGCCCGATCAACGCCAAGATGACGGACGTGATCGAAAAAGTCGCGCCGGGCGTGATTGAGCGTAAATCGGTATCTCAGCCCGTACAGACCGGCATCAAGGCGATCGACGCCATGGTGCCCGTTGGTCGTGGCCAGCGCGAACTGATCATCGGCGATCGCCAGACCGGGAAGACCGCGGTGGGGATTGACGCGATCATCAACCAGAAGGGCAAGGACCTGATCTGTATTTATGTTGCGATCGGTCAGAAAGCCTCTTCAGTCAAAAACGTGGTGCGCAAGCTTGAGGAACATGGCGCGATGGAATACACCATCGTGGTCGCTGCAACGGCCTCAGAATCTGCCGCGATGCAGTTCATTGCGCCCTACTCCGGCTGCACCATGGGCGAATATTTCCGCGATCGCGGCCAGGACGCACTGATTATTTATGACGATTTGACCAAACAGGCCTGGGCCTATCGCCAGGTATCGCTGCTGCTGCGCCGCCCCCCCGGTCGCGAAGCCTATCCCGGCGACGTGTTCTACCTGCACTCGCGTCTGCTGGAGCGTGCTGCCCGCGTCAATGAAGATTATGTTGAGAAATTCACCAAAGGTGCGGTCAAGGGCAAGACCGGTTCGCTGACCGCACTGCCGATCATTGAAACCCAGGCTGGCGACGTCACGGCTTTTGTGCCGACCAACGTGATTTCGATCACTGACGGCCAGATTTTTCTCGAAACCGATCTGTTCAACGCCGGTATCCGTCCCGCGATCAATGCCGGTATTTCGGTGTCCCGCGTCGGTGGTGCTGCGCAGACCAAGGTCATCAAGAAGCTGGGTGGTGGTGTGCGTCTGGCGTTGGCGCAGTATCGCGAACTCGCGGCTTTCGCGCAGTTTGCATCGGACCTCGACGAAGCCACCCGCAAGCAGCTGGAGCGTGGCCGTCTGGTGACCGAACTGATGAAACAACCGCAGTACGAGCCCCTGCAGGTCTGGGAAATGGCCCTGCTGCTGTTTGCCGTCAACGGCGGTTATTTTGACGATGTCGACGTCAAGAAGGCCTTGGCGGCCGAGAAATCAATGCGCGACTACATCAAGGCCAAGTTCGGTGAACTGGTCAATCGCATCGAAGACACTAAAGACATGTCCAAGGATGATGAAGTGCAGTTGACGGCTGCGATCAAGGACTGGAAGCAGAACGGCTCTTACTAAGCCTTTTGCTACTTACAAAATAATTGTTTAAAATCAAACACTTATAACATGCCCGGCTCGAAGGAAATTCGTACCAAGATCAAGAGCGTGCAAAACACGCGCAAGATCACCAAGGCGATGGAAATGGTTGCAGCCTCGAAAATGCGCAAGGCGCAGGATCGTATGCGCATGTCGCGGCCGTATGGCGAAAAAATCCGCAACGTTGCCGCGCACATCAGCCACGCGAATCCGGAATACCGCCATCCTTTCCTCGTCGCGCGCGATTCGGTCAAACGCATCGGTCTGATCGTGGTTACCACCGACAAGGGCTTGTGCGGTGGCTTGAACACCAATGCCCTGCGGCTGGCGCTGAACAAGATCAAGGAATGGGAAGCGCTGGGCGAAGAGATTGAAGTGTGCGCGCTCGGCAACAAGGGCCTGGGTTTCATGCAACGGCTCGGTGCCAACGTGATTTCGCAGGTCATCGGCCTCGGCGACAAGCCGCAGATGGAAAAACTGATCGGCGCGCTGAAGATCATGCTCGACGGTTACACGCAGGACCGTTTCGACCGGCTGCTGATTATTTACACCAAGTTTGTCAACACCATGAAGCAGGAAGCGGTGGTTGAACAGCTGCTGCCGCTGTCGGGCGATGCGCTGGGCGCACCCGAAGGCTCCTGGGATTACATCTACGAGCCGGACGCCAAAGCGGTTCTCGACCAGGTGCTGACGCGTTATGTCGAAGCGCTGATTTACCAGGGCGTGGCCGAGAATATGGCTTCCGAACAGTCGGCACGGATGGTGGCGATGAAGTCGGCATCGGACAACGCCGGCAAAGTGATCGACGAATTGACATTGATTTACAACAAGTCGCGGCAGGCTTCGATTACCAAAGAGCTGTCGGAGATTGTCGCAGGTGCGGCGGCAGTATGACGTCGCGTCAAGCGATTGGGCGGCACTGACCTGCGTTTTGTGCAGGTGATGGGGAGACCGGATTGCTTAAGTGCGGCAGCGGTGTGATGTTGCTGTCGGATGATCTGATTGTTTGACGAAATTTTGATTTAGGGATTGACCATGAGCCAGGGAAAAATCATTCAGTGTATCGGCGCGGTGATCGACGTCGAATTTGCCCGCGACCAGATGCCGCATATTTATGACGCGCTGACCATGGACGGCAGCGAGCTGACGTTGGAAGTGCAGCAGCAGCTCGGCGACGGCGTGGTGCGCACCATCGCGCTGGGTTCCTCCGACGGTCTGCGCCGCGGCATGATGGTGACTAATACCAAGGGGCCGATCATGGTGCCGGTCGGACCGGCCACGCTGGGGCGGATCATGGATGTGCTGGGCCGCCCGATCGACGAAGTAGGTCCGGTCAAGGCTGACAAGACCATGTCCATCCACCGCACGGCGCCGACCTATGAAGAACTGTCGCCGTCGCAGGATCTGCTTGAAACCGGGATTAAAGTTATCGATCTGGTCTGCCCGTTTGCCAAGGGCGGCAAGGTCGGCCTGTTCGGCGGTGCCGGCGTCGGCAAGACCGTGAACATGATGGAATTGATCAACAACATCGCCAAGGCGCACTCGGGTCTGTCGGTGTTCGCCGGTGTCGGTGAGCGCACCCGCGAAGGCAATGACTTCTATCACGAGATGATGGATGCCGGCGTCGTCAACAAGGACGACCTGTCGAAATCAAAAGTGGCGATGGTCTACGGCCAGATGAACGAACCGCCGGGCAACCGTCTGCGCGTGGCGCTGACCGGCCTGACCATGGCCGAAGCCTTCCGTGACGAGGGCCGTGACGTGCTGTTTTTCGTCGACAACATCTACCGCTACACACTGGCCGGCACTGAAGTGTCCGCGCTGCTGGGCCGGATGCCGTCGGCGGTGGGTTACCAGCCGACACTGGCCGAGGAAATGGGCCGTCTGCAGGAACGCATTACCTCGACCAAGACCGGTTCGATCACGTCGATCCAGGCCGTTTACGTGCCGGCGGATGACTTGACCGATCCCTCGCCAGCCACGACCTTCGGCCATCTGGATTCGACAGTGGTGCTGTCGCGCGACATCGCCTCTCTCGGTATATATCCCGCGGTGGATCCGCTGGATTCGACCTCGCGCCAGCTTGACCCGCATATCGTCGGCGAAGAGCACTACAACACTGCCCGCGCGGTGCAGGCGACGCTGCAGCGTTACAAGGAACTGCGCGACATCATCGCGATTCTGGGCATGGACGAGCTGTCGCCCGAAGACAAGCTGGCGGTGTCCCGCGCGCGCAAGATTCAACGTTTCCTGTCACAGCCGTTCAGCGTCGCCGAGGTGTTCACCGGTTCGCCGGGCAAATACGTGTCGCTGAAAGACACCATCAAAGGTTTCAAGATGATCGTCAGCGGCGAGTGCGATGCCTTGCCGGAACAGGCCTTCTACATGGTCGGCGGCATCGAAGAAGCGTTCGAGAAGGCAAAAACCCTGCAGTAACAGGCAGGAAATTCGAGGTAAGGAAATAACAATGGCCGAAGCCGTTCACACCATGCATGTCGATGTCGTCAGCGCGGAAGAGCAGATCTATTCCGGCGAGGCGGAGTTTGTCGTGTTGCCCGGCGAAGCGGGTGAGCTCGGCATTTATCCGCGCCACACCCCGCTGATCACCCGCATCAAACCTGGCGAAGTACGTATCAAGCCGGTGGGTGGCGGTGCCGAGGAATTAATTTTTGTCGCCGGCGGAGTGCTTGAAGTGCAGCCAAAGATGGTCACCGTGCTCGCTGATACCGCCATTCGCGGTGCCGATCTCGATGAAGCCAAGGCCACCGAGGCGCTGAAACAGGCCGAGGAAGCACGCAAGAATGCCCAGAGCAAGCAGGAAGTGGCGACCGTCGAAGCCGAGTTGGCCGTACTCGCAGCCCAACTTGCAGCGATCCGGAAATTGCGCGGCAAACGCTGATGTGCGGACGCCTCACCTGCAACAAGGGCGGCTGCTAGCCGCCCTTTTTTGTTTTCAATCATGACCGCGAATCAGCCTGTCGATGTACTGGTGGTCGGCGGCGGAATCAACGGTACCGGCATTGCCCGCGATGCGGCAGGACGAGGACTGTCCGTGCTGCTGGTCGAAAAAAATGACCTCGGCGGCGCCACCAGTTCCGCCAGCAGCAAGCTGATCCACGGCGGTTTGCGCTATCTCGAGCAATTCGAATTCCGGCTGGTGGCCGAAGCGTTGCGTGAGCGCGAGGTGCTGCTGAATACCGCACCACACCTGGTTCGCCCGCTGCGTTTTGTGATGCCGCATGTCCCGGAACTGCGTCCGGCATGGATGATCCGTGCCGGACTGATTTTGTACGACATGCTGGCACGACGACAGACGCTGCCCGGCTCTGCTGCCATCGACCTGTCGCAACCGCCTTACAGCAATGGTTTGAAGCCGGCATTACGCACTGGTTTCATCTATTCCGATTGCTGGGTGGACGACGCCCGGCTGGTCATTGCCACGGCCCGTTCCGCGCAGGCGCGTGGTGCGCGCATCTGTCCGCGTACGGCCTGCACGGCCCTCCGCCGCGACGGTGCACAGTGGCGGGCCGTACTGCAGCCGGCGGGCAAAGCTGCGGAAGAAATCCGCGCACGATTTGTCATCAACGCCACCGGCCCCTGGGCGAAAAGCTTTCTAAGCGGGATTGCGGGACTGGACCTGCCGTTCAGGCTGCGGCTGGTGCAGGGCAGTCATATCATTGTGCCGAAACTGTACGAGGGGGAGCATGCCTTCATCCTGCAGAACTACGACCGCCGGGTGATATTTGCCTACCCGTACCAGGAAAACTGCACGCTGATTGGCACCACGGATGTCGAATTAAGCGGTAGCGTTGATGATTGCGCTGCAAGCGCCGATGAAGTGCGCTATCTGTGCCGGGCGGTGAATCGCTATTTTCAGCGTGCGGTGACCGAACAGGATGTGATTTATCGTTATGCCGGCATCCGGCCGCTGTTCGATGACGGCAGCAATAATCCGTCGCAAGTGACGCGCGACTATGCACTGCGGATCACGGGCGCGGCCGGGACGGCGGCCCTGCTCTCGGTGTTTGGCGGCAAAATTACCACCTACCGTGCCCTGGCTGAGCAGGCAGTCGATGCGTTGCGACCGTGGTTTCCTGATTTGGGACCGCACTGGACCAAAACGTGTGCACTGGATGGCGGTGATCTCGGGGCCGCTGGTTTCCCCGGCCTGCAGCAGCAGACGGCGCGTGATTACCCCTGGTTGCCCCGGCCCATGTTGCTTGCCCTGACGCAGCGTCATGGCGCCAATGTGCACGCACTGCTCGCCGGAGCAGACAGTATGGCCGGGATGGGTACGGATTTCGGTGCCGGACTCCATGCACGCGAAGTGGATTACTTTCTCGAGCAGGAATGGGCGATGACCGGTGAAGATGTGCTGTGGCGGCGGAGCAAATGCGCACTGCAGTTGACTCCAATACAACAACAGGCCGTGATCGCGTACGTGGCGGCACGCGCAAGTTGATGTTTATGCGATAATTTTCATATGCGCACACAAGTCGTCATACTCGCCGCCGGTCAGGGCAAACGGATGAACTCCGATCTGCCGAAGGTGCTGCATCCACTGGCCGGAAAACCGCTGATTGCCCATGTCGTATCGGCCGCGCGGGCGATTCATGCGGAGCAGATTTGTATCGTTCACGGCCACGGCGGAGACCGGGTGCAGGCAGCACTGTCCGGTAAGGATCTGGTGTATGCGCTGCAAGTGCCGCAGCAAGGCACCGGCCACGCTTTGCAGCAGGCGCTGCCCCGGTTAAGCAAAGCCCCGGTGACACTGGTGTTGTACGGCGATGTGCCGCTAGTGCGCGCTGCGACATTGCAGGCCCTGCTCAAGGCGGCCGGAACAGGCGTCGCAATACTGACCGCGGAACTCGATGACCCCGCCGGTTACGGCCGCATCCTGCGCGACAAGGCCGGCCGTGTGACTGGCATTGTCGAACAAAAAGACGCCACTGCCGCACAGCGGCGGATTGGTGAAATCAACAGCGGCATCATGGCACTGCCCACAGCGCGATTGGCGAAATGGCTGCCGCAACTGAAAAACAAAAATGCACAAAAAGAGTATTACCTGACTGACCTCATCGCGCTGGCGGTCAAGGATAGCGTGCCGGTGGCCGCCATCAAGGCAGATGATGCCGGTGAAATCCAGGGCGTCAACAGCAGGGCGCAACTGGCGCAGCTCGAACGCACCCATCAATGGCAGCAGGCCTCGCAGTTGCTTGATGCCGGCGTTACTCTGGTGGATCCGCTGCGTTTTGACCTTCGCGGCGCACTGCATTGCGGCCGTGATGTGCAGATCGACGTCAACTGCGTGTTCGAAGGCAGGATCACGCTGGGTGACAATGTCAGTATCGGCGCGCATTGTGTGCTGAAGGATGTAACCATCGGTCCGGGTACCCGCATCGAACCGTTTTCCCATCTTGACGGTGCACAGATCGGTGCGCGCTGCCGCATTGGCCCTTATGCGCGTATTCGTCCGGGCACGCAGTTGGGCGCAGAGGTGCATGTCGGCAACTTTGTTGAAATCAAAGCCAGCGACATTGGCGACGGCTCCAAGGCCAATCATCTTACGTATGTTGGTGATGCCAGCGTCGGGCGCAACGTCAACATTGGCGCAGGCACCATTACCTGCAATTACGACGGTGCCACCAAGCACCGCACCGTGATCGAAGACGATGTGCACATCGGTTCCGACGTGCAGCTGGTGGCACCGGTGCGGGTGGCACGCGGCGCCACGGTGGGTGCGGGGGCGACGCTGTGGAAAGATGTGCCGCCCGGTGGACTGGCGATCAATCCCAAGACCCAGGAATACCGTGCCGGCTGGCAGCGCCCGCGCAAGCCGGTCAAACGCACAACGGGGCGGAACTAGCGCATGTGTGGAATCGTCGGCGCCATTGCGGCGCGCAATGTGGTGCCCATCCTGATTGAAGGCCTGAAGCGGCTGGAATATCGCGGCTATGACTCGGCAGGCATTGCCGTGATCAACGGCAAATTGCGCCGCGTGCGCAGTCTGGGCCGCGTTGCTGAACTGGAACGCTTGGCGCAGGCGGGCGGCATCACCGGTACCATCGGGATTGCCCATACCCGCTGGGCGACCCATGGTGCGCCATCGGAAAAAAACGCGCATCCGCATGTTTCCGGCGGAATTTCGGTGGTGCATAACGGCATCATCGAAAATCACGAGGAAATGCGCGAAAAGCTGCGCGGCCTTGGTTATCAGTTTGTGTCGGATACCGATACCGAAGTCATCGCCCATCTGGTGCATCTGCATTTGAAGCAAGGTGGCGATTTGCTGGCGGCAGTCCAGCATAGTCTGCGCGAACTGGTAGGGGCCTATGCGATCGCGGTCGTCAATGAGGCTGACTCTGCACGGCTGATAGTGGGGCGCATGGGCGCGCCGTTATTGCTCGGCCTGGGCAAGGGCGAAAATTTTGCCGCATCAGATGCGTCGGCACTGGTGCAGGTCACACAACGCGTCGTCTATCTGGAAGAAGGCGATTGTGCAGAACTGACGCGCGAACGCGTACGCATTTTCGACAGCATCGGCCAGCCGGTCGAACGCCGGGAACAGATCACCACGCTTACGGCAGAGGCTGTCGAGCTCGGTCCGTATCAGCATTACATGCAGAAGGAAATTTTCGAGCAGCCGATGGCGGTGGCCAACACCCTCGAGCTGGTGACCAGCGCGCGCACCGTTGTGCCGCAGCTGTTCGGTACAGACGCAGAAAATATATTTAATAAAATCAATGGATTGACGATACTTGCCTGTGGCACCAGTTATCACGCCGGTATGGTTGCGCGGTACTGGATTGAAGCCGTGGCCGGGCTGCCCTGCAATGTCGAGATTGCCAGCGAATACCGTTACCGCGAAGCGCATAGTGATCCCGATACGCTGGTAGTGACGATTTCGCAGTCGGGCGAAACCGCGGACACCCTGGCCGCCCTGCAGTACGCGAAGTTGCGCGGTCATCGCCACAGTCTGGCCATTTGCAATACGCCGGAATCGGCGCTGGTGCGCGCCTCCGACCTGCGTTTCCTGACCCGCGCAGGTCCTGAAATCGGTGTGGCGTCGACCAAGGCTTTCACCACGCAACTGGCGGCACTGGTGCTGCTGACCATGGCGCTGGCCAAACAGCGCGGACAGCTGACGGCAGAGCGCGAAACGGAGTTGCTGCATGCACTGCGCCACCTGCCGGCGGCGCTGAGTGAGGTGCTGAAAATCGAACCGGCGATTGCCGGGTGGGCGAAAATTTTTGCCGGCAAGGAACACATGTTGTTCCTCGGCCGTGGCATTCATTATCCGATCGCCCTGGAAGGTGCGCTGAAGATGAAGGAAATTACTTACATCCACGCCGAGGCCTACGCCGCCGGCGAACTCAAGCACGGGCCGCTGGCGCTGGTTGACCGCAACATGCCGGTGGTGGCCGTCGCGCCCAGGGACGCCTTGCTGGAAAAACTCAAATCAAATCTGCAGGAAGTGCGCGCACGCGGCGGTGAATTGTATGTGCTGGCCGACGAGGACACCCGTATTGCCGCCAGCGACGGGGTGCACGTCATTCAGATGCCCGGCCATGCCGGGTTGCTGTCACCGATACTGCACACGGTGCCGCTGCAACTGCTGGCTTATCACACGGCGTTGCATCGTGGCACCGATGTCGACAAACCGCGCAACCTTGCCAAGTCGGTGACGGTCGAATAACAGGATTTACCGGCGCTCAGGGTTTGCGTCGCGGTTTGTACCCGGCCCTGGCCGCCAAGGGATCGTAAATCCAGCGCGGCATCACATGCATCAGTCGCGCAACGATTGCCATCTGCCAGGGCAATACCGCATGGGTTTTGCGTTTGGCAATGGCAGTGACGATTTTTTCTGCAGCCGTTTCTGCGGAGATGATGAACGGCATCGGATATGGATTGCTTGCAGTCATAGCAGTGGCAATGTAACCGGGACAGATGGTGATCACGGTGATGCCGCTGCCGCGCAATTCCACCCGCAGGCCTTCCAGATAAGCGATGGCTGCGGCCTTGGAGGCCGAATATGCCGTGGCTCCCGGCAATCCCCGGTAACCGGCAACACTGGCAATTCCCACCAGCACGCCATGGCCACGCTCGCGCATGGCGGCAATATACGGCTGGAAGGTGTTCACCATGCCGATGACATTGATGTCGAAAATATCGCGGAATACCTGCCCGTCTTCGGCTAACTCGGTCAAGGTGCCGACGCTGATGCCGGCATTGGCAATGACGATGTCGGGGAGGCCGTGGCGGGAGATCAGTGCTTCAGCGGCTCCGCGCATGGCGGTTGAATCGCGGACGTCAGCGATCTGTGCCGCACATCGCCCGGGGAACTCCTGCGCCAGTTGTTCCAGTTCGGCGCCGCGACGCGCGATCAGTCCGACGCTTGCGCCACTGCCGGCATAGTGTCGTGCCAGCGCGGCACCCAGTCCGGCAGAGGCGCCGGTGATGACGACGGAACCGGGTGACAGGTCGGGCATCCGTTCCGGAGATCAGCGCAAGGCAGCTTCGCTGCGCACTTTCTGCACCAGTCCGTCGAGGATTACGACCATGCCGTTCAGTGATTCCGTAAAGTTACCGGACGTCAGGTAACGGCCATGGACCACCAGTGAAGGTGTGCCGCTGATGCTGTAGGCCTTGCCCAGCCTGGAGGCCTCATCCACTTTGCGCTGTACTGCAGCGGAATTGTAGGTTTCATCCCAGCGCTCGCGGGCTATGCCGTTGCGCACGGCCCATTCGGACATCACCTCGGGTTTGCTCATCGCGAGCTCTTCGACGTGATAGCCGTGGTAGACGCGCTGGTGCAGGCGTTCTACCTCGCCAAGCGCTTCCAGCGTGTAATAGATGCGCGCATGCGGCGCCCAGCTGTCGCGCAGGATGGCGGGAATCCGGCGCACCGTGACGTCGGCGGGTTTGCGGCTGATCCAGCGTTCCAGCGCCGGCTGCAGGTTATAACAATGCGGGCAGCCGTACCAGAAAAAATCGATGACTTCGATGCTGTTGGCGACAGCGACTGGCTGCGGCTTGATGACCCGGTACTCGATTTCTGCCCGTACCGGGGTTTGTGATGCGGGACGTTGTGCTTCGGCATGCTGTTGTGCCGCCGCTGTGCTGCTGAAAAAAACCAGCAGCGCGAGCACACAGGCGATCAGGCTCGCCGGCGCCTGCGGCATGATTATTTCGTCCCTTTGCTTTTCCTCGCTTCGGCGATCAGCCCGTCAACGACCTGGAAAAAGCGGTCATAGTCGACGCTGCGATCGGCTTTCAGCGTCCGTGACGGCGCGGTCAGGTACTGGCCGTCGATGACCAGTGCCGGGGTGCCGGGAATGTCGTATTTGCGCGTCAGTTCGATCGAGCGCTGGGTGCGGCCGTTGATGCCGAAGGAGTTGTAAACATCGGCGAACTTTTTGCGATCAACGCCTTTGGTCGCCGCCCAGTCGAAAATCGCATCGGGATTAACCAGCGGCAAACGTTGTTTGTGCAGCGAAGCGAACATTTCCTGGTGCAGTTTGTCGACCAGACCCATGGTTTCAATGGTGTAGTAGGTCTTGGTCAGCGGTATCCAGGAATCCTGGAATACCGCGGGCACGTGGCGGAAATCAACGTCTGCCGGCTTGCGTTTGAGCCAGGCTTCCAGCGAGGGCTGCAGGCTGTTGCAATGCGGGCAGCCATACCAGAAAAACTCCAGCACTTCGATCTTGTTTCCGCTTTCGGTGGGCTGCGGCGGTTTCACCACTGAATAATCCTTGCCGGCGGTCAGTTGGGCATGGGCGGTGGCGAAACACAGGCTGAGGCCGATGGCCAGCAGGATGCGAGGGAAAATACGGATGGATTGCATGACAGGCTCCAGTGGACGGCGTTATTTGTCGGCGTCGCGCACTTTGATCAACGTGGTGTCGATACCATTATTCTTCAGAGTGTCGCGGGTGCGATTCAGTTCCTCGACATTGCCGTAGGGGCCGACGCGCACGCGGTGCCACACCCCGCGGTCAGGCAGGGTCGTGGTCTGGATCGAGGCCTGCATGCCGATCAGCGCCAGCCGGGCCTTCAGATTGTCGGCGTCGGGGGCGTTCTGGAAGGCGCCGGCCTGCAGGTAGAAAGACTCCTTGCTTGCACCCTTGGCATCGCGCAACTGCTGGTCGGTTGCCGGTTCTTCGACGCCAGGCAGGATCTTGTAAAAATCAAAGCGCGGCTTGGCTTCTGCGGCGGGTTTACCGCCCTTTTCCGGTGTTTTCGCAGATTCTACAGTTTTGCCGGCCGGTTCGGATTTTGTCGCGGGCACCTTCTGCGGAAAGGGATTGGGCATCTTGTTGATGTACCAGGCCACGCCCAGTGCGATGCCCAGGCCCAGAACCAGCCCGATCAGGATGCCGATGAACAGCGAGCCCCCGCTGCTGCGGGAGCTGCCCTTGCGTTCACTGCCTTTGTAATCCCGGCTCACTCGGCAATCTTACATTTTTTCAGGGGCGCCCACACCCAGCAGGGCGAGGCCGTTGCGCAATACCTGTCGCACCGCCAGCGCCAGCGCCAGCCGGGCGCGTGTCAGGGCAGCATCTTCGACGATAAAACGCTCGGCGTTGTAATAGCTGTGGAATTCACCGGCCAGATCCTTCAGGTAAAACGCCACCATGTGCGGCGCCAGTTCGCGCGCCGCGCTTTCGATGATGTCCGGATATTCCAACAGGCTTTTCAGCAGCCCGGCTTCGTGGGCGGAGCCCAGCGGTTTAAGGTCGGCATCGCGCAGGGTCGCGGCATCGCCGCCCCATTGTTCGAGTACGCTGCAAACACGGGCATGCGCGTACTGGATGTAATACACCGGATTGTCGTTGCTCTGCGCCTTGGCAAGGTCGAGATCGAAGTCGAGATGCTGGTCGCTTTTGCGCAAAACATAGAAAAAACGCGCAGCATCGTTGCCGACTTCATGGCGCAGTTCGCGCAGCGTGACGAATTCGCCCGAGCGCGTCGACATCGAAACCTTCTGGCCGTCGCGGTAGAGCACTGCGAACTGCACCAGTGCCACATTCAGCCGGGTTGGTTCGATGCCCAGCGCCTGCAGCGCGCCTTTTACCCGTGGAATATAACCGTGGTGGTCTGCGCCCCAGACGTCAATGACCACATCGAAGCCGCGGCCGAATTTTTCGAGGTGATAGGCGATATCACTGGCGAAATAGGTGAACTGGCCGTTTTCCCGCTGCACCACGCGGTCTTTTTCATCGCCAAAATCTGTGGACCGGAACCACTTTGCACCGTCCTTGACGTAAAGATGTCCGCGCTTTTCCAATTCGGCCACTGCGCGTTCAACTTGGCCCGAGGTGTATAGCGAACGCTCGGAGAACCACTGGTCAAAAACAACGCCGAATTCCTCAAGATCGTTTTTGCAGTCGTCCAACTGCTGCTTCAGCGCATGGCGGAGCACACGTTCATAATCCGCGCCGAGCAGGGTTTTGGCGTTCCTGATCAGGTCGTCAAGGTGTTTTTCCGGATCGGTGGTGACATCGGCGGCGCCGGCTGCGACCTCGGTCCAGTGTTTGAGATAACGCGCTCCATCGGCCGTGTGCAGTTCAGTCGCCATCGTGCGCACATAGTCGCCCTGATAGGCATTCGGCGGAAAGCTGAGGGTTTCGCCGCTGTGCTCGAGATAACGCAGCCAGGTCGACAGCGCCAGGATGTCCATCTGGCGTCCGGCGTCGTTGACATAGTATTCACGCGAAACATCGAAACCCGCCGCGGTCAGTATCGTCGCCACGCTGGCGCCGTAAGCCGCGCCGCGGCCATGGCCGACATGCAGCGGTCCGGTGGGATTGGCTGAAACAAATTCGATCTGGGTTTTTTTGCGCTGGCCGTAACTGCTGCTGCCGTATGTTTCAGCAGCTTCGAGCACGCGGCCGACGACCTGTTGTTTGTACGACTGCGTCAGGAACAGGTTGATGAATCCGGCGCCGGCGATTTCAGCTTTTTCCAGATCCGGGGATACTGGCAGTGCAGCGACCAGTTGCTGGGCAATCGCGCGCGGATTGCCGCGCAGTTCCTTCGCCAGATGCAGCGCGATGTTGCAGGCAAAGTCACCGTGCTGCGCCAGTTTGGGCCGGTCCAGGACAATGCTGGCGGTGGTGCCAACAGGGGCGACCTGCGCCAATGCCTGACGCAGCAGGCCGGCAAGCAGTGTTCTGGCGTCGGTGGGAGTCGTGATCATTTCGGGAAGGTCGAATCGTCCAAGGCAGCCAGCACCGGAGCGCTGTCCGATGGTGCCTTAGCCGCGATTTTGTCTGCGAAAAAAGTGCCGAATTCTAACATGGTGAGCGCCCTGCTCCGGCTCAGAATTCCGCCGGATCAACATCCAGCGACCAGCGCGCTGCGGTGCTGGCAGTCTCTGCCAGATGCGGGCGCCAGGCATTAAGGAATTTCCGCAAATCGGCGCGCGACGATGACTGAATCAGCAGATGCGCGCGTTCGCGACCGGACTTGCGCATCATGTTGGCGGGCACCGGGTCATAGACTGTGACCGCCGGCTGGAGGTGGCGGGCGCTGCGCGCAGCCTGGGCGAGGAATTGCAGGGCAAGGTCCACCGTGCGCGCCTCGGCGCGCAACAGCGCCTGATGCACATACGGTGGAAATCCCGCTTGTTTCCGCTCCGCCAGCTGGCTGCGCGCATAAGTGTCGAAGTCCTGATCACGCAACGCTGCATACAGGGGATGGTCGGAAAATTCGGTTTGCACCAGCACTTCACCCTGCTGGTCGCCGCGGCCGGCGCGACCGGCGACCTGGGTCAGCAAGGCATACAGTCGTTCCGCCGCGCGAAAATCATTGCTGTAGAGCATGCCGTCGGCGTTGACCACGCCGACCAGATTCAGGTGCGGAAAATCATGGCCCTTGGCGAGGATCTGGGTGCCGACGAGGATATCAACCGTGCGCTCGCGGATGCGGCTGCGCATGTTCTGCCAGGCCTCTTTGCGCCTTGTGCTGTCGCGGTCGACGCGCAGGATGCGCGCTTGCGGAAATTGTTTAACAAGAGCGGCTTCGATGCGCTGCGTGCCCTGCCCGACCGGCGCCAGGTCGGCGTCGCCGCATTCCGGGCAGGCCGTGGGCACGGCACTGTCGTGGCCGCAGTGGTGGCAGCGCAGCCGGCGGTCGCGCAAATGCACCACCAGTTTTGCCGAGCAGCGTTTGCAGTCGGATATCCAGCCGCAGCTGCCGCACATCAGCACGGGGGCGTAACCGCGGCGGTTGATGAACACCATGCTTTGTTCGTTGCGATCGATGCGTTTGCCGATGGCGGCGATCAACCGGGCGGACAGCCCATCAACGGGTTTTTCATTGCGCAGGTCGATGCATGAAATTACCGGCGGTCGCGCATTGATGCGGTCCTGCAAGGTCAGCAATTGATAGCGATGGTCAATGGCATTGCGGTAAGTCTCCAGCGCCGGGGTCGCCGAACCGAGCACCACTGGCACACCGGCGTGGCGGGCGCGGGCCACGGCCAGATCCCGTGCTGAATAACGGAAACCTTCGCCCTGTTTGAACGAGCTGTCATGTTCCTCGTCGACGATGATCAGACCGAGATCGGGCAATGGTGTGAAGACCGACAACCGCGTGCCGAGCACGATACGCGCGCGACCCTTGCGCGCGTCCTGCCAGCGTGTGGCGCGTTCGCCATCGGCCAGTCCGCTGTGCAGCGTGGACACCGGCAAGCCGGGGAAGCGCGCGATAACCAGTGATTCCAGTTGCGGCGTCAGTGCAATTTCCGGTACCAGCAGCAGCACCTGGGTATTGCGCGCCAGCGCGGCGGCGATGGCATGCAGGTAGACCTCGGTTTTGCCGCTGCCGGTGATGCCCCACAGCAGTACGGGCTGATAAGTCCCCAGTGCCACGATGATGGCCTGGGCTGCAGCATTTTGTCCGGCAGTCAGTGCCGGGCCGACAGAGGGTGTCGGCATCGTTGCCGGTTTTCCCGGTGACAGCGTGGTAGTTTGCACCCAGCCCTGCGCGATGAACGTCTTCAATGCCGTTCGTGCTGCAGCACCCAGCGCGCCAATTGCTGCATGTTCAATGATGATTTTATTTTGCAGCAGCGCCAGCAGATCGCGTTGCGCGCGTGCGCGAGGCGGCAATGTTGCGATATCAGCGGCAATACCCGCCGCCGTCAGCGCATACGCAAGCGGGGTTTCTTCACGGCTGCGCACGCGGCGCAATGCGGCCGGCACGGTGGCCATGATCACCGCACCCAGTGGATGCACGTAATAATCCGCGGCAAATTCGAGCAGGCGCAGATCGGCGCGATCGAGCAGCGGTGCGGTATCGAGTACGGTGATGGCGCGCTTGAGTTTGGCTTCAGGCACACCGCTGCTGTCCGGCCTGGCAACGATGATGCCGATCAGTTTTTGCCGACCGAAGGGCACCAGCACCCGTGCGCCGATCTGCGCTGCGCGTTCATCGCAGCGGTAATCGAACAGACGCGCTATCGGCACATCGAGCGCAACACGGATCAGGCTCATCGCGGGCTGTGGTAGGGCGGGAAAAGTTGGCGCGTGGAGTTCAGCAGGATTATCGGAAAAGCGGCCAACTTGTTTGCCTGCAAGGGTTTTCCCAGAGTCCGGGCTTGTGGATAAGCTTGTTGATCAAATCCGTCGGGGCGGAAATTTTATAAGATCCACCAACCTTGCCACGGCATTACCGCAGCTACAACTTTATAAAAATATCAATAAAAACAATTAGTTACGATGGAATACCAGGGGCGAAACCGACTGCGGGCTGTGGCCGTACCCAGTTAACTCCTTGCTGTGCATAAGCTTTTTGCATCTTATGCCGACCAGGCGACTTAGGGAATCTCTGAAGAACCGTAGAGAGCGACGCGAGTGCAAGGAGCCCCCAAGGGGACTTGCTTCGCAGCGCCCAGGAGCTCAGACATATCAAATAGATAGGCGAGGCTCCGAGCACCGCGCGACGCAGCAATCGCGCCGCGCAGTAGGTTATTCAGAGTTTCCTTGGTGGTACTGGCGGCTCAGTTCATGCACGGCGTCGACCAGCGTGGCGACATGCTCAGGTGGCGTGAACTGCGAGATGCCGTGTCCCAGGTTGAAGACATGTCCCGATCCCGCGCCGAACTGGCGCAGCACCGCATCGACCTGAGTGTGGATGGCCGCAGGTGTGCTGAACAAAACCGCCGGATCGAGATTGCCCTGCAGCGCAACCTTGTCACCGATGCGGCGGCGGGCGGCACCAAGATTGACGGTCCAGTCGAGGCCCACGGCATTGCAGCCAATGGCCGCGATGTCTTCCAGCCACAGGCCCCCGCCTTTGGTGAACACGATGCTCGGCACCGGCTGCCCATCCCATTCACGATGCACGCCGGCAATCACCCGGTGCAGATACGCCAGCGAGAATTCGCGGTAGGCGGCGTCGGACAATGCGCCTCCCCAGGTATCGAACACCATCACCACCTGCGCACCGGCTTCGATCTGGGCGTTGAGGTAGGCAATGACCGCACGGGCATTGATGTCCAGCACGTGGTGCAGCAGATCGGGCCGCGCATACAGCATGCTCTTGATGGTGCGGAAATCATCGCTGCCGCCGCCTTCGATCATGTAACAGGCCAACGTGTAGGGGCTGCCGGAAAAACCGATCAGCGGTACTGAATTGTCGAGTGCGCCGCGGATCTGTTTTACCGCATCGAGCACATATCCCAGGCTGGCACCCGGATCCGGTACGGCCAGCTTGCGGATTGCTGTTTCGTCGCGCAGCGGGCGCTCGAATTTCGGTCCTTCACCTTCGGCAAAATACAGACCCAGACCCATGGCATCGGGCACGGTCAGGATGTCGGAAAACAGGATGGCGGCATCGAGCTTGAATCGTGTCAATGGCTGCAGCGTGACTTCAGTGGCGAGGTCGGGATTTTTGGCCAGCGCGAGAAAACTGCCGGCACGTTTACGCGTTGCGTTGTATTCCGGCAGGTAGCGCCCGGCCTGACGCATGACCCAGACGGGGGTGTACGGCGTTGGCTGTCGCAGCAGCGCGCGGATCAGTGTGTCGTTTTTCAGCATCGGGGTTGAGGTGTGAGGATATGGGATTAAGGATAAAGCGGGTTCGCCACCGCGGCCCGCTCAATTCTCATTCCTCGATCCGGATTCTCAGCGTGGCAGTTCCGTAGACCCCATCAAAAATTCATCGACAGACCGTGCGCACTGACGGCCTTCGCGAATAGCCCATACGATCAGCGATTGCCCGCGCCGCATGTCGCCGGCGGCAAATACTTTGCCGATCGAAGTCTGGTATTTATCAGTGTCGGCTTTGACGTTGCCGCGGTTATCCTTGGCTACGCCCAGTTGATCCAGCAGGGCCTGGCGCGGACCAGTGAAGCCCATCGCCAGCAGCACCAGGTCAGTCTTGATGGTGAATTCGGATCCCGGCACTTCTTTCATCTGGCCGTCTTTCCATTCCAGGCGTACGGCAATCAGTTTCTCGACCTTGCCGTTTTTGCCTTCAAAGCGCTTGGTGGCCACGGACCAGTCACGCTGGCAGCCTTCTTCGTGCGAGCTGGAAGTGCGCAGCTTTACCGGCCAGTACGGCCAGACCATGGGTTTGTTTTCCTGCTCCGGAGGCTGCGGCAGCAGCTCGAACTGCGTGACGGATGCGGCACCATGCCGGTTTGACGTGCCGACGCAGTCGGACCCGGTGTCACCGCCGCCGATTACCACTACGTGCTTGCCGGTGGCCTTGAGCTGAGCGCTGATCTGGTCGCCGGCAACGACTTTGTTCTGTTGCGGCAGGAATTCCATGGCGTAGTAGACGCCCTCAAGATCGCGGCCAGGAACTGGCAGGTCGCGCGGCTGTTCCGCGCCGCCGGACATCACTACGGCGTCAAATTCATCGACCAGCTTTTTGGCAGGGACTGCGTCGCCGATATCCTGGTTGACGCGAAACTCGACACCTTCGGCACGCATCTGGTCCATGCGGCGATCGATCAGGTGTTTTTCCATCTTGAAATCAGGGATGCCGTAACGCAGCAGGCCGCCGACACGATCCGATTTTTCGAAGACCACGACACCATGTCCGGCGCGCGCCAGTTGCTGCGCGCAGGCCAGCCCAGCGGGGCCGGAGCCGATCACGGCAACACGTTTGCCGGTTTTTTTTGGCGGTGGTTGCGGCACGACCCAGCCCGACTCCCAGCCTTTGTCGATGATCGCGTGCTCAATCGATTTGATGCCGACAGGCGCACTGTTGATGTTCAGCGTGCAGGCGGCTTCGCAGGGGGCCGGGCAGACGCGGCCGGTGAATTCGGGGAAATTGTTGGTTGAGTGCAGGGTATCCAGCGCCTGCTGCCAGTTCTGGCGGAACACCAGGTCATTCCAGTCCGGGATGATGTTGTTGACCGGACAGCCACTCATGCAGAACGGCGTGCCGCAATCCATGCAGCGCGCGCCCTGGATGCCGGCAGCTTCGCTGGTCAGCGGGTGCACGAATTCGCGCCAGTGCTTGAGCCGCTCCCGTGGCTGGTCAGCAGCTTCGTGCAGACGTTCGAATTCCAGAAATCCGGTTACTTTTCCCATGACTGTCCAACCCCTGAAACATCACGCCCGTGAGGGCAAAAATAATTCCTGAGCAGCCTTGCCTTATGCCGAATCAGGCAGCGATCTTTTTGCCTTTTGCCGCGAGTTCACCCAGGGCCCGACGATATTCATTCGGGAACACCTTGAGAAACCGGCGGCGCGTCGTCGGCCAATCGGCGAGGATCTGCTGCGCGCGGTTACTGCCGGTGAGCCGTGCGTGGTTTTCGATGAAACGCTTCAGCACCGTTTCGTCGGATTCACCCATATGCCAGATGTCGCGCGCCACCTTGGCGTCCTGCTCGGCTTCGGTGAGCAGCGGTTCGAGCTTGATCATCGACGTATTGCAGTAAGAAGCAAAAGTGCCGTCCTCGTCGTAGACATAGGCGATGCCGCCCGACATGCCGGCGGCAAAGTTGCGTCCCGTTGCGCCGAGTACGGTGACCGTGCCGCCCGTCATGTATTCGCAGCCATGATCACCTACGCCTTCGACGACGGTGTGGGCTCCCGAATTGCGCACGGCAAAGCGTTCGCCGGCGACGCCGCGGAAATAGGCTTCTCCGGCGATCGCGCCGTAGAGCACGGCATTGCCGGTGATGATGTTATAAAGCGCGTCGCCGCGGAATTTCGGCGACGGCTGCACGGCGATGCGGCCTCCGGACAGGCCTTTGCCGCAATAGTCGTTGGTGTCTCCGATCAGCTCCAGCGTGATGCCGCGCGACAGGAAAGCGCCCAGGCTTTGTCCGGCCGAACCGGCAAAACGTACGCGAATGGTGTCATCCGGCAGGCCTTCGTGGCCGTAACGTCGGGCTACTTCACCGGAGAGCATGGTGCCAACCGTGCGATTGATGTTGCGGATCGGCATTTCGATGGTGACTTTTTCGCCGCGTTCGAGCGCCGGCATCGCAAGTTCGATCAGCCGGTGATCCAGCGCCTTGTCGAGTCCGTGGTCCTGGGTTTCAGTATGGAAGCGCGATACTTCCGGGCCGATCTGCGGCTGGTGGAAAATCCGGCTGAAGTCGAGGCCGCGGGCCTTCCAGTGCTCAATGCCCTTGCGCATGTCGAGCAGGTCGGAACGTCCGATCAGGTCGTTGAATTTGCGGATGCCGAGTTTGGCCATCAAACCGCGGATTTCCTCGGCAACAAAGAAAAAATAATTGATGACATGTTCGGGCTTGCCAGTGAATTTCTTGCGCAGCACCGGATCCTGGGTCGCCACGCCCACCGGACAGGTGTTGAGGTGGCATTTGCGCATCATGATGCAGCCCTCGGCGACCAGCGGCGCGGTGGCAAAACCGAATTCGTCGGCGCCGAGCAATGCGCCGATGATCACGTCACGCCCGGTTTTGATCTGGCCGTCGACCTGCACCGCAATACGGCTGCGCAAGCGGTTAAGCACCAGCGTCTGCTGGGTTTCGGCGAGGCCGAGCTCCCACGGCGTGCCGGCGTGTTTGATCGATGACCACGGGCTCGCGCCGGTGCCGCCGTCGTGCCCCGAGATCGTCACATGATCGGCTTTGGCCTTGGCCACGCCAGCAGCCACCGTGCCGACACCAACTTCGGAGACCAGCTTGACGCTGATCGAAGCCCGGGTATTGCTGTTTTTCAGGTCGTGGATCAGCTGGGCCAGATCTTCGATCGAATAAATGTCATGGTGCGGCGGCGGCGAAATCAGCTCAACGCCGGGTGTCGAATAACGGATCTCGGCGATGTATTCCGAAACCTTGCGGCCGGGCAACTGGCCGCCTTCGCCGGGTTTTGCGCCCTGCGCCATCTTGATCTGGATCTGTTCGGCGCTGGCCAGGTATTCCGCAGTGACGCCGAAACGGCCCGAAGCCACTTGCTTGATTTTCGATTTCAGCGAGTCACCCGCCAGCAACGGGATGTCAATTACGACGCGGTCTGCTCCGAGGCGTGACGCCATGGTTTCGCCGGCCTTGATCGGCGCGTAACGCTTGCGGTCTTCGCCGCCCTCGCCGGTGTTGGATTTGCCGCCGAGGCGGTTCATCGCGACGGCGAGCGTGGCGTGCGCTTCCGTGGAAATCGAACCCAGTGACATCGCGCCGGTAGAGAAACGTTTGACGATGTCCGCAGCCGGCTCGACTTCATCGATGTCCACCGGCGTGCAACGGTGGAAGCGGAAATCGAACAGGCCGCGGAAGGTCATATGCCGCTGCGACTGGTCGTTGATGATGTCGGCATATTCGCGATAGGTTGCCGCACTGTTGGCGCGCGCCGCGTGCTGCAGTTTGGCGATCGCGTCCGGCGTCCACATGTGGTCTTCGCCGCGCACCCGCCAGGCATATTCGCCGCCGGCGTCGAGCGCGCCGGCCAGCACCGGGTCGCCGCTGAATGCGCCGAGGTGCGTGCGAATCGCTTCTTCCGCCACTTCAAACAGGCCGATGCCGCCGACGTTGGACGCGGTGCCGGTGAAATATTTCTGGATCAGCGGCCGCGACAGACCGATGGCTTCAAAAATCTGCGCGCCGGTGTATGACATGTAAGTCGAGATGCCCATTTTCGACATGACCTTGCGCAGACCCTTGCCGACGGCTTTGACGAAATTCTTGATCGCCTTGTAGCCATCGACATTGGTGCCGAACTGGCCGCTCTCGGCGAGTTGCAGCACGGTCTCCAGCGCGAGGTAGGGATGCACAGCCTCGGCGCCGTAACCACCGAGCAGCGCGAAGTGATGCACTTCACGCGCTGATCCGGTTTCGACAACGAGGCCGGCACTGGTACGCAAGCCCTTGTCGGTCAGGTGGTGATGGATGGTCGACAGCGCCAGCAGAGCCGGGATCGCGACATGCTCGCGATCCACCCGGCGGTCGGAAATGATCAGAATCGAATATCCCGTGCGCACCGCGTCTTCGGCCTGCGCGGCGAGGCTGGCGAGGCGGGCTTCGATGGCCTCCTTGCCCCAGGCCACCGGATAGGTGATGTCCAGTTCGCAGGATTTGAATTTGCCATCGGTGTAACTGTCGATGTTGCGGATTTTTTCCATCTCGAAAAAATCCAGCACCGGCTGACCGACCTCGAGACGGATCGGCGGGTTCATTTCATCGATGCCGAGCAGGTTGGGTTTCGGTCCGATGAAT
This sequence comes from Burkholderiales bacterium, assembly GCA_038316355.1. GTDB lineage: Bacteria > Pseudomonadota > Gammaproteobacteria > Burkholderiales > SG8-41. The sequence goes on from JBBQAO010000012.1 coordinate 64,406, forward strand.
GACACCAGCGAGGTCACCAGTTCTTCGCGGATCGGATCGATCGGCGGATTGGTAACCTGCGCAAACAACTGTTTAAAATATTGATATAAGCTCTTGTTTTTATTTGATAAAACGGCGGGCGGCGAATCGTTGCCCATAGACCCGATCGGCTCCTCGCCATTGGTCGCCATCGGCAGCATCAGGAACTTCAGGTCTTCCTGGGTGTAACCGAAGGCCTGCTGGCGGTCGAGCAGCGGCACGCTGCTCCGCTCCGGCTGTGCTTTCTGGCTTTCGACGTCGTCGAGTTTGACGCGGATGCGCTCCATCCATTCAACATAGGGTTTGCTCGAAGCCAGCGACTCTTTCAATTCCTCGTCTTCGATGATGCGGCCCTTTTCGAGATCGACGAGGAACATCTTGCCTGGCTGCAGACGCCACTTCTTGATGATTTTTTCTTCGGGGATCGGCAGGCAGCCGCACTCCGAACCCATGATCACCAGGTCATCGTCAGTGACAATGTAACGCGCCGGCCGCAGTCCGTTGCGGTCGAGGGTGGCACCGATCTGGCGGCCGTCGGAGAACGCGATAGCCGCGGGGCCATCCCATGGTTCCATCATCGCCGCGTGGTATTCGTAAAATGCGCGCCGGCTCGGATCCATCAGGGTGTGACCTTCCCAGGCCTCGGGAATCATCATCATCATCGCATGAGCGATGGAATAACCGCCCATCACCAGCAGTTCCAGCGCGTTGTCGAATGACGCTGAATCCGACTGACCGGGGTAGATCAGCGGCCACAATTTGTTCAGGTCGTTGCCAAGTACCGGGCTGGAGATGGCGCCCTGGCGCGCACGCACCCAGTTCACGTTGCCGCGCACGGTGTTGATTTCACCGTTGTGCGCGATCATGCGGAACGGATGTGCGAGATCCCAGGTTGGGAAAGTGTTGGTTGAAAAGCGCTGGTGCACCAGCGCCAACGCTGATACCACGCGCGGATCCTGCAGATCCTTGTAATAGGTGCCGACCTGCGACGGCAGCAGCATGCCTTTGTAGACGATGGTACGCGCCGACATCGACGGTACCCAGAACTCGGTGCCGTGGGCGAGGTTCAGCGCGCGTATGGCATGACCCGCACTTTTGCGGATGACGTAGAGTTTGCGTTCGAGTGCATCGGTGACGCGGATCGCTGAACTGCGTCCGATGAACACCTGCCGGATCACCGGCTCGACTTTTTTGACCGACTCGCCGAGATCCTCGCTGTCCACCGGGACATCGCGCCAGCCGATCAGGGTTTGTCCTTCATCCTTGATCGCACGTTCGATTTCATATTCGCAGGCGAGGCGCGATGCCGGTTCTCGCGGCAGGAACACCATGCCGATGCCGTATTGTCCCGGTGGCGGCAGCTTGACGCCATGCTTTGCCATTTCCTCGCGGAAAAAAGTATCCGGAATCTGAATCAGTATTCCCGCGCCGTCGGAAGCTTTAGGATCTGCACCGACTGCACCGCGGTGCGTCAAATTGCGCAGTATGGTCAGGCCCTGATCAACGATGTCGTGACTTTTCTTGCCTTTGATATTGGCAATAAAACCGACACCACAGGCGTCATGTTCATGGTCCCCGTCGTACAGGCCTTGGGGTTCCGGCAGATTTGGGTGAGCCATCAGGAGCCTCGTCAAAACATTTTGATAATCAATAGCTTACGCAACATTTTGCTGCAATGCCACAAATTCCGGCGATCCACCTGCGAAAACCAGAGTGAAACCGGACAAGTTTACCTGCATCAAGGGGTGGCTTCAACCTCCAGCCTTGTCCAATGGGGTTTGAGTCTGAGCGAGGGACGTGATTCCAACGGGGTATGAGTCTGAGCAGGCGGCTGGAAGCGATCATGATGCAAGGCATGGTGATCGATATGAACGAAGAACGGCTACAAACCCTGGCCCAGCTGCAGGCCTTTCTGGATGGCACGATTTCAGTGGATTTTGCGGTGGTGGACGCGCAACGCTACGACTTTATCGCCCGCACTGTGCGCCGCTTTTGCTACAGCCGCCTCAAGCGTGCCGGTAAAGCCATCGTGCTGCGCTTTGTGGAGCGCGTGAGCGGCTATTCGCGCCAGCAGGTCTGCCGGCTGATCAAACGCGGCGATGGGCAGCGCCCGCTGGTTAAGCGCTACCGCGGCTCGCGTACCAGCTTTGCCCGCACCTACACCGATGCGGACGTGCGCCTGCTTGCCGCGACCGACACCTTGCACGGCACGCTTTCGGGCCTGGCCACCAAGAAACTCATGGAGCGGGCCATGGCGCTCTTTGGTGAATCCGGCTATCAGCGCCTGGCTACGATCTCGGTAGGGCATCTGTATAACCTGCGCCAGCGCGCCGGCTACCAACGCCTGCGCCGAGTGTTTACCAAGACCCGCTCAGTGACCGTCCCGATCGGCGAGCGCCGTGCCCCGGCCCCGCATAATCGCCCCGGCTACCTGCGCGTGGACAGCGTACATCAGGGTGATCAGGACGGCATCAAAGGGGTCTACCACATCAACACCGTGGACTGCATCACGCAGTTTGAGGCGGTGGCCACTTGCGAGCGCATCAGCGAAGCCTTCCTGATTCCCGTGCTCGAAGCGTTACTGCAAAGCTTTCCTTTTGCAATCAAAGGTTTTCATACAGACAACGGCTCGGAATACATCAATGCCCACGTGACGGCGCTGCTCAACAAGTTGCTCATCGAGGAGCAAACCAAATCACGTTCCCGGCACAGTAACGACAACGCGTTGGCAGAGTCAAAGAACGGGGCGATTGTACGTAAACACTTGGGCTATGGGCACATCCCGCAGCGCTTCGCCGCACAGGTCAATGTTTTTTGCCGCGAACACTTGAACCCTTACATTAACTTCCACCGCCCGTGCTTGTTCGCCGAAACCATCACCGACGCCAAGGGCCGTCAACGTAAACGCTATCCCTACGCGCTGATGATGACACCCTATGAGAAGTTCAAATCGCTGCCCGATGCGGCGCTTTATCTAAAACCCGGCATGACCTTTCGCGACCTCGACCACTGTGCCAACGCGATGAGCGATAATGAGGCCGCACGG
>JBBQAO010000002.1:0-127037 GCA_038316355.1 Burkholderiales bacterium
CGACGCCTGCCGCGACAACCCGTTCGGCAATCTTGGCGGCGTGGATCAAAAAGGGCTGTCGCAGATGGACGCGCCGCCGGGCACCATGCTGGCCTATGCCACTGCGCCGGGCAATGTGGCAAGTGATGGCGAAGGTGCCAATGGTCTTTACACCGAGCACCTCCTGAAGGAAATCATCATTCCGGAGGCCAAGGTCGAAGACGTATTCAAACGCGTACGATTGCATGTGCGACGCCGCACCAACGGCCAGCAGATCCCGTGGGAGAGCACTTCGCTGGAGGAGGATTTCTACTTTGTGCCGCCACGTGTGCTGGCGTCACAGGCAATGGCGGAAGCGGAGCGCGAACGCAAAGAACAGGAAGCGGCCCGGGAAAAGCAGCGTCTTGCCGAAGGGGCTGAACGCAAACAAAAGCTGGAGGAAATTCAGCGGCAGGCGCGGCACGCGGCCGAAGAAGCGGAGCGCAGGCGGCAGCAGGAACTGGTTGTGCTGGAGAAGAAGCGCCGCGAGGAAGAGTTGGAGCTCAGGCGGAAACAGGCGCTTGCGCTGCAGGAGGCGCAGCGTGCGGGGGAGGAAGTGGAGCGCCGGCGCAGGGAGGAAGAAGTGCGGCGCGAAGCCAAGCGTGCAGAGGAGGAGGCCGAGCGTCGCCACAAGGAAGAGCTTGCGCAGCGCGAACAGCAGCGCGTAGCTGATGAGGCTGAGCGCAGACGCAAAGAGGAGGTGGCGTTGCGCGAAGCCAAACGCGCGGAGGACGAAGCGGCAGCCAAGCGCAAAGCGGAATTGGCGCAACAGGAAGCCGAGCGCCAGCGCGCGCAGTCACCTGGCCCGGTGCTGAAGCCCGAGGAGCTCGCCGAGCGCCAGTATCGGGAGGAGTATGCTCAGTGGGAAAAAATAAAGAACTCGACAGAACAGGAACTGCTGGAAGCCTATCTGCTGCGTTTTCCGAGTGGGCGTTTTTCCGAGCTGGCGCAATTCCAGTTCGACCGCGTGCTCGCACGCAAGGGCGAGAAGCGGATCGAAATCATCTCCGATGCCAAAAATCCGTTCACCAAAGGCACGGTGAAGGCTGATACCAACTACAAAGTCGGAGATGTGTTTCGCTATCGTGAATTCGACATGTTGACTGAGCTCGAAACGCGTACCTTGAGGCGACACGTCACTGCGATTACCGACAGCGAGGTGATTTTCAACGAGGGCAGCTTCGTGACCGATTTGCTGGGCAACCCGCGAAGGAATCAGCGGGGTGTCGAGATTACCGGCAGTCAGTTTTTCATTCCCGAGTACAGCCTGGGCAAGCGCTGGTCCGCGCGATGGCAGCGGATGCTGCCGGACCGCGGCGGCGTGTTCGACGTGGATTATGATTTCAAGGTCGTCGCGAGAGAACAGGTCACCGTTCCCGCAGGCAGATTCGATGCTTTCAAAATAGAGGCGACCGGCTTTACTCCGGCCAACAATAACTCGGGCACCATCTCCTTGCAAACACGCTACTGGATCGCCCCGGGCGTGCGGCGCTTCATTGCCTGGGAGGATATGAACCGTCATTCCGGGGGCACCATACGGCGCAGTGAGCGGATCGAACTGGTGTCCTACTCTCAGAAGTAGGCCCGGCTACTGCGTTAGTTAGATTGATTTGCGCCGTGGATGGGCAACCGGGGATAAGTTATAGGCATGCTGGAAGACGCGCTGCTCAAGTTTGCGGGCTGCGTGCTGGTGATCTCGCACGACCGCTGGTTCCTCGACCGCATTGCCACCCACATCCTCGCCTTCGAAGGTGATTCGCAGGCGGTGTTTTTCTCCGGCAACTATCAGGAATACGAGGCGGACAAGCGCAAGCGTCTGGGCGAGGAGGGCGCCAAGCCGAAGCGTTTGCGGTTCAAGCCTTTGAAGGCGTAGTTTTTGTATAAGCCATTGTTTTTATTGTAATTTTTAATATTAAAGCGGCCGGATACGGCCGCTTTTTTTGACTCTTTTATTCAGCCCCGGCCGGCGTAGGGCATGTTGGTCGCCATCACCATCAGGTGGTAGATGTTGACGCCCGGCGGTTGACTGGCCATGAACAGCACGGATCGCGCGACATCACTGACATCGATCATCGGTTCTGCCTTTACTGTTCCATCCGCCTGTTTGACACCTTTGGCCATGCGCGCCGCAAGCTCCGTCATCGCATTGCCGACGTCCACCTGACAGCAGGCGATGCCGTATTTGCGACCGTCGAGGGACATGGTGCGGGTGAGTCCTGATACACCATGCTTGGATGAGGTGTACGGCGCGGAGTCGGGACGCGGTGCGTGTGCCGAGATCGATCCGTTGTTGATGATGCGTCCGCCCTGCGGCGTCTGTTCCTTCATCACCCGAAACGCCGCCTGAGCGCACAGGAATGATCCGCTGAGATTGACATCGACGACCGCTTTCCATTTTTCATAGGGCAGGTCTTCGAACGGTACTCCGGGCGCGTTCAGCCCCGCGTTGTTAAATAATACGTCGACGCGCCCATAACGCTTTTTGACCGTATCAAACAACGCAGTCACGGATTGCGGATCGGAGACGTCGGACGGCACCGCGATGCCGCGCGCGGCATCAGTGCCGGCTTCGGCCAATGCTTCCTCCAGCACATTCTGGCGCCGGCCGACCAGCGCGACGTTCCAGCCGTCTTTCAAAAAGGCCAGGGCGGTGGCCTTGCCGATGCCGCTGCCGGCGCCGGTGATGACTGCAGTTCGGATGCTTGTGCTCATGGCTGAATTCCTCAGGTGAAAGGGTTTATTTGGTCCATGAATCACGCAGGGTTACGCTGCGATTGAAAATCGGTCTGCCCGGCCGGCTGTCCTTTTGATCGGCGATGAAATAACCGTGGCGTTCGAACTGGAAACGGGCGCCCGGCAATGCGTCGCGCAGCACCGGTTCCAGTTGCGCGGTGATGGTTTTTTGCGTGTCCGGATTCAGATCGAGCACGAAGTCGCGGTCGCCGGCCCCCGGATGCGCCTCGCGGAACAGACGGTCATACAGCCTGACCTCGGTGGCGCAGGCGTGCGTCGTGCTGACCCAGTGGATGTTGCCCTTCACCTTTACCGTTTCCGCCCCGGGCGTTCCGGATTTGGTTTCAGGCAGGTATTCGCAATGGACTTCGATTACGCGTCCCGTATCGTCCGTTTTACAGCCAGTGCATTTGATGACATAACCGTAACGCAGACGCACGCTGTTGCCCGGGAACAGGCGAAAAAATCCCTTGGGCGGAGTTTCGGCGAAATCCTCGCGCTCGATCCACAATTCGCGGGTCAGCGGCAGCACGCGTTTGCCCAGTTCCGGTTGCTGCGGGTGGTTGGGCGCGAAGCAGTCTTCCTGCTGCCCTTGCGGGTAATTGGTGATCACCAGTTTTACCGGGTCGAGCACGGCGATGCGGCGTTCGGCGACTTCATTCAGGTGCTCGCGCATGCAGTCTTCGAGCACCGAATAATCGATCCATGAGTCGGCTTTGGACACGCCGATACGTTCGGCGAAGCGGCGGAAACCTTCGGGTGTGTAACCGCGCCGGCGCGCGCCGACGAGGGTGGGCAGGCGCGGATCATCCCAGCCGTCGACATGTTTTTCATCGACCAACTGGATCAGCTTGCGTTTGGACAGCACGACATAAGTCAGATTGAGTCGTGCGAATTCGATCTGCTGCGGCAACGGCCGCGCCAGCAGGCCGCCGTCGGCGACTTTGGCCAGTAGCCAGTCGTAAAACGGCCGCTGGTCCTCGAATTCCAGCGTGCAGATCGAATGCGTGATTTGTTCCAGCGCATCCTCCATCGGATGCGCGTAGGTGTACATCGGGTAGATGCACCAGGCGTCACCGGTGCGGTGGTGCGCGGCCTTGCGGATGCGGTAGATCGTCGGATCGCGCAGGTTGATGTTGGGCGAGGCAATGTCGATTTTCGCGCGCAATACCATCGCGCCTTCGGCATGTTTGCCGGCGCGCATTTCGCGGAAGCGTGTCAGTGATTCCGCGGCCGGGCGGTCGCGCCACGGTCCGGGCTGGCCGGGCCGGGTCAGCGTGCCGCGGTTGGCGCGCATTTGTTCCGCGCTTTGTTCGTCGACATAGGCGTGACCCGCGCTGATCAGGTATTCCGCCGCTTCGTACATGAAAGCAAAATAGTCGCTGGCGAAATACAGGTTCGGGCCCCAGTCGAAACCCAGCCATTGCACGGCATCCTGGATTGAGTCGACGTATTCCTGCTCTTCTTTTTCCGGATTGGTGTCGTCGAAGCGCAGGTGACAGGCGCCGCCGTAATGCAGCGCGAGGCCGAAATTCAGGCAAATCGACTTGGCGTGGCCGAGATGCAGGTAGCCGTTGGGTTCAGGCGGAAAGCGGGTGCGGATTTTTGCCGGATCTGCGGAGGCGCCAGCGTGAGCGCGCGCCGGCCCCGGTTTGCCGGCCCAGGTGCGGCTGGCGTAGTAGCCTGCTGCGAGATCAGCTTCGATGTGACTGCGGATGAAATTCGAGGTGGATGCTGCTGCCGGTTCGGTGCCGGACTTCGCGATTTTGGTCATGCTGGAGACGGTTCTGAATGAGGGGGGCATTTTACCCCGTGGCGTGGCCCCAGCCGTCGGGATCAGCGTTTTCCGAGGTAAAGCGTGGGCACTGCCCGTTCCACCGCGCGTTTGCCGCTGCGGGTCAGGCGCCAGCCGCGCGCCCGTGGCCGGTTGGACACCGCGCGGACCAGCCGGTCATCGATGAAATGCAGGGCGACCCCATCGTCCGCGGCATAACCTTCGCCAATTTTTCCGCCAGCGATCAGCCGCTGGTAGGTCGGCCGGCGCAGTGCTTCGCTGTCGTAATGCGGGCAGTTGCTGCCCGGCAGGAAGCCCAGGCCATCGAGTGCGGTCAGCGGTCCGGCGATGGAATCGGTAATGCCTTGTCCGAACCAGCAGATCGAGCCCGCGCTCCAGCCGCCGAGCACGACGCCGCGCTGCCAGGCTGCATGCAAATGCACATCCAGTCCCCAGTCACGCCATACCGCAAGCATGCTGCGGGTATTGCCGCCGCCGACGAAGATTGCGTCCTGTTCGAGCACAAACGACGCGAGGTCGCGCGGAGTGCGCGCGAACAGCGGCAGGTGCGTGGGAATGCAGGAGAACTGGCTCAAGCCGGCATAAAAACGCAGCCGTCCGGCTTCGGCGTCGCCGTGGGCGGTGCCGATGAAACACACCTTCGGTTTGCGGCGGCCGGTCTGCTGCAGGAAATATTGGATCAGCAGCAGGTTGTCGAGTTCCGGGGTCAGTGCGGCACCGCCTATGGCAATGATCTGGTGTTTCATCAATCAATATCAGTGGTTAATTTTCGAGTTTGAAACCAGTCGCCTTGATCAGTTTGGCCCAGCGGTCTTTTTCCGCAGCCAGCCATTTCGCCATTTCCGCGGGACTGTTACCGATCGGATCAGCGCCCTGACTGGTCAGTTTTTCCTTGATGTCCGGCAGGTTGATGATGCGGGAGATCTCGGTCTGCAACCGGGTCACCAGCTCCGGCGGGGTTTTCGCCGGCGCCAGCACGCCCTGCCAGGAACCGGTGACAAATCCTTCAAGTCCCGGCGTCTCGGCCACCACCGGCGTGTCCGGCAGCGACGGGAAGCGTTTTTCGCTGGATACCGCGATCAGTCGCAGCCGGCCGGATTTGGTGTGCGGCAGCGTGGCCAGCATGCCGTTGAACAGCAGATCGGCCTCTCCGGTGGTCACGATCAGGATATTGGCGAAGCCGCCTTTGGTCGGGATGTAGGCCCAGTTGATTCCCGCGCGATAGGCAAACATCAGACCGGCCATGTGTGGCGCGCCGCCGAGACCGGTGGCGTAATTAAGTTTGCCGGGTCGCGCCTTGGCCAGTGAGATGATTTCCCTGACGGTCTTCGCCGGCATGCTCGGGTGCGTTGCCAGTATGTGCGGCGAGTAAGACACGACAGTGACTGGCGCAAAATCCTTGATGATGTCAAAAGGCATTTTTGCAAACACGCTGGGGCTGATCGCGAGGTTGCCGACATCCATCAACACCAGCGTGTGGCCGTCGGGCGCGGCGCGCGCGACCATGTCGGCGCCGATGTTGCCATTGGCGCCGGGCCGGTTATCGGGGAGCACCTGCTGGCCCCAGGATTCCGTCATCTTGGCCCCGATCAGGCGGGTCAGGATGTCGGAGGTGCCTCCCGCAGGAAACGGCACGATGATGCGGATGGGTTTTGCCGGAAACGTCTGCGCCAGCGCATGCGATGCAAGCACGGTCAGGAAACACCAAAGCACGAACGATATTCTTGTTTTCATGACTCCTCCCTTTGGGTGGAGCGCTATATTAGCCGTGTTGGGCTATGCTTGCGATTACGATGAAAACCACGGCTTTCCAGACCTTGCGCCTGTTGGCGGACGGCGATTTCCACTCCGGCGAAACCATGGCGCGCACGTTGGGCGTCACGCGCAGCGCCGTCTGGTACGGTATCCGCGAAATCAGCGGCGCCGGATTCCAGGTTGAAAAAGTGCACGGCCGCGGCTATCGGCTGGAGCGGGCGGTATCGCTGCTCGACGTAGAGTTTATCCGGCGCGATCCGGGGGTGCATGCTGCCGGCATCAATCTTGAAATCTGCGATACCGTGGATTCGACCAATACCCGGCTGATGTTGCATGCGGCGCAGGGTGCGCGCAGCAGACTCGCACTGGCAGCAGAGGCCCAGACGGCGGGACGCGGGCGGCGCGGCCGGGTCTGGCAGTCCGGCATCGGCAGTACGCTGACATTTTCACTGCTGTGGCGTTTTGCGCAGGGCGCGCGCGAGTTGGCGGGCCTGAGTCTCGCCGTGGGTGTGGCGCTCGCGCGGGTGCTGCGCGCGGCGGGCGCGGGTGACGCGCAGCTCAAATGGCCCAACGATGTGGTGTTGCCCGGCGGCAAGCTGGCCGGCATCCTGATCGAAATGCAGGGTGACGTGCTGGGGCCGAGCGCTGCGGTGATCGGTATCGGCATCAATGTGCGTGCTGATCCGCGCGTATTGGCCGCGGTCGACCAACCGGTGGCTGATCTGGAAACGGTAACCGGCGCAGCGGTTGATCGTAACCGACTGCTGGCGCAGTTGTTGATCGAGCTGTCCGCAGTACTGGAGCAGTTCACCGCTGACGGTTTCGCGCCGCTACGCGCGGAATGGCAGGCGCTGCACGTGCACCAGGACCAGCTGGTATGCCTGACCATGCCCGATGGCAGCCTGGTGAGCGGACGGGCGTGCGGCGTGGCCGATGACGGTGTGCTGTTGCTTGAAACCGGCACCGGAGTCGTGCGCCATCACAGTGGCGAAGTCAGCCTGCGCCCGCTGCAGGCTGGGACCGACGCATGAACATTCTCGCCATCGACATCGGCAACACCCGCGTCAAGTGGGGTTACAGCGAGGCCGGCGGCTGGCTGCGCCAGGGCTGGATGGCGACGGCGCGCGCCGGCGAATTGACTGGGGAGTTCACTGCTTTGCCGGAGGCGCAACGCACGGTGATTTCGAATGTGGCCGGCGCTGCGACGCGGGTGCAGGTTGCGGCGGCGCTGAATGCCGCAGCGCCGCAGCCGCTGTGGATCACCAGCACCGCGGCGCAATGCGGCGTCAGCAGCGGTTACGCCGAACCGGAGACCCTGGGCCCGGATCGCTGGGCCGCACTGATCGGCGCCTGGCACCTGACTCAGGCGGCCTGTGTGGTGGTGAATGTTGGCACCACCATGACCGTGGATGCGTTGAGCGCCGAGGGTGTATTTCTCGGCGGCTGCATTGTGCCCGGTGCGACGCTGATGCGTGATGCGCTGGCCCGCGACACCGCCAACCTTGCAGCGCGCGACGGTGCGTTCAGCTATTTCCCCGACAATACCGGTGATGCGATATTCAGCGGCGCGGTCAATGCATTGGCCGGCGCCGTCGAGCGCGTGCTGCGTTATCTGGAAGAGAGCGCAGGCGTCTTGCCGCCGGTGCTATTGTCGGGCGGCGGTGCCGCGCTGATCGAAAAACGGCTTACCGCAGCGGTGACGGTTGTGGATAATCTGGTGCTGGAAGGATTGCTGCAGATTGCGCTGCAGCCCGAAATGAGTCCCCGATGAGAATTCTGTTGTTGCTGTTGTTGATCGCCAATCTTGGTTTTTTTGCCTATCACCATTTCCTCGGCGGGACTGACGAGGCGGCGGCGCAGATCGCCGCGCTGCAGATCAGTCCGGAAAAAATGATTCCGGTTGCCGTCGAGACGGTGTCGTCGGTTGCGCCGGGCGCCGCGACTGCTGTGCTGCCTGCCCCGGCTGCCGTGCCGTTACCGCCGTCTGTAGCGACAAGCTGCGTCGAATGGGGGCCGTTTGCCGGCGCTGAAGTCGCACGTGCCGATGCGGCATTGTCGGCGCTGGGCTTGCCGGGCGGGGTACAGCGCCGGATCACGGAAGTGGATGGTTACTGGGTGCACATGCTGCCGATGAAGACCAAGGGCGAGGTGGACCGCAAGGTTGGCGAACTGAAAGCGCTGGGGGTGGCGGATTTTTTTGTGGTGCTGGATGCCGGGCCGTGGCGCAACGCGGTGTCACTGGGACTGTTCAAGAACGAAGATGCGGCGAGAGCCGAACTCGAGCGTTTGCGTGAACGCGGCGTCCGCTCGGCCACGGTCACGCGGCGCGAACGCTTCCTGAAGCAGGTGGCGTTTGTGGTGGGTGACCCCGGTGTGGCGACGATGGCGCGGCTGACGGAATTGGAGAAGGACTTTCCGACGGCTGAAATCAAGACCGGTAGTTGCCCTGCTATTGCCTCGACAAGCCCATAAAATTATCAATAAAAACAATAACTTATAGTAGTCAGTGTGCGCTCGCTCAACGGCTGCTGGCAGTGCGTACGCGGGCCAGCAAGGCGGTAGTTGAACGCTGGTGGGCGAAGGCAATCGAATGCACCGCGCCGCCCCAGCCGCGTACTTCGCGCGCGCCGACAATGGCGTCCTCTTTCCAGTCGCCGCCCTTGACCAGCACGCCGGGTTGCAGCGCGAGGATCAGTTCCAGCGGCGTGTCGGCTTCAAACCAGGTGACCAGATCGACACAGCCCAGTGCAGCGACCACCGCCGCGCGGTCGGCCAGCGTGTTGATCGGGCGGTCATCGCCCTTGCCCAGGCGTTTGGCGGAAGCGTCGCTGTTCAGTGCGACCACCAGACTTGAGCCCAGGGCTCGGGCCTGTGCGAGGTAGGTGACGTGGCCGCGGTGCAGGATGTCGAACACGCCGTTGGTGAATACCAGCGGCCGGGCCAATTGCGCGGCGCGGGTGGCGGCGTCGGCGGGGGCGCAGATGCGCCGTTCGAAATCCGGAGTGTCGTGCATGAGGGCGCAGTCTACGCGGGCGCGCCGGCTGCGACAAACGCCGGCAGGCCGGCAACCGCAATCAGGCGACGGTGATAGCCTTGCGAAAGCGGTTGAGGTCCTTCACCGATTCAAATTTTTGCCCGAACAGCAGCGACAGGTTGTGCAGGATCACCTTGACCACTTTTTGCTCCCAGTCGCGGTCGAAGCGGATCTGTTCATCGAGCCAGCGTTCCAGCCATGCCGGATCCGGGAGCTTGCTTTGCACAGTGTCGTTAGGAAACAGGCTTTTGTTGACGTGCAGGCTGGTCGGATGCAGCGGTTTGCCGCTGCGGCCGGAGCTGGCCATCAGCACGCCGACCTTGGCGAAGGCCGCGCGCGCCGATTCGCCGACGGTGTTCAGCGCCCGTTTCATGTACTGCAGGTACGCGCCGCCGTGGCGCGCCTCGTCGCGCGAGATCAGGTTATAGATATGGCGGATCACCGGCTCGGTGTGCCATTGCATCGCACGGCGGTACCAGTGATTGAGGCGGATCTCGCCGCAAAAATGCATCATCAGGGTCTCCAGCGGCGGCGCCGGGTCGAAGACGAAGCGCACGGCGTGAAGTTCTTCGGGCGTCGGTACGAATTCCGGACGGAAACGGCGCAGGTAATCGATCAGCACCAGCGAGTGCTTCTGCTCTTCGTAGAACCATACCGACATGAAGGCGGAAAAATCGCTGTCGTGCTGGTTGTCGCGCAGGAACATTTCCGTGGCTGGCAGCGCTGCCCATTCAGTGATTGCATTCATCTTGATGGTCAGCGCCTGTTCATCCGACAATTGCGTGCCGTCGAAGCTGTCCCAGGGCACATCGTCAGCCATGTTCCAGCGGATGCTCTCCAGCGATTTGAAAATCTCCGGGTAGAGCATGCGGCTGGTGGTGACAAACTCGGTACTGGGCTGCATCAGGGGCTCCTTGGCCTCGCGGGCAGTGGGGAACATATTATGGTCACGCAATTGTTGCCGGAATGTTGCCGTCCGCAGGCAGTGCATGTTCTGCGCGCCAGCGTTCCAGCGCATACCGCATGTCGTCGAACGAGCGCAGCAGCAGGGTGCCCGCGGGCGCCTTGCGCGCGCGTGAGAGCGCACCGCCGCCGCCCCATACCTCGATGTTGTCCGGGAGCAGTGCACGCAGTTCAGACAGCCCGGCAAGCGCTGCGTTCTGGGTGAAGGCGCCGCTGAATGACAGCGCGACCACATCAGCCCGGTACGCCGGCACCGCGTTCTTGATGTCGATCACCGGCGTCTCGGTGCCCAGCGCGACGCAGGCGCCGCCCTCGGCCACCAGCACGGCTTCGACCATCAGCAGGCCGATGCGGTGTTTTTCTCCGGGCAGTGAGGTCAGCAACACCCGCGGCGCAGTACCGCGACCGGGTTGTGCGATGATTGCGTTGCGCAGGATGTTCTGGACGTGTTCCGAGTAGAGGTGTTCGTCGAAGACGGCGATTCTGCCGGCGAGCCAGGCTTCGCCGATCCAGTGGTTGAACGTGGTCACGGTTTCGGTGACGAAACGCAGCAGTCCCTGCTGCATCAGCGCCTGTAACAGCGCGTTGCGAAAGCCGTCGGTGTCGTGGCTCAACAACAGATCAAGCAAGGCCGAGATTTCCCGCGGCGGTGTCTGTTTGGGCGAGCGTGAAGCAATCAACTGGGTGAGTTCGAGATTGCTCTGATTGATGATCTTGCCCGGCCGGTGGCCGTGGTCGATCAGCAGGCGCAGCAGACGCAATTTTTCGAGCTGGCCGGTCGAGTACAAACGTTCATCGTGCTGATCCCGTAATGGCGCGGGAAAACCGTAGCGGCGTTCCCATACGCGAAGCGTGTCCTTGGACAGGCCGGTATCGCGCTCTACGGCAGCGATGTTGTAAAGGGCGGTATCGGCCAGATCGACGGCTATTTGCATATTGTCTTGGACAGAAGTGGGTATTATTAACTGGGAATGGGAATTTTAACGGTTTAAATGCATCATTGACCTGGACATTATTGGTTAACGATTCGGCAATGTCAACGCGCCGCCCGGAAATTCTGGCAACGCACCCCACCGCGGGCATTTCTGTCATGGACATCAAATCAGCAAGTTTCGGGAGTCATTCGTGCGCCAGAGCATCAATATGAAACCGGCGCCATCACGGCAGCCGGCCGGACAGCGCATTGCCGTGATCGGTGCCGGCATTGCCGGACTGTCCGCAGCCTGGCTGCTGTCGCGCGCCCATGATGTCACCCTGTTCGAGGCCAATGACTACCTGGGCGGCCACACACATACCGTCGATGTCACGCTGGACGGCGTGACCGCGCCGGTCGATACCGGTTTTCTGGTGTTCAACGAGCGCACTTATCCCAAGCTGATCGCATTGTTCGATTACCTGGGCGTGGCGTCCTGCGCCAGCGATATGTCGTTTTCGGTGCGCATCGCCGCTGAAAATATCGAGTGGGCGGGCAGCAATCTTGCTGCCGTGTTTGCCCAGCGCCGCAACCTGTTGCGGCCGCAGTTCTGGGGCATGCTGTCGGACGTCCTGCGTTTTAACCGCGAGGCGACGGCCATCGCGCAGGGCGGCGACGGTTCCACGGCGACCCTCGGCGAATTTCTCGCAGCCGGTGGTTACGGCCGTGCCTTCCGTGACTGGTATCTGCTGCCAATGGCGGGTGCGATCTGGTCGTGCCCGACGGCAGAAATGCTCGAGTACCCGGCGCGGACATTTTTTGCGTTCTGTGCCAATCACGGGTTGTTACAGGTCAGCGACCGGCCGCAATGGCGCACCGTGATCGGCGGCGCGCGCACTTATGTAGACCGGCTGGCGGCGGAGATCGGGAATGTGTATGTCAACACTCCCGTTGCTGCGGTATTGCGTCGTCCGGACGGCGTAGAGTTACAGCTGGCCGGTGGCGAGACGCAGAATTTCGATGCTGTCGTGCTGGCCTGTCACAGCGACCAGGCCTTGCGTCTGTTGGGTGATGCCGACGCGGCCGAACGCGAAGTGCTCGGTGCAATTCCTTATCAGGACAACACCGTGATTCTGCACACCGATGAACGTTTTCTGCCGCGGTCGCGCGCCGCGTGGTCGGCGTGGAATTATCACGCGCAGCACAGCGCGGCACAGGCACGGCCGGTGGGTGTGAGTTACCTGATCAACAAACTGCAGCCGCTGCCATTCCGGCGGCCGGTCATCGTCACGCTGAATCCGGGTGACGATCCGCGGGCTGAAACCATCCTCGACCGTTACAGCTATGCCCATCCGGTGTTCGATCAGGCCGGTATCGCTGCGCAGGCGCGGCTGCCGCAGTTGCAGGGCTGTCGCAACACCTGGTTCTGCGGTGCCTGGACCGGATACGGCTTTCATGAAGACGGCCTGAAAGCCGGCATGGCGGTTGCCGCCGGGCTGGGTGTGACGGCACCGTGGCTGGCGCAAGCCCGGGTGCTGAAGGTTGCGGCATGAACGACGCCGGCGCGCTGTTCTACACGGGCGAGGTCATGCACCGTCGCCTCGCACCGGCGGTACATGCCTTCCGCCACGGCGTGTTTTTCATGCGCCTGCGCATCGATGCGCCGCCTCTGCGCTGGCCGTTGCTGATGTCGCGCAATCGCTGGAACCTGTTCAGCTTCCATGATGCCGACCATGGTCCCCGCGACGGCAGCGCGCTGGAACCGTGGCTGCGCGGTTTGCTCGCCGAGCACGGACTGGCCTGCGCCGACGGCGCGATCTGGTTGCAGGCTTTTCCACGTGTGCTGGGTTATGTCTTCAACCCTGTCAGTTTCTGGCTGTGCCATGACCGTGCGGGAGCGCTGCGCGCGGTGCTGGCCGCCGTCAGCAACACTTTCGGTGAGCATCACCACTATCTGGTGGCACACCCGGATGCACGGCCGATTACATCCGGTGACTGGATTGGCGCGCGCAAGGTGTTTCATGTCTCGCCGTTTTTGCCGGTCAGCGGCGAATATCGTTTTCGTTTTACCGATATCGGCGGACGTTGCTGCTTTCGCATCGATTACGACGATGGTCACGGTGCGCGGCTGATCACCAGCGTTGGTGGTGCAGCGGTGCCGTTGCGCACCGCCGCTCTGGCACACGCTTTTTTCCGTTACCCGTGGATGACGCTGGGCGTGATGCTGCGCATCCATTACCAGGCGCTGCGGCTGTGGCTGAAGCGCGTGCCTTTTTATGCCAAACCCCTGCCGCCGGCAGAGAAAATCACCCGATGAATAACGTAATCACCAATTCAGTGCAGGCGCAAACAAAAACACAGGCCGAACCGGCTGCCGCACGCTGGCTGTTCCGCTTGTTGTCGCAATTGCATTGCGGCAGTATCGAGCTGCGCTGCCCGGATGGCCGCACATTATCTTTCACCGGAACGAACCCCGGCCCGCATGCCGCGCTGACCTTGCATGACTGGAGTGTCTGCGGCGACATGCTCAGCCGCGGTGACATCGGTCTGGCCGAGGCCTGTATCGCCGGGCGTGCCGACTCCGTCGACCTGATGCAATTATTGCTGCTGGGTGCGTTGAACGAACAGGCTATCGAGCAGGCCATACACGGCCGCTGGTGGGCGACTCTGGCGTACCGCTTGCGCCACTGGCTGCGGCCCAATTCCCGCAGCGGCAGCCGCAAAAATATCCATGCCCACTACGACCTCGGCAATGATTTTTACCGGCTGTGGCTGGATTCGACGATGACCTATTCAGCGGCGCTGTTTGAAGGCGACAACAAGCGCAGTCTGGCCGATGCACAGACCGCGAAGTACGCACGCATCCTGCGTGCACTCGACGCACGCCCCGGGCAGCACATCCTTGAGGTGGGCTGCGGCTGGGGCGGCTTTGCCGAACAGGCAGCGCGCGCGGGTTGCCGGGTCACCGGCATCACCATTTCGCAGGCGCAGCTCGAGCATGCGCAACAACGCATCAGAGCTGCCGGGGTGCAGGACCGGGTTGAACTGAAATTGCTGGATTACCGCGATCTCGACGGACAATTTGATCACGTGGTGTCGATCGAAATGTTCGAGGCCGTCGGTGAAAGTTACTGGCCTGGTTATTTCGCGATGCTGCGTGATCGCCTGCGCCCGGGCGGCCGTGCTCTGGTGCAGTCGATCACCATCGCCGATGCCAAATTCGAGCGTTACCGCAGCGGTACCGACTTTATCCAGCAATACATATTTCCTGGCGGCATGTTGCCGTCGCCGCGCCGCTTTCGCGCAGTGGCTGCGGCACAGGGACTGGCAGTGGCGGAGATGCATGATTTCGGGCTGGACTATGCGGAAACGCTGCGCCGCTGGCATGAACGCTTCAACAGCATGGCGGCACAGGTGCAGGCGCAGGGTTTTGATGAACGTTTCATGCGCACCTGGCGCTTTTATCTGGCGTACTGCGAAGCCGGGTTTCGTGCGCAGGCCACCGGTGTGACCCAGGCTTTGCTGGTTCATGCATAAAACAATCGTGTTCTGTGTGCTCTGCTGGTTGGCGGCTCCTGTCGCGGCGGCGGAGTTGCCGGGTGCCGCCTGCAGCCTGCTGCAGACCTGCCGCATGATCGGCCAGGGCACACTGCGCTGGTGGGGTTTTCATGTCTATGACGCTGCCTTGTGGTCGCCAACCGGTCGCTGGCAGGCGCAGTCGCCGTATGCGCTCGACATCCGTTATGCACGTCGCTTGACCGGCGCGCAACTGGCGGATACCAGTGTTGACGAACTGCGCCGTCTCGGCATCGGCGACGAAGCTGCGCTCATGCGCTGGGGCGCCGCCATGCGCAAGCTGTTCCCCGATGTGGCTCCGGGCAGCCGGCTGGTCGGCGTTCATGTGCCGCAACGCGGCGCGTTGTTTTATTCCGCCACTGCCTACCTTGGCGCGATCGATGAGCCGGAGTTTGCGCGCGGTTTTTTTGCAATCTGGCTGGATCCCCGCACCCGGACGCCGGATCTGCGGGCTGCTCTGCTGGGGCGAGATGGACCGCCTGAATAAGCGCACGCTGGCGGCTTATGCCGCCGCCGCGCTGCCGCTGGCCGCAGCTGCCTTGCCGGTGTACGTGCATGCACCGAAATTTTATTCCGGGCTCGGACTTGACCTCGCGCTGATCGGGCTGTTGCTGCTGGCGGTGCGGGTGCTCGATGCCGTCAGCGATCCCTTGCTCGGACTCCTCGCCGATCGTATGCCGCAACGCTGGGGTGGACGCAAGGCGATGCTGGTTGCCGCGGTACCGGTGATCGCGACCGGGATGTATTTGCTGTTCCATCCGCCTGCCGGCAGCAGCGGGCTTGCATCGTGGCTGGTGATGTCATTGATTCTGGTTTATCTCGGCTTGAGTGCCGCCAGCATCAGCTACTTTGCGCTGGGCAGCGCGTGGTCGCGGGACTATGCCGAACGCACACGCATCACTGCGGCGCGCGGCGCCGCAGCGCTGACGGGTGTGTTGCTCGCGGCGGCGCTGCCGGAATGGCTGGGACAACAGTACGGCGCCGCGGCCGGGCTGGCGTTGTTCAGCATCGCTTATGCGCCGCTGCTGGTCGTTGCGGTTGCACTGACCGTACTGGCGGGGCCGCAGGTCGCGGTGGCTGTTGTGCCGCGGCAGTGGCGGGTGCGGGATTTGCTGCGGCCCTTGCGCAATGCGCGATTTCTGCGTCTTGCCGCGGTTTTTCTGGTCAATGGCGTGGCCGCAGCGATTCCAGCGACGCTGGTGCTGTTTTATGTCGCCGATGTGCTGCAGCGGCCGGACCTGACTGCCGTGTTCCTGGTGCTGTATTTCACCGCGGGTGCGGCCGGCATGCCGGCATGGGTGCGCATTGCGGCGCACATCGGCAAGGCGCAGGCCTGGCTGCTGGCAATGCTGCTGGCGGTCACGGCATTCATCTGGACCTGGTTTCTCGGCCCCGACGACGTCACCGCGTTTGCCATCGTCTGTGTGCTGTCGGGACTGGCTTTCGGTGCGGATCTGGCGCTGCCGGCATCGCTGCTGGCGGATGTCATCGATGACGACGAGGGGCGCGACGGGCGACCCGACGGCGCTTATTTCGGGTTCTGGCATTTGCTCGAGAAACTTGCGCTGGCATTGGCTGCAGGTCTGGCGCTGCCGCTGTTGAAGGCACTGGATTATGTCCCGGGCGTCGTGGCGGGTGCGGGTTCCGCGCTGCCCTGGGTTTATGCGCTGCTGCCGTGTGCGATCAAGCTGGCGGCGGCACTGATGTTGTGGCTGTTTGCGCTTGAATCCGGGCGCGCGAAACCGTTGTTTACAGGAGATGCACCATGAAAACATGGCGGGCCTTGCTGGCCCTGATGCTATTTGTGCTGGCGGGTTGCGGCACGGTCCCGGTGGAAGATTATCGCGATGAACGCCCGGCGCTCGACCTGCGCCGTTATTTTGACGGTACCATTGATGGCTGGGGAATGTTCCAGGATCGCAGCGGCAAGGTGGTCAAACGTTTTTATGTGCGGATCGATGCGAAATGGGCGGGTGATACCGGCACGCTGGATGAAAATTTCGAATATTCTGACGGCACGCGCAGCCAGCGGGTGTGGACCATCACCCGGCTCGACGCGAATCACTATCGCGGTACTGCAGCCGATGTTGTCGGCGAGGCGCAGGGTGAGGCCCATGGCAACGCGCTGCGCTGGAAGTACGTCCTCAATCTTGAAGTGGACGGCAAGACCTACGCGGTGGATTTTGACGACTGGATGTATTTGATGGATGACCAGGTGATGCTTAATCGTTCGGTGATGAGCAAGTTCGGCGTCCGCCTCGGCGAATTGACGCTGAGTTTCCGCAAACGCTGATGAGACGGATGCCATGAGTCTCAATCCGGCCATCCGTGACTGGCGCGCCAAACGGGTATGGGTGATCGGTGCATCCAGCGGCATCGGTGCCGCGCTGGCGCGCGCATTGCTGGCGCAGGGCGCGCGGGTGGCATTGTCCGCGCGCAGCGCGCCCGGCCTGGCGCAGATCGCGGCACTGCCCGGGGTAACCGCGCTGGTGCTGCCGCTGGATGTCACGGATGCCGGTGCTGTGGCGCCGGCCTTGCAACAGGTGGTGCTTGCGTGGGGCGGCATTGACCTTGTGGTGTGGTGCGCCGGATCGCATAACCCTGTGCGTGCCTGGGAACTCGATGCGGCCGATGCGCGCCGCCTGGTGGATGTCAACCTGAACGGCGTGATCAACGGGCTTCCTGCGGTGGTGCGCCAGCTGCTGCTGCAGAATTCCGGTGGCATGGCCATTGTGTCCAGTGTTTCAGGGTATGGCGGCTTGCCGACGGCGCTGGTGTATGGCGCGACCAAGGCGGCGTTGATCAATCTCACGGAGACGCTGTACCTGGACCTTGCGCCGCGCGGCATCGGCGTGTATCTGATCAATCCGGGGTTCGTCAAAACGCCATTGACCGACAGGAACACCTTCAAAATGCCTGCGTTGATCAGCGCCGATGAAGCTGCGCAGGAAATCATGGCCGGTTTTGCCCGCGGCAGTTTTGAAATTCACTTTCCGCGGCGCTTTACGCTGTGGCTGAAGCTGCTGCGATTGCTGCCCTATCGATGGTATTTTGCGTTGGTGCACAAGGGAACGGGATTGTGATCAGCGACCGTGTTGATGCGCTGGTGCATTTTTTCGAGACGCTGTCGCCGCAGTCCGTCGCCGGCCTGTCGCGTTTTTATGCGGCGGACTGCCGCTTCAAGGATCCGTTCAACGACGTGCGTGGACTGGATGCGCTGGAAGTGATCTTCCGCCACATGTTCGATCAGCTCGACGCGCCGCGTTTCATGGTGCGTGAACGCGTGGTGCAGATGCCGCGGGTGTTGCTGACCTGGGATTTCGAATTTCATTTTCGTCGTTGGCAACCAGGGGTCACGCAGCGCATCCACGGCGCAAGCCTGCTGACCTTTGATGATGCGGGGCTGGTGGCAGTGCACCGGGACTATTGGGATGCGGCGGAAGAGTTGTACGAGAAGTTTCCCGGCATCGGTGCATTGATGCGACTGCTGAAACGACAAGGGCGTCCGCAGACGCCCGTGAATTAATATAACCAATTGTTTTTATTGATATTTTTCTGGTTCAGTCCATGTAATCGAATACCCGGACCACCTTGCGCACGCCGCTGGTAGTGCGTGCGACTTCGGTGGCGTCGGTGGCTTCCTGTTTTTTGACCATGCCCAGCAGGTAGACAACACCGTTTTCAGTGACCACCTTGACGTGCACCGGACTGAATTTCCCGGCGTCGACGAAACGCGCCTTGACCTTGGACGTGATGACGGAATCGTTGGTGCGTGCCTGCAGCGAGGCGTTGCCCGATACCTGCAGTTCATTGAACACGCTGCGCACATTCTCCACCGCGCGTGCAATACGTTCGGCATCCGCTTTCGCCGCTTCGGTGGCCACTTCGCCGGTCAGCAGCACCGCGCGGTTGTAGCTGGTGACATTGATGTGCGCGGCCTTCACTTTTTCCTCGATCCGGGTCGCCGACTTGATTTCGATGCCCTGATCTTCGGTGATAGTGCCTACCGTGCGGCGGTCTTCTCCTACGATGAAACCGGTTGCAGCAGCGCCGCCAAGCGCCACGGCCATGCATCCGGAGAGAATGGGCAGCAGGGCAATAAAGACCAGTGTCAGAAACTTGCGCATGTATTCAACTCCTGAAGTTATTCAACACTCTTTTATTCAACGCCTAAAAGCAGGCAATCAATGCCGTCGCACAGGCAGTGCAGCGTCAGCAGGTGCACTTCCTGGATGCGTGCGGTGCTGGTTGCCGGCACGCAGATGTGCACATCTTCTGCCTTCAGTATTTCACCCATCTTGCCGCCATTGCGACCGGTCAGCGCAACCACCCGCATGTCGCATTCGTGTGCTGCCTCGATTGCGGCAACGACATTCGGTGAATTGCCGCTGGTCGATATCGCCAGCAACACGTCGCCCGCATGTCCCAGCGCGCGCACCTGTTTCGAAAACACCAGCTTGAAATCGTAATCGTTGGCGATCGAAGTCAGGGTCGAGGTATCGGTAGTCAGCGCCATTGCCGCCAGCCCCGGCCTTTCGACCTCGAAGCGGTTCAACAGTTCCGCAGAAAAATGCTGCGCGTCGGCGGCCGAGCCGCCGTTGCCGCAGGCGAGGATTTTTCCGTCCTGCTGCAGGCAGCGCACCATCAGTTGCACGCCCGCCGCAATCGGCGCGGCCAGTGCATCCATGCTCTGCAGTTTGAGATGGGCGCTTTCGGAAAAATTTTCGCTGATGCGACTGATTAGGTCCATGGTGGCAGGTATTGTACTCTGAAGGGGGTTGTTGATATTTGCGCGGCGTCAGTCTTCGATGGCGTTGCGTATCCATTCTATGCGCGCCGGCTCACCGCTTACCAGTACTGCGTCGAAACGGCACGGCGGCAGCGGGGATACCCCGGCAAGATAATGGCGCGCGGTTTTCAGCAGTTTTTCGCGTTTGGCCGCGGTAATGCTGGCAGCGGCCCCGCCAAAAGCATCGCTGGCGCGGCTGCGCACCTCGACAAATACCACCGTCGCGCCTTCACGGGCAATCAGGTCGATTTCGCCGTAGCGGCAGCGGTAGTTTTTTTCGGCAACGCGCAGTCCCTTGCCGCGCAGATAATCTGCCGCGAGTTTTTCCGCCTGTTCGCCGCGCTTGTTCACCGCGCGGGTTCGCGCGGCGCTGTATCCGCGGCCTGTGGGCGACCTTCGCTGTAACGGCCGGCGACCAGTTCCCGCTCGATATGACCGTCTGCGCCCAGCGTCAGTTGTCCGGTCACACCATCGAGGCGGATGTCGCGGACGCCGGTGAGCAGCAGCTGGGCGATACGCCAGGCGTCGATGCCGAGCGCGTAAAACCGCTCCAGCTCAAAGGCTCCGTACGATTTCGGGCGGGAATAGACCATCACCGCAGCGTGATTGGGTTCGAGCAGCCACGGCATGTCGACAAAAGTCACGCCGGCCAGGTCAAATCCGGCGAGCGGTCCCTGATCGCCGGCATGTACGCTGGAGGTGGCATAAACCGGCGTTGCGCCAAGGTAGGAACGCAAGGTGCGGGCTTCCGTGTAGCTCAGCGCCAGAAAATACATGTCAGCGGCGCTGCCGCTGCGCGCGATGGCTTTCAGCTTTTCCGGATCCGGGGCGTAGGCAACATCCGTCGCCACCCTGCCGCCCAGCCGCATGAACTCCCCGGCGAAGGCCGCCTGCATGCGGCGTTGCACCGGACTGCCACCGTTGACGGTGACCGCATTGCGGCGGCCGTCGCGCCAGGCGATCCGCGCCACCTGCCGCGCTTCGGCTTCGATCTGCAGGCTCAGCAGGTACAGGTTGCCGGGATTGCGCCCGGTGTTGTCCGGTATGTTGAGCGCCAGCGTGGGTACCGGCACCGGCTCACCGAAGGCCAGCGCGGTGACGGCGTCCCGTGTCAGCGGGCCGACGATAACCTGCGCGCCGGCGGCAACGGCGGCGCGATAACCTTCCAGCACGTTGGTCACGCTCTCGGAGACCGCGTATTCGCGCACCGGCAACGGTACCCGGCTTTGTGCCTTGGCTGCGGCGCGGAAGCCGTCGCGCAGCGCAGCGGCATGGCGGCCGAATATTTTTGAATTCAGCGGCAGCAGCAGCGCGATGTGCAGTACTTGCGTGCTTGCGGCCGCGGCGCCGGTTTGCGGCGTCGCATCGCTGGCCAATGCTGCGGGCGCTCCGTATAGTAGGCAGGCAAACACGGACACGGCGATGCGCAGCATGTGCTGCAATGGGTGACGAATCATCCGGTAAATCCGGCAGTGGAACTGGGCGTGGACACAGATAGCGGAATGGTCAGGGAGGCGGCGACGGTGAACAAGGCGACATTATATGTAGTCGCCACGCCCATTGGTAATCTCGGCGACATCACCCTGCGTGCGCTGGAGGTGCTGAAGGCCGCGGATGTCATCGCCGCCGAGGACACCCGGGTCACCATTCGCCTGCTCAATCGCCACGGCATCGCCGGCAAGCTGGTCGCTGTGCACCAACACAATGAACGTCGTGCCGCGGAACGCCTGACCGGCCTGCTGGCGGACGGCAAAACGGTGGCCCTGGTCAGCGACGCCGGCACGCCGGGCATTGCCGACCCGGGCGCGCAGGTGGTGGCTGCGGTGCGTGCAGCAGGGTATCCGGTGGTGCCGATTCCTGGTCCGAACGCGGCGGCGGCGGTGTTGTCGGCCAGCGGCTTCGAGGCGAGCCGTTTCCTGTTTTGCGGTTTTCTGCCGGCGCGCGCGGCAGAACGCCGCCGCCTGCTGGCGGAGCTTGCGGCGCAGACCGCGCTACTGGTGTTTTACGAGGCGCCACACCGCGTTGGCGACAGCGTTGCCGACCTGTGTGCTGCATTCGGCGGCGCGCGCCATATCGTGATTGCGCGCGAAGTGACCAAAATCCATGAAACCCTGCATCGCTGCCGGCTCGATGAGGCCGCGGCGTGGCTGGATGCCGACGATAATCACCGGCGCGGCGAGTTCGTGCTGGTGGTGGAGGGCGCGGCGGAAACGGAATCATCTCCCTCTGCACCGGATGTGGAGGTTGTGCTGAAAACCCTGCTTGCCGAGTTGCCGGTGAAACAGGCGGTTGCGCTGGGCGTGAAACTGACCGGGGGCAATCGCAACGCGCTGTACAAACTCGCGCTCGCGCTCAAAGGCGAAACATGAACCGCCGGAATTTACTGCTGGCCATGCAGCGTGTACCATGCAAGGCACCATGAACACCCTCACTATCACCCGTCCCGACGACTGGCACCTGCATCTGCGCGACGGCGCTGCGATGCGTGATGTGTTGCCGCATACGGCTGCGCGGTTTGCGCGCGCCATCGTGATGCCCAACCTGAAGCCGCCGGTAACCACCACTGAACTGGCGCTGGCCTACCGCGACCGTATCCGCGCGGCGCTGCCTGCGGGCAGCCGCTTCGAGCCGCTGATGACGCTGTATCTGACTGACAACACGCAGCCGGAAGAAATCGAAAAGGCGAAAAAAAGCGGCGCGGTGCATGCGGTGAAATATTATCCGGCGGGCGCGACCACCAACTCCGATTCCGGTGTGACCGCTCTGGCGAAATGTTTTTCAGTGCTGGCGGCCATGGAAAAGGCCGGCGTGCCATTGCTGGTGCATGGCGAGGTGACCGACGCGGACATTGATGTGTTTGATCGTGAACGCGTATTCATCGAACGCACGCTGGCGCCGCTGGTGCAGCGTTTTCAGGGGCTGAAAGTGGTGATGGAGCACATCACCACAAGTGAAGCCGCCGCGTTTGTCACGGCAGCGCCGGCGCGGGTTGCAGCGACACTGACGCCGCAGCACCTCTTGCTCAACCGCAATGCATTGTTTACCGGCGGCGTGCGGCCGCATAACTACTGTCTGCCGATACTCAAGCGCGAAACCCACCGCGCAGCACTGGTGGCTGCCGCGACCAGCGGCAATCCGAAATTTTTTCTCGGCACCGACAGCGCGCCGCATGCGCAGCACACCAAGGAAAACGATTGTGGCTGCGCCGGCATGTACACCGCGCATGCCGGCATCGAACTGTATGCCGAGGTTTTTGCCGCAGCGGGTGCGCTCGACCGGCTGGAGGGGTTTGCCAGCCATTATGGCGCGGATTTTTACGGACTGCCGCGCAACCAGGACAGGATCACGCTCAAACTGCAGCCTTGGGATGTGCCGGCCAGCGTGCCCTTCGGCGCCGACACACTGGTGCCGATGCGCGCCGGCACCGCGGTTCAGTGGAGGATCTCCGGCTCTTGAGCCTGCCCGGATCAAAATATCCCGCCGGCGCCGCAATGGTGCCGTTGCCGCACGACGATCCTTTTCATTACAGCCGGCTTGATCTGCCGCGCGCTGATCTGTGGATATTCACCTACGGTTCGCTGATGTGGGATCCCGCATTTCGTTTCAAGAGTTCAGCGCCGGCGCTGTTGCGCGGTTATCACCGTGCATTCTGTATTTATTCCAGCCGTTATCGCGGCACGGTGTCCGCGCCGGGGCTGGTGCTCGGCCTTGATCGCGGCGGTGCCTGCAAAGGCAAGGCGTATTGCATTGCGGCGGCGGATGTTCCCGATGCGCTGGAAGCATTATGGCTGCGCGAGATGCGGCGCAAGGTTTACGTGCCGCGCATGCTGCCGGTCGGCATCGGTGCGGAGCGCCAGACGGCGCTGACTTTCCTTGCCAATCGCTGTCATGACGGTTACGCCGGACAACTGCAACTCGATACCGCCGCTGCCATCATCGCCGCCTGTTGCGGCGAGCGAGGGCCCAATGTCGATTATCTGCTGAATACCCTGAGCCATCTCGATGCACTGGGCGTGCATGATCGCCATTTGCACGATTTGCTGGCGGCAGTGCGTGCGCGAGAAGCGTGTTGATGCGCGTAATTACACCGGGTCGCCGGGTGTCCACATGATAAAATCCGCAGTGAAGCTGGCCAGGCAGCCGCTGTGCGCGGAACAAACCGGACAAGGCAACTTGTCCGTGCCGCGCATAGAGGAAAGTCCGGGCTCCACAGGGTAGGGTGACGGGTAACGCCCGTCCGCCGTGAGGCGAGGAATAGGGCCACAGAGACGAGTCCGCTGGTCGGGTGGGTTGTGAGTGCGGCAACGTGCTTGCGCTCCTGCCCGGGCAGCGGGGTGAAACGCGGTAACCTCCACCCGGAGCAACACCGAATAGGCAAGCGTTGACGCGTCCCGCCGAGCTTGCGGGTAGGTGGCTTGAGCCGCGCAGTAATGTGCGGCCCAGAGGAATGGCTGTCCACGACAGAACCCGGCTTAACGGCCAGCTTCACTTTTTTGACGAGGGCCCCCCGGTTTCTTCGGGGCGTTTTCCCTTGATCAAGGTTTTCAGCGCGATGTCGCCGGCCGGCGACGCACGAATCAGCTGTAATTGCCTGATTTTTAAGCACAATCACTTAATGCGCTACTTTCAGTACGCGCAATATCCTATTGTTTTCATTGGTTTATTACCCCAAGAATAAACAGTGAAAATTGGCGTCAACAAGTTGCTGTAAGTCATTGTCATTAAAAAGAAAATCGGTAAATCGACCCTTGACCAGTTTCGCCTAGTTATTTATAGTGGGACGAAGTGGTAGAAAGTGGGAGAAATGCCAGCCGGACCTCCGACTGTGCAGGGCTTCCGCAGCCTGGGGGAAGCGTGTTTCGCGGGGTCGCACAACTCAATCTCGACAGCAAGGGCAGGCTCGCCGTTCCAGCGCGCCATCGCGACGCGCTGCTCGAGCGTTGCGCGGGTCATCTGGTGATCACCGCCGATGCGGATCATTGCCTGCTGGTTTATCCGCTGCCCGACTGGGAACTCATCCAGCAAAAACTTGAAGGCCTGTCGAATCTCGATCCGCGCGTGCGTGAACTGCAGCGGCGCCTGATCGGTTTCGCTGTCGACGTCGACATCGACAGCGCGGGGCGCGTACTGATTTCGCCCGAGCTGCGGCGTTTCGCGCAACTGGAAAAAAGCGTGGTGCTGGTCGGACAGGGCCGCAAATTCGAATTGTGGAATGACGAACGCTGGACGCAGTTGATCGACGGCGCAGGCGGTTTCGGCGCCGGTGGTTTGCCGGCGGAGCTGGAGGGTTTCTCCTTGTGACGAGCGGGGCGCATGCCGCGGTGCTCGCGCAGGAAGCCATGGCAGCATTGAACATCCGATCCGACGGAATTTATGTCGATTGCACGTTTGGCAGGGGCGGCCACAGCCGCCTGATTCTGCAACAGCTGGGCAAAGGAGGGCGATTGCTGGCGCTGGATCGCGATCCCGAAGCGGTGCAGGCAGGACGTGCGGTGAACGACCCGCGATTCACGATCCTGCACAGCGCGTTCAGCCAGGCTGCAGCAGTGTTGCGGGAGAACGGTGTGACGGCGGCGGACGGCGTGCTGCTTGATCTGGGCGTGTCGTCACCGCAGTTGGATGATGCGCGGCGCGGTTTCAGTTTTCGCCACGATGCGCCGCTCGACATGCGTATGGATCCGGGGCAGGGCATCAGCGCGGCGCAATGGCTGGCGACAGCAGAAGAGTCTGAGATCAGGGAGGTCATCAGGGATTATGGCGAAGAACGGTTTGCTAAACAGATTGCAGCAGCGATTGTTGCGGCTCGGACGCGAGGACCTGTTGACACCACACGACAACTTGCCGCGCTCGTGGCAGAAGCCGTTCCCGCGCGCGAGCCACGCCAGGATCCGGCGACGCGCACGTTTCAAGCTTTACGGATTCACGTCAATCAGGAGCTTGAGGAGTTATCGGTAGTGCTGCCGCAATGCGTTGACCTGTTGCAGCCGGAAGGCCGGCTGGTGGTCATCGCTTTTCATTCCCTGGAAGATCGCATCGTGAAGCGTTTCCTGCGCGCGCAGTCTCAGGCGGATGCGCTGCCGGCGCGGCTGCCGGTGCGCGCCCGCGATCTGCCGCTACCGCGGATGCGGTTGATCGGCCGCGCGCAGCGCGCCAGTGCCGCGGAAGTCGCGGCCAACCCGCGCGCGCGCAGCGCGGTGATGCGGGTTGCCGAGCGCAACGGGGCGGCAAGCGCATGACTGCGCGCCTGACCTTCATCCTGCTTGCCGCGCTGATGGTGTGCGCGCTGGCGCTGGTGACTTCGCAGCACAAGGCACGCAAGCTCTACGTCGAACTGCAGAAAGAGCTGGCGGTGGCGAAGCAGCTCGATGTCGAGTGGGGGCAGCTGCAGCTCGAACAGGGGACCTGGGGCACCCACGGCCGCATTGAACGCATTGCCACCCGCGAACTGGGTATGCGCCTGCCGGTGGCGGGCCGGGTGGAAGTGGTGCCGGCGGCCCGCGCGGAGGTCCAGCCATGAAGCCGGCCACTAACCGCGATCCGACGCCGAGCCTGCCGGCCTGGCGCGCCAATCTGCTGCTGATAGTGCTCGCGGCATGGTTTGTCGCGCTGGCCGGGCGCGCGCTGTGGCTGCAGGCATTGAACAACGATTTTCTGCAGCGCAAAGGCGAGTCGCGTTATTCACGCGTGGTTGAAATCGGCGCCAGCCGCGGCATGATCGTGGATCGCAACAATGAGCCGCTGGCGATTTCCACGCCGGTGGAATCGGTGGCGGCCAGTCCCGCCGACATCGAGGCTGATCCCGCCGATCTGCGCAGATTGGCGAAGCTGCTGGAGATCGGCGATGACGAGCTGCGCGCCAAGCTCTCCGCTACGCAGCGTGAATTTGTCTATCTGAAACGCCAGTTGCCCCCGGAGCAGGCGGAGCGTGTGGTGCAACTCGGCATCCCCGGCGTTTTCCTGCAGCGCGAACATCGTCGTTATTACCCGGCGGGCGAGGTGATGTCACATATCATCGGCTTTACCGGTGTTGATGACAAAGGGCAGGAAGCGCTGGAGCTGGCATTCGAAGAAACGCTGGCTGGCAGACCCGGCAGCCGCCGTGTGATCAAGGACCGTCTGGGCCGCATCGTTGAAGACGTGGAAAGCATCCGCGTGCCGCAGAACGGACAACAACTCCGGCTGTCGATTGATGCGCGCATCCAGTATCTCGCGTTCCGCGAACTCAAGGCAGCCGTTGCCGCGCACCGCGCCAAGGCCGGCGGCATTGTCGTGCTCGATGCCGACAGTGGTGAAATCCTGGCGATGGCGAACCTGCCGGCCTACAACCCGAACAATCGCGGCAAGCTGGACGCCCGCCGCACCCGCAACCGCGTGGTCACCGACCTGTTCGAACCCGGTTCGACACTGAAGCCGTTCACTGTCGCTGCGGCGCTGGAAGCCGGGCTGTTCCAGCCCGGCACGGTGATCCAGACGGCACCCGGCCAGTTGACCATCGGCAATCGCACCATTCATGACGCTCATCCCCAGGGTGCTTTGACGGTGTCGCAGGTGATCCAGAAATCGTCCAACGTCGGCACCGCAAAAATGGGGCTGGCGTTGTCATCCGAGGTTTTGTGGAGCCTGTTCAGTCGCGCCGGGTTCGGTTTGCAGCCGCGCTCTGGATTTCCCGGCGAGGTGTCGGGCCGGCTGCGCGCCCATGCGACCTGGAAACCGATCGAGCAGGCGACGATGTCTTACGGTTACGGCATTTCAGTGTCGCTGATGCAACTCGCCCGTTCGTACACCATATTCGCGTCCGACGGCGTGCTGCATCCGGTGACCTTGCTGAAGCGCGACAGTCCCGTGCAGGGAACGCGCGTGGTATCGGCGCAGACCGCGCTGGCAGTGCGCAAAATGCTCGAGCTCGCCGCCCAGCCCGGCGGCACGGCCCCCGGCGCGCAGGTTTCGGGTTATACGGTTGCGGGCAAGACCGGCACCGCGCACAAGCTCGAAGGCAAGGCTTATGCCGCCAACCGCTATGTGGCCTCGTTTGTCGGCATGGCTCCGGCGTCGCGTCCGCGCGTGATCATCGCGGTGATGATCGACGAGCCCTCGGCGGGGCAACATTATGGCGGCGCGGTGGCCGCACCGGTATTCAGCCAGGTGGCGGCGGGAACCTTGCGTTTCCTGGCGGTGCCGCCCGACGCACCGGCCAAAACCACGGTGCTCAAGCCGGAAGATGCGCCATTGGTGCGGGAGGAGGTGTGATGCCCGCCGCGTTCAATGATACGCAGACGGTGGCGCACAAGCTCGGCGTGCGCCGGATGACGGTCGACAGTCGCGTAGTCAAGGCCGGCGATACCTTTGTCGCCTATCCCGGCGAATCGCGTGACGGCCGGGATTACATTGTGCAGGCGATTGCCAACGGCGCGGCTTCGGTGCTGTGGGATACCGGCGGCTACGTGTGGAATCCGCGCTGGCGGGTGCCGAATCTCGGCGTTGCGCATCTGCGCCGCCAGGCCGGCGTCATTGCCAGCGAGGTGTACGGCAAACCCAGCGCGAAGCTGTGGGCGGTCGGCGTTACCGGCACCAACGGCAAGACTTCGTGCAGCCAGTGGATCGCGCAGTCCCTGACCCGCGCGAAACGCAGGTGTGCGGTGATCGGTACGCTGGGCAGCGGTTTCCCGGGGCATCTCGATGTCCATGCCATCAACACCACGCCGGACGCGGTGACCCTGCATGCGCGCATGCGTGCCATGGTGCGCGCCGGGGCGCGCGCGGTGTGCGTGGAGGTCTCTTCCCACGGGCTGGACCAGGACCGCCTGTCCGGTGTCGAGTTCGATGTTGCCTTGCTGACCAATCTGACGCGCGACCATCTCGATTATCACGGCACAATGCGGCGCTACCAGGCGGCAAAAGCGCGGCTGTTCCGCTGGCCCACGCTCGGGCACGCCGTGCTGAATCTCGACGATGCGTTCGGGCGCGAACTCGCGCAGTGCTGGAAACACAAACATGCCAAGGCGCTGGGGTACGGATTTCAGGCAAGAACGTCACGCGCCTCCCTGCCGTGTGTCCAGGGCCGCAACCTGCGCCTCGACCTCGACGGTGTGTCGTTCGATATCACTTCGCCTTGGGGAAAAGCGACGCTGCACAGTCGGCTGATCGGCGGGTTCAATGCGGCGAACCTGCTGGGTTCGCTGGCAACGCTGCTGGTCAGCGATGTCGGTCTTGACCAGTCGGTGGCCATGCTGGAAAAAGTCTTGCCGGTGCCAGGACGCACCGAGCGTTACGGCGGCGGCCGCGCGCCGCTGGTGATCGTCGATTATGCGCATACCCCGGATGCGCTGGAAAAAGTCCTGCACAGCCTGCGCGCGGCGGCGGGCCAGCGCGCCCGGCTGTTCTGCGTGTTCGGCTGCGGCGGCGAACGTGATCGCGGCAAACGTCCGCTGATGGGTGCTGTGGCCTCGCGCATTGCCGACGCGGTGATCATTACCAGCGACAATCCGCGCAGCGAAGACCCGCAGGCCATCATTGCTGAAATTGCCGAGGGTGTTTCAGGAAAGCATGAGCAGATCGCGGACCGGCGCCAGGCGATTGCGCGTGCGCTGGCTCAGGCGCGGCGCGGCGATATCGTGCTGATTGCCGGCAAAGGACATGAGCGTTACCAGGAAATCCGCGGCGTGAAGCGCCGTTACAGCGATGCCGCGGTGGTGCGTGCCGCGCTGGCCGGGAGCGCGCGGTGATGACCCTGGCCCACGCAGCGGCAGAACTCGGCGGCGCAATGCGCGGCGCCGATGTGCGTTTTGAGGACGTGTGCACTGACAGCCGTACCCTGAAAAAGGGCGACCTGTTTGTCGCGCTGCGCGGCGAGCGTTACGACGGGCATGATTTTGTCGCGCAGGCCGCTGCTGCCGGCGCCGTGGCAGCGATGGTTGATCACGCTTATGTGGCAGTGAATGCCGGTCTTCCGGTGGTCGCGGTGAACGACACTACGGTTGCTTTGGGCGAGCTGGCAGCGCACTGGCGCCGGCAGTTTCCGATTCCGCTGATTGCGGTGGTCGGCTCCAACGGCAAAACCACGGTCAAGGAAATGATCGCGGCCTGCCTGCGTGCGCATTTCGGTGATGCCGCAGTACTGGCCACCCGCGGCAACCTCAACAACCATATCGGCCTGCCGCTGACCCTGCTCGCGTTGCGTGCCGCGCATCGTGCCGCGGTGGTTGAGGTCGGCATGAATCATCCCGGGGAAACCGCGCAACTGGCGGCGCTTGCGGCGCCGACGATCGCGGTGATCAACAACGCGCAACGCGAACACCAGGAATTCATGCGATCGGTAGCCGATGTTGCCGTCGAACACGCCAGCCTGATTGCAGCGTTGCCGGCCGAGGGCGTGGTCGTGATCAATGCCGATGATGCCCATGCCGGAGTCTGGCGCAACGCTGCCGGTGCGCGGCGCATGCGTGACTTTGGTTTGCAACAGACTGCCGCGGTGCGTGCGCAATATCGGATGCAGGCGGCGTCGGTGCGTCTGGAGGTCAGCACTCCCGAAGAACAAGTCGCATTCGAACTGCCGCTGGCCGGGGAACACAACGCGCGTAATGCGCTGGCGGCGATTGCTGCTGCGACAGCCGCCGGCGCGTCGCTGGCCGCCTGCGCCAAAGCGCTGGCCCGGTTTGTTGCGGTCAAAGGCCGATTGCAAATCAAAACCGGTCGCCGTGGCTCAATGCTGATCGACGACACCTATAACGCCAATCCGGATTCGGTGCGTGCGGCGATCGACGTGCTGGCGCTCACGCCCGGACGCAAATTGCTGGTGCTGGGCGACATGGGCGAAGTTGGCGATCAGGGCGTGGCCTTCCATGAGGAAGTGGGCATTTACGCACGCGATGCCGGCATCGACGGGCTGTATGCATTGGGAGAGCTTGCGGCAGGGACGGCGCGCGCCTTTGGCACCGGTGCCCGGCATTACCTCGGCATCGAAGACCTGCTGGCCGATGTTGAAGCTGCGCTTGATCCGCAGACGGCGTTGCTGGTCAAGGGTTCGCGCTTCATGCAGATGGAGCGCGTCGTGCGCGGCATTGAAGTTGCAACCGAAGATCTGAAAAACGGAGGCACCGGCAATGCTGCTTGAACTGGCGCAATGGCTGGAGCAACATGTCCGCGCCTTCAACGTATTCAATTACCTCACGCTGCGAGCAGTGCTGGCCTGCCTGACCTCGCTGATGATTTCGTTCATTGTCGGCCCCGCGCTGATTCGCAAGCTGACGGCGTACAAGATCGGCCAGGCGGTGCGTGATGACGGTCCGCAGACTCATTTGATCAAAGCCGGCACGCCGACCATGGGCGGTGCGCTGATCCTGGTGTCGATCATCATCACCACGCTGCTGTGGGCGGATTTGCAGAACCGTTTTGTCTGGGTGGTGCTGTGCGTGACCGTCGGTTTCGGTGCCATCGGCTGGGTCGATGATTACCGCAAGGTGGTGCACCGCAATCCGAAGGGATTGTCGGCGCGGGTGAAGTTTTTCTGGCAATCGGTGATCGGTCTCGGTGCGGCGATCTTTATTGCCTATTCGACCAACCTGCCGGCGCAGACCGAATTCATCGTGCCGTTTTTCAAGCAGGTGACCTACCCGCTGGGCGCCATCGGTTTCATCACCATGACCTACCTGGTGATTGTCGGCACCAGCAACGCAGTGAACCTGACCGACGGCCTCGATGGGCTTGCGATCATGCCCACGGTCATGGTCGGCAGCGCACTCGGCATTTTCGCCTACGTCGCCGGCAATGCCGTGTTTGCCAAATACCTGGCGTTTCCCTACATCCCCGGTGCGGGCGAACTGACGGTGATCTGCGGTGCGATGGCCGGCGCCGGGCTCGCCTTCCTCTGGTTCAACGCCTATCCCGCGGAAGTTTTCATTGGCGACGTCGGCGCGCTGGCGCTGGGCGCGGCGCTGGGCACCATTGCAGTCATCGTGCGCCAGGAAATCGTGCTGTTCATCATGGGCGGCGTGTTTGTCGTCGAAACCCTGTCGGTGATGCTGCAGGTGGCGTCATTCAAGCTCACCGGCAAGCGGATATTCCGCATGGCGCCGCTGCACCACCACTTTGAACTGAAGGGCTGGAAAGAGAATCAGGTCGTCGTGCGTTTCTGGATCATCACGATGATGCTGGTGCTGATCGGCCTGTCGACGCTGAAGCTGCGATGAGCTGCGATGCGAAACCGGAATGATGTCCGACCTCAAGGGTGCCCGCGTAATGGTTGTTGGTCTCGGTGATACCGGGTTGTCGATGGTGCGCTGGCTGCAGCGCTGCGGCGCCGACGTGCGCGCGACCGACAGCCGTGCAGCGCCACCGCATGCGGTCGCGCTGCGACGGGAGTTGCCGCAGCTGCCGCTCGCCCTCGGCGTTGCGCCTGACGTCAGCGGTGTCGACATGATCGCGGTGAGTCCGGGCGTGGACCGTCGCGCGGGAGCGCTGGCGCTGGCTGCCGCCCGGGGCGTGCCGGTGGTGGGTGATGTGGAATTGTTCGCGCAGGCGCTGGCCGCGCGCAGCGCTGCGCCGCCGGTGATTGCGATTACAGGGTCAAACGGCAAAAGCACGGTGACTGCGCTGGCCGGTGAAATCTGCAAGGCCGCGGGTCTGCGTCCGGTGGTCGCGGGCAACATCGGTCTGCCCGTGCTCGATGCGTTGATGGAAATCGACAACGACATCGAAAACGGCGCGGTGCAGCCTGGCGCGTTTGTGCTGGAGCTGTCGAGCTTCCAGCTGGAAAGCACGATATCGCTGCAGCCGCGCGCGGCGACGGTATTGAATCTGTCCGAGGATCATCTCGACCGGTATGACGGCTTGCGCGATTACGCCGCCGCAAAAAGCCGGATCTTCGCTGGTGACGGCACGCAGGTGCTCAATCGTCAGGACGCATGGAGTGATGGCATGGCGCAGTCCGGTCGCCGCGTGGTGCGCTTTGGACTGGACGCGCCGCGTGATGCAGAAGCCTGGGGCATCAGCGGAACCGGTGCAGCGCAGACACTGATGCGCGGCGATGTCGCGCTGGTGCCGGTGGCTGCATTACGCGTTACCGGTTTGCACAATGCGGCCAATGCGCTGGCAGCGGGGGCATTGTGTCGGGCGATTGGTGTCGCTGACGACACGATTGCCAAGGCTTGGCTGGCCTTCGACGGACTGCCGCATCGCGTAAAAAAAATAAATAAAATCAATGAGATACAGTTTTACGATGATTCCAAAGGCACCAACGTCGGTGCCACAGTCGCAGCACTGAGCGGCATGCCGCAACCGGTGGTGTTGATTGCTGGCGGTGATGGCAAGGGTCAGGATTTCGCGCCGCTCGCTGCGGCCGCGCAACACAAGGCACGCGCCGTGGTGCTGATCGGGCGGGATGCGGGACGTATCGCCGATGCCATCGGCAGCCGCGTGCCGCTGTTGCGCGCCGCCGACATGACGCAGGCGGTGGAGCTCGCTTTCAACGCAGCGCAGCCCGGTGATGCGGTGTTGCTGTCGCCGGGCTGTGCGAGTTACGACATGTACCGCAATTATATTCATCGCGCGGAAGTGTTTGCCGCTGCGGTGACGGCGTTGCAACGGAGGTGGGCGTGAGTTTCGCGACCCTCAATCACCCCGTTAACCTGCGCAGCGCGGGGCAGGAGTACGACAGCGCGCTGATCTGGGTCACCGTGCTGCTGCTCGGATTCGGCATGGTGATGGTGTATTCGGCGTCGATTGCGATTGCCGAAGCCAGTCGCGTCACCGGCAACAGCGCGGTCTATTACCTGAGCCGGCATGCGGCGTATGTGCTGGTCAGCCTGGTGGCCGGCGGCCTTGTTTTCCAGGTGCCGTTGCGCATCTGGCAACGCGCTGCGCCCATCCTGTTTGTGGTCGGACTGGTGCTGCTGGCGCTGGTGCTGATCCCCGGCATCGGGCGCGAAGTCAACGGCAGCCGGCGCTGGCTGCCGCTGGGTGTTGCCAACCTGCAACCTTCGGAGCTGATGAAACTGTGCGCTGTCCTCTACGCCGCCGACTATACCGTGCGCAAGGCGGCGTTCATGCACAGTCTGCGCAAGGGTTTTCTGCCGATGTTCATCGTCATGCTGCTGGCCGGTGGCCTC
This sequence comes from Burkholderiales bacterium, assembly GCA_038316355.1. GTDB lineage: Bacteria > Pseudomonadota > Gammaproteobacteria > Burkholderiales > SG8-41. The sequence goes on from JBBQAO010000002.1 coordinate 33,679, forward strand.
TTGCTGCGTGAGCCGGATTTCGGCGCCTTTGCGGTGATCACCGTGATTGCGATGGGCATCCTGTTCCTCGGCGGCATGAACTGGCGCTTGTTTGCGGGGTTGATCGTGATGCTGTTGATCGGTTTTCTGTTGCTGATCTGGAGCAGTCCGTACCGCATGCAGCGAGTGATCGGCTTCATGGATCCATGGGCCGATCCGTACGGCAAGGGATATCAGCTGTCGCATGCGCTGATCGCATTTGGCCGTGGCGAGTGGTTCGGCGTCGGGCTCGGTGCCAGCGTTGAAAAACTGTTTTACCTGCCTGAAGCCCATACCGATTTCCTGCTCGCGGTGATAGCCGAGGAGCTTGGCTTTGTCGGCGTACTGGTGTTGACCATAGTGTTCGCGTGGATCGTCTGGCGGGCTTTTGCCATCGGCCGGCGCGCAATCGAGCTTGAGCGCCCCTACGCCGCGCTGGTGGCGCAGGGCATCGGTTTGTGGATCGGCGTGCAGACCATCATCAACATGGGCGTCAACATGGGTATGTTGCCGACCAAGGGACTGACGCTGCCGCTGCTGTCCTTCGGCGGCAGCGCGATCCTGGCCACCTGCTGCGCACTGGCCGTGCTGCTGCGCGTGGATTGGGAGAATCGCCAGATGCAGCGGGGGTTCACGGTATGAGCCGGACCATCCTCGTCATGGCCGGCGGCACCGGCGGACATATTTTCCCGGCGCTGGCGGTGGCCGAGGTGTTGCGCGGCCGTGGCTGGAACGTAGTCTGGCTCGGTGCCCGCGGCGGCATGGAGGAGCGGCTGATTCCGCCCCGCGGTTATGCGACGGTGTGGATCCGTTTTGGCGGTGTGCGCGGCAAAAGCCTGCTGCGCAAGCTGCTGTTGCCGGCGTCCTTGCTGATCGCGTTCTGGCAGAGTGCCAAGGCGATTTTCCATCATCGTCCCGACGTGGTGCTGGGCATGGGCGGTTACGCCGCGTTTCCCGGCGGCATGATGGCGGCGCTGCTCGGCAAGCCGCTGCTGATCCATGAACAGAATGCAATTCCAGGTCTGGCCAACCGCATATTGGCCAGCGTTGCCGATCGGGTGCTCGCGGCGTTCCCGGACGCTTTCAACGGACGGGTCGATGTGATCTGGTCCGGCAATCCGGTGCGCACCGACATCGTCAATCTGGCGCCGCCTGAAGCGCGCTTTGCCAACCGCAGCGGACCGCTGCGGGTGCTGGTCGTCGGCGGCAGCCTCGGCGCCAAAGCACTCAACGTGACCGTGCCGCAGGCGCTGGCACTGCTGGCACAAGGCGAGCGGCCGGTAGTGACGCACCAGGCCGGCACGGCGCATGCGGCCGCCTTGCGCGAGACCTATCGCAGCGCCGGCGTCGACGCCGAAATCGTCGACTTCATCGACGACATGGCGCAGCGCTACGGCGAAGCCGACCTGGTGATCTGCCGCGCCGGTGCGACCACGATTACTGAACTCGCCGTGGCCGGAGTCGGCAGCATCCTGGTGCCGTTCCCGTTTGCTGCGGACGATCACCAGACGCGCAATGCCGCGTATCTGGCGGATCGCGGCGCCGCATTGCTGATGCCGCAGGCGACGCTGACGCCGCAGTCACTAGCGGAAACATTGCGCGGGTTGACCCGCACAAAGCTGCTCGAGATGGCACGCGCCGCGCGTGCGGTGGGCAAGCCGGATGCGGCACAGAAAGTGGCTGAATTCTGCACGGAGCTCGCACCCGCATGAGACATAAAGTGCGACAAGTGCACTTCGTGGGCATCGGCGGCGCTGGCATGAGCGGCATCGCCGAAGTGCTGCTGAACCTGGGTTATGTGGTCAGCGGCTCAGATTTGAGCGAAAGCAATGCCACGCGCCGTCTTGTCGGGCTCGGCGCGCAAGTCCGTATCGGCCATGCCGCGGCGCATGTTGCCACGGCCGATGTCGTGGTGATTTCCAGTGCGGTCAAGGCCGACAATCCGGAGGTGCTTGCGGCGCGTGCCCGACATGTGCCGGTGGTGCCGCGCGCGCTGATGTTGGCGGAACTGATGCGCCTGAAGCAGGGCATTGCGGTCGCCGGCACGCACGGCAAAACCACTACTACCAGTCTCGCAGCCAGCGTGCTCGCTGAAGGCGGACTTGATCCGACCTTTGTCATCGGCGGCCGGCTGGAGAGCGCCGGTGCGCATGCCCGGCTGGGTGCCGGTGAATTCATCGTTGCTGAAGCTGACGAATCGGATGCCTCCTTCCTCCATTTGCAGCCGGTGTTGTCTGTGGTCACCAATATCGACGCCGACCACATGGAGACCTACGACCACTCGCTCGACAAACTGAAGCAGGCCTTTGTTGATTTTGTCGCGAGACTGCCGTTCTACGGTGTGGCTGTGTTGTGCAACGACGACGCCAATGTGCGAGCGATCATGCCGAAGCTCACCAAAACCGTGGTGACTTACGGACTGAATGAAGGTGCGCAGGTGCGCGCGACTTCGGTGACGGCCGATGCCGGGCGCATGCGTTTCCGCGTGGTGCGCAGCAATGGCCGGCGTCTGCCCGATCTCGACATCACGCTGAACCTGGCGGGCGCGCATAACGTGCTGAACGCGCTGGCGGCGATCGCTGTCGGCATGGAAGTTGGCGTGGCCGACGAAAAAATCGTCAAGGCGCTGGCCGAATTCAAAGGCGTGGGTCGTCGTTTCCAGCGTTACGGCGCAGTCCGTCTGTCCGGCGGCGGTGCGTTTGAATTGATCGATGACTATGGTCATCACCCGGTGGAGATGGCAGCGACGATTGCTGCGGCGCGCGGGGCGTTTCCCGGGCGGCGCCTGGTGATGGCTTTCCAGCCGCACCGTTATACGCGGACCCGCGATTGTTTCGAGGACTTTGTCCGTGTGCTTTCCAGCGTTGATGGATTGCTGCTGACGGAGGTGTATCCGGCAGGTGAAGCGCCGATCGTCGCTGCGGATGGCCGGGCGCTGGTGCGTGCAGTACGCGTCCTGGGCAAGGTGGAGCCGGTGTTTGTCGAGCAAGTGTCCGATCTGCCGGCGGCGATATCAGGGGCAGCGCGTGACGGCGATGTGGTGCTGGCGATGGGGGCAGGTTCGATCGGCACCGTCGCGGGCAGGCTGGTGAAGGAAAGGGAAAACGCGTGAGCCGGGATGCCGAGCTTGAGCGGAATATTGACATGAACATGAGCGAGCAGGAACAGATACGGAAACAGGGTTTGCGCGGGACTTTGCGCCGCGACGAACCCATGGCACGCCATGTCAGCTGGCGGGCAGGGGGCCGTGCGCGCTGTACTTATGCGCCCGCCGACCTTGATGACATGGCGCTGTTCCTGCGCGGCTTGCCTGACGGCGAGCCGGTGTGCATGGTCGGGCTGGGCAGCAATCTGCTGGTGCGCGATGGTGGCTACGATGGCACGGTGATTTTCACGCATTGGGCGCTGCGCGATGTGCGGGTCACCCTGATGGAACCCATGGGCGGCGAAATCATGGCGCAGGCCGGCGTGGCGAGTCCCAAAGTGGCACGCATCGCGGCGCTGAACAATCTTGCCGGCGCGGAGTTTCTCGCTGGAATTCCGGGCACCGTCGGCGGCACGGTGGCGATGAATGCGGGTTGTTATGGCAGCGAAACCTGGGACATCGTGGCGCAGGTCGAAACCATAGACCGGGCCGGTCTGCTGCGTGTGCGCACTCCCGGCCATTACACTGCCGCTTATCGCAGCGTCGAGCGCCGCTGCCGGCAGTTGTCGAACACCCCGGGCAGCAATGCACGCAAACACGGCGATGCCGAGGAATGGTTCGTGTCCGCGACCTTCCGTCTGCCGCGCGGCGACGGAGCCGAAGCGCGGGCGAAGATCAAAACCCTGCTGTCGCAACGCATTGCCGCTCAGCCGCTGGGAGAACCCAATGCCGGATCGGTATTCCGCAATCCGCCGGATGACCATGCGGCGCGCCTGATTGAAGCCTGCGGCCTGAAGGGCCGGACGATCGGCGGCGCGGCGATTTCGATGAAACATTCGAACTTCATCGTCAACGCCGGTGGCGCCAGCGCTGCGGACATCGAAGCCTTGATCGAACTGGCGCAGCAAACGGTGCAGCAGCGTTTCGGCGTCTGGCTGGAACGCGAAGTGCGCGTGATCGGGGAACAGAAAGCACAACAGGCATGAGCGGATTCGGAAAAATTGCGGTGTTGATGGGCGGACTGAGCGCTGAGCGTGAAATATCGCTGATGAGCGGCGGCAAGGTGCTCGAAGCCTTGCGCAAGACGGGCATCGATGCCCATGCCTTTGATCCTGCCGAACGCGAAATCTTCGAGTTGAAGCGCGATGGTTACGCGCGGGTGTTTATCGCGTTGCACGGGCGTTACGGCGAGGACGGCACGGTGCAGGGTGCGCTGGAACTGATGCGTATCCCGTACACCGGCAGCGGCGTGATGGCTTCGGCCCTGGCCATGGACAAGGTGCGCACAAAAATGGTGTGGACCGCGGCGGGTATTCCGACACCGCGTTTTGAAGTGATCGATGCCCAAAGCGACTGGGCCGCTGTGGCCGGGCGTCTCGGCCTGCCGCTGATCGTCAAGCCGGTACGTGAAGGCTCGACAATCGGGCTGACCAAGGTGATGCAAGCGGCGGATCTGGCGCAGGCTTATGCCACGGCGGCGAAACACGACCCCCTGGTGATGGCGGAAGAATTCATCAGCGGGCAGGAGCTGACTGCCGGCTTCGTCGGCGACACTGCCCTGCCGCTGATCCGCATCGAGGCGCCGCAGGGCAATTACGACTACCAGAACAAGTATTTCAGTGACGAAACCAAATATTACTGCCCCTGCGGACTGCCTGATGCCGAGGAACAGCACATCCGTGAACTGGTTATGCGCAGTGCGCTGGCGCTGGGCTGCGCCGGCTGGGGGCGCGCCGACTTGATCCGCCGCGCCGACGGCAGCGTGCAGTTCCTCGAAATGAATACCTCCCCGGGCATGACCGGGCACAGCCTGGTGCCGATGGCGGCGCGGCAGGCCGGCTTGTCGTTCAACGATCTGGTGCTGCGGATACTGGAGCTCGCCCATGTGGGATAAGCCCGCAGCGCTCAACACCCTCGCCGATCTGCTGTTTGTCGCGGCATTGCTCGGCGTGCTGTATGCCGGCGTGGCCTATGCCGCGCGGCTGCCGGTGTTTTCGATCAACGTGGTGCGTGTGGTGACGCCGATGACGCATGTCACCCGCGCACAGGTCGAGGAGATCGTCCGCCGCGAGGTGCACGGCACGTTTTTCACGCTGCAGCTGGGATCGGCTCGAGCGGCTTTTGAGAAATTGCCCTGGGTGCGCAGCGCGGATGTGCGCCGGCAGTGGCCGGGCGTGCTGGATGTTGCATTGACGGAACACCTGCCGCTGGCGCGCTGGGGCAAGGATGCCCTGGTCAATGTCCATGGCGAAGTTTTTGAAGCGGCCTTCGACGGGGTTCTGCCGGTGTTCAACGGTCCTGCCGGTTCCGCCAAGGAAATGGCCATCCAGCACGACCTGTTCCGGCGCAGCCTCGCCACGATCGAAAAAACACCGGGCGAAATCAACGTGTCGCCGCGGCGCGCCTGGCAGATCCGGCTCGATGACGGCATGACGCTGGATCTGGGGCGCGAGCAGGTCGAGGCGCGGTTGCAGCGTTTTGTCGCCACTTATCCGCGGACGATTGCGCGCATGACCAGCCCCGTTGATCACGTCGATCTGCGTTATGCCAATGGATTTGCCGCGCGGGTGCCGGGCCTGCCGCCAGCAGTGGAACCCCGGCAAAAGCGTGGAGCTTAGGAATGACAGGGATCATGAATAAAACCAAAGAAAACAAGAAATTGGTAGTCGGGCTCGACATCGGCACGTCGAAGATCGTCGCCATCGTCGCCGAACTCAAACCCGAGGGCGGTTTCGAGATCATCGGCATGGGCAGCCACCCATCGCGCGGCCTGAAAAAAGGTGTGGTGGTCAACATTGAAACCACGGTCAACGCCATCCAGCGCGCGCTGGAGGAGGCTGAACTGATGGCCGACTGCAAGATCCGCGAGGTCTACACCGGCATCGCGGGCAACCATATCAAGAGTTTCAACTCGCAGGGCATGGTCGCGATCAAGGACAAGGAAGTCGCGCAGATGGACATCGACCGGGTAATCGAAACCGCCAAGGCGGTGCAGATCCCGAACGACCAGCAGATCCTGCACGTGCTCAACCAGGAATTCATCATCGACGGTCAGGAAGACGTGCGTGAGCCGCTCGGCATGTCGGGAGTGCGGCTGGAGGTCAAGGTGCATATCGTCACCGGTGCGGTGTCGGCAGCGCAGAACATTATCAAATGCGTGCGCCGCTGCGGCCTCGAGGTCAATGACCTGATCCTGCAACCGCTGGCGTCTTCCGTTGCGGTGCTGTCGGACGACGAAAAAGACCTCGGTGTGTGCCTGATCGACATCGGCGGCGGCACCACCGACATGGCGGTGTTCACCCATGGCGCGATCCGCCATACCGCGGTGATTCCCATCGCCGGTGACCAGATTACCAACGATATCGCGATGGCGCTGCGCACGCCGACCAAGGACGCCGAGGACATCAAGCAGCGTTTCGGTTGTGCGCTGTCGCAGCTGGCCGACCCGCAGGAAATGGTGGATGTACCGGGCGTCGGTGATCGCAGTTCACGGCAACTCTCGAGCAAAACGCTGGCTGAAGTCATCGAACCGCGGGTCGAGGAACTGTATTCACTGGTACAGACGGAGCTGCGGCGCAGCGGTTACGAGGAATTGTTGTCCTCGGGCGTGGTGCTGACCGGTGGTTCCAGTGCGATGCGGGGCATGGTCGAACTGGGCGAGGAGATTTTTCATATGCCGGTTCGCATCGGCCTGCCGCAGTACGCGGGCGGGCTCGCTGAAGTGGTGCGCAGCACCCGTTATGCGACGGGAGTCGGCCTGCTGATCGCGGGCGCCGACGAGCATCGCCAGCGCGATGCGGCGCGCATGCATATCAACAGTTTCCAGCAGGTGCTGGAACGGATGAAGCACTGGTTTACGGGGAATTTCTGATTTTGATGATTGCGGCAGCGGTTAAGGATTGGTTCGGGATTGCAGGTTTTTTCAACTTCAACGTTACTTTGTTCGCAGAAAAAGGAGATTCACATGATTGAACTGATTGATGCACAAGCGCAGGAAGCGGTAATCAAGGTGATCGGGGTCGGCGGTTGCGGTGGCAATGCAGTGGACCACATGATCGTGCAGGGCGTGCAGGGCGTGGAGTTCATCTGCGCCAACACGGACGCCCAGGCGCTCAAGCGCAATCAGGCCAAGACCCAGCTCCAACTGGGCAGTGAAATCACCAAGGGTCTGGGGGCAGGCGCCAATCCGGAAATCGGGCGCCAGGCCGCGCTTGAGGATCGCGAGCGCATCGCCGAAATGATCTCCGGCGCCGACATGCTGTTCCTGACGGCGGGCATGGGCGGCGGTACCGGCACCGGTGCGGCGCCGGTGGTGGCCGAAGTCGCCAAGGAATTGGGCATCCTGACGGTGGCCGTGGTCACCAAGCCTTTCGCCTTCGAAGGCAAACGGCAGCGCCTGGCACAGGAAGGCCTGGACGCGCTGGCACAGCATGTCGATTCGCTGATCGTGATCCCCAACGACAAGCTGATGCAGGTCCTTGGCAATTCGATCACGCTGGACGAGGCCTTCCGCGCGGCCAACGATGTGTTGCACGGCGCGGTGGCCGGCATCGCCGAAATCATCAGCTGCCCGGGCATGATCAACGTCGACTTTGCCGACGTGCGCACGGTTATGGGCGAGATGGGCATGGCGATGATGGGATCGGCAAAAGCGGCCGGTATCGGCCGGGCACGCGAAGCAGCAGAACAGGCGGTGGCCTGCCCGCTGCTGGAAGACATCAACATTTCCGACGCGCGTGGCGTGCTGGTCAACATCTCGGCCAGCAAGGCGACGTTCCAGCTGCAGGAAATGTATGACGTTATGGAAACGATCAAGGCCTTCGCCGCTGAATCGGCGACGGTCATCGTCGGTACGGTCTACGACGAAAGCCTCGAAGACGCCCTGCGCGTGACCATCGTCGCGACCGGTCTTGGCAAACCGCTGGTGCGGCAGAACGCGAAACCGATGATCGTGAAGACCGGCACCGACAACATGGCGCTGGAAGTGGATTACAACGCGCTGGAGCAGCCGGCGGTGATCCGCCGTCGTAACCGTGATGCGACGGTTGAGGCCATGCGCCAGTCCGGCGTCGAGATGCTCGACATCCCGGCGTTTTTGCGCAAGCAGGCCGACTGAAGGGGAGAATGTAGAGCAGGCAACGGCGGGGTTTTGCGCCGGCCTGAAGGACGGGCCGGCGCCTGTGCTGCGGTGCGGTGACATGCTAAAATCCTCCCGCGTCCGGGACTCGGGCGAGCCATTGCACTCAGTGCATAACAGTTGAACGTGATCAAGCAGCGCACATTAAAAAACGTGATTCGCGCCACCGGCGTGGGTCTGCATACGGGCGAGAAGGTCCATCTGACCCTGCGTCCGGCGCAGCCGCATACCGGTATCGTGTTCCGGCGCACCGATCTTGACCCGCCGGTCGAGATCAAGGCGGATCCGTACGCAGTTCGCGATACGCGGCTGTCATCGTGCCTGGAGAAGGACGGCGCGCGGGTGCAGACGGTCGAGCATCTGATGTCAGCGCTGGCCGGGCTGGGTATCGACAATGTCTGGGTGGATGTCACTGCGCCGGAAGTGCCGATCATGGACGGCAGCGCCGGTCCCTTTGTATTTCTGCTGCAGTCGGCGGGAATCGAGGAGCAGGAGGCGCCGAAGAAGTTTATCCGCATCCTCAAGCCGGTCGAGGTTCGCGACGGCGACAAGTGGGTGCGTTTCGATCCGTACAACGGTTTCCGGCTGGAGCTGGCCATCGATTACGCGCATCCGGTGTTCGAGCCCGGCGCGCAGTCTGTGGTGGTGGATTTTGCGACCACCTCCTATGTCAAGGAAGTGGCGCGGGCGCGGACCTTCGGTTTCATGCAGGATGTCGAAAGCATGCGTTCGCAGGGGCTGGCGCTGGGCGGCAGCCTCGACAACGCCATCGTCATGGACGAGTACCGGGTGCTCAACAATGACGGTCTGCGTTATGACAATGAGTTCGTCAAACACAAGGTGCTGGACGCCATCGGCGACCTCTATCTGCTCGGACATCCGCTGATCGGTGCGTTCAGCGGCCACAAGTCAGGCCATGCCATGAATAACCGACTGTTGCGCCATCTGCTGGAGCAGGCCGAAGCCTGGGAGTACGCGAGTTTCGACCGTACCGAGGATGCGCCGCCGTTCCTCGCCTGGCAGCCGCAGGTCGCCTGATCCGGTGCCGGTCCGCGCTGCGGCCCCCGGCTGATTTCAGGCGCCTTCCATGCTGCTACTCCGTCTGATCGGAATTTTTGCGCTGATCGCGATCGGTGTTTCGCTGGCGCTGTATGCGGTCAGGCGAGAGCCGCGCTACTTGCGGTTTGCGTGGCGGATTTTCCTCGGCACACTGGTGTTTGTTGCGCTGCTGATGGTGTTTTATGTCGCCGAACGTCTATTGATGGTGGTTTAACGACCGGCTGCACCGGTGCAGGACTCAACGCCCGTGACGTCGTCGTGCGGCAAACCGGGCCAGCGCCGAACTCAAACCAGGATCCTTGACCTGTTTTGAGAGTTTTTCAAAATTATCAATTAAATCAATGGTTAACGGTGTTTTTTGAGCCCAAATCCGGGGCGCCGGACCGATGCGCTCAACTTGAACTTGCACCCGGATTCCAGTAATCTCGACCCCCTGTTTTTGCATGTTCTTGAGCAGTCGGGTTGCCTGTTGACGCAGTTTGGCAGCGACTGCTCCATTGTCTGCCACTATGACCAGCATGCCGTCCCGGTTATTGACTACACGGCTTGCCCGGGCCATATCAGGGGGCGCGCAGACCGCATAAAGCCGTTGCAGTGCTGCGATGCACTGTGTTGCCTTAGTGAGTGCCGTCAAACCTGCGTTATCGATGATCAGGGCGCTGAGTTTGCGGGTGGGCATGGCGTAAGGGAGATAGACCGTGAATATTATTCTGGTTTCGGAAAAACTGCCAAAAGCGCGAACCATCACGCTGGGATGGCTGCATCTTGCGGGTGCGACTGCGCTGATGGCGTTTCTGGTGCTGGCGCTGGCCGGAGCTTTGAATTACGGCATTCTGCGTTTTGCTGTGGAACTGAATATTCCCTACGTCAAGGACACGCTGGTTTCCATCCATCAGCGGCAGCAGGAAAAAAACCAGTCTTATCTGCAGGATAACCTGAATGCGATGGCCGTCCGCCTGGGACAGATGCAGGCGCAGTTGTTGCGGCTGGATACCTTGGGCGAACGCCTGGCCAAACTGGCCGGTTTCAAGCCGCAGGATCTGATGTTCAATGAGGTGCCGGGGCGCGGCGGCGCAATTTCGTCGGTGCCCAATCAGAATCTTTCCCTCGGGGATTTTACCCGGCAGGTTGATCTGCTGACACAGCAACTGGAAGACCGTGGCGACAAGCTGGGCTTGCTGGAGTCGATGTTCACGCTGGAAAGTGCCAGGAAAAAACTGACCCCGACCAAGCTTCCGGTCGAGGGTGGCTGGTACTCATCGAACTACGGCTGGCGTATTGATCCCTTTACCGGGCAGCGTGCTTTTCACGAGGGCATAGACTTCATGGCCGAGGAAGGTACTCCCATCTATGCGGCGGCTGCAGGCGTCGTGGTGTACTCAGAATTTCACCCCCAATATGGTAATATGATCGAGCTCGATCACGGCAATGATCTGATCTCCCGGTATGCCCATGCATCGAAGCGGCTGGTGAAAGTTGGCGACGTGGTGTTGCGTGGATCGCGGATCGCCGATGTGGGCAGAACCGGGCGCGCGACAGGCTCCCACCTGCATTTTGAAGTACGCCAGCGCGGTGTGGCGAGAAACCCTGCGCAGTTTCTGCAATTGCCCGGCTGAACGGCAGTATTAAGCGGGCTGTACTGAGCGGGCTGTACTGAGCGCGAGAATTGCAGGGGTGGGATTATCCCACCCCTTTTTTATTCAGGATGTTCATGATTACCGGTTTATTGAAGAAAGTGTTCGGCAGCCGCAACGAACGGTTGCTCAAACAGTACCGGCGCTCAGTGCGCGCGATCAATGCACTGGAGCCGCAAGTCGCGGCATTGTCAGATGATGCGTTGCGGGCCAAGACCGGCGAATTCCGTGAGCGCATCAGCAAAGCCGTCGCGGACACTGGAGCGACCCCCGACAGCGGCTCAAAAAACGATCAGACCGTTGTACTCGACAACCGCCGCCGCGCCGCACTGGATGACATCCTCCCCGAAGCGTTTGCCGTGGTCCGCGAGGCGGGCAAACGCGTGCTGGGCATGCGCCATTTCGACATGCAGCTGGTCGGCGGCATCGTGCTGCATAACGGCAAGATCGCCGAAATGCGCACCGGCGAAGGCAAAACCCTGGTGGCAACGCTGCCGGCTTACCTGAACGCGCTCGCCGGCACCGGCGTGCACATCGTCACGGTCAACGATTATCTGGCCCAGCGCGATGCCGACTGGATGGGGCGCATTTACCGGTTTCTCGGCCTCAGCGTCGGCGTCAATCTGTCGCAGATGGAGCACGACCGCAAACAGGAAGCCTACCGGTCCGACATTACCTACGGCACCAACAACGAATTCGGCTTCGATTACCTGCGCGACAACATGGTCTACGAGTTGTCGGAAAAAGTGCAGCGCAGGCTCGCGTTTGCCATCGTCGACGAGGTCGATTCGATCCTCATCGACGAGGCGCGTACGCCGCTGATCATTTCCGGGCAAGCCGAAGACACCACCGACCTTTATGTGCAGATGAACGTGGTCGTGCCCCGGCTGGTTCGGCAAAAGGATGAAAAGGCGCCAGGCGATTACTGGGTGGATGAAAAAGGCCACCAGATCGTGCTGTCGGAAGAAGGCCATGAACATGCCGAGAACCTGCTCGCACAGGCCGGAATGCTGCCTGAAGGGGGCAGTCTGTACGAGGCGGCAAACATCGGCCTGATGCATCACCTGAACGCTGCGCTGCGGGCGCACAACCTTTTCCACCGCGACCAGCAGTACGTGGTGCAGAACAACGAAATCATCATCGTCGACGAGTTCACCGGGCGGCTGATGCCGGGGCGTCGCTGGTCCGAAGGGCTGCACCAGGCCATCGAAGCCAAGGAAGGCGCAGAGATCCAGCGGGAGAACCAGACGCTCGCCACGATCACCTTCCAGAATTATTTCCGCATGTACGGAAAGCTCTCGGGCATGACCGGCACGGCTGATACCGAAGCCTACGAGTTCCAGCAGATTTACGGTCTTGAAACCGTGATCATTCCGACCCACCGCCCGATGGTCCGCGATGACCGCATGGATCAGGTGTTCCGCACGGCGGCGGAAAAATACAGCGCGATCATCAGCGACATCCGCGGCTGTTACGAACGCGGACAACCGGTGCTGGTGGGCACGACGTCGATCGAGAATTCGGAATACATCTCCGGCATCCTGAGCAAGGAGGGCCTGCCGCACAACGTGCTCAATGCCAAGCAGCATGCGCGCGAAGCCGAGATCATCACCCAGGCCGGCAGCCCGAAGATTGTCACGCTGGCCACCAACATGGCGGGGCGCGGCACGGACATCGTGCTTGGCGGCAATCCCGAGCCCGAAATCAACCGCGTGCTTGCCGACGAAAGTCTCGACCAGGCTGCGCGCGAGCGGCGGGTGACCGAGCTGCGCGAAGAATGGCAAAAGCGTCATGATGAAGTAGTGAAGTCCGGCGGACTGCACATCATCGGCACCGAACGCCACGAGTCACGGCGCATAGACAACCAGTTGCGCGGTCGGGCGGGTCGCCAGGGCGATCCGGGATCGAGCCGGTTTTTCCTCGCGCTGGATGATTCGCTGCTGCGGATTTTTGCGTCTGATCGGGTCGCAGCGATCATGAACCGCCTGAAAATGCCCGAGGGCGAGGCGATAGAGCATCCCTGGGTCACGCGTTCGATCGAGAATGCGCAGCGCAAGGTCGAGGCGCGCAATTTCGACATGCGCAAGCACCTGCTCGAATATGACGACGTTGCCAACGACCAGCGCAAGGTGATTTACCAGCAGCGCAACGAGCTGCTCAACAGTTCCGACATATCAACGACGATCACCGCAATGCGCGGTGACGTCATTGCCGGCCATGTTGCCCTGCACATTCCTGCAGGCAGCCTGGAAGAGCAATGGGATATCGAGGGACTTGAGACGGTATTGCGCGGTGATCTGACACTGGAACTGCCGCTGCGGCAGTGGCTGCAGCAGGATCCGCAGCTGGAGGAAGGTACGCTGCGCCAGCGCGTGATTGAGGCGGCGCATGCGCATTACGCCGGCAAAACCGCTGCGGTGGAGTCTGCGGCGATGCGCCAGTATGAACGCGCAATCATGCTGCAAAGCCTGGACAGCCACTGGCGCGAACATCTGGCGGCACTGGACCAGTTGCGCCAAGGTATCCACCTGCGCGGTTACGCGCAAAAAAACCCGACGCAGGAATACAAGCGCGAAGCTTTCGAGCTGTTTTCGCTGCTGCTGGACATGATCAAGACCGACGTCACCCGCGTGTTGATGACGGTGCAGATCCGCAGCGCTGAAGAATTGCGCGCCGCAGAAGAACGCGAAGCCCTGAGCAATGTGCAGTATCAGCATGCAGATGCGGTGGTCGACGCGGGCGCGGAAGTGCCCGATGAAGGTGTGCTGCCGGAAGCGGATGCTGAAACCGACAAGGTGCAGCCGTTCGTGCGCGGCGGGCAGAAAGTCGGACGCAATGACCCCTGTCCCTGCGGCTCCGGGAAAAAATACAAGCAATGCCACGGCAAGCTGGCCTGATGCCATGCCCGTCAACCTGAATCCGCCGGATCCGCGCACCCTGCTGCCGGTGGCCGGCGTGCAACTGGGCATTGCGCAGGCGGGCATTCGCAAGTCAGGGCGCAGGGATCTGCTGCTGATCCGCCTGGATGCCGGTGCGCGAGTCGCCGGCGTGTTTACCCAGAACCGTTTTTGCGCAGCACCAGTGGTGGTGTGCCGGCAGCATCTGTCGATGGTCGATCCCGGACAGGGCATACGTGCGCTGGTGATCAATACCGGGGTGGCCAATGCCGGCACCGGCAAGGAGGGCCTCGCACACGCGCGGCGGACCTGCGCCGAAGCCGCGCAACTGCTCGGCTGCAACAGCGCGCAGATATTGCCTTTTTCAACCGGCGTCATCATGGAGCCGTTGCCGGTGGAGCGCATCACCGTCGGACTGCCGCAATGTATTGCCGCGCTTAAAGCCGATGTCTGGGCTGATGCAGCGCAGGCGATCATGACCACGGACACCCTGCCCAAGGCTGTGTCGCAGCAGTTCCGGATCGGCGCCGCTACCATCACCGTCACTGGCATTGCCAAGGGTGCCGGCATGATTCACCCGAACATGGCGACCATGCTCGGCTTTGTTGCCACTGACGCGGCGGTCAGCCAGCCGCTGGTCAAGGCCGCGGTGGCTTATGCCGCGCAGCGCTCGTTCAACTGCATCACCGTCGATGGTGACACCTCGACCAACGACAGTTTCATATTGATCGCGACCGGCAAGGCCGCGATGGCTGAGATTAACGATGCCAAAAGCGCGGAGTATCTGGCATTCCGCGATGCGGTGACCGCAGTCGCGACCACACTGGCGCAGGCCATCATCCGTGACGGCGAGGGCGCGACCAAATTCATTACCGTGAAAGTCGAGGCCGGCCGCAGCGAGGACGAATGCCGCAAGGTTGCGCTGTCGATCGCGCACTCGCCGCTGATCAAGACCGCGTTTTTTGCGTCCGACCCGAACCTCGGCCGCATACTCGCCGCCATCGGTTATGCGGGCATTGCCGACCTCGATGTCAATGGCATCGAGCTTTATCTGGATGACGTGCTGGTGGCCGAGCAGGGCGGACGCAGTCCGGCGTATCAGGAGGCCGACGGCCAGCGCGTGATGCAGCAGGCGGAAATCACCGTGCGCGTCGTGCTCAACCGCGGCAAAGCCGCCGCAGTGGTGTGGACCTGCGACCTGTCACACGATTACGTCAGCATCAATGCCGATTACAGAAGCTGAGCGTCCGCCGGCTGAAATATAAAATAATAAATAAAATCAATAACTTATGAAGAGTCGCTCAGCCCCGGCCGCAGCCCCCGTAGCGCAGATGGCGGACGTGATTGCGCGAGCCGAGACGCTGCTGGCGCGAATCGAACATCTGCTCTCTGCGCCGCCGTCTGTGATCGACTGGGAAGCATCAATCGCCTTTCGCTGGCGCAAAAAAGCCGCGCACGGCGTGCTGGAGCCGATCCACCAGGTGCATCGTATCGATCTCGGGGACCTGCAGGGCATCGATGAACAGAAGGCGCTGGTTGAGCGCAACACCCGCCAGTTCGTCGATGGCCATCCGGCGAACAACGTGCTGCTGACCGGCGCGCGCGGCACCGGAAAATCCTCGCTGGTCAAGGCGCTGCTGAACAAATATGCAGCACGCGGCCTGCGTCTGATCGAAGTCGAGAAACGCGATCTGACGGATCTGCCGGATATCGTCGAATTGATCCACGCGCGTCCCGAGCGTTACATCCTGTACTGCGACGACCTGTCCTTCGAAGCGGACGAGCCGGGTTACAAGGCGCTGAAAGTAGTGCTCGACGGTTCGGTTGCCGCGGCATCCGAGAACTGCCTGATTTACGCTACATCCAACCGGCGCCACCTGATGCCCGAGTTCATGCAGGAAAACCTCGAGTACCAGCATGTCGGAGAGGAAATCCATCCCGGCGAAACCAGCGAGGAAAAGGTTTCGCTGTCGGAGCGTTTTGGCCTGTGGGTATCGTTTTATCCGTTTGACCAGGATGAATATCTGCGCATCGTCCGCGTCTGGCTGGATCATTTCAAGGTGCCGGTCGGCAAAAGCGTGGCTGTAGAGCATGCCGCGCTGCAGTGGGCGTTGATGCGCGGTTCGCGCAGCGGCCGCGTCGCCTGGCAGTTCGCGCGGGACTGGGCGGGGCGCAGCCGCCTGGCTCGACGCAAATAAGCGCAAGTAAGCGGCGATGACGGAACAGCCGCCGCGCCGTCGCATCGCTGTGGTTGCCGCAGTGCTGCAACAAGCGGACGGTCGTTTTCTGCTGGCCCAGCGTCCGCCGGGCAAAGCCTGTGCCGGGTACTGGGAGTTTCCTGGCGGCAAGGTCGAAGACGGCGAAACGCCGGCAGCTGCATTGTCACGCGAACTGCACGAAGAGCTCGGCATCGACGTCACCACTGCCTGTCCCTGGATCATCCGCGAGTTTGATTACCCGCATGCCGATGTGCGGCTGCATTTTTTCCGTGTGCGAGCCTGGCGCGGCGAATTGCAGGGCCGTGAAGCGCAGGCCTTCGCCTGGCAGCGACTCGATGCGATCAACGTGGCGCCGCTGCTGCCGGCCAACGGCCCGATACTCCAGGCTCTGGGCATTCCCGAGACCTACGGCATCACCGGCTTCGCTCCGGCAGAATATCCCCTGGCGCTGGAGCGGATTGAAGGCGCGCTGCAGCAGGGGCTGCGCTTGATCCAGGTGCGCGGCAAGAACTGGCCGGCGGAACTGTTCGCGCGTTACGCCGGGGACATCGTTGCGCGGGCGCATGGCTGCGGCGCCCGCGTGCTGGTCAATGCGGATGCCGCGCTGGCGCGGCGCTGCGGCGCCGACGGCGTGCATCTGACTGCACGGCAATTGCTCGACAGTACGCAGCGTCCCGATTTCGCGCTGGTCGGCGCGTCAAGCCACAACGCGGAAGAGCTGCGCAAAGCGGAGCATTTGGGTGTCGATTTTGCAGTGCTCGGTCCGGTGTTGCCGACCCCGACGCATCCCGATGCGGCACTGCTGGGTTGGGCGGGATTCCAGCAACTGGCGGCTGAAGCACGGGTTCCGGTTTTTGCGCTGGGGGGGCTGCAGCCCACGGACCGCGATCATGCATTGGCCAGCGGTGCCCACGGTTTGGCCATGGTGCGCGGGGCCTGGCCGTTGCGTTAATTCGGCAGCGGGTTTTCGCCCTCGTCGGGCACTTCGGACTCGTCGGATTCCACGACAGGCACGCGATAACGTTCCGTTGCCCACGCGCCGAGATCAACCATCTTGCAGCGCTCCGAACAAAAGGGGCGGAAACGGTTTTCCGGATTCCATTCAATGCCTGTGCCGCAATTAGGGCAGGCGACGGTCTTTGCCATAATTCAGAGGTTGCAGAAGGTCAGTTCGAAATCGACGTCGGTGTCCGATGCTTTTGGACGCTGGATGCCTTCCTGCGTGGTGAAGCGGATGTTCAGGGCGTATTTGTTGGCGCTGATTTCCGGCACGCAGGTGTAATCGCCGGACAGCCGGATACGCAGCATCTGCGCCAGACGTCCCGCCATCATCTGCTGATAGATGCCCTGCTGCGCGGTTTGCGCAGTGGTCTTGCCGCTTTCGCGCAGCAGCCGCAGCACGATACCGATTGCGTCGCGGGTGGGTATGAATGGCGCGAGCCACTGCTGCAGGTCATGCCGGCGGTGATCGGTGCCCTGCTGCAGCCAGTAGTGGTACGAAGGCAGGTCGAATCCGCACACGCCGCCAGGGATGCCGGTGCGCTGCTTGATGCTCATCAACCAGTCGTTTTCGCGCAGTTCCTGGCCGACTTTTCCCGAAGCCTGATAAAGCCGCGATGAGGCCTGATCGATCTGCCACAGCACGTTGTCGAGTGCGTCTTCGGAAATGTCCGGATTTTCACGCAGGGCTTCCAGCGTCTGCTTTTGCCGCTCCAGTTCCTGCAGCAGATCCGATTTGAGATCGGCGCGGCTGGTAACTTCGAGGATTTCGAAAATCAGCAGCAGCGCAACATGGTGTTCGGGCCCGTCGTTCCGGCCCTGGAAATATTCGGTGCGGTCGAAGAGATGTTCGAGGCGCAGCAAGGTGCGCACGCGCTCGCTCAGGGGATGCTCGTAGACAATCACGTCCGGTGCGCCCGATGGGATAGGGTTGGAATCCAGTTGCGGCAGTATCGGACAAAAACCAGAAAAAATAAAGGCTTAATGGCCCTTTGGCAGTTCATCCCCGGCCGCCGGCCGCGGCCTTGGCCGCCAGTTTCAGGTACTGCTGGTGCAGGGCCAGGACCTGCCGGCGCAGCTGCGCGATGTCACCATCGTTGCGGATCACATCGTCGGCACCGGCCAGGCGCTGCGGCCGTGGCAACTGCGCGACCATGATGGCGCGCACCGCATCAGCGCTGAGGTTGCTGCGCTGCATCGCGCGACTGATCTGCAGCGATTCATCACAATCGACAACCAGGACGCGTCGGACGAGATCGCGGTAGCCGCCGGTCTCCAGCAACAGTGGCACCACCAGCAATACATACGGCGCAGTGGAGGCCATGACACTGCTGCTGGCCAACTCACGGATTCGCGGGTGCAGTATGGTTTCGAGCTGTTTGCGCGCAGCGGGGTTTTCGAATACCAGTCGGCGCATGACGGTACGATCCAGGCTGCCGTCCGCTGCTGCCACTGCGGCGCCGAACGCCGCAGTGATCGCCGGCATCGCGCTGCCGCCCGTTGCGGTGATTTCATGAGAGATGTCGTCGGTGTCGACCACGTCCGTACCCAGCTCACCGAACAATGCAGCGGTGCGCGATTTGCCGGAGCCGATGCCGCCGGTGACGCCGACGCAGAACGGCATGGCTCAGAGCGGACCGAACCAGGCGCGGGTCAGGGCCGGCCCGTGCAGCAGCGCGATCATCCCTGCGATGGCCAGGTACGGGCCGAAGGGAATCGGCACGCTGCGGCCGCGGCCGGCAAACACAATCATGCTGATGCCGATGACCGCGCCGACCAGCGATGACAGCAGGATGGTCAGCGGCAGCATTTGCCAGCCCAGCCAGGCGCCGATGGCAGCGAGCAATTTGAAGTCACCATAACCCATGCCTTCCTTGCCAGTGGCCCATTTGAATATCCAGTACACGCTCCACAACGAGAGATAGCCCGCGGCGGCGCCGATGACGGCGCCGGACAGCGGGGTGTACGTGCTGCTGAGGTTGAACAGCAGGCCCAGCCACAGCAGCGGCAGCGTGATGCTGTCCGGCAGGTAAAAAGTGTCGAGGTCGATGAAGGTCAGCGCGATCATTGCCCAGGTGAACAGCAGCGCGCCCGCTGCAGCCATGCCGAAACCGAAATGCCAGGCGACATAGGCGGAGAGCGCTGCGGTCAGGGCTTCCACGGCCGGGTAACGCGGGGAGATGCGCGCGTGGCAGCCGGCACATTTGCCGCGCAGCACCAGCCAGCTCAGCAGGGGGATATTTTCAAGCGCAGCAATCGGGCGCTTGCACGACGGGCATGCGGAACGCGGCACGACCAGGTTGTAACGTTCCGCTGCCGGGGCTTTCTGACCGGCGAGTTCGGCGCATTCCGACCGCCACTCCCGTTCCATCATCTTCGGCAGGCGATGGATTACAACGTTGAGAAAACTGCCGACGCACAGGCCCAGCAACGCTGCGCAAAAGGCAAAGATCGGGGGATTTGACAGCATGATCGGCAATTACCGGAAACGGATGATCGGCGTCGCCGCCGCGCCCGGCTGCGCCAACCGAGCGCGGCACCGGGCGGCGTGAGGGGCAGGGCTTATACCGCGGATCCCAGCTTGAAGATCGGCAGATACATCGCGATCACCATGCCGCCGATCAGCGTGCCCAGCACCACCATGATCATCGGTTCCATCAGGCTGGCCAGAGCATCCACGGTGTCGTCGACTTCCTGCTCGAAGAAGTCGGCGACCTTGCCCAGCATCGCGTCCAGCGAACCGGCTTCCTCGCCGATCATCACCATCTGAATTACCATGCTCGGGAACACCTCGGTGCCCTGCATCGAGGAGGTGAGGCTGGAGCCGGTGGAGACCTCGGCCTGAATTTTTTTGGTGGCCAAAAAGTACACGTAGTTGCCGGAGGCGCCCGCAACGGAGCCCAGCGCATCGACCAGCGGTACGCCCGCGGCAAACATCGTGGACAGCGTGCGCGTCCAGCGCGCGATCGACGATTTGCGGATCAGGTCGCCGAAAATCGGAATCTTCAGTGTCAGGCGATCCATGAACATCTGCATTTTCTCCGAGCGTTTCCAGGTCCAGAAAAAAGCGTAGATCGCGGCGCCGGAACCGCCGAAGAGGATGAACCAGTTGGCAACGACGAAGTCGGACATGGCCATCACGATCAGTGTTGGTGTCGGTAGATCGGCGCCGAAGCTCTTGAACACTTCCTTGAACGCCGGAATCACGAAAATCATGATGATCGCGGTAATCACCACGGCGACCACGATGATGGCGATCGGATAAAAAAGTGCCGACTTGATCTTGGCTTTGATACCGAGGATTTTTTCCTTGTAGGTGGCGAGCCGGTCGAGCAGGCTTTCCAGAATACCGGCGGCCTCGCCGGCACCGACCAGATTGCAGAACAGCGCATCGAAATGCAGCGGGTGTTTCTCGAACGCCTGTTTCAGGCTGGTGCCGGTTTCGACATCGGACTTGATGGCCATCAGCAGGCGGGCGACCGCCGGATTGCTGTGGCCTTTGCCGACGATGTCGAAGGCCTGCAGCAATGGCACGCCGGATTTCATCATCGTCGCGAGTTGGCGGGTGAACAGCGTGATGTCCTTTTCGGAGACCGAGCCGCCGCGGCCCATACGCTGTTTTTTGACCTCGACGATCTTGATGCCCTGGCGGCGCAGCGTGGCGTTGACCTGCGCCTCGCCGCTGGCCTGTATCTCGCCGCGTACGGTTTTGCCGGCACGATCCTGGCCGACCCAGCGAAAAGTGTATTCAGTAATCTCTGATTTGCGAGCGGCAGCGGCAGCAGTCGCCATGGCGAACCTCCAAATTTCTTCGATGAACCAATAGGTTACGACCGGTCACCCATGAATGATGCCTTTCCTGCATACCTTTGTAAAGGCTGCATTGCACACTGTCCGGGACGGGGTCTATGGCTTGGTCGGCGCGTGTACCCGCACACTTTTGATGACCCGGTCCTGGGTCTGCACGATCTCCAGCGGGTGCCCGGCAATGCGCACACTGGTATTGGGCTCAGGAATATCCTGCAGATGCTCCAGAATCAGTCCGTTCAGGGTCTTCGGGCCGTCCAGCGGGAAGCTGAATCCGAGTTTGCGGTTGAGTTCGCGCAGCAATGTGCTGCCCTCGATGACATAACTGCCGTCGGGTTGCCGGTGCAGGCCGCGGGCCATCAGCGGCGACTGGGTGGTGAACTCGCCGATGATTTCCTCAAGGATGTCGTCGAGCGTCACCAAGCCCATGATTTCGCCGTATTCGTCGACTACAAGGCTGACGCGGTCCTCGTGTTCCTGGAAATGCTGGATCTGTGCCAGCAGCGGTGTGGCGGAGGGCACAAAATAGGGCTCGCGGATCATTTCGCGCAGACTGTCGTGTGTCAGTTCCTCGCGCTGGATCAGCGTCAGCGCGTGCCGCACCCGCAGCGTGCCGATCACGTTGTGCAGCTGGTCCTGGTAAACCACCACGCGGCGGTGGTGTGCCGTTGATAGCTGCTCCGCCAGTTCCTCAAGTGGCAGGTCGAGAGTCACCGCCTCGATCTGGTTGCGCGGCACCATCACGTCGTCCACGGTGATCGCGCCGAGCTCCAGCAGGTTGAGCAGCACTGTGGCGTGTTTTTTCGGCAGCACATTGGAGGACTCAAGAACGATGGTGCGGATTTCGTCGATGGACAGCGGCTGCGGCCCGGATTCCTGCGGTTGCAGGCGCAGCAGGCGCAGAGCGAGGCCGAGCAGCGCATCAGTGGAAATGGTCAGCAGATGGACGAATGGCGCAGTGATGAATGCCAGTCCGCGCATCGGCCACGATACCAGGCGCGAAATATTTTCCGCGCTGTGCTGGCCGAGGCGTTTTGGCACGATTTCGCCGACGACGATGGAAACATAGGTCACGCCGACCACCACGATCGCCGTGGCGACAATGTTACTCAGCTTCAGCTCCATGCCCTGCGTCTGCAGCCACGCCGCGAACGGCTCGGCGAGTATGGCTTCGCCGACGATGCCGTTCAACAGACCGATTGAGGTGATGCCGATCTGTACAGTCGACAGAAAGCGCGTCGGCTCCGCGCTGAGTTTCACTGCCGCCGCCGCAAGTTTGTCACCGCGTTGCGCGAGCATGGTCAGTTTGGACTGGCGCGCGGTCAGAAGGGCGACTTCGGACATCGCAAAAGCGCCGTTGAGCAGGATCAGGCAGACGAGTATCAGCACTTCCATGAGAGCACCTCAAAAAATCGACAGCGGCAATTGCAACAATGCCGCAAGACAGCAAAGCGGTCAGCCCCGGCCGAGCAGCACTTCCACGACGAACTTGCTGCCCAGATAGGCCAGCACCAGCATCAGGAATCCGGTGAGTGTCCAGCGCACGGCGACACGCCCGCGCCAGCCGTGGAAATGCCGGCCGAACAGCAGCGCGCCGAAAACAATCCACGACACGATGCCGAAAATGGTCTTGTGATTGAGTCGCGCCGCTTTGCCGAACAGTTCTTCCGAAAACACCACCCCGCTGGCCAGTGTCAGCGACAGCATGATGAAGCCCGCCCAGATGATGCGGAACAGCAGGGTTTCCATGGTCAGCAGCGGCGGCAGTTTCTGCAGGCCCGCGGGCAGCGCGCCGCGGTGCAGGCGGCGCTCGAGCATGGCCATCAGCAGCACATGCAGTGAGGCGATGGTGAAAAGACTGTACGCAAGCATCGAAATCAGCACATGCAGTTTGAACGCCAGCAATTCGGTGTTCGGCAGCGGACGTGCCGCGGGGAACAGCGCCGGCAGGAACGCCGCCACTGCTGCCGCAGGCATAATCAGCGCCTGCAGGCCTTCCAGGCGGTAGAACAGGCTGCCCAGCCAGTAAATCAGCACGGTCAGCCAGAGGATTGCGGAGATGGCGTCGCCGACACCGATGCGCAGGGCATTGCCCGCGAGCATGGTGCCGAACAGGACGGCGGCATGTACGCCGAGAGCGGTCAGCACTCCTGCCCGTTCCATGGCGCCTGAGTGCGACGGGGCCGGCGCAAGCGCATTGGCAGACCAGTGCAAGCGCCAGAAGTAGACCGCCATCGCCACATACAGAAGCGCGCTGACCAGATACGGTAAAATGCCCTGCATAGTCCCCAAGTTTACCCGAACGCACCCGCCACCACATTCCATGTTTGACAACCTCACCGGACGGCTGTCGCGCGTCGTCAAGACGCTCCGCGGCGAAGCGCGCCTCACTGAAACCAACATCCAGGACGCGCTGCGTGAAGTGCGCATGGCGCTGCTCGAAGCCGATGTGGCGCTGCCGGTGGTCAAGACCTTCATCGACAGCATCCGCGCAAAAGCGGTGGGCGAGGAGGTTGTCGGCAGCCTGACCCCGGGGCAGGCGCTGGTCGGTGTTGTGCATCGCGAGCTGGTGGCGTTGATGGGCGAACACAGCGAGTCGCTCAATCTGGCTGCGCAGCCGCCCGCAGTGATTCTGATGGCCGGTCTGCAGGGCGCTGGAAAAACCACCACTGCGGGCAAACTCGCGCGCTGGCTGCGCACCGAGCAGCGCAAAAAAGTATTGCTCGTCAGCTGTGACGTCTACCGTCCGGCCGCCATCGAGCAGCTCAAGGTGCTGGCCGGGCAGGTTGAGGCCGATTTTTATCCGGCCAGTGCTGATGAAAAACCGGTGGACATCGCGAAACGCGCACTGGAATACGCACGCACCCATTATCACGAAGTACTGATTGTCGATACTGCCGGCCGCCTCGCGATTGACGCCGCGATGATGCAGGAAATCCGCGATCTGCATGCGGCGCTGAATCCGGTCGAGACCCTGTTTGTTGTCGATGCAATGCAGGGTCAGGATGCGGTCAATGTTGCCAAGGCCTTCGGCGAGGCGCTGCCGCTGACAGGCGTGATCCTGACCAAACTCGACGGTGATGCGCGCGGTGGTGCTGCACTGTCGGTGCGTAACGTCACCGGCAAGCCGATCAAGTTTGCCGGCACCGGCGAGAAGCTGACGGGACTGGAGGCCTTCCATCCCGACCGCATGGCCTCGCGCATTCTCGGCATGGGCGATGTGCTCTCGCTGATCGAGGACGTGCAGAAATCGGTCAACATCGAAGAAGCGGAAAAACTCGCGCGCAAGTTCAAGACCGGCAAGGGTTTTGATCTTGAGGATTTCAAGCAGCAGGTGGCACAGATGCGCAAGATGGGCGGCATGAGCGCGCTGATGGACAAATTACCCGCGCAACTGGCGCAGGCGGCGCAGGGTGCGCCGCAGATGGAAGACAAGGCGATCCGGCGGTTGGAGGGCATTATCAATTCGATGACGCCGCTGGAGCGCGCCAAACCGGAACTGTTGAAGGCATCGCGCAAACGCCGCATTGCCACCGGTGCCGGCGTCAGCGTGCAGGAAGTGAACCGCCTGCTCGCTCAGTTCGAGCAGACGCAGAAAATGATGAAAATGGTCGCCAAGGGCGGCATGGCGAAAATGATGCGCAACATGAAGGGCATGTTTCCGGGCATGCGCTGAGCATGCCCGTGCCCCTTTTTTTCGCTTTCTTTTCCGTTTTCTGTTATTTCAGGCTGAACCCCTGGCGCCGGATGTAGGCACCAAAATCCGCGCGTTCCGGCTCGGCGTACTGCCGCGCCTTGTCTTCCGACCAGCCATAAAATTCCGCAGTGCCGAATGATTTGATGCGCCGTTGCTTGCCGTAAGGATGGTTGGCATGCCGGCGCTGATCGTAGGCATCCACCTGTGTGCGCAGCGTGCTTTCGTCGTAGCGGTTGGCATGCACCGTGACTTGCGGTGACAGTCGCGGACTGATGTGGCCGGGCGTCGCCGGATAACCCACGCACAGTCCTGCGACCGGAAACACGCCCTCCGGCAATTCCAGTTCGTGACTGGTGGCATCAATGGCATTGCGGATGGCGCTGATCGGGCAGGTGCCGAGGCCGGCGGCTTCTGCGGCGCGGATGAAATTCATCATCAGGATACCGGCATCCACCGCGGCATTCATGAAGTGATCGAGGTGTTCGTTGGCAAACGCCTTGCCGCGCCATTCGCCGATGTGGCGGATGCGGCGGTTGTTGCCGCAGAACACCAGGAACACCGGCGCATCGAGTATCCACGCCATGTCCGGGATCGCGGCGACGATGCGCTGGCGTTTGCCGGCATCCGTGATCTGGATGATGTCGGCCTGCTGCAGATCGCTTTTGGTCGGCGCCGACAGCGCGCAGGCCAGCAACAGGCGCAGCAGTTCCGGGGCCACCGGATCCGGGAGGTAGCGGCGGATCGAGCGATGTCCGGCGATTTGCGCCAGTTCCACCAACCCCTGCTGATCCGGTGCAACCGGAAAATCGGCACCAAAACGGGTGTTCAGGGCGGAATGGATTGCGGCGGCGGGGCTTTTTTCTGCAGAATTCATGAAATATCTTTCAAAAACAAATGGTTAATATAATTTCTCAAATAGGGTGCCATTATCGGAGCAACCGCGGTTTACCGCTGTCTTGGGTTGCGTCTGGGGCGAAAAGTAGCGTAAAATCCGGCCCTTTCGTCTTCTCAGTCTAGCCAGGAATCCTCATGGTAGTAATCCGTTTAGCTCGTGGTGGCGCCAAAAAGCGTCCGTTTTTCAATTTCGTTGTAGCCGATTCGCGGTTTCCGCGCGACGGGCGCTTTATCGAGCGCCTGGGTTTCTACGACCCCAAGGCCCCGGAAGGCCGCGAACGACTGCGCATCAATCGTGAGCGTCTCGATTTCTGGAAGGGCAAGGGTGCGTTACTTTCGGACACAGTAACCCGGCTCGTCAAGCAGGCTGGTGTTCAAAAAGCCGCTTGAGCGGCAGGTGACTGAACAGCTGGTGACTATGGGGCGCATCGTCGCGCCCTACGGCACCAAGGGCTGGATCAAGATTCAGCCGTTCACGCAGCAGCAGCAGGGTTTGCTCGATTATTCGCAGTGGCAGGTGGGACAGAACGGCGCGTGGCAGTTGCGAACGGTGGAGGTGGCGAAAGTGCATGGCGCCATGGTCGTGGCAAAGCTGGAAGGTGTTGCCGACCGTGAGCAGGCCGCCGCGTTGCAGGGCATGCGGATCGCGGTATCGCGAGATGATTTTCCAGAACCCGCGACGAATGAGTTTTACTGGGCCGACCTGGTCGGCCTGAAAGTGGTCAATGTAGCCGGTGTGGCGCTGGGGAGTGTGACCCGCGTTTTTGAAACCGGAGCGAATGATGTGCTGGTGGTTGAAGATGATGCGGCAAACAAGCGCGAGCGACTGCTGCCCTTCATCGCACCGGTGATCCGGCAGGTGGATATCGCCGGCGGCACGATCATCGTTGATTGGGATGCGGACTACTGATGTTGCAGTTTGATGTGGTCACGCTGTTTCCGGCGATGTTTGACGCGGTGACCGAACTCGGCGTCACCGGACGCGCGCGGGAACGCGGCTTGTATCAGTTTGTGGCGTGGAATCCGCGGGATTTTGCAGCCAATATTCACCGCACCGTGGATGACCGGCCTTATGGCGGTGGCCCGGGGATGGTGATGATGGCCGAACCGCTGGGCAAGGCGCTGCAGGCGGCCTGCCAGCGGCAGCAAAGCGCCGGCGTGGAACGGCCGCGGGTGGTGCACCTGACGCCGCAGGGCGGCTTGCTGGATCACGCCAGGGTGATGGAATTGGCGAAGGAGCCGGGACTGGTGCTGCTGGCGGGGCGGTACGAAGGTGTTGATGAACGGTTGATTGAGCAGCAGGTCGTCGAGGAAATTTCGATCGGCGACTATGTGTTGAGCGGCGGTGAACTGGCCGCGATGGTGTTGATGGACAGCGTGGTGCGGCAGTTGCCGGGAGCGCTCGGCGATGCCGAATCAGCGGTGCAGGAGTCGTTTGTTGATGGCCTGCTGGATTGCCCGCACTACACGCGCCCGGAAAAGTATGGGGACGCGATGGTGCCGCCAGTGCTGATGTCGGGGAATCATGCGGCGATCACGCGCTGGCGGCTGAAGCAGGCGCTGGGACGGACATGGCAGCGGCGGCCGGAGTTGCTGGAACGCAGGACGCTGACGAAAGAAGAACGGGTGTTGCTCAACGAATACCAGAGCGAGCAGCAGGGCAGTACGGCGCACTTAAGTAAAAATTAACCGCGGACGCCATAATGGCGGGCGTATCAAGTTTTGAGGGAGCATGAGCATGAGCATGAACATCATTCAGCAGCTGGAGCAGGAAGAGATTAAGCGTCTGGGCCGCAAAGTGCCCGAGTTCGTTGCCGGTGACACGGTCATTGTCAACGTCAACGTGGTCGAAGGCGAACGCAAGCGTGTGCAGGCCTACGAAGGCGTGGTCATCGCCAAGCGCAACCGCGGCATCAATTCCGCGTTCATTGTGCGCAAGGTGTCGTCCGGGGAAGGTGTCGAGCGGACGTTTCAGACCTATTCGCCGGCAATTGCCAGTATCGAAGTCAAACGCCGTGGCGATGTCGGCCGCGCCAAGCTCTACTACCTGCGTGGCCTGTCGGGCAAAGCGGCGCGCATCAAGGAAAAACTGACGGTCAATACCGCTGTTTTGGCTGAAGTCGCGGCGGAAGCCGGGGTTGCAGCCGAAGCCGCGCCGGCCGAAAAATGACGCACGGGTCACGCATTCCGGAAAAGCCGCCTTCGGGCGGCTTTTTTGTTTCGGCTGCCTGCGCCCTGTAATCCGCGCCCGCTACAATAGTTGCATGCCTGTACTGCGACACATTGTCATCACCGTATTGCTGCTGGCGCAAGCTGTTGCTGCCGCGCATGCTGCTGAAGCGCCCGGCAGTATTGACGCCACGCGCAGTCTGGCGCAGGCCGGCGCGGTGCAACTGGCGTTGCGCCGTATCGATACCCTGCAGCCGCCGGACACCGCTGCGCCGCTCTGGGCGGTATGGGAAGGCCTGCGTCTGCAGTTGCTGGCGCGTCTGGAGCGTAACGATGAAGTGCTGCAGCGCGCGGGTGTGCTGCCGTCGCAGGTGTCTGCCCCCGCGCGCGCCGGATTGCATGCCACGGCGGCCCACGCCGCACTGGCGCTCGGGCAGACTGCCGTTGCCCGCCAACACGCCGGCCGCGCGCTGTGGACGCCTGGAATCAGCGCCGGCACGTTGCACGAATTGCGGCTGCTGGTGATCCGCAGTCATGTCCGCGATGCCCGCGCCGACGACGCCTACCGCAGCATGCTGCGCTTCGAACAGGACTACCGGCCACTGGATGGTGCGACAGCCGCTGTTTTTGTCGATGCGTTGCTTGACCTTGGCATGGCGCGCGAAGCCGTTGTCTGGCTGAACCTGCTCGATGAACGCGGCCCGGCAAAACTGCGGCTGCGCCTGCACACCGGCGTGATCACGCCGCAGGACGCGGTGACGCAGGCGCGCGCGGCGCTGGGTCGCAGCGAAAATACTGCCTGGTGGCGCATCCTGCTGGAAGCGGCCGAACGGCAAAACAACGGAGCCCTGCGCATTGCCGCGCTGGAACAGTTGCTCGAAGCAAAGGCCTTGCCGGTCGCGGCGATCCCGGATGCGGAGGCTGTCAGGCTATGGGAAATTTATGCCGGCCATGCCCGCACTGCCGCCAATACCCACCAACTTCTGGCCGGCGACGATGCCGGCTGGCTGCAATTTGCAATCCGCCGGCGGGATACCGAAGCGGCGGAGGCCCGCGCCTACCTGGCCTATCTCGCACGCCATGCGCGTGACCCCGCGCTGCAGCTGGACGCACAGGCGCGGCTGGCAGCGGAATATGCCGCTGCGAAATTGCCGCGCACCGGTTTGCGTGTTTTTGGTGTCTGGTCCGGTGGCGTGACCGCGCTTGCAGCACCAACCCGGCACACGCTGGGTGCATTGGCCGAGACCGCGGGTGATCATCTGCGAGCCCTGCAGCACTGGCAGGGTCTGCCCGCCGCCGACAACATGCCGGCGGCAGTGTGGAGCCTGCGTCTGTCTGCGCTGGCATTGCGTGCCGGTCGCACGGAGGTTGCTGTCAATGTCGCGCGGCCGCTGGCGGCGGAGCGGTCGGCGATTCCCGCAGTTCAGTTGCCGGAATGGCTCAGTCTCGCGCAGCAATTCACCGACCATGGCTTGTACGATGCAGCGCAGGCACTGTTTGAGCGCGTGTTGGTGCATGCCGACCCCGCCCAGGCGCGCCGGGTGTTGTCCGGCATTGCGCGTACCCACGAAGCGCGCGGCCAGCCCCTGCCCGCTGCGGATTTTTATCTGCGTTCGGCATTGGGCGCCCCGAAGGAAGTCCCCTTGGGGGGCGCCCCGAAGGAAGTCCCCTTGGGGGGCGTGTCAGCGACGGATACCGCGGCAGTGGAGGCGCGGCTGCTGGCCGGTTTCAGCCTGGCGCGCGCCGGCTTGCGCGATGACGCCCGCGCGCAGTTCGAATGGGTGCTGAAAAACGCCGGTGATCCGGTGCAGATTGCGGTGGCCCGCCGCGAGTTGGGTTTCTAACCCGGGCTCGACTTCAGCGCGCCGCGGTTTTCCAAAGGTCGCTCAGGTATTCGTGGTCGGCGCTGTTGATCCAGCTCAGCCGGTATTCCACCGGCGTATCGTTGTAGGTGTAAGCAACTCGGCGGATGTGCAGCGCCGGCTGGTTGGCACGCATGTTGAAGATCGCCGCGATTTCCGCCGGCGGATGCGCCGCCGACAGACGCTCGCTGATGCGCACCACGTTGACGCCGTAACGCGCCTGATACAGGCCGTAGATGGTGCCCTCACGGTTGCGGAAAGTATCCTCGTCTATGCGCGTGAAACGGTCGGTCGGCACCGTGATGTCGTCGAGCACCACCGGCTTGCCGCCGAGTTTCAGCAGATTGCGTACCCGGGCAACGCGGCTGCCGCGGGGAATCCCCAGCTGTGTTTCATCGCTGGCATCGGCGCGGTCCCGGCGGAAGGCCAGCAGTTCAGATACAGGAAATTCCTGGCTGCCGTCCCTGGCGACGATATGGAAAAAATAAAACAGCGTGCGGTCTTCGGTGTGCGCCGCAACAAAGGTGCCGCGGCCCTGCTGGCGGACGAGAATGCGCCCCGCGACCAGCTCATCGATGGCGCGACGTATGGTGCCGATTGAAACCCTGAAGTCGGCGGCAAGGCGGGTTTCGCTGGGAATCGCCTCTCCCGGCTTCCATTCCCCGGCGGCCAGGGCGCGCGTGATGCGCCATTGCACTTCGCGGTAAAGGGGGGCAGTGGTCGGCTGGCCTGCGGAGACCGGCTCGGATGCGGGAACGGTGGTCATGAACGGTGCGCGGCAGTCTAGCATGCCGCCCGCCGATTCATATAGGTCATCTAGTTGACTGGCCGGAACAGCCGCAGTTAGCATGACCGCCCTGCACCA
Organism: Burkholderiales bacterium; assembly: GCA_038316355.1. Classification (GTDB taxonomy): domain Bacteria; phylum Pseudomonadota; class Gammaproteobacteria; order Burkholderiales; family SG8-41. The sequence goes on from JBBQAO010000002.1 coordinate 64,081, forward strand.
GACTTTCCCCGCAGTTTTTTACCTGTATTTTTAACAGTATTTTTACCTGCAGAGCGTTCATCCAGGAGGCGCAATGATTCACATATTGGTACACGACAAGAAAGACACGGTCGGCGTGGCCGTCATCGAAGGCATCAAGGCCGGCCAGGAAATGATCGGCTGGGTCATGGAAGACGACTCCACGATCAAGGTGAAGGCCATCAACGACATTCCCATCGGCCACAAGGCGGCGCTACGTGAAATCAGGAAGGGCGACACCATCATCAAATATGGTTTCGATATCGGCAAGGCCGTCGCTGACATCAAAGTCGGCGAACACGCCCACGTGCACAACATCAAGACTAAACGCTGGTAAGAAGCGGTTGGCAAAAATCAGCTGGTAAAAGTGGCTAATAAGCCCAGACGATACCGCCCCAATTCCGGAGACTGAAAAATGATCAACAGCAAAACCACATTCATGGGCTACCGCCGCGAGAACGGCCGCGTCGGTGTCCGCAACCACGTCATCATCCTGCCTGTGGATGATCTGTCGAATGCCGCCGCCGAAGCGGTGGCCAACAACGTCAAGGGCGCGATTGCCATTCCGCATCCCTACGGCCGGCTGCAGTTTGGCGCTGACCTTGACCTGCATTTCCGCACCATCATCGGTGCCGGCGCCAATCCCAATGTTGCCGCCGTGGTGGTGATCTGCATTGAAGAAGGCTGGGCGAAAAAGGTCGTTGACGGCATCGCCAAGACCGGCAAACCGGTCACCGGTTTCGGCATCGAGCTGCATGGTGACCACGATACGATTTTCCGTGCCTCCAAAGTCGCCAAGGAATACGTGCAATGGGCCTCCGAGTTGCAGCGCGAGGAATGCCCGATCAGCGATCTCTGGGTTTCCACCAAGTGCGGCGAGTCCGACACGACTTCGGGTTGCGGTTCCAATCCCACCGTCGGCAGTGCATTCGACAAGCTAGAGCCGCTGGGCGTGACCATGTGTTTCGGTGAAACCACCGAAATCACCGGTGGCGAGAATATCGTGGCCGACCGCTGCGCGACGCCGGAAGTGCGCAAGGAATTCATGCGCATGTTCGACCGCTACCAGGAGATCATCGAGAAGAATAAAACCAGCGATCTCTCCGATTCGCAGCCGACCAAGGGCAATATCGCCGGCGGCCTGTCCACGATTGAAGAAAAAGCGCTGGGCAACATCCAGAAAATCGGCAAGAAGTGCAAGGTCATCGGAGTGCTCGACAAGGCCGAGGAGCCGACCAAGCCCGGTCTGTGGTTCATGGATTCGTCTTCGGCTGCCGCTGAAATGGTCACGCTGTGTGCGGCGTCCGGTTATGTCGTGCATCTGTTCCCGACCGGACAGGGCAATGTCATCGGCAATCCGATTGTGCCGGTGGTGAAGCTCACCGCGAATCCGCGCACTGTGCGTACGATGAGCGAACACGTCGATTACGACTGCTCGGGCCTGCTGCAGCGGGAGAAAAACCTCGACCAGACCGGTGATGAGCTGATCGACGTCATGCTGCGCACCTGCAACGGCCGGCTGACCGCCGCCGAAGCGCTGGGCCATCGCGAGTTTGTGCTGACCCGACTCTACGAAAGCGCGTAATCCAGCGCCTGGGATAGTCGCGGGCGGGACGTGTGGTTTGCGTCCCGCCCGCAGTTCCTGTAATTGCAGATGTTTGAGATTTTGCAATCCATGCGGAAGCACAATCACTGATGACTCAACTCCGCGGCGCTGACATCCTCGCGCGCACATTGGCGCAAGCCGGTCTGCGCCGCATTTTCTCGCTGTCCGGCAATCACATCATGCCGGTGTATGACGCTGCGATTGAAGCGCAGCTGCGGATTACCCATGTCCGTTACGAAGGCGCTGCGGTTCACATGGCCGATGCCTGGGCGCGGCTGACCGGCGAGGTAGGCATTGCCATGCTGACCGGCGGCCCGGGTCACGCCAATGGCGTGGGGGCCCTGTACACCGCACTGGCGTCTGATTCACCGCTGGTGCTGTTGTCGGGTCACGCGCCGCTCAATGAACTGGGTACGGGTTCTTTCCAGGAGATGCGTCAGGCTGATCTGGCCGCGCCGGTGGTCAAGGCCTCATGGACGGCAGCCAGTGCCGAAACGCTGGGGGCCGATATTGCGCAGGCCTGCCGCATTGCGCGTTCAGGCCGGCCGGGGCCGGTGCACCTGAGCCTGCCCTTTGATGTGCTCGAAGCCAGGGTTGCCGATGGCGAAAAGCGGCTGGCCCCTGCGGCCGATTTTGCGCCGCTGGAAAATCCGCCGGATGTGAAAACCATCGCGGCCTTGCAGGCTCTGCTTAAAACGGCAGCAAGACCATTGATATTGCTGGGCCCGGTGATGGCGCATGCGCCGGTTGCAGGTTTGGTCAAACAACTGGCCGCAGTCACGGGTGTGCCAGCCGTATGCATGGAAAGTCCGCGCGGTGTCAACGATCCGGGGCTCGGCGCTTTTGCCGGTGTGCTGACCAAGGCTGATTTGGTGGTGCTGGTCGGCAAGCAACCGGATTTCACGCTGCGTTTCGGCAAGGCGCCGGCGCTGGCTGCTGATTGCCGTTTTGCGGTGATTGATCCCGAATCCGAAGCTTTGCAGCGCGCGATAAAAAATCTCGGTGCCGCGCGTGTGGCACTGTCTGCACAGGCGGATAGCGTGGCCACAGTGCGCGCACTGATCGCGGCAGCACAACCGCATGCAGGTGCAGCCTGGCTCGGGGACGCCGCCGATGCCGTGGCATTCCGTCCGGTGGCCTGGCGCGATATCAACAGTGGCGATGGACCGGTACATCCGGTGGAACTGGGGCGTGCGGTGCAGGAAGCACTGAATGCGTCACCCGATGCCGTGTTCATTGCTGATGGCGGCGAGATCGGCCAGTGGGCGCAGGCCTGTGTCAGCGCGCCGGCGCGGGTCATCAACGGACCCGGGGGTTCGATCGGTAGCGCGGTGCCGTTCGCACTGGCGGCACGCATGGCGCGGCCCAAGGCACCGGTGATCGCGATGATGGGTGACGGCGCTTTCGGTTTTCATCTGATGGAGTTTGATACCGCGGTTCGCGAAAAACTGCCGCTGGTCGTGGTCATCGGCAATGATGCATGCTGGAATGCCGAACACCAGATACAGTTGCGCACTTACGGCAAGGAACGCGCACATGGCTGCGAACTGCTCGAAGCCACGCGTTATGATCTGGCCGTGGCCGCATTGGGTGGTCATGGCGAGCTGGTCACACGCGCCGCTGATTTGCGTCCGGCCATCGCCCGTGCGCTGGCCAGCGGCAAACCCGCCTGTGTCAATGTAATGATCCAGCGTCTCGCGGCGCCTACAGTGACCACCGGCGCGACGGCTGCCGCACACTAGGAAATCAAAGCATGGAAACCTTGCAGGTCAGAATCTGGCGCGGCACGGAACAGGGCGACTTTCAGGATTTTGAAGTGCCGCGGCAGGAAAGCCAGACCGTGCTTGATGTGGTGACCTACGTGCAGCGTAAATGCGACTCGACGCTGTCCTATCGTTTTGCCTGCCGTGTCGGCGTCTGCGGTTCCTGCGCGATGACGGTCAACGGCGTGTCGCGCTGGACCTGCCGCACCCATGTGTCGAAAGTGGCGGCCGACAACAAACTCGAAATCGCGCCGCTGCGCAACCTGCCGGTGATCAAGGACCTGGTCACCGACATGCGCGAATTTTTCGACAAGTGGGCGCGTGCCCGCGGCCGCTTCACCGGCAGCACCACGCGCAAGGATCCGCTCGCCAGGATTTCGCCCGAATCGAAAGAACGCAAGCGCGTCGCCGCCGGTATCGAATGCATCGGCTGCGGCGTGTGTTACAGCGCCTGCGATGTTGTCAGCTGGAACAAGGATTATCTCGGTCCCGCGGCACTGAACCGCGCGTGGACACTGATCAATGATGTGCGCGACACCGCCCGCGCCGAACGCCTGGCCGCGGTGGCTGGTGACGCCGGTTGTCATGCCTGCCATACCCATATCAGCTGCACCGAGCGTTGCCCGATGCGGCTGTCGCCGACCGCCAGCATTGCCGGGCTGAAGCGTGCCGTGCTGGCGGCAACGCTGTCGGGTGAAATATGATTAAAAACAATATTTTATGTGATTTCGATCACGCGGTGCCGCTGGCATGAGCCAACGCGCCCAGGTCCTGCTGTGGGGCGCGCAGCGCATCAGCGCGATGGTGCTGGCGTTGTGCGTGGTGGTGCATCTGCTGACGATAATTTATGCGGTGCGCAGCGGGCTGAGCGCCACTGAAATTCTCGGCCGCACGCAAGGCAGTGTGATGTGGTTCGCGTTTTACACGCTGTTTGTAATTGCAGTTGCGGTGCATGCGCCGATCGGCCTGCGCACGATACTCAGCGAAACCTGCGGCTGGCGCGGCCGCGGCCTCGATGTGCTGACCGGCGTCATCGGTTTGAGTCTTGCGATGTGGGGCATGCGCGCGGTGGTCGGCGTGTTCGGCGCGGGCACGGCATGAAAAACGATTTTCGCGCGCGCAACCACCCGGCGTACTGGGCGTTCATCGTACACCGCGGTTCAGGCGTGTTGCTGGCGCTGTTCCTGCCGCTGCATTTCTGGGCATTGGGCCAGGCCTTGCATGGCGCAGCCGCGCTCGATGGTTTCCTGCGCTGGACCGAACATCCGCTGGTAAAGTTCGCCGAAACCGGGCTGGTGCTGCTGCTGGCCGCGCACATGGCGGGTGGCGTGCGCCTGCTGGTGCTGGAATTCCTCGAATGGCGCGAATGGCAAAAAACGCTGCTTGCAGCGGCTGCCGGCGTATCGCTGGTCGCCGGCCTTGCCTTCCTGCTGAATCTGGTCTGAGCGTCGCGCAATAACTGAAAGGGATGGGCATGGCGAAAAAAACTGCAGGCAATAAACCGAATCTGCTGGTGATCCTGGTGGATGACCTGCGTTACGACGAATTCGGTGCCGGCGGCCATCCCTATATGAAAACGCCGCACATCGACCGCATCGCGCACGAAGGCGTGTTGTTTGAGCGCGCATTTCACACCACGCCGATCTGCTCGCCTAACCGCGCCTCGATACTCACGGGGCAATACGCCAGCCGCCACGGCATCATCGATAACGTCGCGCGCGATCTCGCCAGCCACCGCCTGCCGAATTACCACCTCGAATTGCAGCGCCTGGGTTACGAGACTGCGCACATCGGCAAATGGCATATGGGCAACGACGGCAAGCCGCGCCCCGGTTACGATTTCTGGGTCGCCTACGATGGCCATGGCAGTCTTTACGACCCGCGGCTCAACGAAAACGGCAAATATGTACAGCACAAGGGTTACGTCACCGACATCATGAACACCATGGCGACGGACTGGATCAAAAGCAAAGGCCAGCGCAAGAATAAAAAGCCCTGGTCGCTGTGGTTCGCGCACAAGGCGGTGCATCCGGATGCCGAGCAGGCGGCCGACGGTTCGTTCCGCATGGACGGTTACCGCCCGGCAAAGCGGCACGAAAACCTCTACAAGGGCTGCGTGTTCCCGAAAAAGCCGAACATGCAGGCGCCTGCCGAATTCCTCAAACACAAGCCGGTGTGGGCGGAAGCGGTCGAGTTGCGCAAGACGGCGGCCTCGAAAGTCATGCTCGATGCAATCCACTCCGGCAAGCAGGAGGAAATCCGTCTGCGCGCGGCGATGATGGCCGCGGTCGATGAGGGCGTCGGCATGATCCTCAAAACCCTGGAGGAAACCGGTGAACTCGACAACACGGTGATCCTGTTCCTCGGTGATAACGGTTATTTTTTCGGCGAACACGGCATTGGTCCGGAACGCCGTTTTGCCTACGAGGAGGGCATCCGTTCACCGCTGACCATCCGCTGGCCGAAAAAAATCAGGGCCGGTTCGCGCATCAAGCAACTGGCGATCCTGCAGGACCTGGCGCCGACGCTGATCGAAATCGCCGGCGGCAAACCCGGCAAACATATCCAGGGTCGTTCGCTGCTGCCCTTGCTCAAGGGTAAGCCAGCTACTGGCTGGCGCAAATCGGTATTCGTCGAATACTGGGCGGAAAACGCCTACCCGTGGCTGGTGGGCATGACCTACAAGGCTGTGCGCACCGACCGTTACAAATTCATCCACTGGGTGAACCGCGCGCGCAACGGCGAACTCGACGAGCTCTACGACCTTGATCGCGATCCTTATGAGCTGATCAATGTCGCGAGGAAGCCGGCGTATCGAGCGGTACGTGAAAAAATGACCAAAGAACTGCGCAAGCTGACGGCGGACGCGCTGGGACTGTGACACTGCCGCAGCGGGGTTGCGGCTTGCCGCACCCCGGTGCGTGGGGTATCGTGAAACAGAACAGGAACAAGTGGCATTTAATTAAACCAGACCTTGAGGAGGAAATCATGAAAAAAGCAGTGATGAACAAAACAGGAATGATTGCTGCAGCGTGCCTGCTGTTTTCCGCCACCGTTTTTGCCGCAGACTATCCGGTGCGGCCGGTGCGCATCATCGTGCCGTTTGCGCCCGGCGGTGCCACTGACATCGTCGCCCGGCTGGTGGCGCAGAAACTTACCGAGTCCTGGGGCCAGACCATGGTGGTCGACAACCGCGCCGGTGCCGGCGGCAACATAGGCGGTGATATTGCCGCCAAGTCCAACCCCGACGGCTACACGCTGTTCATGACCTCCGGCTCCATCGTCACCGCCAACCAGCACATGTACGCGAAGATGCCTTTCAGCCCGGAAAAAGACCTGGTTGCAGTGACCAGCGTCGCCAGCGGGCCGCAGGCTCTGGTCGTCAATCCGAGCAACCCGGCGAAGACGCTCAAGGAATTCATCGCGATGGCCAAGGCCAAGCCGAAATCGATGACTTACGGTTCGGCAGGCGTTGGCACGCAGACTCACCTTGCCGCGGAAAATTTTATCTACACCGCCGGCATTGATGTGACGCATGTGCCGTACAAGGGTGAAGGTCCGGCGGTCAGCGACCTGATTGGCGGACAAATCCAGTTTGTCACACCCAATCTGTCAGCGGCGATTGCCTTCATCAATTCGGGCAAGCTGCGGGCGCTGGGGGTGACCAGCAAGGAGCGTGCTGCCCAAGTGCCGAACGTGCCGGCGATTGCCGAGACCCTGCCGGGTTTCGAGAATCTCGGCTGGTTTGGTTTCATGGTGCCGACCGGCACGCCCAAGGCGGTGATCGACAAGGTGCATGCCGATACCGTCAAGGCGCTGCGCAACCCAGACTTGGTCAAGCGGTTCAACGACATCGGCATGGTGCCGGTGGGCAACAGCTCCCAGGATTTCGCCCGTGACATCAAGGCGGAGTCAGCGCGCTGGCAAAAAATCATCAAGGAACGCAATCTGTAGGTGAAGTAACCGCAATGCCGTCGCCGGGGTCAAATCCGGCGGCACTTTATCATTTTGTCCCGAGGTGGTTTCGTGAATGTCGATCTCAAGCAGGTGGAAGAAGCGTGCAAGGAGCTCTACATCCGCGCACTCAAAATGCTGCCCCCGGACATCAAGCAGGGTTTTCAGCGGCTTGATCGCGCCGAGACCAATGCCACCGGCAAATCCATACTCGGCACCATGATCCGCAATATCACCGTCGCCGAAGACAATACCAACCTGCTGTGCCAGGACACCGGCATCCCGATTTACAACGTGGTGATCGGCAGCAATGTCGTATTGGACGGTCATGCGCTGAAACAAGCCATCATCAGCGGCTGCACCCGCGCCACCAAGGAACATCCGCTGCGTTCTTCCGTGGTGCATCCGACCACGCGCAAAAACGAACACACTTCCGGCGGCCGCCATGTGCCGGTGATCAACATCGATTTCATGCCGGACGCAGATACGCTGTCGATCGAGATGATTCCCAAGGGCTCGGGCTCGGAAAATAATTCCTGGTTGAAAATGGCAATTCCTGCCGACGGTGTTGACGCGATCAAGACTTTTGTCATCGACTGTGTGCTCGAGGCCGGCGGCAAAAGCTGCCCGCCGGTGATCGTCGGTGTTGGTGTCGGCGGCACAGCCGATCTGTGCGTGCATCTGTCGAAGGTCGCAGCGACGCGCCCGCTGGGCAGCATCTGCGCCGACCCCGAGGGTGCGAAACTCGAGGCTGAGCTCAGCGCCGTGGTCAACAAGCTCGGTGTCGGCGCACAGGGCCTGGGCGGCGACTCCACGGCATTCGCAGTGCATGTCGAGACGGCAGCGACCCACATCACGATGAATCCTGTTGCGGTCAACATGCAGTGTCATTCGGCACGGCGGGCGCGCGCAACGTTCACGTCCCAAGGCCTCAGTTACGGCTACTGATTTACGGATACTGAAATGGCCCACTACGAACTTGACATGCCGGTGAGCGAAGAGCAGGTGCGCAAGCTGCGTATCAACGATACCGTCACGCTGCACCAGACGCTTTACGGCATCCGCGATGCCACGCAGATCCACATGTTCGACCACGGCCGCAAGACGCGTTTTGACATGCGTGGCCATGCGGTGGTGCACACCGCCCCCAACGTCAAATGGGTCGGTGAGACCGAGGCGCATCCCTCCGGTTATGCGCCGATCTGCATCGGCACCACCACCAGCGCGCGCATGGAGCGGTTCACGCAACCGCTGATGGCGCAGTACGGCGTGCGCATCATCATTGGCAAGGGCGGATTGTTTGCATCTTCGGCGAAAGCCTTCAGTGAAATTGGCGGTGTTTATCTCGCGATTATTGGCGGCACCGCGGCACTGGAGACGACCTGGATCGAGCAGATCGAGGAAGTCGACCTGGATGACCTCAATCCAGAGTCGCTGTGGAAATTCCGCATCAAGGGTTTCGGCCCGCTGCTGGTGGCGATGGATTCCCACGGCGGCAGCCTCTACACCGCAGTCAACGCGGCGGCGAAAGACAAACGCGCCGGCGTGCTCGCGGCGCTCGGCGTCAAAAGTTAGGCATTCATGCAAACCATCAAAACTGACATCCTGATTCTTGGCTCCGGCGGCGCCGGTCTGTTCGCCGCGCTGCACGCACACCAGCACAATCCCGATTTGTCGATCACCGTTGCGGTGAAGGGCCTGCTCGGTAAAACCGGCTGTACGCGCATGGTGCAGGGCGGCTACAACGTCGCGCTCGCTGCGGGGGATTCTGTTGAGCGTCATTTCATGGACACCATCGAAGGCGGAAAATGGCTGCCCGATCAGGATCTGGCATGGACGCTGGTCGAAACCGCGGTGGAGCGTATTCACGAGCTCGAAAATGAGCTCGGCTGTTTTTTTGACCGCAATCCCGACGGCAGCATTCACCAGAAGGCTTTTGCCGGGCAGACTTTTGATCGCACCGTACACAAGGGCGATCTGACCGGCATCGAAATCATCAATCGCCTCGCCGAACAGGTGTGGGCGCGCGGCATCAATCGCCTCGAAGAACACCGCGCTGTCGAATTCATCAAGAACAAAGCCGGTGATGCGATTGCCGGCGTGCTGATGATCGACATGCGCACCGGCGAATTCGTGTTCGTGCAGGCACAGGCGGTGTTGCTCGCGACCGGCGGTGGACCGACCATGTACAAATTCCACACCCCCAGCGGCGACAAGAGTTGCGACGGCATGGCGATGGCGCTGCGCGGTGGTCTGGTGCTGCGCGACATGGAAATGGTGCAGTTCCATCCGACCGGCCTGATTGCCGGTGCCGACACGCGCATCACCGGCACCATCATTGAGGAAGGGCTGCGCGGCGCCGGCGGTTATCTGCTGAATGGTTCCGGTGAACGTTTTATGCACAACTACGATCCGCGCAACGAACGTGCAACGCGCGACATTGTCAGCCGCGGCATGTACGAAGAAATGCGCGCCGGCCGCGTCAACCAGCACGGTGGCCTGTACATCACCATGAAACATCTCGACCCGGTGATGGTGCGCCGCGAATTCAAGGGCATGGTCGAACGCTGTGCTGATTGCGGTTTTGACCTGGTCAGCGGACTGGTTGATGTGGTGCCTACCGCCCATTACATGATGGGCGGCGTGGTGTTCAAAACCGATTGCACCACCGACCTGCCCGGCCTGTTCGTCGCCGGTGAAGATTCCGGCGGTGTACACGGCGCCAACCGCCTCGGCGGCAATGGCGTGGCCAATTCCACGGTGTTCGGCGGCATCGCCGGCGATGTGATGCCGGGCTGGGTCAAGGCCAACGGCGAATTCCGCGTACCCGATCAGGAAGCGATAGCAGCGGCGGTCGCGCGTTGCCGTGCGCCGCTGACGCGCAAGGGTGGCGACATCAATGCCATCCGCGAAGAACTCTATAACGTGATGTGGGATGACGTCGGTATTGTCCGCGATGCCGCGTCACTGAACCGCGCATCGGGATTACTCGACGAATTCGACGCCCGACTGGATGCGACCGGCGTTGAAGCCTCGTCGCTGGCCTATAACCTGACCTGGCACGACTGGATGAACCTGAAGAATCTGGTGCTGGTGTCGAAGTCGATCCGTTTTGCTGCAATGGCGCGTGAAGATTCGCGCGGCTCGCATTTCCGCGCCGATTTTCCGGAAGTGCGCGACCTGGAGAATTCCCGTTACACCTGCGTCAGCTGGCAGGGCGGGCGTTTTGCCAGCGAAACCCGGCCGGTGTATTTCACCCGGGTCAAGCCCGGGCAATCCCTGCTGACGGCTGTGGCCTGAGCACGTAGCACAGGGATTTGATTTTTCCCGGACGGCGGGGGAGACTCGCGGTCCCAAGCAGGTTCAGTCCGTATAAAAAAGGAGGCGTCATGGCCGGTTCTGTTGCGCTTGCAGTTCGCAGCGCCAGTGTCGTCGTAGCAACGCTGGCTGCTGTGCTGGCAGCAGGGCCCGTTGTTGCCCAGGAATTTCCGACCCGTGCCATCCGCATGGTGCTGCCGTTCCCGGCGGGCGGCGGCAGTGACCTGGTGGCGCGTATCATCGCGCAGAAATTTTCACAGCAACTCGGGCAGCAGGTGGTGGTCGACAACCGTGCCGGGGCCAGCGGCAATATCGCCGCCGACATCGTGGCCAAGGCACCGGGCGACGGTTACACGGTGTTTTTCGCCAATTCGTCGATATCAATCAGCCCGGCGATCTATAAAAAGCTTTCTTACGATCCGGTCAAGGATTTCACCGCGATATCGATGGCCTCGTCCTATCCGTTTACGCTGGTCGCACACCCGGCGCTGCCGGTGAAAAGTGTCAAAGACCTGGTGACGCTGGCCCGCGGCAAACCGAATTCGCTGGATTATTCATCGGCCGGCACCGGCACCATGTCGCACATGGCGATGGAAATGCTGCGCGTCAAAACCGGCACCCGGATCACCCATCTGCCGTACAAGGGCGCCGCACCGGCAACGGTGGCGTTGCTGACCGGTGAGTCGCAGGTGGCTTTTGTGGTGATGCCGGTGGCTGCGCCGCACATCCGCTCTAACCGCCTGCGCGGGCTGGGCGTTGCCGACAAGGTGCGCTCGACCGTCGTACCGGAGGTGCCGACCATGGAAGAAGCCGGCGTCAAGGGTCACCTTGCCGTGCAGTGGAACGGCCTGCTGGTGCCGTCCAAAACCCCGCAGTCGGTGCAGGACAAACTGTACAAGGAATGGGTCGTCGCAGTGAAATCGCCCGAGGTTGTGCAGCGCATCCGCGCCGAAGGGGCAGAGCCCAGCGGCAACACGCCGGCGGAATTCTCGGCGTTTTTCAAGGCGGAAACCGCGAAATGGGCTGATGTGGCAAAACAGTCCGGCACCACGGTCGATTGAGTTGTAACCGGGATTTTTCAGCGAAATGCCCAAGGTATTGCTGGCTGAAATCACCGATCTCGCTGCGCGGGCACTGAAGCGAGCTGGCGCCTCGAAGGCGATGGCGCTTGCCACCGCGCAGGCGCTGGTGGTGGCTGAAGCCGAAGGCCTGTCCGGTCACGGCCTGTCGCGCGTGGCCTTGTATGCACAACACCTGCGCGAAGGCCGTGCCGACGGCAAGGCCAAAGCGAAAATCATCCGCAAAATCGGCGCCACCTGCCTGATCGACGCCGGCGGCGGACTGGCGTTTCCGGCGGCGGCACTGGCGGTCAAAGAAGCGATCAAACGCGCGCAGCGTTACGGCATCGCGTTTGCCGGCGTGACCAACAGTCATCATTTCGGCGCTGCGGCCTATCACCTCGCGCCGATTGCAGAGGCGGGCATGGCCGGCATTGCGCTGACCAACTCACCGGCGGCGATCAATGCCTGGGGCGGCAAAAAAGCGTTTTTCGGTACTAACCCGATTGCGGCCATTTTTCCGCGCAAAAATGCCGCGCCCATCGTCGTCGACCTGTCGCTGACCGAAGTCACCCGCGGCAAGATCATGCTGATGGCCAAGGAAGGCAAGCCGATTCCGCTGGGTTGGGCGGTCGACCGCGACGGCAATCCGACCACCAGCGCGCAGGCGGCGCTGACCGGCAGCCTCACCGCCATCGGCGGCGTCAAGGGAACTGCACTGGCATTGATGGTCGAGGCCTTGTGCGTGGCGCTGACCGGCGCGGCATTGAGCCATGAAAATGATTCGTACTTCGAGCCCGGCAACAAGCCGCGCATCGGCCATGCGCTGATCGTGATCAATCCGCAGGCGCTGGCGGGAGCGGACGCTTATTACGCACGTATCGAGGACATGATCAGCCATATGCTGGTGGATGAAGGCGTGCGCCTGCCCGGCGAGCGACGGCAGCAGGCGACTGCGCGTGCGCAGGCGGAAGGTATTGTCATTGCCGATGCGTTGCACCAGGAATTGCGGAAACTGGCGGGGCGTTCGCGCAAAAGCTGATTGCATTAACGGCTGTCGCCGTGGTATTATCGTAAGTAATTGTTTTTAAAAGATAAAATTGTTTTTTTAAACAATATTTACCATAACGGCTTGGGCTCAGGCTGCACCGCCGATCACCTCAGGCTCCCCGTCACACAGCCCCGCAATGACCCAAGCCGTCGATCCACGTCCGCTGCAACTCCTCACCACCGTATTCGGCCATCCCGCATTCCGCGGTGCGCAGGAAGACATCGTTGCCCATGTTGCCGGCGGCGGTGATGCGCTGGTGCTGATGCCCACCGGCGGCGGCAAATCCTTGTGTTATCAATTACCGGCATTGCTGCGCGAGGGCACCGCGCTGGTGGTGTCGCCGCTGATCGCGCTGATGCAGGACCAGGTCGCGGCATTGACCCAGCTCGGCGTGCGCGCGGCTTTCCTCAATTCGACGCTCGACGGCCGTGCCGTCAACGCCTGTGAAAAAGCATTGCGCAACGGTGAACTCGACCTGTTGTATGTCGCACCGGAGCGGCTGGTGATGCCGCGCATGCTGGAGTGCCTGGCAGAATCGCAGCTCGCGCTGTTTGCCATCGACGAGGCGCATTGCGTGTCGCAATGGGGTCATGACTTCCGACCGGAATACCTGCAGCTGTCAGTGCTGCATGAACGTTTTCCCGATGTCCCGCGCATCGCGCTGACCGCCACTGCCGATCCGCAGACCCGCGTCGAAATCATCCACCGTCTGGCACTCGACGACGCCCGGGTGTTCATTTCCAGCTTCGATCGGCCCAACATCCGATACACCATCATCGACAAACAGGAGGCGCGCGCACAGCTCTTGCGCTTCATCGGCGACGACCACGATGGCGAAGCCGGCATTGTGTACTGCCTGTCGCGCAAAAAAGTCGATGAAACCGCAGCGTGGCTGGTGTCCCACGGCGTGCGCGCGATTCCCTATCACGCCGGCATGGACGCCGTCTCGCGAGCCGTGAACCAGGCGCGGTTCCAGCGCGAAGAAGGCATCGTGGTCGTTGCCACCATTGCTTTCGGCATGGGCATCGACAAACCCGATGTGCGTTTTGTCGCCCATCTTGATCTGCCGAAAAGCATCGAAGGGTATTACCAGGAGACCGGCCGCGCCGGGCGCGATGGCGCACCCGCCGATGCCTGGATGACCTATGGCCTGGGTGACGTGGTGCAGCAGCGGCGCATGATCGATCAATCCGAAGGCAGTGAGGAATACCGCCGCGTATCGGTGACCAAACTGGAAGCGCTGCTGGGTTTATGCGAAACCGCAGGTTGCCGGCGTGTGCGTCTGCTCGACTATTTCGGCGAAACCGGCGTGCCCTGCGGCAATTGCGACAACTGTCTCGAGCCGCCGCTGACCTGGGATGCCACGGACGCCGCGCGCAAGGCGCTGTCGTGCATTTACCGCACCGGCCAGCGTTTTGGCGCGGTGCACCTGATCGACGTGCTGCGCGGGCGCATCACTGACCGCGTTACGCAATGGGGGCATGACAAACTCAATGTGTTCGGCATCGGCGCCGACCTCGACGAGCCGGCATGGCGCAACGTGTTTCGCCAACTGGTCGCGCTGGGCTACGCGCGGCCCGACCATGATGCCTACGGCGCGTTATGCCTGACCGACGCCAGCCGTCCGGTGCTGAAAGGCGAACAGCCGGTGAACATGCGCAGCGTGTTGCCGCGCAAAGTCAGGGCGGTAAAATTGCGGCGTGGTGCGGCGGGGGGCGCGTTGCCGGCGGCCGACGCTGGTTTGCTCGAACAACTGAAAACCTGGCGCATGGAACAGGCACGGGTGCAGGGCGTGCCGGCCTTTGTCATCTTCCACGACCGCACGCTGGCGGAAATTGCCACGGCGCGCCCCGCTGATCTGGATGCGCTGGGCGGCATCAGCGGCATCGGCGCGAAAAAACTCGAACGTTACGGCGAGGCGCTGCTGGCGCTGGTTCGGGGCTGACGTCGCAACGGCCGGGTTGATGCGCTGCATCAGGGGTAGTATCGCGTGACAGTGGCATTCCCGCGCGCGGCAGGTTAACGTAGCCACCGCTGCATCAAACCCTTTGCGCCATCCTCAGGAGGAGCCATGAGAATCACCGCCATCAGCCGCATGCTCGTTGCTGTTGTCGGTCTGCTCGCCAGTGCTTCCGTGCTGGCGCAGAACGTGAAAATAACGCCGGTCGGTTCTCATCCCGGAGAACTCTGCGCGAACGACCGCGCGATCATTTTTGAGGATCCAAGCGGTGTCCGTTTTCTCTACGACCCGGCGCACAACGTCACCGGTGGCGACGATCCGCGTCTGGGCGCTATCCATCTCGTGCTGCTCAGTCACATGCACGGCGATCACGTCGGTGACCTGAAGCTGACGGCGCCTGGCGCCGGAACCTGCGCGAACTCGGGAAGGGTGCCGGCGCCGAATTCCACGACTGCGGAAGTCGCGGCGGCGAAGAACGCTGCACTGGTAATGACCCGCGCCATGAGCGGTTTTGTCGGCAACAAGGTCCAGGGCATCAGCGGCGGCAAGCCGATCGGCTTCTGCCCGCAAACCGGCGGCGCCACCACCGTGCCGGTTGCCACGATCTGCGCCTCGCAGACCGATCTCGGCGGTGTTTTTGTCGCGAAGACGGCAGATGCGCCCCGGGGCATCGAGATTTCGATCGTTTATGCCTCGCACGTTAACAATGCCCCGCCGGCACTGCTGTCGGAAGCGCAGCGCGCGGCGCTGCAGGCGGACGGTGCTGTCCTCGAATACGGCCCGGCGACGGGTTTCGTTGTCAAGTTCAGCAACGGACTGGTCGCCTATCTCTCGGGCGACACCGGCATCCATTCCGAGATGAAAACGGTGGTGAAAGAGTTTCACAAGGCCACCCTTGCCGTGCTCAATCTCGGACCGAACCCGGGCATTTTCTATTCCGGTGGGCACGCGATCAATGAACTGATCCAGCCCGCATCGGTGATCCTCACCCATCCGAACGAGCCCGTGACAGAAGGCGGAACGTTGAGACCTGCTTCGCGTACGGCGGCGTTCATCAAGCTGCTCAAGCCGCCTTCGCACCTTGCCATCAGCGGCCGTACCATGGAGTTCGACGGCAAGGGCAAGTGCGTTACAGGTTGCGCCCCCTGAGCCGTTAATGATCGTCGGAGGCGCGCCGTCAGGCGAGGCCTTCGACGATGCGCAGGTCACGTTCGACAGCGCCACCGGCCAGTTCCTTCAGCGCTGCCTGATAGGTTGGTGTGTCGTGCGCGGCCAGCGCTTGCGCCAGGCTGTCGAATTCGATGACCACCACGCGCTGCATAATGCCCGCTTCATACACTTTCGCCGCCATGCCGCGCACCAGGAAACGCCCGCCGCTGGCCTGCACCGCGGCTGGCGCCACGCTGGCGTAGCGCTTGAATGCGTCCGCATCCTTGATCGCCCGGTAACACACCACCCAGTACGCCTTGGTCATGATTTCTCCCCGATGTTTGCCGGGACTGTCGCCCGGGAATGCCGAGTGTAGCCGTAATGGCACCGTTATTTTCAGGACCGCATTTTGTGGCTACGGGTTCGCAATGTGCACCGTCGCATTCCGCAACCGGCAGGCACATAATGACCGGCGTACGGCGCAGCGCCGGGCAAAAGAAAATCAGCGGAGGAGCGGCAGATAATGAGCATCACCGTTTATCCCGTCACGCCGGATTTTGCGGCTGAAATCGGCGATGTCGATTTATCCCGACCGTTGTCTGACGCCGATATGTCTGCGATCAAAACGGCATTCTGGAAATACGCGGTGCTGGTGTTTCCGCAGCAGCAGTTGACGCAGGAACAGCAACTGGCATTTGCCATGTATTTCGGCACCGTCGAAACGGATCGCACACTGGATCCGAAAGCGACACCGTCGCGGTTCAGCGGCGCTTTCGCCGACATTTCCAACCTCGCCGCGGATGGCAAAATCTGGGGCGAGACCAGCCGCCAGCGCATGTACAAGGCTGGCAACAGGCTGTGGCACACCGACAGTTCATTCAAGCGCCTGCCCAGCATCTGTTCCCTGCTATACGCGGAAGCCATCGCGCCCATCGGCGGGCATACCGAATTCGCCGACCAGCGCGCAGCCTACGACGCGTTGGCGGAGACCACAAAAAAGAAATTGCAGGGACTGGTGGTGGAACACTGGATTGCCACTTCGCGCCGCCGCAGCGGATTTTCGGAATTCACCGAGGAAGAACAAAAACGGCTGCCGCCGGTGCCGCAGGTGCTGGTGCGCACGATTCCGCAGAATCAGCGCAAGTCGCTGTACGTGGCCTCACATGCCGGCCGTATCTGGGGCATGCAGGATGGCGAAGGCCGCGCGCTGATTGACGAACTGATCGCCCATGTCACACAACGCCAGTTCGTCTATACCCATCGCTGGCGGCCCAACGAGCTGGTGATGTGGGACAACCGCTGCACCATGCATCGCGGCACTGATTTCGACGACCTGCGCTGGGTGCGTGACATGCGCCGCGTGACCGTCAGCGATGTGGCGAACTCCTGCGAGCAGGAAGGTATTCCGATTCCCGCCTGATCACTGCATCGGCTGCGTGGACAAAAAAATACCCCGCCGCAGCGGGGTGAAACCTCCTCCAAGGGCGCTGTTTTCAGTCAGCGCAGAATTTGGTGACGGCCATCGGTTCTTTGGCGTCTTTACCTTCCCAGAACATCAGTTTCGGGTCGAGGCCTTTTTGTGCGAGGTAAGTCTGCACGGCCTTTGCGCGCTGTTCGTCGAGATTGGCATTGTCTTCGGCTTCAAGGCGGTCGCTGTGGCCGGTGATGATTACCGAGCCAATGTTGACCGGACGCGGGTCTTTTTTGATGCCGTTCTGGACCAGGTTCACGATTTTGTCGAGTTCGGCTTTGCCGCCGGCTTTTGGCACGGCGCTGTTCTGGTCCCAGGCGCCATCGCCCTGGGCCATGGCTTTCAGCAGTACGTTGTCGCGTCCCGGCTTGGCACCGGGTTTGGCCGGCGGTTTTTCCTTGCTGCCGGTAACTTCCACGGCAACACGGCGGTTGGGCTGCAGGCAACTGACCAGTTCGGGGCTGGCGGCGCAGCCGGCAAGCAGCGCGGCCATGGCGGCGGCGCTTAAAGGCAACATTTTCATCGGGATTCTCCTCAGTGGATTTTTTAGAACACTCTGGTGCGGAGCGAGCCGTACCGTGCAGGGATTCTAGGGGGGCTTGGCAACGATGGCAATTACAATTGACGTTTAGGGGTTTTTGGTTCCACAAAATGGAATAAATCTATGCCGGGAGCATGAGATGCCTGGTTTACACTCGCGCAGGGGGAAATATCGTGCTGTGCGACTTCGCGGAGACCCTTAATTCGGCTTTTTTTGTCCTCAGCCTGGCCGGCATCTGGGCACAGCTGCGCAAAATAGGGGCACGCAAACACGCCACAGATGCGGGCGGGCGACCGACCGCGATCCTGTCACTGAACCAGTTCTGGATCAGCTTAAGGGCACCTCTATAAATTACCGTTCGCCCTGAGCTCGTCGAAGGGCCTGCTCATTAAGTGGTTGTTTTTTTATTAGCCAAAGGCTTTGACGGGTTCAGCCCGAACGGGGTTTGGTGAATTTATAGAGGTGCCCTTAAGTCATAGGCATCGGGGCTGCGTGCGGCCATCAGCATTTCGCGTTTGACTTCGGTGATCGAGTTGGCACCAAGCATGGCCATGTCGCGGTCGATTTCATCGTGCAAGAGCCGGATCGCATGGCGCACACCGGTTTCGCCGGCAACGGCTGCGGCATAGAGCATCGGCCGGCCGACAAACACAAACTTGGCACCCAATGCCAGCGCCTTCAGCACATCGGTGCCACGGCGCACGCCGCTGTCCATCATCACCGTCATATTGCCGGCCGAAGCGACGATGCCGGGCAGCACACGCAACGGCGAGGTTGCCGAGTCGAGCTGGCGGCCGCCGTGGTTGGACACGATGATACCGTCGCAGCCGTGTTCACGCGCGATCACCGCGTCGCGCTTGTCGAGTATGCCCTTGATCACCAGCTTGCCCTTCCACAGCCGGCGCATCAGCGCGACATGTTCCCAGTTCAGGTGGTCGCGGTTGGCGCGTTCGCGCACGGCGGTGCGCGATACCAGCGGCGTGCGTTTGCCCATGTTCTCGAAATGCGGCATGCCCTGCGTGAAATAAGTGCGCAGCGCCGTGCCAATGAGCCAGCTTGGCCGTGCCAGGCATTGCAGCGCGAGCCGCAGGTTCGGGCGCAGCGGTGCGTTGTAGCCGTTGCGCACGTTGTTTTCACGATTCGAGCCCACGGGAATGTCGACAGTCAGCACCAGCGTGTCGTAACCGGCCTTGGCCACGCGTTCGACGAGCTCGGTGATCGCCTGCTCTTCACCGGGCAGGTAGGCCTGAAACCAGGTGTGCTGCGGCGCGGCCTTGCGTATGGTTTCCAGCGGGGTCAGTGATGCGCCGCTCAAAATCATGGGGATGTTGCGCGCTGCGGCAGCGTTGGCCAGCGCGAGGTCGCCTTGGTACGCGGCCAGCGAAGTGCCGCCCATCGGTGAAATGCCGAACGGCGAGTCGTAAGTGCGACCGAACAACTGTGTTGTCTGCGAACGCTGCGACACATTGACCAGCATCCGCGGCACCAGCGCGAGATCGTCAAACACCGAGCGGTTCCAGTCGAGCGTCACGTTGCGCTCGACACCGCCAGACACATAACCGTAGATCGGGCGCGGTATGTAACGCCGCGCGGGCGCCTCGAAGTCTTCCAGCGCCAGCATCAAGCGCAGTGAGGACGGGGCGGCGGCGCTGATCAGGTGCGGTGCGGCGCGGTCTGCAGAGGACAGCGCTGATGTGTTTGCGGCGTTGGACATGGCGGTTCTCGCAAGGTAACTATTGAACGGGCGAGGGTAGTTGAAGGCGCTTCCATCAGTCAATTTGGATGCATGGAGTGTGGACTTTACGCGCGCCGGTGTTGCGTTCGCATGGTGTAATCTGCGCGGACTGAATCACAACTACTGTTGGTGAGTGCTGTATCAATACCTGTTCTGGGAGGCGCAGATGGGCATCATTGTCCGGCCTGCGGCTGCAGGCGGTATCGCGCGCGTGCTGGCAAATTACGCCCGGCACGTGTGGCACGGCACCGGGTCATTCGAGGAAATTCCGCCGGATCTGGCCGAGATGCAGCGTCGCCGCGATACCGTGCTGGCCGCGGGGCTGCCGTACCTGGCGGCAGAACATGACGGCGTAATTACCGGCTGGGCCTACGCCGGGCTTTATCGGTCACGCACCGCATATCGCCATACTGCAGAGGATTCAGTGTACATCGCGCCGCAAGCTGCCGGCCCCGGCGCGGGCCGCGCCTTGTTGGCGCAGGTCATCGCCTCATCTGCGGCGGCCGGTTATCGCGAACTGGTGGCGGTGATCGGTGACAGCGGCAATACGGCGTCGGTCGGATTGCATCGTGCGCTCGGTTTTCGCGACATCGGCACGCTGCGCAACGTCGGACTGAAATTCGGACGCTGGCTCGATACGGTGATCATGCAGCGCACGTTCAGCCGTGGCTAACGCTTTTCTGCAGCGACCTTGCCCTGAGGAGTGAGGTAGATGCGGTAACGGTTTTTGTCGCTGCAGGTCGCAATGTAATCGCGGTTGGCCTGGGTCACGACGTTCACCACCTGGCCGCAGGGCAAACCGAGCAGCGAGATCGTTGAGGTCAGGTCCTTGGCTAGCGCGTCGTTTTCCGCCGCGATGGCCGGTGCCGCCAACAACATCGATACTGCCAGGATCAGCGCCTGGTTCCGGATTTTTGAATTCATGTTGGGCTTCCTTTTGCCAGACTCAGAGTTTTGCAAACTTTACCGGATCGGAGAGCACGCCCCAGATGGCTTCGCGTGATCCCATGATCTCGCCAGCCAGCGAGGGGTCGCCGTTTTTCAGCACATCATTCACCTTCAGCAGCAGCTGATCGTAACTCTGCCGCAGTTGCGCAAGCGCCGTCTTGCCGTCCCTCTGGTGATAGGCCTTGAAACGCTTCAGCAAATCATCGACCTGGTTTTTCAGTGCAATCTTGGTGAACACGCCAATGGCATCGGTGTCTTTGAGGCGTTGTTCCAGCGCGTCCAGATCGAGGGCGGCCCGCGCCGGTGCCGTGGCTGGCTGCTGCGGCAGCGGTGCACGTACCACAGGAACGGCCGCCTTGGCCGGCGGCGCTGCCGGCTTGTCGACCGCAACGCTGGTGACGGGCGCAGTTGCGGGAGCGACGGGCTGTGCCGGCGGTACTGCAGTAATTTCCGGCGACTTCGCAACGGGTGCTGCAGGAATGGCCGGCCGCACTGCGGCAACCGGCACTTCCGGCACCACCTCGGGCAACGGAGGGAGGCGCTCGATGATGACCGTGCCGCCCGGCGTGTCGATACTCAGCGGTTGCGCTGCCGTGCCGGGTTTCTGCGGATCAGGCGGCAGTCGCTCAACGACGACAGTGCCGCCCTGCATCGTCGTACTGACCGGCTCGGTGCGGCTGCCGGCGCAACCGGCCAGCGGCAGCAGCAAAAGGACGGCGATGATGTAGGGTTTTGGCATATATCTCTATAACATGATCATGCGTCGGCGGTCCTGCTTTCCCGACAGCGGCTATATCATATCGAACACAGTGCCGGCTAATGGTTCCCGCGCATCGCGGTTCCAGTATCATGTTTGCGCATCAATAATCAGGAATCCCGTGGAAATCCGCCAATTTCAACTCAAGGACGAGCATGTCCGGCTCTGCGATTTGCTGAAGCTCGTCGGCATCGCCGACAGCGGTGGCCGGGGTAAACATCTGGTGGCCGACGGCGAAGTCACCGTGGACGGCCAGCCGGAAAGTCGCAAGACCGCAAAAATCCGTGCCGGGCAGACCGTGCAATGCCACGACGTGCAGGTCATCGTGCTGGCGAAATAAGGGCGAAACAGGATCTGGAGTGGCCATGGATACACGCCTGTCCGAAATCGAAATCAAGCTGAGTTTCAGCGAAGATCTGCTGGAAGAGCTGAATCGCATCGTTGCCCGCCAGCAGCAACAGATTGCCGGCCTCGAACAACAACTGCGCGAACTGCGCCTGCAAATGCAGCGCAACCAGCCTGCGGAGGACGGCGGTACCGGGCATGAAATCCCGCCGCACTATTGACAGGATTGACAGGAAAACGCATGAACAAACCGGAAATTTTGCATCGTCCACCGCTGCCGGTCGCTGAAGCGCAGGCCCTGGGCTTTGCACCGGAACGCCTGCCGCGCATTGCCGCGGTACTGAATGCCGAGATCTCGCGCAATGCGCTGCCCGGCGCGGTGCTGATGATTGCCCGCCGCGGCAAGCTGGCGTACTGCGAAACCTTCGGCCACCTCGATCCGGCAGCACGTACCGCGATGCCTGCCGATGCGCTTTTCAGCATTGCGTCGATGACCAAGCCGCTGGTGACGGTGGGTGCGCTGATGCTTGCCGAAGAAGGGCGGCTCGGCGTCAACGAAACCGTCGGCAAGTATCTGCCGCAGCTCGCGCGAATGCAGGTCAATCCGCCGCAATGCGACGGCAGCGCCGGTTCGCCGGTGGTGGCGGTCAACCGCCAGATGACCCTTGAAGACCTGATGCGCCACACCGCCGGTCTGAGTTACGGCCGCGGTGACAAGGCGCTGTATGCGCGTTATCCGTTTTCGTCGGATGTGGCATCGACAAAATGGACGGGCAGGGAATTTCTCGCTCAGCTTGCGGCGCTGCCGCTGCATTATCAGCCGGGTTCGATGTGGGAGTACAGCCTGGGCCTCGACGTGCTGGGCCTGGTCGTTGAGGCTGTGACCGGCATGCCGCTGGCGAAATATCTGGATGAAAAACTGTTCAAGCCGCTGCAGATGCCGGACACGGTGTTCACCGTGCCTGCAGGTGCAGTGGCGCGCTATGCCAAAGCGCTGCCGCTGGATCCGCTGACGCAGCAGCCGCAGACCTTGCGCGACGGCACTACGCCGCACAAATTCGACTGCGGCGGCGGTTGCGCGGTATCGACCGCTGCGGATTACCTGCGTTTTGCGCAGATGCTGTTGAACGGCGGTGAACTCGACGGTGTGCGTGTGTTGTCGCGCAAGACCGTGGAGTTCATGACCACCGACCATCTCGGCCCCGAGGTCGATCTGTCGAAACTCAATGACTATCCCAACATCCGTGGTTACGGTTTCGGTCTGGGTGTCGCCGTACGGCGCAGTGCAGGGCGCGGCGGCATGCCGGGTTCGGCCGGTGAATTCCATTGGGCCGGCTCAACCGGCACTTATTTCTGGGTCGATCCCGCCGAAGAACTGGTGACGGTGTTCATGGCCCATGCGCCGGGGGCCATTCGTTATTACCACCGGCAACTGCTGCACGCGCTGGTGCTGCAGGCCCTGGTTTAGGCGGGATGGCAGGGTGGTGATGCAGGGGCGTTGGCTGCTCAGGCTAAGCCGTTGTTTTAATTGAAGGATGGTCCGTACAGTGCGATAATGCAGGCATGAACGATTCACAACCTCCATCCCAATCCCCGCGGGCGCGCATGCAGGAACTGCTGGCGATCCCGGATCGCAACCGTACCGACGCCGAGTGGGACGAACTCAACGAGCTGGAAATCGCACTCGCTTCCGGTAATCGTCCCGGCGCGCCTGAACCGCAATCGCGCTCGATCCACCAACGCCAGAACAGCGGCGGCGCCGGTCGCATGCAGCAACCCGGTGGCGGTAACCGTCCGCAAGGCCAGAACAAAGGCCCGGGCGGTGTTGCTGGCGGGAAAAAATTCCATAAGCGGCCCGGCAAACGCCGTGGCGGCGGCGGTGGTGGTGGCAATGGCGGCGCTGCTGGCGGTAATAATGGTGGCAACGGCAACGGCAACAGCAGTGGCGGTGGTGGTACTCCGCCGCAGGCGCAGTAACCCTCTCGCGCAACACGCGCACTGCGCAGTTGCCGCGGCGGCTTTATCCCGCCGCTTGTTTTTCTGTTCTATTTTCCCGTTCTAATTTCCGGAACCCGTTCCCATGACCCCTGCCGAACTGCAAAAATACAACGCCATGAAACTGGTGAACCAGATGAAAAACACCGGCACCCATGGTCACCCCGGCGGCACCGTCAAGCCGGTCGATCGCCGCGAACAGCGCCGTCTCGACCAGGCTGCAGGCCTGGTGCCGTTTGCCGTCAAACTTAATGGCGACCTGATCAAACAGATCCATGCGCTGGCCACTGAACGCAAAACCGGTGTCAATGAACTCGTCACCGAGTTGCTGCAAAAAGCACTGAAGAAGTAGTTCCGCCCGGCGCGGAATTCAGGCGTGGCCCGCCGGCAGTTCCGCCAGCTCAATCAGGCAGTTTTCTGTCGCTGAGGGATCAAGGAAGGCGATGCGGCAGCCGGCATGGCCGATGCGCGGCACCTGATCAAGCAGCGGTATGCCCTTGGCTTTCAATTCCGCCAGCGCTTCGTCGATGTTCTCGACTTCAAGACAGACGTGATTCAAGCCGCCCTTGCCGTCAGCAATCAGTCTGGCCTGCTTGCTGTCCGGGGTCAGCCCGGCGATCAGCTCGACCATCGAATCACCAACTGGATACAGCGCCAATCTTCGCGTCGCGTTGTCCTCGGTGCCGCCCAGCTTGATGCCGAAACAGCCTTCCCATAATTTGCGGCTGGCTTCCACATCGCGAACAACGATGCCGACATGTTCTATGCGTTTGACTTTCATGGGCCTCCCCCGGTTTGTGTCTGCGCCATGATGCACCGCTGCATCAGTGCGTTCAAGTCCGTAGCTGCAGGGACGCTGCCGCCGGCCACTCCGGTGTAACATGCAGGCTACT
Organism: Burkholderiales bacterium; assembly: GCA_038316355.1. Lineage (GTDB taxonomy): Bacteria > Pseudomonadota > Gammaproteobacteria > Burkholderiales > SG8-41. The sequence continues at coordinate 88,643 of JBBQAO010000002.1, forward strand.
CCGGAATACTTGATGATCATGACTGCCGTTCCACAATCCGCGCCCGCGCAGTGGCGTTCCACTGTGCCGCTGTACATCCATCTCGGCTTTGAGCTCGAGGCGCTGGATGACGGACGCTCCCAGGTGCGACTCCGCTTTCAGCCGCACCTCGGCAACTCTCGCGGCGAAGTTCACGGCGGCACGGTTGCCGCAATCATTGATGCTGCGATGTCCCAGGCCGTGCGTTCGCTGGTGGATATGGAAATGGGCGTGGCTACGATGACCATGAACCTTAATTATCTGGCGCCCGCCAAAGGCGAAATCATCTGCAGGGGCGTGGTCGTCAAGCGTGGACGCAGCATCATGTTCACGGGCGCCGAAGTGTTTGGCGAGGACGGCGCGCTGGCCTGCAACGCCAGTGCCAGTTACCGTATTCTGCCGAAGACGGTGTACGGTAAAAAACCATGAAAAGCAAAACAGGATTTTGACAACCCGCGGCATGCTGCCGCTCAACCAGGAGGAATCACGATGACCAAACCACTGGGTAACGAAGATCTTTCCGATAAACCAGGTGAACGCATCATTGACCAGCCTGAACTGCCGCCTCAGGGCATCACCAACGAAAACGACGTGATGACGGAGGTGATATCGGGGCAACTGCAGCTGAAACGCGGCAGCGCCGGACATTTCGAAGTGTTATGTGATGAGCCGGTGCGGATCGGCGGCACGGACAAGCATCCATCACCGATGGCCTATCTGGCCCTGTCCATAGGATTTTGACTGCTCACCCAGGTTGCGCGGTACGCGCACATGATGAAAATGAAGGTGAGCGGGGCGAGTTGCCGAGTGATTCTGCGCAAGCACCTTGGCGGTTCGGTATTGAAAGGCACGGTGTTTAATCGCTGGGAGGGTGTGACCACGCATCTCAAGCTCGACAGCAACGAGCCGGCGGAAAAACTGACCCATCTGATCAAGAACGCCAAGGCCGGCTGTTTTGCCGAAGGCCTGATTGTTCAGCCCGTGCCGCTTAACAGCCATGTCGAAGTCAACGGCCAGCCGTTTCATATTGAGGGTGTGACCGCAGGTCAAAAATAAATCCGCAGCAGCGGATGATTCATTTCACAGGAGTTTGCATGTATTCGGCGCATTACCGTTTCATCATCATCACCGCCGCGGCATGGCTGTTCGCGGCGCTTCCCGCATCCGCTGCCCAGCCTGCGGCGGATCCAGCCCCCGACTTCCCCAGCCGCCCGCTGCGCTTGATCGTGCCGTTTACCCCCAGCGGTCCGAATGATCAGCTTGCGCGCATGGTGGGGGCCAAACTCACCGAGTCCTGGGGGCAGCAGGTCGTCGTCGATAACCGTCCCGGCGCGGGCACGGTCATCGGCACCGATCTTGCGGTGCGTTCGCTGGCGGACGGGCACACCATGCTGATGGTTTCGCTGAGCACTGCAGTCAATCCGGTGCTGCAGAAAAAGCTGCCCTATGACACCGCGAAAGACCTGGTGCCGCTGATCAATCTTGCTTTGTCGCCGAACGTGCTGGTCGTGCATACCGGATTGCCGGTCAACAATGTCACAGCGCTGCTCGCCATGGCCAGGGCCAAGCCGGGCGAGATTATCTATGCCTCCGGTGGCGCGGGATCGACGACGCATCTTGCCGCCGAACTGCTGGCCAACATGGGCGGCGTCAAGATGACCCACGTGCCGTACAAGGGCGCGAATCCTGCCACCCTTGATCTGCTCGGCGGACGTGTATCGTGCATGTTCGGCACCATCCTGCCGACGCTGCCGCACATCAAGTCCGGCAAGCTGCGCGCCATCGGCATGAGTTCGCTGAAACGCGCACCGGCGCTGCCCGAGGTGCCGGCCATTGCCGAGACACTGCCGGGATTCGAGGCGGTGTCGTTTTACGGTGTGGCGCTACCCGCCGGCGTGCCGAAACCCGTGCTCAACAAACTCAATGCCGAGATGGCGCGCATCATCACCGCGCCGGACACGCGCGAACAATTGCGGCAGCAGGGTGCCGATGCGGTGGGTGATACCCAGGCCGAGTTCACGGATTTTTTCCGCAAGCAGATGAGCAAGTGGGCCAAAGTGATCAAGGAAGCCGGACTGCAGGCGCAATAAGAATCCAAAAAACATCAATAAAAACAATAACTTAAAAATTTATATTGGTGACGCATCAAAATGCACCACGTGACACAGCGAGAGACATCATGAACCAGACCTTCTGTATCCGCATCACCCGTGCGTTGCTGTCCTGCGGCATCGTGGTGCCGTTTTGTTTGGGCGCGCCGGCGCATGCCGCCGAAGACGGCGCGAAATATCCGTCAAAGGCAATCCGTTTCATCGTGCCCTTCCCGCCGGGCGGCGGCAACGACACCATCGCGCGCCTGGTCGGCCAGCAGATGGCCACCGCGTTCGGGCAGCAGGTGCCGATCGACAACCGCCCCGGTGCTGCCGGTGCGCTTGGTGCGCAACTCGCTGCTACGTCGCCTGCCGACGGTTACACCATCTTTCTCGCCGGCGTCGGCAGTCACGGTCTCAATCCGAACCTGACCAAGAAACCCTTGTATGACCCGGTCAGGGATTTTGACGCGATCAGCCTGATTGCTTCGGCACCGCTGCTGGTGGTGGTGCATCCGTCGCTGCCGGCGAAGTCGGTGAAGGAACTCGTTGCACTCGCGAAAGCCAAGCCCGGCGTCATCAATTACGCGTCCAACGGCAGCGGCGGTTCATCTCACATGGCGGTGGAACTGTTTGACATGCTGGCCGGTACCAAAATGACGCATATTCCGTACAAGGGCCTGGCGCCCGCGCTCACCGAACTGATGTCGGGCGAAGTGCAGGTGATGTTCTCCAGTGCGGTGGCGATGTTGCCGCAGGTCAAGGCAGGGCGGCTGCGCGCGATTGCGATGACCGGCAGCAAACGTTCGGCGGCGATTCCCGACGTGCCGACGGTGGCGGAAGCCGGCATCAAGGGTTACGAAACCGGTTCCTGGTACGGCGTGGTCGCGCCCGCCGGCACGCCGAAATACGCGATCGACAAGCTGAGCAGTGAAATCATCCGCATCACCAAGTCGCCGCAGGTCACCAACAAACTGGTGGACGAGGCGGTGATCCCGGTGGGTAGTACGCCGGCCGAGTTCTCGGCGTACATCAAGTCCGAGATCGCACGCTGGGGCAAGGTGATCAAGCAGGCGAAGATCCAGCCGACCTGAGCGTGCGTCCGGGCATAAAAAAACACCGCACCCGGCGCCGCGTTTTTATAAGGTGTGGTGCGTTGAATCAGACTGTGGTTTGTTGCTCTCTGCGCCATCCGACCCAACCCAGCATGACCAGGCCTGCAGTAAGCATGCCTCAGGTTTCAGGTTCGGGGACGCTTGTGACAAAGTTGACGCCAATGGCAAAGCCATCCCAATCACCGAGCATGGCGGAGCCGGCTCTGTCGTTATAACCGATCACGTAATCGTAGGTGTTGCCCAGCACGCTCATGTTCTTGCCGATCAGGCCAATCGAGGTGTTGGAACTCCAGATGCCGCCATTGGTGACGGAAGCGTTCGTCGGGCTGACGATCCCGGCGAATTTGAAGCTGATGGCGCCGATACTGTTGACGAGCGCACTGATCGACGTGCCGACCGGATTGCTCTCGAACAGGCTGAGGCCACTGGCCGGCAGGTTCAGCGAGTTGGTGTAGCCGGACTCCTCGCCCAGATACGTAAACGTGACGATCCCCGCCTGATTGGTCGTCAGAATACCAAGATCAACTGCGGTGTTGACGGCCAAGTCCGGAAACCCTGCGATGTTGAACGCTTCGCTCCGCAACAGCGTGGAAGAGGTCATGAACGAAAGATCGGCGCTGGCCGTGCCGGACATAGTCAGAAGTACTGCAGCGAATCCCGTCACGGCCTCGATCTTCTGTCAGTTGCGAGCCGCATTCTGTACGGAAGAGTAAATACGAAAAATAAATGCCTCAGTCCACCCCAGACCACCAGCGCGCAGCGACGTAAAAGGGGAAAAGTAAAGGGCGGGTTAAAGGGGAAGTAAAGGCGGGGAAGTAAAGGCGGGGGAAGTAGAGGCGGGGGAAGTAGAGGCGGGTACAGGCCGCTGTGTGCGCTAGCGCACGATATTCCTGCAAATCCAAGCCTAGCATTGCGTACTGGAACTCGTCGTGCGTGCCCTGTGGATCACGCAATTTCCGCTCCGCGCTCCCAAAACAGCCCCGCCGAGGTCTTTTTCATCCATTCCGCAACGAGGGGGCTCGATGAGTCAATTGCACAGTTCTGACCAGACGCCGGAATCGGCGTCGGCCACTGCCGGCCCGGACATGGCGGGCGCGGCCATCAATCAGGCCGTTAATGATCATCATCACGACAGAAAAGCGCCGGTTTTGCCGAAGGTTCATAGTTTTGAATTCAGGGCGTTGCTGCAGGCACAACGCCGGCAGTTGCAGGACGAGATGTACAAAATCATTGCACCCGCTGCGGTAAAGGCCGGTATCGTCGGCCCGACGCCGCCCATCGCTGAGGATGCGCTGCCGGACACGACGGATGCCATTGACGCGGCAATGATGACGGTGATCCGTAACAGCCAGAAATTGCAGGAGGTTGAGGTTGCGCTGGCGCGCATCAGTGACGGCAGTTACGGTATCTGCATCTACTGCGGCAAGGGGATTGATCGGGCACGCCTGAAATTCCAGCCGATGATCCGCTACTGCCTGCCCTGCAAGATGCTGCTGATCGCGCCCGTGATGCCGGTCGGGAGATGATGTTCATTTGCGCAACATCCCGCGCCACGTCGTGCCGGCATCGGGTTGATGGTGGCGAACAATAAAATCCCGCGCCACATCGGTTTTATCCCCGATGGCAACCGCCGCTGGGCCACAGACCATGGTCTGACCAAGGAGGCGGGATACGCCCATGGCGTGAACCCGGGGTTGCTGTTGTTCGAGAAATGCAGGGAATGCGGCATCGGGGAAATCTCGATTTACGGTTTTACCCAGGACAATACCCGGCGGCCAACTATCCAGAAGCAGTCATTCAGCGAAGCCTGCGTGGCGTTCGCTTTCGATATCGCAAGCCGTGGTGCGGCACTACTGGTGGTCGGCGATGAAACCTCGAAGCAATTTCCCGCAGCGTTAAAACAGTTCCGGCAGCGCCAGGGCAATGGCATGAAGGTGAATCTGCTGGTCAACTATGGCTGGGAATGGGATCTGGCCGGTCTTAAAAACGGCGGACTGCGTTCGGATGAAATTTCGCGCATGGATCTGATCGTGCGCTGGGGCGGCGGGCGCCGTCTGAGCGGTTTTCTCCCGGTGCAATCGGTATATGCGGATTTTTATGTCAGGGATGAATACTGGCCGGATTATGACCCGCAGCATTTCGATCATGCGCTGGCCTGGTTTAAAAATCAGGACCAGACCTTGGGCGGGTAATATCAGGCGGGTAATATCAGGGCGCCGGTTTTATAATTGCAGCCGGATGCCGGTTATTGAAAACCTCACCGCTTGATGCAACGCCACTTCGCAGGATTACAGCCATGACAACGATACGTGCCTGGGCGGCCACCGCCGCCAGACAGAAACTGGAACGCTATGACTACGACCCGGGTCCCCTCGGCGATGAAGAGGTCGAGCTTGCCGTTGAGTATTGCGGCCTGTGCCATTCCGATCTGTCGATGATCGAAAACGAGTGGGGCATGTCAGCTTACCCGCTGGTGCCGGGTCACGAGGTAGTGGGCCGCATCGTCGCCGCCGGTGCCGCGGTCAAGGGCCTGAGCCTTGGCCAGCAGGTGGGCGTGGGCTGGACCAGTGCCAGTTGCATGCATTGCACACCATGCATCGGCGGTGACCAGCATCTGTGCAGTACGGCCAAGGCCACTATCGTTGGTCGCCACGGCGGTTTTGCCGATCGCGTGCGTGCTCACTGGGCGTGGACAATCCCGCTGCCCAAGGGGGTGCCGGCGGAAACCGCGGGACCGCTGTTTTGCGGCGGTATCACCGTCTTCAGTCCCTTGCTGCTTTACGGCATCACGCCGACCAGTCGTGTCGGCGTCGTCGGCATCGGCGGGCTCGGCCACATGGCGCTGCGTTTTCTCAAGTCCTGGGGGTGCGAGGTCACTGCATTCACTTCCAGTCCGTCGAAACATGATGAAGCCCGGGCGCTGGGTGCGCACCACGTGGTATCCAGCCGTGACTCAAACGAAATTGCCGGCATTGCCGGCAGTCTGGACCTGGTATTGGTCACCGCCAACGTCGCCCTGGACTGGGATGCCATCATCGCCGCCCTCGGCCCCAAAGGCCGGCTGCATTTCGTCGGCGCCGTGCTGGAACCGGTGCCGGTCCAGGCCTTCTCGCTGATCATGGGGCAAAAGAGTGTTTCGGGCTCGCCCACTGGTTCACCCGGTAGCATTGCAAAAATGCTGGAGTTCTGTGCGCGTCACGGCATCGAGCCGCAAGTGGAACAGTTTCCGATGAGCCGGGTGAATGACGCTTTGGCGCATCTCCAGGCCGGCAAGGCTCGTTACCGTATTGTGCTCAAGGCTGATTTCGGCGCGTAAATATTCAAGCGACGTTTGCTGGTGTCTGTCGATGAAAACTGGCATCCTCGCGCACTCTTCAAATCTGCTGAGTGCCCCCCGCCATGTCTACCGAAAGTTTCATCCCGGGCAAAGACGCCTCCCTCGAATCGACCATTCGTACCATGCAGGATAAGCTGGCGACCCGCGGCTTTGTGCTCGATGAGTCGTCCTGGCTGAACCCGGTCGAGTCGATCTGGTCGGTCCATGTTCGCGACCGCGAATGCCCGATGCTGTTTGCCAACGGCAAGGGCGCGACCAAACTCGCGGCGCGCGCCAGTGCGCTTGGCGAGTTTTTTGAACGGCTGGGCACGCATTATTTCTGGACCCATTTTCATCTGGGCGCGACCCGCGCCAACCGGCCTTTTGTCCACTACCCGCAGGAGCGCTGGTTTTCGCCGACGGATGATGGCCATTGGCCTGCCGAACTGCTCAACCCCGAATTACACGCCTTCTACAACCCGCAGGGCAACATTGACGGTGAAGTGCTGGTCGATCTCAACTCCGGCAATGTCGGGCGCGGCATCTGTACGCTGCCCTATACGCGCCTGCGCGACGGCGCGCAGACATGGATTCCGGTCAACATCATCGGCAACCTGTATGTCAGCAACGGCATGGCCGCCGGCAACACGCTGATGGAAGCGCGCAGCCAGGCTTTGTCGGAAATTTTCGAGCGCAACATCAAGAACCGCATCATCAGCGGCGGTCTGTGCCTGCCCGAAGTGCCGGAGGGGGTGATCGCGCGTTATCCCGGTATTGCTGCCGGCATCAAGGGTTTGCGCGAAGCGGGTTTCGGCATCCTCGTGCGCGATGCCTCGCTCGGCGGTCGTTACCCGGTGATGAATGTCACGCTGCTGCATCCCAAGGATCAGGGCGTGTTTGCCAGCTTCGGTGCGCACCCGCGCTTCGAGGTGGCGCTGGAACGCGCGCTGACCGAATTGCTGCAGGGCAGGGCGCTGGAGTCGCTGGAGAATTTTCCCGAGCCGGGTTTCGACATGGATGAAATCACCATGGCGTCGAATCTGGAAATCCACTTTGTCGATTCCAGCGGCGTGATCAGCTGGAACTTTCTCGGTGATACGCCGGATCATCCCTTCGTCGACTGGAATTTCAGCACCACCACCGCGGAAGACTATGCCTGGCTGTGCGACTGCATCAAGGCCGAGGGCAGGGATATCTACGTCGCAGATTTCACTGAACAGGGGGCCTACAGCTGCCGCATTCTGGTGCCGGGCATGTCCGAAATTTATCCGGTGGAAGACCTGGCCTGGGAAAACAACAGCATCGGCAACCGCATCCGCCCGGCGCTGGTCAAACTGCCGGCACTAGGCGATGCCGAATCGAAAGCGCTGCTCGATGACCTGCAAACCCTGAACCTGAATGATGAACGGCCGCTGTGGGAAATTCTCGGCCTGGCCATTCCGGTGGATACGGTATGGAAGGAATTGCGCATCGGTGAATTGAAGACTCTGCTGGCGCTGGCCATCGGCGACGAGGACGCGACGCGCGAAGGCTGCGACTGGATCCGTCACTTCCAGGAAATGAAACCGGCACGCCATCTGGTATATCGCTGTATTGAAAGCCTGATGAACCTCGAGGATGCGGATAACTTCAGGCGTTCGCTGAAGCTGCTCTATGGCGCGGAAACCGTGCGCCAGGCCGAGGCGCTGCTCAATCGCAGCGAACGCTTCTTCGGTCTGGAAACCCTGGGTGCGGACATGGAGGGCAGCCCCATGCACCAGACTCTGCTCGCGGCGTATGACAAGTTGTTTGCGCAGGCTGCAGCCTGAACATTTGCAGCGCCGGCTACCCCTGTTAAAGATATGCAGACAGAGCTTTGATCCGGAGCCGCGGTATATTATTCTTTCGTCTGCGTTCATGCGCAAATATGAAAGGCCATCAATATGGGTTCTGAGAATTTCATCGTGAGTTATGCACGGGCCTGCGGCAGCGGCAATCTGCCCTTTTCGGAGTGCGGGCCCGTTTGGCAATGCGCCATCATCGCCGTGCTTTTGCTTGCCGCTGTCGCGGTACTGGTCTTGCTCAGGTTTCATGGCGATACTCAATCCGCGAGCACTTGATTGAAAGCGGCCGAAATCTCTCTATCGCATCCATTGCTGCGGCTTGCCGGGCGGTTGCTGCTCTTGATGTGCCTTGGGCTGCCTGCCGGCGCTCATGCCCAAACAACCCCGGCACACTGGTCGCCGCAGCTGTGGCTCAATGCCGGCACTTATTCCCATCATTTCGATCGCGACAAAAATTTTCGCGAAGACAATGTCGGCATCGGTGCCGAGCTGTGGTTTGCCGAAGATCACGCGTTGATGGCGGGCACCTTCATCAACAGTGACCGGGTGAGAAGTCATTACGGCGCCTATCAGTGGCGCCCGCTGCATTGGCAACCGGCCGGCATCAAGGTCGGTGCGGGCATCACGGTAGGCGCTTTCGACGGGTATCCCCGCTATCACAATGGCGGCTGGTTTCCGGCGTTGCTCCCGGTGCTCGCCGTGGAATACAAGCGGGTTGGCGTGAATATTTTTCTCGTGCCAACGATCCGTGATCACCTCGACGGGGCCATAGCAGTGCAACTTAAGCTGCGCGTCTGGTAGTCAACATTCCTCTTGACCGTGCATTAAGCTGCACCGAGCGCCCCGCCCATTTAAATTACCAATAAAAACAATATGTTACAGTGATTTTTATAAGACGGGCGTTCTGGCAGGGTGCCTGTTTTGTTTTTGGGCTGTCAGCAGCCAGCGAATTTAAGTGCGGGGTTCTCGAGCCCGAAATTTACGCGATGATGGTGGCCGGACTGGGTTTCTCGGCCGGGCTGGAAAACGCAGAAAACGGGCTGTTGCCTGATTTGTCTTTGTGTCGCCCCTGAAAAACCCCTGCAGCAGCGGAGGTTTTTTTCGGAGAGTGGTGAACATCCCAGCCGTATCATTGCGCAAAAGAACCAGTGGGTGGAGGCCGGCATGACACGCCTGTTTGTATTTTTTCTGATTCTGATTTCCGGCATCATCACGTCCGGCTGCGGCGGGGACAGAGAGCCGGCTGCGCCGGCACGATCCCCGGCTGCACAGCCGAAATCTGCGCCGATCGATATCAACCGCGCAGACGTGAAAGCGCTGATGGCACTTAAAGGCATCGGCGAAGTCCGCGCCAATGCCATAGTCCGCGGCCGTCCCTATGCGCGTAAAGACGAACTCGTGCAGCGCGGAATCGTACCGCTCGCGGTCTACGAAGAAATCAGGGATCAGATTATCGCGCGGCAAAAATAGCCTGGATGCCGTGCCAGCCCGCCTGCACGGGTCTCGCCACTATTTGCCCGGCGGCGCCAGCGGCAGCGGCGTCCCCGGCGGCACAGGGGTGCCGTCGACGTTCAGGCACATCGACACCAGCACGTAAAACCCGTTGACCGAAATCAGGTCAACCACGCCGCGTTCGCCGAAACGCTCCAGCGCAGTTTTGTAGCTGGCGTCGCTGACCTGTTGCGTGTCGTGCAGTTCGCGCGAAAAGTTGTAAACGATGGTTTCGTCGGCATCCATGTTCGCCGGACGCCGGCCCTGTGCGATGTCTTCGGCGATGGCCGGATTCAGCCCGCCTTCCAGTGCCAGCTTGTGATGCGCCACCCATTCATACTGTGAAGTCCAGTGCCGCGCCGTGATCAGGATCGCCAGTTCATTGAGCTTGCCCGCCAAGGAGCTGCGGAAGCGGATTTCCTCGCCGAGTTTTTGTACGAGATCGCCAATGCCCGGGCTGCGCAGCCAGACATTGAACGGTCCGCCCAGCGGCCCCGGCTTTGACGCGCCGGAACTGGCCAGTTTGGCGCGCGGGCCGGATTTGATCGCCTCGGTCAGCGCGCTTTGTTCCGGCGTCAGGTTTTCCACCGGGATCAGTTTGAAGCGGCGGTTGTCGGCGGTGGGGGTATTTTTCGGCTCGCTCATGGTCAGCCCTGATGTGGAAAAAAATGCAACTTAACATGAACGCAAGATTTTGATGCTACGATTCCGGCGCAAATCAACCACCTTATGGACAGAGTGACGTGAACAAAAAACGCCAGCACATTTCCGCCGCATCGCGCCTGCTCCTGCCGGCCATCGCCGCCTTGAGCGCCGTGTTTACGCAGGCTGCAGTTGCGCAGACCTTTCCGGCGAAACCGATCCGCATCGTGGTGCCTGCGGCGCCTGGCGGCGGTACCGACATCCTGGCGCGGTTGTTGTCGCCGAAACTGCAGGATCAGTTCGGCCAGCAGATCATCATCGAGAACCGTGCCGGCGGCGCGACCATGATCGGCACCGAATTCGTCGCGCGTTCAGTGCCCGACGGCCACACCCTGGTCATCGCGACCACGCCGCATGCGATCAACCCGACCTTGTACAAAAAAGTGCCCTATGACTCAGTCAGGGATTTCACCATGATCAGTCAGCTCGGGCTGACGACCACCGTGCTGGTCGTGCATCCCTCGCTGCCGGTGAACAACGTCAGGGAATTCATCGCGCTGGCCAAATCGAAGCCGGGCCAACTCACCGCCGGCACCGCCGCCGGCAATTCTGCCTACCTCGCCGTCGAAATGCTCAAGACCATGGCGAAAATCGACGCAGTGAATATCCCGTACAAGGGCGCGGGCCAGGCGCTGACCGACCTGATTGCCGGCCATATCCAGTTCCAGGTCAACACGCTGCTCGCTGCGAAACCCTTCATCGATTCGGGTCGTCTGCGCGCGATCGGTGTATGCAGCGCCAAACGTTCGGCGACTCTGCCCAATGTGCAGGCCATCGGTGAAACGCTGACAGGTTTTGAAACCAGCGGCTGGTATGCCTTGCTTGGGCCGGCGAACATTCCGCGCGACGTCACATTGCGTATTCACGACGGTTTCTCCAAGGCCTTGCGTACGCCGGAAATTACCAACCGCCTCGCCCAGCAGGGCGTGGAAGTCACTGCCAGCACACCCGATGAGCTGGCGAGGGTGATGCCGCTGGAAATCAAGAAGTGGGGCGAGGTCGTCAAGTCCTCGGGCGCAACCCCGGGCTGATCGGGCAAATTGCAGCGGCACCGGCAGCTTAAAAATCCCGGTATTTCTTTGTCGCCAGCAGGCGGACAATTTCCGCGCGTATTCCGGCGATGTCATCCCCGCGCAGCGGTTCCAGATTGCCCATTTCCCTGCGAAAGGCCTCGCGCGTCGGCGGAAACGCCAGCGCGTGGCCCCAGGGCTGCAGCGTCGCCTTGAGCGCGCGGCCATACAGGTGCACATGCAATTTCTGCCGCCAGTTGCCGTTGTCCTGGTAATTGATGCGGCCGATTTCGATGCCTTTGCGTGTCAGCACGGTTTTCAGCGCTGCGCCGCCGACCATGGTCAGTTTCACCAGCTCGACCGCCTGTTCCGGTGAGAGCTGCGTGCGGTCTTCCACAGCGATCTTAGGATCGATCACCACATGCCCGCCGTCGCTGCGCGATACGTGCGGCTGGTCGAGGGTTTTCAGGATGAAGTGCCGGGCTTCGTAAACGAGAGCCACGTTCAGTCCTTTAACGAAAAGCCCAGTCCCGGCGCAGCGGGCACCTGCAGCTTGCCGTCCCTGAATTCCGGTTCTGTCGCAAACCGCGCGCGCAGCGCGACATGCGCGCCGTGCACTTCGAGCATGCCGCCGTGCGCGTGGCCGGCCATCGCCGGCAGGTTCGCAGCTTCAAAGCCGCCAGCGCCGGTGACCGGGATGCCGTGGGCTTCGGCCAGAGCGAGGATGCGCAGCATCGCGCTGAGGCCCCCGCAAAAGGCGGCGTTGGGCTGCAGGATGTCGAGCGCGCTGGCGGCGAGCACGTCACGGAACCACGTCATTGACTGGATCATCTGGCCTGAGGCCAGCGGAATGCTGATGGCGCGGCGCAGCTCGGCCAGCGATGGAATGTCGTTGCCGCGTACCGGCTCCTCGAAAAATGCGATGTCGCAATCGGCAACCAGTGCCGCCAGCCGCTTGGCTTCGGCCACCGTGAACGCACAGTTTGCATCCAGCATCAGTGGCGCATTGCCGATTGCCCTGCGCACGGCGCGGATGCGTTGTGCATCCTCATCCAGGCTGCGCCCGGCGCCGACGAGGATTTTGGCGCCATGGAATCCGGCGGCCAGCGCGGCCTTGCAGGCGGCGATCAGTTCGGGTTCGGTGAAGGCGGGCAGCCCTGCAGTGGCATAGGCCGGCACCGCAGTGCGCGCGCCGCCGATCAATCGCGTCACCGGCTGATTCAGCGCCTTGCCCTTGATGTCCCACAGTGCGAGGTCCAGCGCCGACATCGCCGACACAAACACGCCGGTGGATTGGCGCGGATTGAATTTTTTGGCGAGCTGCACGGTGACCGCCTCGATATCCAGCGGGTCCATGTCCTTGGCCGTGGCATTGATGCCGCTGTTCAGCAGATGTGCCACCTGGTCGGCGAGAAAACGACCGGTTACACCGGTGCCAGTTACGCCGTCGCTGGTGCTTACGCGACAACGGAGAAAAGTCAGGCTTTCCTGTCCGGCGTAGGCATCGGCGGAACGGACGGGTTTGATGTGTTCGACTGCGGCTTCGATCTGTTTTATGAGCATGTTCAATGAGAGATCAGGCGGTTGTTGAAGTCGGGTAACCGCAGTAGAGGGCGGGAGTAATTTCACGACCACTTTATCACGCGGAAGATGGGTGTTGAGGCTTCGAGGCGACCAGAGTTGCCGGACAGGGCGGGCTGACTCTCATCAAAAATCGCTGCCCCAAGCCTTATAATGCATTGCACACCGGACGGGTCGGGGCGCAGCGGAAATCCACGATCAGACGGGACAGAGCATGTCAGCGAACAAGGAAGCAGCAGCGGTCACGCAGCAGGACTTGCGGGGTCAACATGGTCTGCGCGGATATCTCGGTGATCTTGCCGGTGGTTTTACCGCGACGCTGATTGCCATTCCGCATGCGATGGGTCTGGGACTGCTGGCATTTGCGGCGCTCGGGCCGTCTTACGCCGCCACCGGGGTGATGGCGGGCTTGTTGTCGTCTGTCGTGGGCAGTTTTGTCGCAGGCGCGATACCCGCGGTGCCCGGCCAGATGATGGGCGCACGTACTTCGACCACGGTTGTGTTCGCCGGCATTCTCGCTGTGCTGGCCACACATCCGCTGCTGTAGACCCCGGCCGGGCCGGATATACCGCAGGTACTGACATTAGCATTTATTGCTGTTTTCCTGTCGGGTCTGTTCCAGGCCGGATTTGGCGTATTCGGTTTTGGTCAGGCAATCAAGTTCGCGCCCTATCCGGTCGTTGCCGGATTCATGAACGGGATTGCGCTGTTGATGCTGCTTTCCCAGGCCGGGGCTGCACTGGGCATGCACGTGGGAGTCTCCGGACCGGAAATTCTGCGCAATCTTGATGCGGTCCGACCGGGTAGTGTGGTCGTTACCATCGTGGTGGTGACGATGATTTTTCTCGCCCCCCGATTGACGCGCAAAGTCCCCACCCTGCTTTGCGGGCTGATCGCGGGATTGTCCTTGCATTATCTGATCGGGTATTTCGCGCCTGATGCGGTGGGCCCGGTCGTAGGTCCCTTACCGGTGATGGACTTCGCGCCACGCGAACTCGTCGCCATGGTGCATCTTTCCGGACGGGAGGAGATCGTGACCTGGCTGGAGTTTCTGCTGCCAAGCGCACTGCTGCTGGCTTCGGTTGCTGCGCTGGATGGTTTGCTCGCTGCTGTAGTGACCGACCCAGTCATCCGCAGCCGGCATGATAGTAATAAGTTACTGAAAGGGCAGGGGGCAGCCAACGCACTGGCCGCCGCGTTTGGCGCTATCCCCGTTGTAACCTCGACGCATACCAGTGTTGCCAATTACCTTGCTGGCGGTCGTACTTCTGCCGCCGCCCTCTTCCACGCACTGTTCATGGTGGGTTCCGTGCTGGCACTGGGCGGATTGATTGCCTATATCCCGGTGTCGGCACTGGCGGGAGTCATTATTTACACCGCGCTGATGTTGGTCGACCGCTGGACCCGGGACATGGTGCGGCGGCTGGGCGATGCTGGTACGGATCGTAGGGAAATCCTGCTCAACCTGGGTGTGGTACTGGGTGTAACCCTGGCTCTGCTGCTGTTCAACATGATCGTGGCGTTTGCAATTGGCATCACCGCTGCTGTGTTGATGCTGCTGGCCAAACTCAGCGGTTCACCGGTGAGACGGACGCTGGACGGATCCGTGCGGACCTCTCTGAAAATACGCAATCTTGAAGCGCGCACCGCTCTCCAGTCACTGGGGCAGCAGATCCGGATTTTCGAACTCGAAGGCGCCATTTTTTTCGGGACGACAGACCGCTTGCAAAGCGATGTCGAGAACCTGCCCGAACATAGCCGTTATGTGATTCTGGACTTCCGCCTGGTCAGCGATATCGATGCCAGTGGCGCACATGCACTGGAAACCATAGGCCATATGGCCGCCCACCGTAACATGCGCATTTTGCTCAGCCACCTGCGCGAGGAAAAAGGGCACGGCCGTTATCTGCTTACGCTGGGGATCGCGCCCGTAGTCGGGCGCGAGCACTGGTTTGCCGACCTTGATCGCGCACTTGAGTGGGCCGAGGATCATCTGCTTGAGCAAACCCGGTTCGCTGATGCGCCGGAACTTTCGTTGAATGACATGGCATTATTCGCCGGTCTCACAGCTGGAGAAATGGAAAAAATCACCGGTTTGCTCAAACGCCATGAACTTGAACATCGTGATGTGGTATTCAACGAGGGCGAAGAAGGAGACCGTCTGTTTCTGATTGCCCGCGGCTCGGTGAGTATCAAGATCAGCCTGACGGACGAAGCTCACGCGCGTCGTCTCGCAACTTTTGTACCTGGCGTTTTTTTCGGCGAAATGGCGATGATCGAAGGGCAACGCCGCTCCGCCGATGCTTTTGCCAATGGCGAACATGTGGTGCTGTATTCACTTGGCGCGAGAGACTTCTCGACGCTGATCCAGCGGCATCCGCAACTGGGCATCAAGATTTATCGTAACCTCAGCCGCGAACTGGCCTCCCGACTGCGCGCGACCAGCGGTGCATTGCGCGCACTGGAATAAAGGCGGGCTGTAGCGGCGCAGGGGTGAATACGCGCATGGCGGGCGTATTTGGCCATCATTCCAGACTGTCGCTGGAACAGGTGCAGGAGCGGGTGCGCGCGTTTGCCGCGCAGATCTAAACCATAGACGCCGCGATCATGAACGTGATTCGCGGCATCGCTGAAGGGCCATGCCAGCAGATCGAGGACATCGGCGCGATTGATTTCGAGACCACGCCGGACAATGTCTATCCGGTGTATCCGGAACGCGGGCTGCTGACGCACGCCAATCACTTCCAGTCGCTGGCGGCGCAAACCCAGGGCGTGGCGAAGTCCTGCAACGGCGACAGCCTGTACCGCGATTTTCGTGCGCGCCAGTTGCTTGAGCCGAAAATCGGCGCCATCACCGTCGATGATGTCAAAGCCGTGCTGCGCGACGAATTCGGTGCGCCGCGCGCGATTTGCCGCGCGCCGCATGATTACGCCGGACAGGGATCCAGCGATGACCATCGCCTCCACTGTGATCGACCTCGACAACGCAGTCATGCACGTTGCCGCCGGCCAGCCGAACCGCCCGGAGTACCAGCAGGTTTATCTGCCCGGAACGGAAGAGTGCAAGGCTGTCAGGGCGGGGCAGCGCTGAGATTAAACGGGCCGGTCGTAACCGGGCGATGCATCAAGCTTCTCGATCATGGCGCGCAGTTTGGCAACGGCCGCACCAGGAGAGTTGAAAATCGGAATATTACTGACCGCGGCGACCGCGGGCACGGCGCGCGACAGCGTGAATTGTGCGAGCACGATGACATCGCAATCCCTGATTTCCCGCGCTCGGGCAGCAACCAGCGCATCGTGCCTGGCTGCATCGCCTCCGGCCAGCGCATCGAACGCACCCTCGACCACACAGGGCACCAGCTCGACCTCCTGACCGCGCGCGGCGGCCATTTCAAGGATCTCCGCGGAAATCGAGGGGATGGTTGGCCCCACAGTCGCCATGATCGCGATGCGCGATCCCGCCGCCAGTGCCTGCTCAATCATTGCATCATTCGGTTTGAGGATCGGCACCTTGAATTCGGCGATGCAGGTATCAATCACTTCGCGAAACGCGGAACAGGTAAACAGGATGCCGTCGGCCTTGCGCGAAACCATATGCCGGGTCAGCCTGCGGAAGACGTCATACATCTCCGGCACTACTCCCCCGGCCTCACGCACCCACGTGAACAGGCCGTCGTCGAGCAGGTTGCTGATGCGCGCCTCGGGCCAGTCTGACGCAAAGGCGCGGACAGCGGCATCCATCGCGTCCTTGTGGACGCTGAACAGTACGATATTGGGAGCCTGCGTCATGACAACCCGCTTTTGTCAGTAAAAGGAGACGGCCCCGATGGTATCGCGACTTCACGCCGCTGTGCGTCTGCCGTTTTATCCGAAGCGTTGCAGCATTGCCGGCGGATCCCGCTGTGGCACTGGCGGTTCTCGCGGCGGGAGTTCCTCCGGCGGCGGTGCCGGTGATGGCGGCGGATCGCTGATATCCGGCAACCGGTCCGGGGGCAGAGGCGGAATGTCCGAAGGCACGCCCGGCGTATGTGCCCTCAGCTTCAAGCGAGCAATGACCATGAAGTCCTCCACTGGCTGGGATGAGAAAAAAATTGGACTGCTGGAGCGGGCCATGGTTCATGCGGGAAAAAGCGGCAGCTGCAGCTGCGACAGTGGACATTCCCGTCGGCCCTCGCATAGCGATGGGCTGTGGACACGGCACAGTATCCGCTTCCATAATTCCGGGCGGCGGCACAAACCCGGACCCAGGACACCCATGGCAGGCCCCAACGACCGGTTGGACAAAGTTATTCTCGATGCCCGGCGCGCCGCCGATCAGCGCGCCACGGGTTACCGGGCGCAGGCGCTGAAACTGTATCCGTGGGTGTGCGGCCGTTGCGCGCGCACCTTCACCCACGCCAACCTGCAACTGCTCGAAGTCCATCACAAAAACGGCAACCACGACGACAATTCGCCGGACGGCAGCAATTGGGAACTGCTCTGCACCTATTGCCATGAACATGAACATTCCAAAATCAAGGATGCAGCGGGGCGCACCGATACCGCCACTGCACTACCGGCGGCAACGTTTAATCCTTTCGCCGATCTGCAGGCCAGGCTGGATGCGAAGAAAAAGGATTAAGGCGGATTGTTGAGCCCGGTGCTGCGGGTTTCAGGGGAAATGCGGTTTTAATACCTTGGCCAGGCCATCACTTTGCCGACGCTGGAGATGGCGGTGCGATACCGCGGGCGGTGTACGGTGCCTGGCGTGCCAGCTCAAGTGCGGCGTCAATGCGTTTTCTGTCTTTAGTTCGCAACCCCTCTGCGAGTTCGTTCGAAGCCTCGGAGCGCAGCAGCGCATATTTTCTGAGGATTTCGACTGACATCGTCGACGGCGCAGCCGGGTCGAGACTCAGTGCCGAGAGCTGCTCGAAACTTTGCTGATACTCGAGCGCGATATCGGATTCGATGTGTCCCGCAAGCTGGTCAAACGATGCGCCCCCTTGACGGCCGGCATCGAGGATCGCCTGCCAGCGCCTGGAAATGCGCTCATCGGCAGCGAGAAAATCGCGGATTTCAGTGCGAGCCTGTAATTCTTCCTGCCAGTTGTAGCCCGGCGCCGGAATATGGGTGACGAGTGCGGACACCGCTGCCATAAGTGTTCCAGCGGCCAGCCAGTGACTGTATCTGTCCATCAGGCCCCGGCCCGGCACCGGGCGGGCCAGCGTGACACCCAGCAGGGCGCCGGAAATCAGCCCGCCGATATGCGCCGCGTTGTCGATGCCCGGGATCAGCAGCCCGAAGCCTATGGTCACTGCGGTAAAAACGGCAGCACCGCCGAACATCCAGCGAAAATCGGTCGGGTGCACCCGGCGCCGTTCGCGCCAGAGCCAGACGAGGAGCGCGCCATAGACGCCGAAAATGGCGCCGGAAGCCCCGCCGGAAACTGCGCGGTCGCCCTGAACAATCAACGACAGCAGGTTGCCGGTGAGACCGCTGCCCAGGAATACGACGGCGAAGCGCACCGAACCGTACAGTCTCTCCACGAGACGGCCGCCATCCCACAGCGCCCACATGTTCATCACCAGATGCACCAGTCCAAAGTGCAGAAACATCGCAGTGCCGAGGCGCCACCATTCACCATTCTTGGTTGCCGGGCCGAATCCTGCGCCCCAGGCGAGCTGCACATGGTTCGGCGAATGCCACAGCCCGGCGCCGTAACCGAACATTGCCGCAAAGACCAGAATGTTGATGGTGACCAGCGCAACCGTCACGGGCGTCAGCGCGAGCCTGCCGCGCATCAGTTCAGAGATGCTTGGCGGCACATGCGAGTCGGTCTGCGGGGGCTTGATGTCGGGAAAAGACATGGATTCGATGTTATCGCGGCGCGATGAAACTGTCGTGTCCAACCCGCCAAGCCCGTAAAATGGGCAGAAGATTTTTTAACCCCTTGCCCTCGAATCCCCCGAAAACGCCATGACCAAATCCTTTGCCCGGCGCATTGCTGCCATGAATGCCATGTACAAACTCCCGGCCAGCGACCGCCCGATCCTGCCCGAAGATGTTGCCGGCCGCCTGACCGGATTCAAGGCGACGCTGATGGACGAAGTACATGAAATCGACCAGATCGTCGAGTTGGCGCAGAAAGGCGCATCGCAGGCGGACATCCTTGTCGCCATGGCTGACCTGCTCGGCGACGTGATCGTCTACTGCCGGTCGGAAGCGTTGAAATACGGCCTGCCGCTGGAAGACGTGCTGGACGTCATCATGGACAGCAACGAAAGCAAGCTCGGTGCCGACGGCAAACCGGTTTATGACGCCAACGGCAAGTTTCTGAAAGGCCCGAACTACTGGAAACCGGAGCCAAAAATCAAGGCCCTGCTGGAAAACGCTGTCCGCTGACTCAATCCTGAAAATTCACCCTGAACCGCAAAGGAATCCACCATGCCCCTCTCCATGTATGCCGTCAGCACCCCGCGTTTTGTGCACATGCTCAACAACCTGTCCGCGCTGCTCGACAAGGCACAGGCCCACATTGAGGCCAAAAAACTCGATCCGGCTGCATTGACCACGGCACGGCTGTTTCCCGACATGTTCCATCTTGCGCGTCAGATACAGGTGGCCTGCGACGTGGCCAAAGGGGCGGTGGCACGCCTTGGCGGTGTCGAAGTGCCCAAACACGAAGACACCGAGCAGACCATTGCCGAACTCAAGGCCCGCATCGCCAAAACCATCGCCTTCATCAGCACCGTGCCGCAAGCGCAGATCGATGACAGCGCTGACCGCGACATTACCCTGAAGCTGGGCCGGCAGGATTACACTTTCAAGGGCATGCAGTACCTGCTCAATTTTGCGCTGCCGAATTTCCATTTTCATGCGACGACCGCTTACAACATCCTGCGCCACAACGGTGTCGAGCTGATCAAGAAGGACTTCATCGGCAACTTCTGAACGCATTGTTCGCCCTGAGCCTGTCGAAAGGCGGACCGGGCGTTGACAGGCCCGGCCTGAAAGGCATGGGCCAATGGGAACCCATAATATGTCCGCATTACCCTCACCCTGTTACACCGAGCTGACCCGCGTTTACGCCCGGCTCTATCGTTACAACCATCTCTCTGCCATTGTCGGCTGGGATCGTAATGCGATGATGCCGGCCGGCGGCAACGAGGCGCGCGCTGCGGCGGAAGCCGAACTCTCGGCATTGATCCATCGCACGCGCACTGATCCGCGGCTGGTAACCTGGCTGAAAGCGGCAGAGGCCGAAACGCTGGACGATACTGCGCGCGCCAACCTGCGTGAAATCCGCCGCGACTGGCGCGACGCCAATGCCTTGCCCGAATCACTGGTCGAAGCCAAAACGCTGGCGGGCGCCCGCTGCGAACACGCCTGGCGCAGCCAGCGCCAGGCCAATGACTGGAAAGGTTTCCTCGAAAACTTCCGCGAGGTGGTGAAGCTCGCGCGCGAGGAGGCGCAACTCCTCGCCGATGACACGGGTCTCACGCGTTATGACGCGTTGATGGATCGATTCGAGCCGGGTGTGCGCGCGGCCGATATCGACTGCATCTTCGGCGATGTCAAAACCTGGCTGCCCGAGTTGATCAAAAATGCGCAGGTCAGGCAGGAAAACGAGCAGGCCAGTGAAAAAATCGTTGCGCCGCAGGGCCCGTTCCCGGTGGCGGCGCAACGCGCGCTGAACCAGGAAGTGATGACGCTGCTGGGTTTTGATTTCACCGCCGGGCGACTCGACGAAAGCACGCATCCCTTCAGCGGCGGAGTGCCGGAAGACGTGCGCCTGACCACGCGCTACAGCGACAATGATTTTGCGCGCAGCCTGCTCGGCACCATCCACGAAACCGGCCACGCGCGATATGAACAGAACCTGCCGCGCGCCTGGCTGGGCCAGCCGGTGGGCACGGCGCGTTCCTACGGCCTGCACGAAAGCCAGAGCCTGTCCTTCGAAATGCAGCTCGCGCGCAGCCGTGGCTTTGTCGGCCTGCTGGCACCGCTGCTCAGAAAACATTTCGGCGACCAGCCGGCGTTCGATCCGGAAAATCTGTATCGCCTGTGGACACGCGTGAAACAGGGGTTGATCCGCGTCGATGCCGACGAGGTGACTTATCCGGCGCACGTGATCCTGCGCTACGAAATCGAACGCGCGCTGGTGGAAGGCGAAATCGAAGCCGAGGACATCCCGGCTTTGTGGGACGAAAAAATGCAGACCCTGCTCGGACTCGACACCCGCGGCAACTACAAGGATGGCTGCCTGCAGGATGTGCACTGGACCGAAGGCGCCTTCGGTTATTTTCCCAGCTACACGCTGGGCGCGATGTACGCCGCGCAGTGGTTTGCCGCCATGCGCCGCGCGATGCCGGACCTGAACACGCGTATCGCGGCGGGTGATCTCAAGCCGGTGTTCGAATGGATGGGCAGCAATGTCTGGTCACAGGCCAGCCTGTGGGAAACCCCGGAGTTGGTGCGTCGGGCCAGCGGTGAAGCGCTGAACCCGCGGCACTTTCGAATGCATCTGGAGCGGCGCTATCTGGCAGCAGACCAACAACAAAAACATCAATAAAAACAATAAGTAATGGACCGCGTTGTTCCTCACCGGGCGATGCGTTGACGGCGCTGCCCGCGCCGGCAATGCCCGGATGCTTCTGACCGTCCAGCGCAAAGGGATGCGAATCATGAAAATCAGGATCATCGGCGTGGCCATTGCCGCAGCGCTGCTGGCGACCGCCGTTGCGGCGGCGAGTCTGGACGTATTCCGCGCACCGCAAAAGTTGCGCGAGATCAGCGCGAGCTTGTGGGCGGAACCGTACAAGGGCGTCACCACCGACGGCAAGCTTGTGCCGGGACTGTTCGCGCTGGCGCAGACCGGCGTCTCCACGGCGCCCGTGCAAAAGGCCGCCGGCGCGTTCCTGGCGAGCCTGAATGAAGCGCTGCGCAGGAAAACCCTGTTCGCCGTGACCGACGATGAATGGCGGCAGTGGGACAACCGCCACTTCGCGATGCGCCAGGGCACGGGCTTCTTTGAAATGAGCGAAGCGCAACGCAAGCTGGCGCTCGACCTGATGCGCGCAAGTCTCAGCGCCAAGGGCCTGAAACAGACCCGTGACGTGATGAACCTGAACGGCACTCTCGGCGAACTGACCGGGAATTTCGAGGAGTACAGCGAATGGTTCTACTGGATCACCATCATGGGCGAGCCCTCGGCGACCCAGCCCTGGGGCTGGCAGCTCGACGGCCACCACGTGATCATCAATTACTTTGTGCTTGGCGATCAGGTGGTGATGACCCCGGTGTTCATGGGTTCCGAACCGGTGAAGGCTGAAGGCGGCCGGTTCAAGGGCACCGAAATCATGCAGCCCGAGCAGGATAAAGGTCTGGCGCTGATGCGGGCGCTCAATGCGCCGCAGCAGGCGAGCGCACGGATCCGCAAGGACAAGGCCGGTGAAGATCTGCTGAGCGCTGCGTACAAGGACAACCTCGTGCTTGATTACACCGGCATCCGCGCCACGGACCTGAGCGAGCCGCAACGGGCGCTGCTGCTCGACGTCGTCGCTGAATACGTGAACAACATGAAGGAAGGCCACGCCCGGGTGAGGATGTCGGAGGTGCGCACACACCTGAGCGACACCTGGTTCGGCTGGATCGGCAGTACCGGGCAGGACGGCGTGTTTTATTACCGCATCCAGAGTCCCGTCATCCTGATCGAATTCGATCATCAGCGGCCGATTGCACTCGCCAGGTCGAATGTCGCCACGCGCAATCACATCCACAGCGTCGTGCGCACGCCCAACGGCAACGACTACGGCAAGGACCTGCTGCGGCAGCACCACCAGCGCCACGCCCACGGCACTCCTGCGGGAAAATAAACCCGGGTAAATCAAAGGCAAGGGCTGAAGGGCCCTGCGCAGCTAGCGTGAGCGGCTGGTCTTCACGAACTCCAGCGCAGCCTGGAACAGATCAAGATCCTTCTCGTATTCGGTTGCGTCGGCGCGGTCGATCTGTATCCATTCCCGCGTCGCCGCAATGCCGCCGGGCTGGAACGGGCTGATGTTGTCCCGGGAGAAATGCACTTCCGTTGCCGTGGCTGCGGGCAGGCGCACTCCGACGCCGCTGCCGCTGATGCACGCAAACATCTTGTCGCTGACGAAATAGGCATCGAGGCCGTTGATCTTCCTCGCGCTGACGCCGGGGAGTTTGAGCAGCAGGGCGTCGATCTGTGTCTTGGGGCTGGGTTTCGGTGTGTCCATAAGTGCCGGCGGTTGACCGGGACAGTCGTGAGCGGAGACTGGATTATAAACATCCGGCGCACGGTGTTACGTTTGTAACGATTACTTACATCACTGCGCGGAACGCGCCCCGCTGCCCCCACTCTGATCAACACCGCCACCCATATCGGGCGGACAGGAAGTGGCTCAACCATCTCGGAGGTAGTGATGAACAAATTGATGATAAGTGCATTGATTGCTGCCGGATTTGCCACCGCTGTACCGCTGTCCATGGCGCAAACGGCCAATCCCGCGCCGGGCGCATCGCAGGGCCAGCATGCCCACGGGCAGCGCGGCCATCACGGCAAACAGGCGCGCCGTCTGCCCGGTGAACGTGTCGAAGCGCGCCTCGCTTACATGAAGACTGCGCTGAAAATCACCGATGCGCAGCAAACGCAATGGGATGCTTTCGCCGGTGTGCTGCGCAAGCAGGCCAAGGAGGCCGATGTGCGAATCCAGTCGCATCGCGAAAAAATGGCGGCGAATACCGCGCGCAAACGTCCGACTGCAATCGAGCGGCTGGAGCGTCGCCAGGACTTCATGGCCACGGCCTCGGCGCGTATCGGCGAACGCCTCACCGTGCAGAAACCGCTCTACGCAGCGCTGTCACCGGAGCAGCAGCAAATTGCTGATCAGGTATTCGCCAGCCGCGGCGGCAAACACGGCGGACGCGGTGGCCGGCACGGTGGGCACGGCAGGGCGTAACAAGACTGTCGTTGCATGGCAACAAAAAACGGGGGCGGCGCGAGTTGCCCCCGTTTTCTTTTCTCCATCTGTCGCATCGCGGCAAGTCTGTGCATGCAGCGAGGGCCATTAACAAACACTTACAAAATTCCCGGGGCTATTGCGAACCGCTTCGTGTCCAATATGAGAAGGAGAGTCAACCATGAAAACCCCGATCAAAGTGATGTTTGCAGTTTCGGTGCTGACGGTGTTGAGCGGCTGCGTGGCAGTTCCGGTCCAGCCGGGCTACTACGAACCCGCGCCTGTGGTTTATGTGCCGACGCCGGCGTATTACGGCCCGCCGGTTTTTTACGGGCCATCCATCCGCTTCGGAATCTACGGCGGGGGCGGCCATGGCCATCAGGGCTATGGCGGGCGCCGCGGCTACGGACGCCGCTGATGTCGGGGGGGGGCGGTCGCATCCTCGCTTGCTGAACAGGAGAGCAGAACATGCGCTACGCACTCATTGCATTGTCGATATTGCTGGGAACGACGACCCCGGCCATGGCCCAGGTGAGCATTGGCATTTCAATTCCCGGCGTGAGCATCGGTATCAATCAGCCGGCGTATCCGGAACTCGTTCCGGTGCCCGGCTATCCGGTGTATTACGCGCCCCACGTGCAGGCGAATTATTTCTTTTACGACAGCCTGTACTGGGTGTACCAGGATGACCGCTGGTATTCCAGCGATTGGTACAACGGACCGTGGGAACTGGTGGAGCCGGATTACGTGCCGCTGTTTGTGCTGCGCGTCCCTGTGCGCTATTACGTGAATCCCCCGCTGTACTTTCACGGCTGGTATGTGGAAGCGCCGCCGCGCTGGGATTACCACTGGGGGCCGCGCTGGACGAGGTATCACCATGGCTGGGATCGCTGGGACCGCCGCGTGGTTTACGTGTCCGCGCCGTTGCCGGCATACCAGCGCCACTATGCCGGCGACCGCTATCCGCGGGCGGAGTACCAGCGGGTGATCCGTCGCGAGCATTACCATTACCAGCCGCGTGACCACGTGGTGCGCGAGCGTCATCAGCAGCACACAACGCCGCGGCCGCAGGTGCAGGCCCAGCCTGTACCGCAGAACCGCCCGGACTTTCCGCGGGAACAACGGCCGCAGCGCGAGCGCGAAGAGACGCGTCGATCCGAACCGATGCAGGTATTGCCCCAGCAGCGCGCACCGGTGGCGCAGGAACAACGGCAAGCGCCGCGGCAGGAGCCGGAACGGCGTGCTGAGCCGCAGGGCCGGCCGGAGGCTCCGCGCGAGCAACGGGTGCCCCGCGAACGTGAGGACCTGCGGAGACCGGAAGCGCTGCAAGTGCTGCCGCAGCAAAGAGCGGCGGTCATGCAGGAGCGGCAACAGCAACAGCAACAGCAACGGCGGCAGGAGCAAGCCCCGCGCGCGCAGCAGGCACCGGGGCCGCAACAAGCCCGGGAACCGCGGGGCCGGGGTGATGCCCCCCAATCCAGGGTCGGCGCAGAGCAGCGTCAGGGCCAGGAACGGGGCCAGGAGCGGGGTCGCGACCGGGGGCAGGGGCGCGGATAGCCCTGGATGTCGCGGATGCCGCCCCGCGGGCGCCGGGAGGAGGCGAGGGTAGGGTTGGTCAGCGCGCGCATATTCATGAATAATGAGCGCCGGTTGATTTCTCCGGATGCTCAAATAAAAAACCATGGATTTGTTGCGTAAAGCATTGCTGATGTCCGGCGTGGCTGCGGCCATGGCAACGGCTGTTGCCGTGAGCGCGCAGGACAAAACTGTCGCACCGCCTCCGGGCGGGGCGCAACAGACCGGCAGTGCAAACTTCAGCAAGGAAATGTCAGAGCAGGCCAGGATCTATCAGACCCGCGGTGATGTGGTGCCGGTGGGCTATGTGATCGACCGCTCGCTGCTGGCGTACAACCTCAACCTGCTTCCCGGGTTCCGTCAATCCCTGGCCGGGCTCGCCCCGTCGCAGCGCTGGCTGGATATCGGCGCGGGAGAGGGACAGGCAATACTCGACTATTACGGGGAGCGCTACGATGCCATGAACAAGGAAGGTCGCGAACGGCGCGGCAGCAAGGCGCAGTCAGTCGCGGTCTCGATCGAAGACCGCCGGATGCCCGTATGGCATGAAACCGCCACCAAGCTGGAGCCGGGCAAAATACGCTATCTCTTCGGCAAGACCCTGAGTGATCATGCGCCTGGCGAACTCGGAAAATTTGATCTGGTCACGGATGTGTTTGGTGGTTTCTCGTACACTCCGCGCATCTCCCGTTTCATGGAGAGGACGCTGTCCCTGCTGGAATTGAACGGGGTTTATTACACGCTGCTGATTGACGTCAATCCGGAAACCGGGGCCACCCAGCCTGCCCGCCAGCCTTCGGCGTTCCAGACCCAGATCATTAATCCGGACGGATCGGAGCTGAAGGTATGTGCCTGGCTGAAACGCATTGCCTGCGTCGAAGTGCAGTGCGAAGCAGAGTCAAAACTGCAAACACTGGCCGAACGTTACCGTATCCGCAAAATCTGCAATGACGTGGTTGTTCCCGCGCTGGAATCCGTCCATTTTGTCGCCGGCACGCCACCTGCGCGGGAATTCCGGCTGGTCAAACCATTGCCCGTGCCACCCGCCGGCGCCGCTGCGGCGCGCTGATTCGTCCACACCCTCCGGCTTACTTCTTTTTCGCGTCGAGCAATTGCCCGCTGTTGACCAGTTCGCGCAAACCGGCCCAGGCGTAATCCAGCAAGCGGCCGGCGGACAGGCTGAAAGCGGCCAAAGTGATGGCGCTGACAAAAGTGATCTGCAGCGCTTCCGTGACGTCCGGATCGACCCCGGCATTCTGCAGCGAGGTCTGCGAAGGATACTGCGCATCTTCGTGCGTCGCGTCCCTGACCGAGACTTCGGCAACATTGCCGGGAATAAAATGATAAAAATATTCGCGATAACGGATCGGCGATAACGTTTCGTCCGCACCCAGCACCATCACCGGTTTGTTTATTTTCCGCAGAAAGTCGGGCTGGGCATTGCCGAACAGGGCGGGATCCAGCAGGATGCCGCCCGCGACAGGCGCGTTCTGCGCCATTGCGACGGTTACGGCGTAAGCTCCGAACGAATGGCCGACCAGAATGATCCGGTTCACATCAATGCGGCCGTCAATCACGCCCGGCGAACGGTGAATCAGATGCACCAGCCTTGCCAGGGTTCTGCCGTTGCCATCCCACGGCCCGGTTTTCGACAACTGCAGGGCAACGGCATGCATGCCCCACGACGCGACGTGCATGGCCTGCCGGGCATGCGCTTCCTTCGAGCTGTCATGACCATGCAGGAAAATAACCAGCGGTGCTTTTTCGGCGGATGCCGCCAGATACAAATCGGCGCGAATGCGCTCATTGGCCGACAGCAGTATCTGGCGGTTTGTGCGCGTGCTGACCTCAAAGGGACCGCGCAGCCGGAAGCGATTGACACCGGGCTCCTGCGCGAGCAAATGCCGTTGCAGTTCGCTGAAGGCGGTGAGCCGGGGCAGCGGTGCGCGGCCTTCGGCCGCCATCGCAAAACCACCGGCCAGCATCAGCCACATCATGAGCAGCCAGCGACCCCCGCCGCAGCCGGCAACCGGGCTGCGGCGGATGGGCGTGATCAGGGCATTCCCGGGGGTCACAAAGTGCGCTTGTGGTAGAGGGTGTACATATCGTCTAATGACCATCCTAATTCAGATTGGGGCGAGAAGATGACCCCCGCGATGATAAATCCGGTGCGCGTCATCCGGTGATGGCAGCCGGGCGCGGGTCGCGCTAAGATCATCGGCCCCCCTGACTGACGAGGAGCTTGCATGGAAACACTCTACAAGTGGCGAGTGCAGGAGAAAGACAAGCATGGCCGGCTGCGCTGGCGCATGGTCCGGTCCCCGATGACCGAAGACACCGCCCGCTTCTGGGCGGCCAACAACAACAGGATCATCCAGCGCATTGACCCATCCGCAGTGTCGCAAATGACCACGCCGCCGACTCCCGGAACAAGCCCCGACCCGCTGCTGAAAACCCGGCCGTGAAACCGGTCAAGGCCTGGCGCAGCCCGGATTTCATGAACGGCAAGGACGCGCGTGAGCTGCGCATCCTCGCTGAATACCTCGAACCGAAAAGCCGCCTCGATGCCGAAGGCGTCGAGGACACCATCGTGTTTTTCGGCTCGGCGCGGCTGCCGCCGGGCTCGAAATATTACGAGGCGGCGCGCGAACTGGCGTTCCGCATGACCACCTGGTCCAAGGGGCTGGGTCCGGACAGCCAACGCCGCTTTGTGGTCTGCACCGGCGGCGGGCCGGGCATCATGGAAGCGGCCAACCGCGGGGCCTCGGAAGCACGCGGCCGCAACGTCGGCCTGACCATCTCATTGCCGCGCGAAGAAGGCGTCAATCCGCACGTCACCCGCGAGCTGGCATTCCATTTCCACTATTTCTTCATGCGCAAGTTCTGGCTCGCCTACATGGCCAAGGCGCTGATCGTGTTCCCCGGCGGCTACGGCACGCTGGATGAACTGTTCGAAATGCTGACCTTGAAACAGACCAGGCGCCTGACCAAGCCGATGCCGATCGTGCTGTTCGGCACCGAGTACTGGAACGAAGTGATCAACTTCGACGCGCTGGTGCGCCACGGCACCATCGACGCCGCAGATGTGGAACTCGTGCACCGCACGGATTCGGTGGACGAGGCCTGCGAGTGGCTGATGCGGCAGCTCACTGCAGAGGCGCTGGGGAGCCCGGGGGCGATGCTGTAGTCGACGTTGTGCACGGGCCTGGCTGCTGACGGCCCATAAAATATCAATAAAAACAAGTAGTTAAATAATTAATCTGCGTCGCTGCCGCCTGCGCTGATGGCGTACTGCCTGCACTCAATGTTTTAATCCGGGCTCCATCACAGAAGGAAAGCCCGGTATGGCTCTCATCGAACACAACGTCCTCGTCACCACCAAGCATGGCAAATGCCCGGCGTTTGCCGCCTGCCCTGACGCACCGGGCAGCTTCCCCGGCATCATTTTCTACATGGACGCGCCGGGGTATCGCGAAGAGCTGTGCAACATGGCGCGGCGCATCGCCAAACGCGGCTACTTCTGCCTGCTGCCCGACATGTACTACCGGCTCGGCACCTGCCGCTTTGACATCCCGCGCCGCAATGACGCGATGTCGGCGGTGATCAAGGCCGCGATGAACAGTCTGAGCAATGCCGACGTCACCGACGACACCGGCGGCTTCATTGCCTGGCTTGATGCCCAGGACAAAGTCGCGGCCGGCCCGGTCGGCTCGGTCGGCCACTGCATGAGCGGGCGCTACATCACCACCGCGGCGGCGCGCTTTCCGCGCATGAAAGCGGCCGCGTCACTCTACGGCGTGGGTATTGTCACCGACAAGGAAGACTCCCCGCATCTGCTGCTCGACAAAATCAAGGGCGAGCTTTACTTCGGTTTTGCCGAGAAGGACGCCTCGGTGCCGGCGCAGGAAGTGACTGACCTCACCGCGGCGCTGAAAAAGGCGGGCACCAGGCACACCATCGAAACGCTGCCGGGCACGCAACACGGCTTTTGTTTTGCCGAACGCGTGGTGCACCACCCGGCAGCGGCCGAACACGCCTGGGAGAAAGTGTTCGACCTGTGGGACCGCAACCTGAAAAAGAACTGACGCATAACCGGAGGAGCCACCATGTCGCAGCAGACATCCATCGCCGGCAGCTGTCTGTGCGGGTCGGTCAGATTCGAGATCACGCCGCCATCAAGCGGATTCCGTTATTGCCATTGCAAGCGTTGTCGCAAGGCCACCGGCACCGCACACGCCGCCAATGTTTTTCTGCCGGAGAGCCAGTTCCAATGGCTGGCCGGTGAATCCATGGTCAAGCACTTCGATCTGCCAGGCGCCAAGCGCTTCGCGGTGAACTTCTGCACGCAGTGCGGTACACGCATGCCGCACCGGGTCACCGGCACGAATAACATGCTGATCCCGGCGGGTGTGCTCGATGCGAATCCGGACGTGAGCCCCGAGTGCAGCATTTTCTGGGGATCGAAGGCGGCGTGGTATGTCGAGACGCCGGCGCTGCCGAAGTTCGAGGAATACAGCGCATGAAAACCATGGATATTCATGCGCACATCGTCCCGGATTCCATGTGGCGGGCGATCGAAGCCCGAAAGGACTGGCACGGTTTCCGCCATGAGCCGGGCGAGGGCTCCGGTACCATGGTCGCGAACGGGCAGCACACCGAATTCTCCTCGCCCAAGCTGCGCTACACCATCGAAGACCGGATCAGGGACATGGATGCGCAGCAGGTGGACGTGCAGGTGCTCTCCATCCACACGCCCTTCGTCGGTTATCACCTGCCCCCGGCGCAGGGCCTTGCGCTGGCGCGCGACTTCAACGACGAACTCGGATTGAAAGTGCGCCAGGGCAACGGCCGCCTCGCCGGATTCGCCACGCTGCCGGCGCAGGACACCGGGCTGGCCATCGCCGAACTCGAACGCGCGGTGACAACGTTGGGCCTCAAAGGCGCGTCGCTCGACACCCAGGTCAATGCCGAGCAATGGGACGAGCCGCGCTTCCTGCCGTTTTTCAAGGCGGCCGGGCAACTGGGTGCGGTGCTGTTCTACCACCCGCAGCCGCGCAACAATTTCCTCGCGCAGCGGATCAAGCGCCACGGGCTGAACAACAGCCTCGGCGTGATCCTCGACGACGCCATCGTCACCGCGGTGCTGCTCGCCGGTGGCGTGCTCGAAAAATGCCCGGACCTGAAAATCTGCATCGCCCACGGCGGCGGACCGGCCTGCTACGCGATGGGGCGAATCGACCGCAACTGGCACGACCGGCCGGCGACACGCAGCACGCCGAAACCGCCGGGCGCGTACCAGAAAAAACTGTACTACGACACCGTCGTCGGCGACGAAGCCGCGCTGCGCTTCCTGATCGACCAGGTCGGGGCCGATCGCGTGGTGATGGGCAGCGACTGGCTGGTTCGTGCGCTGGCATCCGTCACCGGTGGCCTGGCTGCAGGACCGCGAGTCGCTGACGCCGGTGGAAAAGGAAAAAATTCTCTGGAAAAATCTCGCGCAATTGCTCGACATAAGCTGAGCGGGGCCGCAGCTGCCGCCAAAGCGCGAGGAATACGGGAAAAAAGATCAGGGTCCCGTCCCCGCATCCACCCCTACGATTTGCGCCGTCGACGTGAAGCCTTGCGCGGATGCGGCTTGACGCTGGGCAGGGGCTCTTTGGTCGAACGGCTCGGCTGATCTTCGGCGGTAGCCGGCGGCACTGAGTCCTTTTTCGAGCCCCGATCGTGTGCGTAGACCCGGGTATATTCCGCGCCGAGCAGAAATATCTGCGCCGAGTAATACACCCAGAGCAGCAACACCGCCAGCGAGCCGGCCGCACCAAAGACAGAGGCGACGCCGCTCTTGCCGATGTAGAGTCCGATCAACAGCTTGCCGATCGTAAACAGCAGCGAGGTGAAGGCTGCGCCGAACCACACGTCGTGCCACGCGATCCTGACTCGCGGCATGAATTTGTAGATTAACGCGAACAAAACGGTAATCAAGGCGAAACTCACAAAAAAATCGACGAGTTGTGCGATGGTTTCCCAATCGCCAAACATCGGCCCCCACCATTTGCCGAGCGCGGACAACCCGGCGGAAACGACCAGTGAAACCATCAGCAGAAAAGCGATCCCGAAGATCATGCCGAACGACAGCAGACGCGTGCGCAGCAGCCTGAAGAGGCCCGTGGTTTTGACCTTGACCGGCGCGCGCCAGATCCGGTCCAGCGCGTCCTGCAGTTCGCCGAACACCGAAGTGGCGCCAATCAGCAGCATGACCACGCCGATCACTGTGGCCACCGCGCTCTGCTCAGGCGAACTCGCGGCCTTGATCAGCCCTTCGATCATGGTTGCGCCTTCCTTGCCGAGGAGGCCCTCCATCTGCGTCAGAATTTCGCCGCGTGCCGCTTCAGCTCCGAAAAACCAGCCCGCCACTGCGATGATGATCAGCAACAGCGGCGCAATCGAAAACATCGTGTAGAAGGCCAGTGCGGCACCCATGCTGGGCGCATAGTCATCGATCCAGGCGGCTATGGTTTTCCTGACGAGATGCCACTCCTGTCTGATATTCATGGTTATTCAGTCAGAGTGTCGGTTCGTGCGGTGCCGGTACGCAAAACGCTACTCCGCGTACAGGCGCACCCGCGCCGCGTAGGCCGTCATCCATTCCTGCATGAACGCCAGACTGTCCGGGCCCACGTTCGGGCCCACGTTGCCGTTGTCATCGAACAAGCCCTCCTTGGCCCGGATGAAGGCCTCGGGCTGGCCGGGGGTCGGCACGTTCAGATAAGCGAGTATGTTGCGCAGGTGCTGCTGCGCCAGTGATGTGCCGATGGCGCCGATGGATACGCCGATCACTCCTGCGGGTTTGCCCGCCCACTCGCTTTTTGCCATAGGGACGGGAGGCGTGATCAAGGGCGTTTTTGACGAAGCAGGGGATCGAACGGTTGTATTCGGGGGTCACGAAAAGCAGGCCCCGGGATTCGGCAATCCCGGACTTGAGCCGCAGCACCGCGGATGCCGGATTCGTATCGTCATCCTGATTGTAGAGCGGCAGGTTTTCGACCGGGAGTTGCTTCAGCGTGAGGTCCGCAGGCGTGAGTTTGACCATTGCGTCCGCCAGTTTGCGGTTGAAGGATTCACGCCGCAGGCTGCCGACGATGGCTGCGGTCTGAAGCCGGCTCATGACGTCTCCCTGACAACCTCGGGTGGTGCAATCGGCTGGTCGGTTTGCGACTCACCTGTGTCTTCATTGCCGCGTATCGAGTCACGACCGTGGTGATCCTTCAATCGACCGAGGGTATTTTCCAAAGACCGCTTCAGCTTCTCCGCAGCGCCCCTGAACGCCCCGTCGATTGATCCTGCATGGTAGCTTACTGCAAGCGGCTGGTGGGCGGAGAGCCGTGCTTCCATCAGGCAACGTTTGTCATTGCCCCCGGACTTGTTGCTGTTCTCGTCGCTCAGGTGCACTTCGACGCGCGTGATGTGATCACTGAAGCGGCTGAGGGTATGACTTACCTCGGACTCAACCCAATGGACCAGCGCTTCACGGCCCTCAACATTGTGATCTGTATTGACTTGTATTTGCATGTGTTTGCCCAATGAGTGGTGCGTTGCAGGGAAGCGCAGGAAAGAAAACATTCCAGGCGCGGGGAGGCTGGTGGCGAGGTGTGCAGGACGACGGAGCAATCGGCGAGCCTTGTTCAGAGTATCGCCATCCATGTGCAAGCGACCGTACGTTGCCGAACATAGATCGACGGGGCCGTGGGTGTTGTCCTGATTTCGCCGGCTGTTGACCTGCCCCGGATCGCAGGTTGCGAGTGGTGCCGGTTTCGTGGCATCTTCCTGCTGACGCAAACAAATCACAACGGCTCGGAGGAGGAATCACATGAATGCAAAAACCGGCATCAGGATGCTGGCGCTGTCCTGCGTATTGCTGACGGCTGTTGCCCACGCCCAATCTTTTCCCAGCCGGCCGATGCGGGTGATCGTGCCGCTGGCAGCGGCTGGCGGCATGGACAGCGTCACCCGTAACGTCGCGGCGAGTTTCACCGAAGCGTTGGGGCAGAGCGTCGTTGTTGACAACCGTCCGGGCGCGGGCAGCCTGATTGCGCTGGAGATTCTCGCCGGCGCGGCGCCGGACGGGCATACGCTGATGATGATCAGCGCCACCACCGTGATCTACCCGCTGCTCTACAAATCCCCGCTCGACCCCGTGCGCGATTTTATGCCGGTGTCGCAGGTCACCGCGCAGGGCTACGTGCTGGTCGTCCATCCGTCGCTGCCGGCAAAATCGGCGCTCGAATTTGTCAATTACGCGAAGGCGAATCCGGACAAGCTGACCTACGCTTCATCCGGCATCGGCAGCCCGATCCACATGACCACCGAACTGCTGGGCATCGCCACCGGTACCCGGATGATCCATATCCCGTATAAAGGCATGGGCGCGGCCTACGCCGACCTGGTCGGCGGGCGCATCAGCTTTTCGTTTGCGACCATCATCTCGGCCCAGGGCCACATCAAGAACAACCGGTTGCGCGCGCTGGCGGTATCCACGGCCAAACGCGCACCGGCGATGTCCGATACGCCGACCCTCGCCGAGGCCGGTGTGCCCGGCGTGGTCGTGGTCAACTGGTACGGCCTGATCGCACCCAAGGCCACCCCGAAAGCCGTGATCGACAAGATCGCCGCCGAGACCACCAAGGCCGTGCAGGCGCCAGCGATGATGAAACACCTCGTTGCCGATGGCTCCGAGGGCGTGGGATCCACGCCTGAGGAGTTCACCAAACATATCCGTGCCGAGAGTGAGCAGTGGCGGCGCGTGATCAAGCAGGGCGGCATCAAGGCGCAATAAGCAGGAAGGCCGGTGTCGGGCGCGGGCCTGAATGGATGTTCCGGCCCCTTTGATCCCGGGTTTTCATTATCATCGACAGCATTCCATGGACATCACAGAGCCGGGCCGGGGCTGACGGGGATCAGGACATGCGCCGCAGAAAAACACCGATCATCATCGACGTCGAGGCCTCCGGTTTTGGCGACGGGAGTTATCCCATTGAAGTCGACGTCGCCTTCGACGATGACACCAAATACTGCGCGCTGATCCTGCCCGCCGCGGATTGGGAACACTGGGATGAAGACGCAGAAAAAGTCCACCGCATCGCCCGTGACATTCTCGAAACCCACGGCAAACCGATACAGGAAGTTGCCGCACACCTGAACCAGTTGTTCGAAGGCAAGACTCTCTATAGCGACGCCTGGGGCGTGGACAAGCCGTGGCTCACCACGCTGTTCTACAAGGCGGGCGTGAACATGAATTCAGCGTCAGCCCGCTGGAACTGATCCTGTCCGAGCAACAGATGGCGCGCTGGCATGCCACCAAGGACAAACTGCTGGCCGAAGTGCACAAGCACCGTCATCGCGCGAGTTTTGATGCATGGATCATCCAGGAGACCTACAAGAGGACGCTGGACGAAGCGCCGAATTAAAAGCCGGTGCGGATGCGCTCAGCGCCGCGCCGGACTGCTGTCGGGGAAAAATTCACGTATCATGAATTCCTCGAGCCCGGCGTTATCCCGGGCACGGGCCGACAGCATGACGCTGCGCCCCAGGCGGTTCGACACCCACAGGAATTCGTCCTGCTTGTCCTCGCGAATGATGGCGATCATCCTGCGCACCACTGCAATGCGGATGTCGCTGTTGGCGCCTCGGCGCACCTCGATCAACTGTTTGGAATTGCGGTTGATGTCGTTGTTCCAGCCGTGGAAGAGGAATTCGGCATAGTCGTGGCTCAGGCGCTGGATTTGAAACACGCCGCCACCCTTGCTCGGGTCGTAGCCGAAAGTGCGGTCGCGCTGTGAACCGATATTGCCGGCGATGATGCGCTTGCTGCGGGCGTCGGCATCTTCCGCCTGCGGCGGAGGTGCCGGCGTGGTTGCGCCGCGGGCGCGCTGTCGCGCTTCGATGTACGACGCCATGTCGTCCCCCGGATCGGGCGCCGGAGCGGGCGGCGCAATTGCCGCGGGTGATGGTGCAGGCGGTGCCGGCTTGTCCATTGCGACGAACGGTGGCGCGAACCGCGGGCGTGGCGCCGCCTTCGGTCGCTGCGCCCGCAGCGACGGTTCAGACGAGGGCTGCGGTGGTACGACCCCCAGGGGCGGAATCGGCGGTGCCGGAGGAGCGAGCCGCAAGGTCAGCGGCGCGCGACTGTCGGGGGGCTCACCCGCCTCCGGCAACTGCACCGTGATCGGCGGCAGATCCAACAAGACTGCGATGTGCACGAATATCGACAACGCGATGGCAATCCATATTCGGGGGATCACCACGCCATCGGTTCTGCTGCGGAATACGTCGGTCCGGTCGATCATTAATCCGTCGTTGCCATGCCGAGATCGGGTTTACCGGACGACTGGTTAAAGAGGGTTACAGGGGCCAGGCTCGACTGGCTTGTGGAATATATCGTGCTTGGCCCTTTGGCGCGCTACACAATGACACCAAGTACTGCGCGCTGATCCTGCCTGCCGAGGAGTGGGAGCACTGGGATGACGACGCTGAAAAAGTCCACCGCATTGCCCGCGACATCCTCGAAACCCATGGCAAACCTGTCCGCGAAGTTGCAGCGCACCTGAACCAGCCGTTCGAGGACAAAACCCTCTACACCGGTGCCCGGGGCGTGGACAGGCCGTGGCTTACCTCGCTGTTCTACAAGGCGGGCATGAACATGAATTTCAGCGTCAGCCCGTTGGAGCTGATCCTGTCCGAGGAACAGATGGCACGCTGGCATGACAGCAAGGACAAACTCCTGGCCGAAGTGCAAAAAAAACCGTCATCGCGCGAGTCTTGATGCGTGGTTCACCCAGGCGACCTACAAACGGACACTGGACCAGCCGGCGGACTGACTGCTCGCAGAACGCACCTTGATCCAGTGCGCAGAATCAGCAAAAGATCTGCAAAAATGCGTCAATGTCTTCAAATTGCCACATTTTCTTAACACAATGTTACTCCCTGCCTTATTCTGCCTGATCCCTCCATGACCGATTCCAGAAGCAGCGATTCAGACCAGCTGTTCCAGCGCGTGTACAGCGAAATGCTCGACAGTTTCGATGAGGAACTCGAATCAGAGATTGATGACGACCGGCTCGACGGTATGCTGGCCGACATTGGCGAGCACCCCGATCGGCTTAGCCTGGACCGCAGGATCTACTTCAAGGAACTCTTCCGTCTCCAGGGCGAACTGGTGAAGCTGCAGGACTGGGTTATCCACCAGAAACTCAAGGTGGTGATCCTGTTCGAGGGGCGCGATGCGGCCGGCAAGGGCGGCGTAATCAAGCGCATCACCCAGCGGCTCAATCCGCGCGTCTGCCGCGTGGTGGCACTGCCCGCACCCAACGACCGCGAACGCACACAGTGGTACTTCCAGCGCTACGTGTCGCACCTGCCGGCCGGCGGCGAGATCGTGCTGTTTGACCGCAGTTGGTACAACCGCGCAGGCGTCGAACGGGTGATGGGTTTTTGCGGCGATGACGAATACGAGGAGTTTTTCCGCACGGTGCCCGAGTTCGAGCGCATGCTGTTGCGCTCGGGCATTATTTTGCTCAAATACTGGTTCTCGATTACCGACGACGAACAGCACCTGCGTTTCCAGATGCGTATCCATGATCCGCTGAAGCAGTGGAAACTGAGTCCGATGGATCTGGAGTCGCGTCGGCGCTGGGAAATTTATACCAAGGCCAAGGAAACGATGCTGGAGCGCACTAATCTTTCCGATGTGCGCTGGTGGCTGGTGGAGGCCGTGGACAAAAAGCGCGCCCGGCTCAATTGCATGCACCACATCCTCGCC
Source organism: Burkholderiales bacterium (assembly GCA_038316355.1). Lineage (GTDB taxonomy): Bacteria > Pseudomonadota > Gammaproteobacteria > Burkholderiales > SG8-41. The sequence continues at coordinate 126,137 of JBBQAO010000002.1, forward strand.
CAGATCCCGTATGGCGATGTTCCCCACTCGGAGATCGCGTTGCCCGCGCGCCAGCGCCACCCGGACTATTCGCGGACGCCAATGCCGAAGGAGCTGTACGTGCCCGAGGTGTATTGATGCAACCCCCCTGCAGCGGAGGTTGTTTGGATCCAAAAACGTGTTACGCCGACTTCTGTTTCCTGCGTGTGCTGGGGGTCATATGCTAGAGGTCATATGGGGTCATCATATGGGGTCTTGCAATCCAACAATCCCCTGCTATTCATATGTGGTCTTGTAATCCAAATTCCCCGCGCTTACGCGCGCACCTCTCGCGGCAATTGATGGCCAATCCTTTTGGTGATGTGACGGTGCGCGGTGAGTCGGGATTGCAAAATCAATATTCAGAAAAAGAAAATGCATGATTGCAAGACCTGAGCCAATTCCTTGAATTCCTTGCGCCCCCATTCCTTGCAAGCCGAGAATTGTCGAAACCGCACATTTGTCGGTGTTGTTGTCTCCGACGCAATGGTTTCCGAAGCGAACTGGCTGTGCAATGTGTGCCACCGTACGGACAATATCCAAGTGGTGGGCAAGCATGAAAATTCGTATCGTGCTTCATTTCGAGGGCGAACGCTAACTCGGGAGCTATAGACATGAAACTCTTAAACAAAATTGTTGCACCATTGATCGCACTGGCGTTCGTATCCGGCACTGCCATTGCTCAGGGTTCTTCCGGAGTCAAGGAGGACTCAGCACAACTGCAATCGGACAAGGCTGCGCTGCAGCGCCAACTAAAGCGATTGGAAACCGACGAGGCAACGCTGAAATCCGACGCTGCCTCGGGGCGAATGTCGGCGATGTCCAAGGACGCGTACGAAGTCTACAAGGCCAAGAAGGCGATCAAGGGCACCAAGAAAGCCAT
>JBBQAO010000126.1:0-8513 GCA_038316355.1 Burkholderiales bacterium
GCCAGGTTTCCCGCGTCGGCAATACGCCGCTGACGCAGGCCGATCTGATTACAGAGATTGACGCGCCCTGAACGATGCGTGCGTTGCTGCTTGCTGCGGGTCTAGGCACTCGGCTGCGGCCGATTACCGATCATGTTCCCAAGTGCCTGGTTCCGGTGCATGGCAAACCACTGTTGCAATACTGGCTGGACTTGCTGTTGCCCGGCGGCATTGAGCGGATCTTGCTTAATACGCATTACCTTCCCGAAAAAGTACGGCAGTTTGTAGCGGCCTCACCCTGGCGTGAACGGATTTCCATGGTTCACGAGGATGTTCTGCTTGGAACGGGCGGCACGGTCCTTAAAAACCATGCATTTTTCGATGGCACATCATTTCTGGTGGCGCATGCAGACAATCTGACGCAATTCGATCTTGCGGCATTTATCGCCCGACATCAGGCACGGGCGGCGGGCGTCGAAATCACGATGATGACCTTCGATACCGATGCGCCGCGCAGTTGCGGCATTGTTGAAGAAAATACCGACGGTGTGGTCGTTGCATTCCACGAGAAAGTCGAAAATCCGCCGGGCAACCATGCCAATGCCGCCGTCTATATATTTGAAGCCGGCGTTATCAATTTTATGGCCACTCTGGGCAAAGAAGTCATTGATCTCAGCACCGAGGTGATTCCGCATTACATGGGGCGCATTTGTACTTTCCATAATCGCGGTTATCACCGGGATATCGGCAATCCGGAAAGTCTGCGTCTTGCGGAGCAGGAATTCAGGCCATGACCCAGCTCGGACGGGGGGGCTGATGCCGTCAGAATTCATGACCCGGCTGGGCATATTCATTGAAGGTGCTCGACAGCGCGGCCTGTTCACGACAGTGATGCGCCGGCTCGTTGCTGCGGGCGCTGCGTTTTTCCTGTGGCTGCTGCTGTTGCCAGTGACACTGATACTGCACGGCCTTGGATACCGGCGGGTGACGGTCATTACCGGTCGTATCGGGCATCTTGCTGCTGAAGTCGATAGTTTTCTCAAGGCGCAGGCCCTCGGCGAGTTACCGCAACGCCGGTGGTTTTTGCTCGCACCACCCAAGCAGGTGGCAAATGCACATTTGATGAAGTACTGGCAGGCCTGTGTGCCAGTAGTGACCAATCCTGTGGCCTGTCTGTTGCTGGGCGCGATGAGTCGCTGGCTTTTGCTGCGTTATGACGTCAGCCATTACGTTCTGCAACTTGCTGCAACCCAGGACATTTACCGCCTGAATGCGCAGTGGGGCGGACGGAAGCCGCAACTGGCGCTTACTGCACAGGATCAGGCCTGGAGCAAAACGGTGTTGCGCGATCTGGGTATTCCCGGTGATGCGTGGTTTGTATGCATTCATGTGCGAGAGCCCGGGTTTTCGCCGGCTGACGAGGCGGCGCATGCTCACCGCAACGGCGATCCGCGTGCCTTGCTGCCGGCGGTTGCCGAAATTGTAAAGCGCGGTGGTTGGTGTGTGCGCATGGGAGATCCGTCGATGTCCCGGCTGTCCGGCATTCCCTGGTTGATTGATTATGCTCATCATCCACTGCGGTCCCCGCGTCTGGATGTCATCCTGTGCGCACAAACGAAGTTTTTTTTGGGCAACAGTTCAGGCTTGGCTCTGGTAAGTTCGGTGTTTGGAGTACCCTCGGTATTGGCTAATATGATTCCCATGTCCGCACTCGCGGTGCTGCCAGTCGATCTCAGCATCCAGAAATTGCTGCGCGTCGGTCACGAACAGAGATTTTTGCGATTTGACGAAATCCTGGATTCGCCAGCTGGAGATTTCCGTTATGCGAAGCTGTATGCAGACGCGGGGCTGACGCCGGTCGAGAATGACGCCGAAGATATTTTGGCAGTCGTGCTCGAAATGCTGGACCGGGTGGACGGATGTTTTAAAGAAACACCGGAAGATCAGGATTTGCAGCGCCGTTTCATGGCGCTGCTGCGGCCCGGCCATTATGCCTACGGCACCGCTGCGCGCGTCGGTGCTGCTTTCCTGCGCCGGCATGCGCATTTGCTGCCGCCGGGTTGACGGGGATGCTGCCGAGACCGCTGCAGTTGTTGCGCAAAACCCTGGCTTTGGCACAGCTGGGCGCGCTGGCCTTGAAACCGGGGCATTGTCCGACCTGCGGGCCGACCTTGATGGTGAAGCTCGCAAACGACGCGATATCCGTGCGTTGCATCCGTTGCCGCGCCAGTGCCATTCACATGTCCATCCTGCAGGTGCTGCAGGGCCTGTATCCGGATCTGTCCGGCCTTGCTGCTTACGAAATGTCGTCGCGTGGACCGCTGTTTGACTACTTGCGTGCCCGCGCCGGGCCGTTCACCTGTTCGGAGTTTTTTGACGATGTGCTGCCCGGCGCATTTCGTGGCGACATCCAGTGCCAGGATGTGCAGGCGCTGACTTATGGCTTGGCATCGTTTGATTTGTGCACATCGACGGAGGTGTTCGAGCATGTGCCGGACGACCGCAAGGGCTTTAGCGAGATCCGCAGGGTGTTGCGACCGGGCGGGCGCTTCGTGTTTACCGTGCCGCTGACCGAAAATGCGACGACCGTGGAGCGCGCTGTGCTGGAAGGCGGCGCGATTCGCCATTTGCTGGAACCGGAATACCACGGTGACGTGATTCGCGGCCACGGCAGGGTCTTGTGTTTCCGCAATTACGGGCTGGATATCGTTGATCGCTTGCGGGAGAGCGGTTTCCGCGATGTACGACTGGTGCCGGCGGACCGTGCGGGCTGGTGGGGCTTTGGCACCAAGGTGGTTGTTGCCGAAGCCTGACGGACACCCGGGCTTGCAGGTGTTTGTAGAGTCAGAACACCTGATCGTTCGGCAGTCGCAGCAGATACTGACCGTAGGCGGTTTTCTGCAGCGGCAAGGCGAGTTTTTTTAGCTGGTTTTCATTGATGAAGCCCTTACGGTAGGCAACTTCCTCCGGGCAGGCGACCTTAAGCCCCTGGCGTTTCTCCACGGTCTCGATGAACTGCGAAGCTTCCAGCAGTGAGTCATGTGTGCCGGTATCCAGCCAGGCCATGCCGCGCCCGAGCACGCAGACTTCCAGCTTCTTCTGCCGCAGGTAAAGCGTATTGAGCTCGGAGATTTCCAGTTCACCACGCGCCGAGGGCTTCAGTGTTTTGGCCAGCTTTACGACCGAGTTGTCGTAGAAATAAAGCCCGGTCACTGCGTAACGCGATTTCGGTTTTACCGGCTTTTCCACCAGCTTCAGCGCGTGGCCTTTGGCGTCGAACTCGACGACGCCATAACGCTCCGGATCATGCACCGGATAGGCGAATACCGTGGCCCCCACGGTTTGCCGGGCTGCGGCCGCCAACTGAACCGGAAAATCGTGACCGTAGAAAATATTGTCGCCGAGGATCAGCGTGACTGAATCCTTGCCGATGAATTTCTCGCCCAGCGTGAACGCCTGTGGCAGGCCGTCCGGCGAGGGTTGTACTTTGTATGAAATATCGATACCCCACTGCCGGCCATTACCGAGCAGTTGTTTGAAACGCGGGATGTCCTGCGGCGTGGAAATCAGCAGGATGTCACGGATGCCCGCCAGCATCAGCGTCGTCAACGGGTAATACACCATCGGCTTGTCGTAGATCGGCAACAACTGCTTCGATACGACATGGGTCACCGGATACAGACGGGTGCCGGAGCCGCCGGCGAGGATGATGCCTTTTCTCATGGGGCCAGTACTTTCAAGTTTTTTACTTCAAAAGCCATGTAAACGCCGATAAACGCCGATGAACACCGATCAGAGCGGAAGTCTTCGGTAATATTTTAGAACAATAAATCAAGTGGTATCTGGGTTTGCCCGTCCGTTGCGGAAGTTATCGGCGTTGATTTGCGGTAAAACGGTTTTCTGTTTAAGGGCACCTAACAAAATGAATTTTCCGCATCCCCTCACCCCAACCCTCTCCCCGCAAGCGGGGAGAGGGAGACTTCATTTTTCTGGTCACTCTGAGTATGGTTTCAAAGAACAGATCACCACTGCAGCGTCCGCACAAAAGCCTCGATCCGATCTTCCCACACCGGCATGCGGATGCCAAAGGTCTCTTCGATTTTACGATTGCTGGTGACGGTGTAGAGCGGGCGTGGCGCGGGGTGGGGATATTGCGCGGTCGTCGTCGGTTGCAGTCGGGCCCAGCCCGCGTCGGATCCAGATGCTTTCCGGACGCAGTCAATCAGCTTCTGTGCCCACCGCAGGCGTGAGCAATGCGACTGCGCCGAGAGGTGGTAGATGCCCGGCGCTTCCCAAAGGCGGTCGGGGTCGGCGAGCAAGCGGGCTGTGGTGTCGGCATAGTCCCGCGCCCAGGTCGGTGACCCGATCTGGTCTTCGACGATGCGGAGTTCGGGTTTATCCCGCGCCAGTTTCAGCATGGCCAGCGCAAAGTTTGTGCGGCGCGCACTGTACACCCAGTTGGCGCGCAGGATCAGGTGGCGCTGACAGGCGGCGCTGACCGCGCGTTCGCCGGCCAGCTTGCTGCGGCCGTAGGCATTGACCGGGTTGGGTATGTCCTCCTCGGTGTAGGGCTCGCGCTTGTTGCCGTCAAACACAAAGGTGGTCGAATAATGAATCAGCACCGCGCCGCATTTATCGGCGCATTCCGCGATGATGCCGGGCGCAGTGGCGTTGAGCTGCATGGCCAGATCGGGCTGTGTTTCAGCGGCATCGACAATGGTGAATCCGGCGGCGTTGACGATGACGTCAGGTTTTGCTGCTGCAATGGCCTTCTGAATGGAGTCGGGATCCGTTAAGTCGAGTTCGTCGTGACTCGGGGCCACGAGCGAGCCCAGTGGTTTCAGTGCGTGCTCCAGTTCGAAGCCGACCTGTCCGGTCTTTCCTAGCAGGAGGATGGTTTTCAAAATTTGGTGACTGGTGACTGGTGACTGGTGATTAGGTGATTAGGTGATGGAATCACTTGCTTAGGCTGCGGTGAAGTCCGGACAGCAGGCTGGATACTCTGTCTGCCTGCTGAAATATCTCATGTTTTTGGTCCAAATATCCCAAGTCAGCCGAAATGAGAAGCTGTGTTTCCAATTCACTCAGTGATCATTTCGCGATACTGGGGAATTGCGCAAATTCTTTTTGCCCAGTGCGTGCAGCACCTTCCGCGAGATTGCCGGGGATGGACACTGCTGCGCGCCGCATCTGGGAGGTCAGGCCATACAACTCTTCCTTGGGGAAATTTCGCGTGATTTGGTAGATGCCGCTGACCAGCGCCATTGCTGATTTCCATGCTTCGAGTTTGTAATGCGGCCGGCTCATAACCCGCCCCCTGGTGATTAGGTGATTAGGTGACGAGGTGATTCAGTGATTAAAACGATCGGCATCCATTCACTCAATCACCTCGTCACCTAATCACGCCCTTGACTGTATTGCGTAGCTGGTAAATGGTCACTGCAAAGGCTAACCCCGGAACGGATTCCTGATGGTCAGTACATCGTCAATGACCTGGCCGTCCTGCAGGTCTTCGGTGTAGAGCGTTGAGCAACCCGCGTCGAGCGCGGCGGCAATGATGAACGCATCGTAAACCGCGAACCGGTAACGCCCGGCGATCTGCAAACCCCGTTTATGAGTTTCGACAGTGATCGGTAAAACCTGGCAGACGGCCATGATCGGGTCCAGCGCGTCGCGCACCTCGGCCACGGTCATGCCGAGTTTGCGCAACGCAACCGCAGCAAATTCATTGAGGACCTGGACGCTGATGGTGGCGCCTGCGGCAAGGGTTTCTTCCACCCGATCGGCCTTCGTCGCATCGGCGGAAAGCAGATACAGTAATACGTTGGTGTCGAAAAACCGCTTAGTCACGCGCTTGAGTTTCCAGTCGGTCGAAGCGGAAGTCCGCGGGCAGACGCCCCCGGTATTTCCTCAAACGCGCCAGCAGCGCGCGCGCGCCAGGTTTCTTCACGATCTCGAACGCACCGCGCCCGGCGATCTGGATTTCGATGTCATCGCCCTCCTTGAGACCAAGGGCCTCGATGACCGACGCGGGCAGACGCACTGCCAGACTGTTGCCCCATTTAGAGACTTGCATGATCACCTCCGAAGCAATAGATATACAAAAACATTGTATATCTATTCGGCTTGGCGCGCCACTAATTCAAGTGATTAAGTAACTAGGTGATTGAGTCGATGGATGCCGATCAGGTTAATCACCTAATCACGCTTCTAATTACCTAATTACGTATCTATTCAGTGCGTGCGGCAAACTCAGCGACCTTCCCTCACCCCCGCCCTCTGCTCCGCTTCCAGTGTTCCCTTGTTCCGGAGGGAGAGGGAGCAACCCCCGTGCTACTCGATTTCAAGTGTTTGCTTGCCCCGGCGATGGTTTTCTCCCTCTCCCTCCGGGAGAAGGCGGGGTGAGGGAAGCTTTTGACTTTCCGCTCGCACTGAATAGTTACCTAATTACTTAATCACCCGTATTGCGTATCAACCCACTTTCGATACTCCCCGCTCTGCACAGCATCCACCCATTCATGGTGTGACAGGTACCATTCGACGGTTTTGCGCAGGCCTTTTTCAAAACGTTCCTGCGGTTCCCAACCGAGTTCGCGGCGGATTTTTTCGGCGTTGATCGCATAACGCTGATCGTGGCCCGGGCGATCTTTGACATAGGTAATCAGTTTGTTGTGTGGTGCGCCGGCGGGATGCAATTCGTCGAGAATCGCGCACACCGCATGCACCACTTCAAGATTGGTTTTTTCGCTGTCGCCGCCGATGTTGTAGGTTTCGCCAAGCCGGCCCTTGGCCAGTGCAGCGCGGATGCCCGAGCAATGGTCGCCGACATACAGCCAGTCGCGCACGTTTTTGCCATCGCCGTATATCGGCAGCGGCTTGCCGTTCAGTGCGTTGAGGATCATCAGCGGAATCAGTTTTTCCGGGAACTGCAGCGGGCCGTAGTTGTTCGAGCAGTTGGTGGTGATCACCGGCAGGCCGTAGGTGTGGTGGTAGGCGCGCACCAGGTGGTCGGAGGCGGCTTTGGATGCGGCGTAGGGACTGTTCGGCGCGTAGGCAGTGGTTTCGCTGAACGCGGGATCGGTGCTGCCGAGCGAGCCGTACACCTCGTCGGTCGAGACATGCAGGAAACGAAAGCGGCTTTTTGCGGGTTCAGCCAGCGTACCCCAGTACGCGCGCACCTCTTCGAGCAGGCTGAAGGTGCCGACGACATTGGTTTGCACGAATTCACCCGGGCCGTGGATCGAGCGGTCAACATGACTTTCGGCGGCGAAATGCACGATGGCCTGTGGCTGGTGTTTTTGCAGCAGGCTCGCGACCAGAGCACGGTCGCAGATGTCGCCCTGCGCAAAGACATAACGGCTGTCGCTTTTGAGCGGCGCGAGATTCGCCGGATTGCCGGCGTAAGTCAGTTTGTCAAAATTGAGGACGGGGGAACCTTCAGCGGCGATCCAGTCGAGGATGAAGTTGGCGCCGATGAAACCTGCGCCGCCGGTTACGAGGATCATTGTTCAAATCCCCCGGTCGCGGGGTGTGCTGATGAAAGAGACCTATATGCCATGCAGAGCAAGTGCTTATGCGTAAGTTTCAAGTGCTGATTTCCACAAAATTGATTGGCTCGGAGGGTCCGGGTGGACGCTACAAAATGCCCAGGTTGCGGGCAAAGGCCTCAGGCCGCGATCTTCAGGACTTTGGGCTGACGCTGCTGCCGCGCCCGCCACAGGTCATAGCCGGCCTGCATCTCCACCCACATTTCCGCGCTGGTGCCTAATGCGGCTTCGAGTCGCAGGGCCATTTCGGCGCTGATGCCTGCGCGTCCATTAAGCAGCGCTGACAGCGCTTGCCGCGTTACACCCAGACGTTTGGCCGCTTCTGTCACTCCTACGGTGCCCGGCAAATATTCCCGAAGTACTTCGCCAGGGTGTGCGGGGTTATGCATACGAGTCATTTTGTGAGTCCTTGTCAGTGATAATCGAGGTAGTCGATCAACTCTGTGTCATTAACGTCAAAACGAAAGATCAATCGCCAGTTGCCATTGACGGTAATGGAGAAAAATCCTTTCAAGTTACCGCTCAATTTATGAAATCGCCAGCCGGGCGCATTCAAGTCGCCCGGCTTTCTCGCGTTGTTCAAAGCCGTCAACATGATTCGCAGCTTCGCCGCATGATGGGTTTGAATGCCCGCTTTGCTGCCAGTCAGAAAGAATGCTTCTATGCCTTTGTGACGAAAACTTTTGATCATCGTGAATTTTAGTGCGTAAAGCAACGCTTTACAACATGGTTTGTCGGTTAATGGTGGGCAATCTTTTGATTTTCTGGCGACGAGTGCTAATCTTCGGGCTAGAGTTCCAGTTTTTCCTTCAATAACATAGAGATACCGCGCAAATGCCGCGCATCCTGCTGATCAAAACCTCTTCGCTGGGCGACGTCGTGCATAACCTGCCGGTGGTCGCGGATATTGCCGCGGCACGGCCGGATGTGGCCATCGACTGGGTGGTCGAAGAGGCTTTTGCGGCGATTCCACGGCTGCATCCGCAG
>JBBQAO010000033.1:0-34459 GCA_038316355.1 Burkholderiales bacterium
GCGGAAATGGCATGGGCTTTAACGGATGCAATACGGGTCACCGGGAAATCCTTTAAAATATTAATAAAATCAATTACTTATAAACACATTTCCAACGCACCACCATTCACCCCTTGTGAGCCGCCGGGCAGCGCAGCCTAGCTGGGGGGATGACTGCGACTCGTTCGCCGCAGGCCCGTTTGCGGGAGCAGACATCGGCGCTCCGGCCCACGATTGTTGCACGCAGCTATCGGCTGCCCCTGCCCGCACCCCCGCTACACGGCACCGGGTCCGATGCGCCCGGCGAGGACTGTCTGAGCTCTTGCCACGCAGCGGCAAGAGCGAGTTGCGCGCCCCGAAGGAAGTCACCTTGGGTGGCAGCCGCCCAGCTTGGCGAGCAGCGCAGGGAAGCCGAAGGCCGGCGAACCAGCCACTGATCGGTAGCATCCCGCGCAAGAAATACCGACTTTCGCGAATCCCGGCATTGTGGTTCTATCGGCATGAGCGTCAACACCCGATTACCGATTGTCGAAATTCGGTTTCCTATGCCACGTACTCAGCTTTATCGCCGGGCACGGGAGATCCCTGAATGGCGCCCTTGGCGGTTACCTTTTCACGCCCACCGAATTTCTCTACCAGCGCGGATTGATCGCGAAACGCCATTTCGTCCAGCTCCTCCGGATCGGCCATGCTGCGGAGGATGCCGTCGTATTGCCTGACCACATCGGCATGTGCTGCATCTTGAGCCAGGTTGTTCAGCTCCTCCGGATCTTTTTCAAGATCGAACAGCTCCGGCTCGTAGCCGACATAGGTAATGAATTTGTATTTGCCTTTGCGGATCATGAAGGAAGCCCGGTCCGCGCCAGCGGCGTAATATTCGCTGAACGCTACGCGATCCGGATCATTGGCTGCGTTGGCCAGCTGGGTCAGAGATCGTCCAGGCAGTCTTTCCCGCGTCGTGATCTCGTCATGCCCAATGGTGTCCAGCACCGTCGGACCAATATCAATCAGTGTTACCGGCGTCGTCGATATTTTTCCTTCGGGCACACCCGGGCCGGCAACGATCATCGGGATGGCGGCCGACTCTTCGTACATATTATTCTTGCCCCACAGCTTGCGGGCGCCGAGATTCTCGCCGTGATCGGTGGTGTAGATGATGAGTGTGTCATCCCGCAGCCCCGCCGCGTCAAGGGCGGCAAGCACCTTACCGATATTGAAATCGAGGTAGCTCACGCAGCCGTAGTAGGAATTCATCAACACCTTCTTGGTGGGCGGTGTCAGAAAGTCCTCGTGATTGCGCGAGCGTTGCTGCAAATGGATCCACGGATGCAACGGCGCATCCGGGTCACTCATCTTCGGCATCGGAAAATTAATCTTGTCGTAGAGTTCGTAAAACGTCGGCGGCGCAATATGCGGCGGATGCGGGCACACGAACGAGCACATCAAAGTCCAGGGCCGGGCGTTTTTGCTCGCGGCTTTTTCTTTCAGCCAGGCGCACGCCTTTTCCATGATCTCGTTGTCGTATCGGGTGTACGAGGATTCACCAGGACCGATGCGTTCGACAATTTTGCTGCGCTTCAAAGAAGGGGCCATGGGGCGTTTCACGCAACCGCGTATATCCCCGATTCCGCCATCGACGTGCATTGGAATCATCGAGGCTTTGAAACCTGTCGGGTCCTCGTCGCTTCGGAAGTGCAGCTTGCCTACGGATGTCACGCCGGCGCCCAGTTCGCCTGACATGTGATGCCAACTTTTAACACGGCCATCATAGCCATGAGAATTGTCCCAGTAATGCGTCTCGTTAACGTAACGCCCTGTCGCGAGTGCTGCCCGCGCTGGTACGCAAATCGCGGAGTTGGTGTAGGCCGTGGTAAAGCGGGTGCCGCGAGCCGCCAGGGCATCTATATTGGGGGTCTTGATAAAGTCATGCCCATAGCACCCCGTCACCTTCTGCTGATGCTGGTCTGACATAATAAAAAGAACATTGCGTGCCGTCATGGTTTCCTCGCAGGGTCAGCCTCTCCCAAAAAATGTCAGACACATAACTTGTAACGGCGATTGCGCAGCGCCGGTAAGCCATTGCGCCGAGAAAGGGTAGGCATGCTACTGTACCATTATTCTGCATTGATTCGATCCGAGGTGGCAGACATGGTTGGTTTCCAGCGTAAGTTGGCACAGTTATCCGTTCTGTATTACAGAGCAATTCCATTTTTGGTCTGTAGGAATCAACCGCGGCGTGCTTTCTCACGGGTCGTTGCTGCCGTCATCATTGCCACGTCAGGTGTTGCACAGGCGCAGCAGAAGTTTCCCGGAAAACCGATCCGCCTCGTGGGACCGGCCGCCGGTAACGCAGCTGACACGGTTGCACGCATGATAGGGCCGAAGATGAGCGAGACTTGGAAACAGCCCGTGGTCGTGGAAAACCGCGCGGGTGCGGGCGGTACGCTGGCCGCAAGCGTAATCGCCAAAGCCGCGCCGGACGGCCACTCGCTGCTGCTAATTTCAAGTCAGTTCGCACTTGGCGCGGCGCTGCATTCGAATCTTCCTTATCAGCCTCTCAAGGACTTTGCGGGCGTGAGTCAGATCGGCTTCAGCACCAACGTTTTGCTGACGGCGCCCGCGCTGGGTATCAAGTCGATCAAGGACCTTATCGCGCTCGCGCAGGCGCAGCCCGGCAAGATGCTTTTCAGTTCTGGCGGCGCCGGTAGCAATAACCATATGACCGCCGAACTGTTCAGGTTTCACGCCGGCATCAAGGCCGCGCACGTGGGATTCAAGTCGAGTTCGGAGGCTCTGATCGAAGTTTTGGCTGGCCGCGTCCACTATTGCATGGCAAGCGCGTCGATCGCGCTGCCGTTTGTCAAGGACGGGCGACTGCAAGCATTGGGAGTTACGACGCAGCGGCGCTCACCTGCATTGCCGAACGTACCGGCAATCGTAGAGGTGGTTCCCAACTTCAAAAGCGATGCATCGTACGGGCTTTATGCGCCAGCCGGAACACCGCGCGACGTGGTGCATCAGATCAGCAAGGAGGTGGCGCGCATCCTTGAACTACCCGACATCAAGGAGCGGTTTCAGAGCCTTGGCATGACGCCGGCGTCCAGCACCCCGGAAGAACTCGACAAGAATCTTCGTGAACAGATCGCGATGTTTTCCGTAGTTGTGAAAGATATCGGCCTTCGCGCCAAGTGAAAGGATACTTACGCTGCAATTAAATTCGCGCCATTGCAGATTCTTGACCGGTGCAGGCGGACATTGTGATCGAGTGACGAATGCGAACGACAGCTCTGTAGAAAGTCGAACGGCAGCGGCGAGCCCGGACATTGCCTGTCAGATCAAATCCAAAAAATAGACGTGTTGAGTTGACTGTGTTGAGTTGACGTATCTAACTGAGGCAGTCTGGCTTTTCAGTGCGCCGTGAACCAAGTCCTGGCCAAGCGGGTTTTTCTTCTCTTGGGATGTCCGCTTTGGGTCGGAAGCGGTCATATCGAGATATTCTCTATAACCGCTCCAGACAACTCACTGCTGCGCCGGCGTGAAAACGTAGGGGAAGACGGGGATTTTCCGCGACTGTTGTCGGGTGAGGCCGGGCTACGTCTCAAATAAAACAACCACTGACATCAATCTCAACTTCTCCGCCAAGTTGTCCCAGCCGCACTGTCCTCCAACACTACCCCAGCCGCCTTCAACTCATCCCGAATCCGATCCGCCTCAGCAAACTGCTTAGCCTTCTTAGCCTCAGCCCGCGCCACAATCGCCGCCTCAATCCGCTCCGGGGTCCAGCCATCCTCCGCCGGCCCCGTCTGCAGAAACGCCTCCGGCTCCCGCTGCAACAATCCGACTACTCCAGCCAGCGCCTTCAGCAACCCTGCATCTGCCGCCGACTGCGTTTTGTTCAGTTCACCCGCCAGATCAAACAACACCGCCACCGCCACCGGCGTATTGAAATCATCATCCAGCGCCGCCTTGAAGCGCAGCGCATAGGCGTTGTTCCAGTCGATGTCGCCCGCGTCCGCCGACACACCTTTCAACGCGGTATAAAGCCGGGTCAAACCCTGCTTCGCATCATCGAGATGGACATCGGAATAATTCAGCGGACTGCGGTACTGTGCACGGATGATGAAAAAGCGCACCACCTCCGCATCATATTTTTTGAGTATCTCGCGAACGGTGAAAAAATTGCCCAGCGACTTCGACATCTTTTCGCTCATTTCCCCTTTCATGATGCGCACAAAGCCGTTGTGCATCCAGTAATTGACGAAAGTGCCGCCGTGCGCGCCTTCGGACTGCGCGATCTCGTTTTCATGATGGGGAAACTGCAGATCCTGGCCGCCGCCATGAATGTCGAACTGTTTGCCGAGCAACGCACCCGACATCACCGAGCATTCGATATGCCAGCCGGGACGACCGGCACCCCAGGGCGATTCCCAGGCCGGCTCACCGGGCTTGGCGCGTTTCCACAACACGAAATCCAGTGGGTCCTGTTTCGCCGCATCCACTGCGACGCGTTCACCGGCGCGCATATCTTCCAGCGACTTGCCGGACAATTTGCCGTAACCGTCGAACTTGCGCACCGCGTAATTCACATCACCGTCGGTGGCCTGATAAGCGTAACCGCGGCTCTGCAGCAGACCGATCATGTCGAGCATGCCCGGCACGTATTCGGTGGCGCGCGGTTCGGCGTCAGGTTTTTGCACACCCAGCGCCGTCGCGTCTTCATCCATGGCGTGGATGAAACGTTCGGTCAGCACCGCTGTCGATTCCTTGTTCTCCTGCGCGCGCTTGATGATCTTGTCATCGATGTCGGTAATGTTGCGCACATAGGTCACGTCGTAACCGGAGGCGCGCAGCCAGCGCTGCACCACGTCGAAAATCACCATCACCCGGGCATGACCGAGGTGGCAGTAGTCGTAAACCGTCATGCCGCAGACGTACATGCGGACCTTGCCGGGCTGGAGTGGGGTAAAAACCTGCTTGTCCCGTGCCAGGGTGTTATAGATTTTGAGCATTTTCAGGGCGTGGAATAAGCGGGGAGCGAGCGCGTGGGGAGCGCAGTGACCAGGCGCACACGCTTACAAGAGACTGATTTAATGAGTGTCGGCAAATCTTGATCAGTTGACAATGGCCGTGATGTGGATTTTTTTACGAGTTGTCAGGCTGTCTGGTGCCCCGGAATCCGCATATCTGCAGCCTGCCGGACACCGGAATATGGAGTGGAATCGCGGGGCTGGGAGTCCCGCAAAAAGAGAAATTTGAATTAGTGGTTGTTCTTGGTAAAATCCCGAAGATTCAAGGACTAATGTCGCCGTGATGTCGTCGAATTAACAATGACTGCGGTTTTAACAACGACCACCGGAATCATAGCACGATGACTTTCAAACCGGCCGCTGCCCGCCTCGCCATCATCCTCTTCTGCATGGGGCTTACCGCTCCGGCGCTGGCGCAGACTGACGATCTGCAGGAAGCCCAGCAGTTGCTGAAACAGGGACAGACCGATCGTGCCATGGAGCGCGTCGAGCAGTATCTGAAAACAAAACCCAAGGACGCGCGCGGCCGTTTTCTGCGCGGCATCCTGCTCACCGAACAGAACAAACCCACGGAAGCGATCCGCGTCTTCACCGAGCTGACCCAGGATTACCCCGAATTGCCCGAGCCGTACAACAACCTTGCGGTGCTGTATGCCTCACAGGGCCAGTACGACAAGGCGCGCGGCGCACTCGAGATGGCGATCCGCACTCACCCGAGTTATGCCACTGCGCACGAAAACCTCGGCGACATCTACGCCAAGATGGCGAGCCAGGCCTATGACAAGGCGCTGCAACTCGACAAGGGCAATCAGGCCGCGCAGACCAAACTCAACCTGATCAAGGATCTGTTCACCGGCGGCATGCGTCCGCCCAAGGTCGCGCTGGCGCAAACGGTGCCGAAATCCGCACCGGCACCGGCACCAGCGCCGCCAGCCCGTCCGATCACTCCTGTTCCGGCAGCACCGGCAGCACAAGCTGCCCCCCCCAAACCCGCGCCCGCACCTGTCGTTGCCGCGAAAGAACCGGTCAAAGAACCCGTGAAGGAACCGGCACCGGCCAAAGCCACGCCTCTGGCCAACAACCCGGACGCCGTGCTCAAGGCCGTCAACAGCTGGGCCATCGCCTGGGCCAGCAACGATGTTGACGGTTACCTCGCGCGTTACGCACCGGGTTTCAAAACACCGGACGGCGAACCGCGCAAGACCTGGGAAAGCGAGCGCCGCGCCAGAATCGCCAAACCGCGCAAGATCGAGGTGCGCGTCGAAGCGCCAAAAGTCACCTTCAACGACGCCAATCGCGCAACAGTGACCTTCCGTCAGCATTACCGCTCCAACACCTTCAAGGTTTCCGCCGGCAAGAAGCTGGTGATGGTGAAATCGGGCAACCAATGGCTGATCCAGGAAGAAATCGCCGGCGGATGAAGCACCCGCTGCTCGCCTGCGCGCTGGTCGCGGCCATTACCGCCACCGCGCTGACACCGTCTTCCTCTACCCTCGCCCTCGGCAACCGCCCCCTGTCACCGGGCACCGGCAGCCTGCTCGGCCTTGGCGGTGGCAGCGCCGCACTCGGTGCGCCTGAAGCACTGCTGGTGCAAACACTGCTCGCGATCGCCAGTTCGCAGTTCGATATCGCACTGACGGAAATCGACAAGGTACTGCTGCAAAACCCGAATTTCCGCCTGGCGCACCTGATCAAGGGCGACCTGCTGATGGCGCGGGCGCGCCCGATCAGCAGCATCGGCAGCGCATCCGATGCGCCGATGGAACGTCTTGCCGACCTGCGCGACGAAGCACGGGCACGGCTGGTGCGCCACAAGCAGGAACGCCCCTTGAACCGGGTGCCGCGCGCCCTGCTTCAGCTCGATCCCGCGCAGAAGTATGCGTTCGTCGTCGACACCTCGAAATACACGCTGTATGTGTTCGAAAACGACAAGGGCACGCCGCGTTACATTGCCGACTACTACACCACCATCGGCCGCAACGGCATCGAAAAGCTGCGCGAGGGCGACAAAAAAACGCCGCTGGGCGTTTATCACGTCACCGGGAACCTGCCGCGCGAACAACTCAGCAAAACCTACGGCACGCAGAGCGCGCTCTATGGTGACGGCGCGTTTCCGCTCAACTATCCCAACGAATGGGACCGCCGCCGCGGCCGCAACGGCCACGGCATCTGGCTGCACGGCGTGCCCTTCGACACCTACAGCCGACCGCCGCGCGCCAGCGACGGCTGCGTCGCACTGACCAACGAAGACCTGCAGGCGATTTCGAAACACGTACAGGTCGGCCTGACGCCGGTGATCATTGCCCAGGACGTCGAATGGGTTGAAGCCGGCAGCGCAAAAACCACGCGCAACACGCTGCAGCAGTCCATCGAAAGCTGGCGCCGCGACTGGGAAAGTCGCGACACCGAGCAATACCTGCGGCATTACTCGACGAATTTCGCCGCCGGCAAGCAGGACCTCGCGGCATGGGCGACGCAGAAACGCAGCGTCAACGCCGACAAATCGTGGATCAAGGTCAAGGTCGATCAGGTCAGCATGTTCCTGTATCCAGGCGATGAAAATCTGGCTGTGGTGACCTTCGAGCAGGATTACAGCAGCAGCAACACCAGCGGCAAGATGCGCAAGCGCCAGTACTGGCAGCTTGAAAAAGGCGGCTGGCGCATCGTCCACGAAGGCGCGGCCTGAACACTCGCCGGAATTCAATAACCCTTTGTTTTTATTGGTAAAATCATGATCCGCTCATTGTCATCGCTGTTTGCCCCGCTGTTTACTCCATCAGTCGCCATTCTGTTTGCCCTGTTGATCGCGCCCGCCGCACTTGCCGCGAACCCGAAAGTCGAAATAAAAACCTCACTGGGTGCCGTGGTCATTGAACTCTATCCGGAGAACGCGCCGAAAACCGTCGAGAATTTCCTGCAGTACGTGAAAGACGGTTTTTACGACGGCACGATTTTCCATCGCGTGATTCCGGGCTTCATGGCCCAGGGCGGCGGCTTCACGCCGAACTTCCAGCAAAAGCCCGTGCGCCCCGCGATTCGCAATGAAGCCGGCAACGGCCTGCGCAATGCCATCGGCACCGTAGCCATGGCGCGCACCGCGGATGCGCATTCGGCCACCGCGCAGTTTTTCATCAACGTCAGCGACAACGATTTCCTCGATTTCAAATCGCCCGACGACAAAGGCTATGGTTACACGGTGTTCGCGCGGGTGACTTCGGGCATGGACGTGGTGCAGAAAATGCTGCTGGTGCCGACCGCCACGACCGGACCGCACCAGAACGTGCCGCGCCAGCCCGTCGTCATCGAACGCGCACGGTTGCTTGAAGAGACCCCCGCCGCAAAGACCAAACCCGCCGCCAAAGCCCCATAACCTGAATAACCTGCATTACAAGGATTTGTCATGATCAAGCTGCATACCAAACACGGCGTCATCACCCTCGAACTCGACGCGGCAAAAGCGCCGGACACCGTCGCCAATTTCACCCAGTACGTGAAGGACGGCCACTACAGCAACACCATTTTTCACCGCGTGATCGACGGCTTCATGATCCAGGGCGGCGGCTTTGAGCCCGGCATGAAACAAAAACCGACGCGCGAGCCGGTACAGAACGAAGCCAACAACGGCCTGAAAAACGACATGTACACTGTCGCCATGGCGCGCACCTCGGAGCCGCATTCGGCCAGCGCACAGTTTTTCATCAATGTCGGTGACAACGACTTCCTCAACCACAGCGCGCCGACCGCGCAGGGCTGGGGTTACTGCGTGTTCGGCAAGGTCGTTGACGGCACCGACGTTGTCGACAAAATACGCAAGGTCAAGACCGGCAGCAAAAGCATGCACCAGGACGTGCCGGTCGAAGACGTGATCATCGAAAAAGCCGAAGTCGTGTGAGTATCACCAAAAACATGACAGCCTCGCCAGAGGCATGTTTTTGTCATTCTTTATGTAACTTTCTATAATCCGCAGGGCGCATCGCCCCGCCTTTCATGCCCAACGCGAATTACAGCCTGCCGCACTCCCTGTTCATATCCGATCTGCATCTGGCGACCGAACGGCCGCAAATCACTGCGCAATTTCTCACGTTCACCAGCGGCATCCCGGCGCAAGCCACCGCCCTGTACATCCTCGGCGACCTGTTCGAATACTGGGCCGGCGATGACGATACCGACCCGCTGGGCGCACAGACTGCCGCCGCACTGGCGGCTCTCGCCAGCCGCGGCACCCGTGTCTACCTGATGCAGGGCAACCGCGACGTGCTGATGGCCGGCGCGTTTGCCGCGCGCAGCAGTGCGACGCTGATTGAGGATCCCCTGCTGGTTGATCTCTACGGCACACCAACGCTGCTGACCCATGGCGACGCGTTATGCACCGAAGATGCCGACTACCAGCATTTCCGCACCTACGCCCGGGATGCCGGCAACCAGGCACGTTTCCTCGCCCAGCCGCTGGCAGCACGACGCGAACAGATGCTCGGCATGCGCGCGCAAAGCGAAGCCAGCAAACAGCAGAAAACGGAAACCATCATGGATGTGGCGCCGGCCGCGGTGGAAGACCTGTTGCGGCGCCACGGTTATCCGCGGCTGATCCACGGCCACACCCACCGCCCGGCGCAGCATGTCCATCAGATCGACGGTCATGCCTGCGAGCGCTGGGTGCTCAACGACTGGTATGAACGCGGCGGTTACCTGCGCTGCGCTGCCGCCGGTTGTTCGGCAGTTCTGCTGTAGCGCAGTCCGCCCGGATCAGGCCAGCGCCTGCGTGAAATCCGTGATCAGATCGTCGACATCCTCGATACCGATCGACAGCCGGATCAGCGAATCCACGATGCCCATCTCGGCACGCCGCTCCGGCCCCATCTCCCAATAGATCGTGTGCGCGACCGGTATCGCCAGCGTCCGGTTGTCGCCGAGATGACTGGATGAAATCACTAGTTGCAAACGGTTCATGAAATCGAAGCAGTCGATGTTGTCGGCCAGTTCGATGCTCATCAGCGCGCCGGAATTTTTGAACAATTCACCAGCGAGACGGTGCTGCGGGTGATCTTCGAGTCCCGGGTAATAGACTTTGGTGACCTTGGGGTGCTTGGCAAGAAAACGGGCCAATTGCAGCGCATTGCCCGCCGCCCGCTCCATCCGCAGTGCCAGCGTTTCGGCGCCCATGGCAAGCCGGTGCGCCGCTTCCGCCGCCAGCGTGGCGCCCACATCGCGCAAACCCTTCTTGCGAATCTGCAGGATGCCCCAGTTGGCGGGCTTGGCGGTTTTGTAATTGTCATAGATGTTCGGGTACGATTTCCAGTCGAACAGGCCGGTATCGGTCACCGCACCACCCAGCGCATTGCCATGACCGCCGATGTATTTGGTCAGCGAATTGATCACCAGGCCGGCCCGTACCTGTTTCGGCCGGAACAGGTACGGCGAGGTCATGGTGTTATCAACCACATAGATCAGACCGCGACGGGCGCACAACGCGCCGATGCGCGCGAGGTCGGCAACCTGGGTACGCGGGTTGGCGATGGTTTCGACGAACACCATCCGGGTATTGGGCTTGAGCGCCTTTTCCACGTTCTCCACGCGGGTGGCATCGACGTAACTGATGTCGCAAGCGAACTCGCCCAGGGTTCCGAACAGGCTGTTGGTGTTGCCAAACAGGAATGCACTCGACACCACATGATCGCCACCGCGCAGCAGCGCGATGAAGGTCGAGGCAATCGCCGCCATGCCTGTCGAGAAACAGGCCGTCGCGATGCCGTCCTCCATCTTGCTTATTTTCGATTCCAGCGCCGCCGTGGTCGGATTGCCCTGCCGGCCATAGGCATAACCGGCTGACTCGCCCTTGAACACCTTCACCAGATCGCGCACATCCGGGTAACCGAATGCGACCGCGACATGCATCGGTTTGTGCACCGAGTGATGTTCAATCGGCGCTTCCAGATCAGAGTGCAGGATGCTCGTGGTAAAACCGTTCTTCATGATCGTGCTCCAAATAAAAAACCCGGCCAGCTAGCGCGGACCGGGTTGTTCCGTCGCTTTAGCGGCATTTTTAACGCGCCCGCAAGCTGTACTTCAAATCGGCGCAGTCGGAAGACTACCGCAGGCCCGTGACCCGCGTCAAACCGGGCGCTTATTGGCCACCCCTTCAGCGACCAGGGCCGCCATGGCCTGCGCCTGCGGATCGGCCAATTGCGCCAGACCGTCCACCACACCTGCGCGATCCGCGTCCGCACGGTTCTGGCTGACCTTCCATTTGCCTTCGATGCGGGTCAGCGGAATTTCGATGCCGACAATGGCCCCCAGCATGCGCTCAATGTAATCCGCCGGCGCGTCGCCGATCCCCCAGGGTTGCGGCATGCCGGCTTCCTGCTGGCTGGTCAGGCGCGATACCAGGTCGCGCAGCCAGTCGCGGTCATCATGGATGATCAGCGGCCCGTGCGCATGCACCACCGCATAGTTCCAGGTCGGCACCACCTTGCCGGTCGCGAGTTTTTCCGGATACCACGACGGCGTGACATAAACCTGCGGTCCCTGGAAAACCGCCAGCGCCTCAGTTTCGTGCCCGCCCTCGTGCAGTTGGTGCCACAGCGGATTGGCACGGGCGACATGGCCGCGCAGGGTACCCTGCGGTGATGGCAATGGATCAATCAGCAACGGCAGATGGTTGGCTTCAAGGGAGCCGCCGGCACTGGTCACCAGCACTGCCAGCGGATGCGCGCGAATCAAGGCATGCATCACATCGATACGTTCCTCGTGAAACGCGGCAACCTGGTACATGGCCGGGTCCGCAGCCTAGTCGACGAGTTCCAGCCCGAGGTCGAGTTGCGTGGCCGCCGTCGCGGCATCGGCTTTGGTGCTGTCGCGACGCTGCGCCTCGACGCCGTCGAGATAGGCCTGGGTCACGTCACCCGTGATGTACTGGCCGCTGAAGCAGGACGCCTCAAAATTGGTCACTGCGGGGTTGACGCTGCGCACGTCGCCGATCAGGGCATCGAGTTCCTGGTAAATCAGCGCATCGCAGCCGATCTCGCGGGCGATTTCCTCGTTGGACCGCCCGCTGGCGATCAGCTCATCACGGCTCGGCATGTCGATGCCGTAAACGTTGGCATAACGCACCGGAGGCGCCGCCGATGCGAAATAGACCTTGCGCGCCCCCGCATCGCGGGCCATCTGCACGATCTCCCGGCTGGTGGTGCCGCGCACGATCGAGTCATCGACCAGCAGCACGTTCTTGCCGCGGAACTCCATGCCGATTGCATTCAGTTTCTGCCGCACTGATTTCCGGCGGATGGCCTGCCCGGGCATGATGAAGGTACGCCCGATGTAGCGGTTCTTGATGAATCCTTCGCGATATCCCAGATTGAGATGGTTTGACAACTGCATCGCGGAAGGCCGGCTGGAATCCGGGATCGGGATCACCACGTCGATGTCGAGGTTGGCGAAGTCCTTCTCGATCTTCCGTCCCAGGCTTTCGCCCATGCGCAAACGGGTCTCGTACACCGAAATACCGTCGATCACCGAATCCGGGCGTGCCAGATAAACGAACTCGAACAGACAGGGATTCAGCGACGGATTGTCCGCGCATTGGTGGCTGTAGAAATTGCCGTCAAGATCGATGAATATCGCCTCACCCGGCGCTACGTCGCGGATCACCTGGAAACCGAGGCCGTCGAGCGCCACGCTTTCGGAAGCCACCATGTACTCACGCCCCTGGGGCGTATCGATCTTGCCAAACACCAGCGGACGGATGCCGAAGGGATCCCGGAACGCGAGCAGCCCGTAACCGGCGATCATCGCCACCACAGCGTAGGCGCCGCGGCAGCGCCGGTGCACGCCCGACACCGCGGCGAATATCGTCGCCGGATCAAGCTTGTAATTGGTGGCATTCGCCGCCAGCTCATGCGCCAGCACATTCAGCAGCACTTCCGAGTCGGACTCGGTATTGACGTGGCGCAGGTCGAGCCGGAACAGGTCGTTTTTCAGTTGCTCCGAGTTGGTCAGGTTGCCATTGTGGCCGAGCACGATGCCGAACGGCGAGTTCACATAAAAGGGCTGCGACTCGGCTGCCGAAAACGCAGAGCCGGCCGTCGGGTAACGGGTGTGGCCAATACCGGCGAAACCGGCGAGGCTGCGCATGTTGCGGGTGCGGAAGACATCACGCACCATGCCGCCGCCCTTGTGCATGTGAAAACTCGAACCGTCCGCAGTGACGATGCCTGCGGCATCCTGGCCGCGGTGCTGCAGCACCAGCAATCCGTCATACAGCACCTGGTTGACGGGACTGCGGGCAACGACTCCGACGATTCCGCACATGGCGTTTCCTTAGGACCTGTCCCTAGCGATACCGGATGTGCTGGCTCACCGCAAGCGGCAACCAGCTCTTGACCACAATCGCAACACGTTCCAGCAAGGGCCGCAATGCCGCATCGCGCCAGAACGGCTGGGCGGGCAGTGTCGTCGCGCCAGCCAGCAATACCAGAATCGTCACCACCACAATGCCGCGCACAAAACCGAAAACCGAACCCAGCAGACGGTCCTCAACACTCAGCCCGGCACTCTTGACCAACTGCGACACGGCCATGGCAACCAGGCTCATCGCGAGCAGCACCACAAAAAACAACACTGCAAAACCGGCAAGCTGACGGAGCTCCTCGCTGGGGATTTCGGCCGGCATGATGGACGCAAGCTGGCCGCCGAACACCCAGGCGACGATGAACGCGATGCCCCAGGCGGCAAGCGCGAGGACTTCGCGCACCAGACCACGCATGACGCTGAGGAGAACCGAAAATCCGATAATGGCGAGCACCGCATAATCAAGCAGGGTCATCGGTTATCTGGGAACCACCTTGCCGTCGAGCTGCAGGCGCTGCAACGAAGGTCGCGCCTTCTCTGCCGCATCGCGGCTGGCATAGGGGCCGACACGCACACGCGTCACCGGCCCGTTCGCCGTCTGCACAATTTCGGTATAGGCCTTGAGCCCGCTGCCGGCGATTTTCTCCTGCAGTTCCTTGGCCCTGGCGGCATCTGACAGCGCCGCCACCTGAATCGCAAAACCGCCGGTGGCCGGAACCTTGGTTTTAACCGGAGTCTCCGCTTTTGTCGCCGGAGCCCTGGTCACCGGTTTTTCCGGCACTGGCGCCGGCTGCGGTTTGGTCTCAACCTTGGGTTCCGTCTTGGCCACGACCGCAGCTTCCGCCTTGACTTCAGATTTGGGCTCAGGCTTCGGTTCGGCTTTGGGTTCTGCTTTTGGTGCCATCGAAGGCTCCGCCAACACCGGCGCAGACGTCGCTGCAGCAGTGGATTTTTCCGCAGGTTTCAGCGGCTCAGGTTTCGCCGTCAACACACCGGCTTCCGGCGACGGAATCTGGATGTTGATGCTTTGCGTCGCCGGTTTGGGCTCGGAATCGAGGATCATCGGCAGCACAACCGCCACCGCAGTCACCAGCACAATCGCACCGACCAGGCGGCGGCGTGCGCGCTTCTTCAACTGGAGTTCTTCGTCGCTAACGTTTCTCGCCATTCCTGATACGCCGTAAGCGAAGTAAAATATTGATTTTAAAAGATTTTTATCGATTTTTGCCGTTATCGGCGAGCGCGGACTGCAGTCATCGCGGCGGCCACGGTAAGAAACGATCCGAAGGCCAAAATTCTATCACCATCTCCTGCCATCTGATACGCGCGGTCACAGGCTTCGGCAATATTTACGCATGCAGTAATGGGCGCGGTCACGCCGGCCTCGCGCAAATAACGCTCCAGTTCCGCGACCGGCAACGCGCGCGCGCCTTCGAGCGGCGCCACCAGCCAGTGATCGACATGGCCGCGCAGTGCCCTGGCTACACCGCCGACATCCTTGTCCTTCAGCATCGAGAACACCGCCAGCGTATTACTGTAGCCCGTCATCTGCGCGAGGTTGGCGGCCAGCGCCGCCGCGGCATGCGGGTTGTGCGCCACATCGAGAATCATCGTCGGCCTTCCGGGCAAGGCCTGGAAACGGCCGGGATTCTCGACCCGCACCAAGCCGTCGCGAATGTTGCCGGCAGTGACCGGCAGGCGCCCGCGCAGCGCATCCAGAGCGGCAATACAGGCACTGGCATTGGCCAATTGAAATGAACCGCGCAAAGCCGGCGGCGGCAAACCATGACGGTCGCCGCCCGGCCCGCGGTAACTCCACTGTTGCGGCTGCGTCTGGTAACTGAAATCACGCCCGATCAACAGCAGATTGGCGCCAATGCGGGCAGCGTATTCAGTGACCGTCACCGGCGGTTCGGCATCGGCACAGATCGCGGGACGGCCGATGCGGAAAATATGCGCCTTCTCGAATCCGATGGCCTCGCGCGTGTCGCCGAGGTAATCCATGTGGTCAAGACCAACGCTCATCAGCAGGGCGACATCGGCATCAAAGGCATTGACGGCATCAAGGCGACCGCCGAGTCCGACTTCGAGTATCGCCACATCGACCCTGCTTTGGCAGAACAGCCACAAGGCCGCCAGCGTGCCGAATTCAAAATAAGTCAGTGCCACATTACTGATGCCACGCGCCTGCTCAACCGCGGCAAAAGCACGCACCAGATCGGCATCATCAGCTTCCCGCCCGCCGATGCGTACGCGTTCGTTGTAACGCAGCAGATGCGGTGAGGTGTAGGTAGCGACGCGATAACCGGCACAGCCGAGTATCGCATCCAGCATCATGCACGCCGAGCCTTTGCCGTTGGTGCCACCGACGGTGATCAGCGGGAACACAGGCTTCAGCCCCAGTTCGTCGCGCACCACGTTGACGCGATCCAGACCGAGCGCGATGGACTGCGGATGCTGGCCGTCAATGTATTCCAGCCAGCCGGCCAGTGTCGCGGGTAAGGTCATGATGGGCGAAGGATAGCCCTGAAAAACCGGATCGCCCGGTCAAAAAAATCCGCAAAGCTCAGGGAAAAAATCAGGAAGACGAAGGCGCCGGCAGTTTCAGCATCAGGGCCAGCAACCGCGCCAGCGTGTCGCGCATCTGGCGGCGATCGACGATCATGTCCAGCGCGCCCTTTTGCATCAGGAATTCGGCGCGCTGAAAGCCCTCAGGCAGCGTCTCACGCACCGTCTGCTCGATCACCCGCGGCCCGGCAAAACCGATCAGCGCGTTGGGTTCAGCAATAACGGCATCGCCGATCATGGCAAAACTCGCCGACACCCCGCCCATGGTCGGATCGGTCAGCACGGAGATGAACGGCAGGCGGTCATCGGCCAGACGCGTCAGCGCGGCACAGGTCTTCGCCATCTGCATCAGCGACAGCAAGCCCTCCTGCATGCGCGCGCCGCCGGTCGCAGTAAAACAGATGAAAGGCAGACGCTGTTCGACGCAGACCTGCACACCGCGCACAAAACGTTCGCCGACTACCGACCCCATGGACCCGCCGAGAAATCCGAATTCAAAAGCGGCAGTAACCACCGGGATTTCGCGAATCGCCCCCTGCATCACCACCAGCGCGTCCTCCTCGCCGGTTTCCGTGCGCGCATCCGCCAGACGGTCGATGTAACGCTTGGTGTCTCGGAATTTCAGAGTGTCGACCGGCGTCACTTCAACGCCGATCTCGTAGCGCCCTTCCATGTCGAGCAACCAGTCCAGACGCTCGCGCGCGGAAATGCGGTTGTGGTGATTGCATTTCGGGCAGACAAACAGATTTTTCTCGAGGTCCGTGCGATACAGCACCGCTTCGCAGGAATCGCACTTGCTCCATAGCCCTTCCGGAACGGCTTTCTTGACACTGCCGGCCTCACGATTGATGCGCGGCGGCAAGAGTTTCTGCAGCCAGCTCATGCCATCGCCTCCGACAGCACGCTGGTTTTCATAACTGCATGGTGTCGGCGATCTGCGGCACTTGCCTGACTGCCGATCCCCCTGCGGGGCGCGCCGTAGGGCGGAAGAGGGTTCCCTCCGGGATCTGACCCCGCAGGCGCACATCGGGACGACCAAAGACGCGCCCCAGACTCGCTTTGCGGTCGCATCCCCGTAAACGGGGGCCCTGCTCCGCGCTCCGCCCGTCCCCTCGTCAGGTGGCTCATGCCGCCCGCCCTTTCACATCACGATCCATTGCGCTGCGGATTCCCGCCATAAAAACCTGAGCGCGCACCACTGCCTCTGCGGGCGCATTTTCGATTTCCTGCACCAGGCGGCTACCGATAACTACGGCGTCGGCAACTTGGGCGATGCTGCGTGCGGTTTCGCCGTCACGGATGCCAAACCCCACGCCGACCGGCAGTTTGGTGTATTTTCGGATGCGCGCAATGCGCTGCGCCACGTCGCCGATGTCGATATTCGCCGCGCCGGTGACCCCTTTCAATGAAACGTAATACAGATAACCGCGCCCCAGTGCTGCGACCTGCTTCAAGCGTGTGTCAGAAGTGGTCGGTGACAGCAGGAACACCGTATCCAGCCCGGCCGCATCCATCGTCTCCACCAATTGCTGCGCCTCCTCCGCGGGGTAATCCACCACCAGCGCGCCGTCTGCGCCGGCAGCACTGGCTGCAGCAGCAAATGACTCGACCCCCATCGATTCGATCGGATTGGCGTAACCGAACAGCACCACAGGCGTTTCGGTATTGGTTTTGCGGAACCCGGCGACGTAACCGATCACATCACGCATTGACACGCCGTGTTTCAGCGCGCGTTCACTGGAACGCTGGATCACCGGACCGTCGGCCATGGGATCCGAAAACGGCACACCCAGCTCAAGGATATCGGCGCCTCCGGCCACCAGTGCATGCATCAGCGGCACGCAGCTCGCCGGATCGGGGTCGCCCGCGGTGATGAAGGGGATCAGGGCCTTGCGCCCTTCTTTGTTGAGGCGCGCGA
Source organism: Burkholderiales bacterium (assembly GCA_038316355.1). Lineage (GTDB taxonomy): Bacteria > Pseudomonadota > Gammaproteobacteria > Burkholderiales > SG8-41. The sequence continues at coordinate 17,836 of JBBQAO010000033.1, forward strand.
AGGTGGCGGCAATACGTGACATCGGCGAATTTTCGTTATTTTCGTTATTTTTGTTATTTTTGTTAATACGCTTCAGAATTTGAGCCCGGATTTCTCGGCCACAGTGTGCATATCCTTGTCGCCGCGTCCCGAGAGATTGACCAGCAGGATCTGATCGCGGCGCATGTGCGGAGCGATTTTCGCCGCATACGCCAGTGCATGGCTGGATTCGAGCGCGGGGATGATGCCCTCGAGCCGGCACAGCTTGTGGAAAGCCTCCAGCGCCTCGTCGTCGGTCACCGCGACATATTCGGCCCGCCCGCTGTCCTTCAGCCAGGCGTGCTCCGGGCCGACGCCGGGATAGTCCAGTCCCGCGGAAATCGAGTGAGTTTCGATGATCTGGCCATTTTCGTCCTGCAGCAGGTAAGTGCGGTTGCCGTGCAGCACGCCAGACCTGCCGGCACACAGCGTTGCCGAATGTTTGCCGGTTTCCAGGCCATGGCCTGCGGCTTCGACACCGATCAGGCGCACCTTCTCGTCCGGAATAAAAGCGTGAAAAATGCCGATTGCGTTCGACCCGCCACCAACGCAGGCCAGCACCGCATCCGGCTGGCGCCCCGTCATCTCCGGCACCTGTTCTCGCGCCTCGCGCCCGATCACTGACTGGAAATCACGCACCATCATCGGATAGGGATGCGGTCCGGCCACAGTGCCGATGATGTAGTAGGTGTTCTCGACATTGGTCACCCAGTCGCGCATCGCCTCGTTCAATGCATCCTTCAGCGTCTTCGAGCCGGATTCCACGGGCACCACTGTCGCGCCCAGCAGCTTCATGCGATAGACGTTCTGCGCCTGGCGCTTGACGTCTTCCGAACCCATGTAGACCACGCATTCCATGCCGTAACGTGCGGCAATGGTCGCGGTGGCGACACCGTGCTGGCCGGCGCCCGTCTCGGCAATCACCCGCGGTTTGCCCAAATGACGCGCCAGCAGCGCCTGGCCGATGACGTTGTTGATCTTGTGCGCGCCGGTGTGGTTCAGGTCTTCGCGTTTCAGGTACACCTGCGCGCCGCCGAAATGTTCGGACCAGCGCCGCGCGTGATATACCGGGCTCGGCCGGCCGACGTAATGTTTCAGTTCGTATTCGAATTCCGCGACAAAGGCCGGATCGTCCTTGTAACGCGCGTAAGCCGCCTTCAGTTCATCCAGCGCGGAAATCAGCGTTTCTGAAACGAACACGCCGCCGTAAGGCCCGAAATGGCCCTTCGCATCCGGCAAGTCATATACCCGCATTGCGCACTCCAGTCATGAATGCTTCCATTTTCCGCATATCCTTGATGCCCTTCGCCGACTCCACACCGCTGGATACATCGACGGCCCACGGCCGCACACGCCGCACTGCCTGTTCCACGTTCTCAGGATTGAGTCCGCCAGACAGAACCACGGGCGCCGGCAAATCGCCGGGGATCAGCGACCAGTCAAAAACGGCACCGGTGCCGCCGCGCGTACCCTCGACCCAGGCATCCAGCAACAGGCCTTGGGCTGCACTAAATTCCCGTGAGTATTGTAACAAATCGGTTTCGGCCCTGACCCGCACCGCGCGCAGGTACGGCTGCGCGAATCCGCCGCAGAATTCCGGCGTTTCATCGCCGTGGAACTGTAGCAGCTGTACCGGTGCCGCAGCGACGGTTTCGCGCACGGTCTTTGCATCGGCATTCACGAACAACCCCACCGGCACCACAAACGGCGGCAGCGCATCGATGATGATGCGCGCCTGCGCCGGCGTCACCGCGCGCGGACTGCCGGCATAAAACACCAGGCCGATGGCGTGCGCGCCCAGCCGCGTTGCTGCCAGCGCGTCTTCGACACGGGTAATGCCGCAGATTTTGATGCGTGTAGTCATGTCAGTTGCCCTGGACAACGGCATGGGCCAGTTGCGGCGCGCGCAGCCGCGGCGCCGGCAATGCCCATTGCTTTTCGTAATCAACACGCATCAGGTACAGACCCGACGCATCAAAAGTCGGTGCCGCCTGGGCCCGGTCACGCCCCCGCAGCACCTCCGCCACCCACTGCGGCACATGCTTGCCTTTGCCGACGTAGACCAGGCTGCCGACAAGGTTGCGCACCATGTGATGCAGGAAGGCATTGGCGCGAAATCCGAAAATCACGTACGGCCCTGCTTGTTCGACAGTAACCTCATGCAAAGTTCTCACCGGTGACTGCGCCTGGCACTCGGCGGCACGGAACGCGCTGAAATCGTGTTCGCCGACCAGACAAGCCGCAGCCGCGCGCATTTGCGCAATGTCCAGCGGCAGATGAAACCAGCCGACACGGCCGTGATCGGCAGCCGGCCGCACCGCGGCATTGAGCAGCACGTAGCGATAAACCCGCGCCCGCGCGGAAAATCGCGCGTGAAACTCCTCGTTCACCGGCTGCGCCCAGGTCACCGCCATTGCCGGCGGCAGCAGCGCGTTGACGCCGCGCACCCAGGCGCTCAGCGGCCGCTCCACAGTGCAATCAAAATGCACAACCTGGCCCAGCGCATGCACGCCGGCATCGGTGCGTCCGGCACAGATGGTCGCCACCGGGACACCGGCAATCGTCGCCAGCGCCGCTTCCAGGAGATCCTGCACGGCGCAGCCCGAGGGCTGGGTCTGCCAGCCGCAGAAGCCATTACCGTCGTATTCGATGCCGAGCGCCATTCTCACGGACTTGGGTCTCCAGCTGCTTCAGTAAAACGCAATGCAGAAAAACAAACCGCGGCAGGAGCGCTGCCGCGGTTCAAGATGATGTCGCCGGGCAATGCGGCTAGCCGAGCGTACCGAGCAGTTTCTGCGCCTGGTCTTTTTGATCGCTGTCGCCTTCCTTCAGCACTTCCTGGAGGATTTCCCGGGCGCCATCGTTATCGCCCATTTCCTGGTAAGCCTTGGCCAGATCAAATTTCTGCTGGACGTCGTACCAGTGGCCGTCCTTGCCCGCGGCAGGTCCAGCCGAGGTCGAAGGATCATCCAGATTGATGTTCAGATCGCCAACATCGATTTTAAAATCCAGCCCGGCATCTGCGGCCGGGGCCGCGGGCGCAGCCGGTGCCACAGGTGTATCCACCGCCGGCAATTCAAAGTTGAAGTCGATGCTGCTGGCTTCGGCCGGCGACGCTTCGAGCGCAATATCGGGTGGTGTACCGGCATCCAGGTTGAAGTCCGGCATCGCCGGATCGACGGGCGTCACACCGGCATCGGCCGCTGCGGCCAACTCCTGCATGCCGCCGCCCAACTCCGTGGCCTGCCCGGCCGGATCAGCATCGAGCGCGATATCCGGCGTGCCGGCAGTATCTCCACCCAGATCAAAATCAAGATCGGTGCCGGTGGGACTGTCGTCGGCCACAGGAGCCGGCGCAGCATCCCTGCCGGCTTCGTACAGCGCATTGGCCGGATCCAGCACGTAACCCAGAGCAGCAACCTTCAACCAGTTGTCACCCGCACCGCCGGTCAGCCCGTACATGGAATCAGCCACCGTACCGAACGCTGCGACATCCTTGCGCGCGGCGTACACTTCCGCCAGCTTCACCTGCACGTCTTCACGCGCCGGATCGCGGCTCATCGCCTCTTTCAGGATTTCTTCGGCCTGCCCGTCGCGACCGTAGGCAATATAAACCTCGGCTTCAGCCACCGGATCAACATCATCGCTTGCCGGCGCTGCGGCCATTACCGTGGTATCGGACATGTTTGCTGCTTCACCCGCAGCCGCGGCAGCACCCATGGTCGGCGCCACCTGCATCAGTTCATCATCACCTCCCGCGCGCGCGCGGCGGCGGCGCAAGGCGGCAAAACCTGCAACACCGAGTACCACGGCCAGCGCCCCCCCGCCGATCAGCGGCAGGTTTTCCATCGCCATGTCCATCAGGCTCGGTTCAGGCGGGGGTGGTGGCGGCACAACCAGCTTGGGCTTGGGTTTCGGCGCCGGCTTCGCTTCCTCGGCGGGTTTGTCAGCCGGTGTCGCAGCGATATCCTTTTTGGCTTCGTCCGTCTGAGCCGGTGCGGCATCGGGCTTGGCTGCAGGCGCGGCCTCCGGTTTGGCTGCATCGGCCTTCGCAACCTCCGCCTTCTGCTGCGCCGCGGCCATGCCGGGGCTCTTCAGTTCGGCCAGTTTCTGGCCGTTCTTGACAGTTTTCTCGAGCAGCGCGATGCGATCCTTGGCTTCCGCCAGTTCCTGTTTGAGCGCCACTTTTTCTTCCGCAACGACCGCCTCGCGTGCAGCCCCGGTCAGCGGCTTGCCGCCCTTGCCCGGTTCGCCCTTGGACAGCTTGACGACATCCCTGCCTTCGGCTGCGGCAGGATCTTCCACCTTCGCGGTAATCCGTCCGCGTGCCGTGGCGGCACCTTCGGGTGCCTGACCCGCGGCATCGGCCAACCGGCCGCTGTACGCGCGCCAGTCAGAGACCTGCGCACGATATTCCTGCATCGCTTCGCCCTGCGAAATCGCTGCGAGTTCCTGTGCGTCCGGGATACGCAGGATCCTGCCGGACTTCACCAGATTCATGTTCTTTTTGATAAATGCATCAGGATTGCTGCGATACAGTCCCACCAGCATCTGCTCCAGAGACACCCCCTGGGGTTTCAGGCTGGCAGCGATCTTGCCCAGCGTTTCGCCTTTGGCAATCGGACCGTATTCCTGTGCCCCGGCACTGGCAGCAACACGCGCGGCCGGCGCAGCTCTCGGCGCCGGTGCAGCGGGTGCAGCAACGATGGGACGCGACTCCGGAGCCGCCGCGGGGGCGACAGGCGCTGCCTGCGCCGCATGCTGGCCATATCCCGGCGGATCGAGCAGCGCGGTGTATTCGCGCAGCAGTTTGCCGCCGGACCAGGACAGTTCAATCAGCAGGTCGACAAACGGTTCATTCACCGGCCGGCTGCCGGTGACCTTGATGTACGACTGCCCATTCGCACGTTTTTCGATACTGAGCCTGAGACCGGTCATACCGGCGTTGTACTGCAGATTGGCCTGTTGATAGGCATCCGGGGATGCCAGCCGTGCGACCAGTGTGGACGCCTCGTCACCCCTGACGGCAACCAGATCGATTTCCGCGCTCAGGGGTTGCCCGAGACTGGATTGCACGTTGAGCCGCCCCAGACCGGCCGCATGCGCCAACCACGGCGTGAGCAGCAGCAATGCCACGGCCAGTGCCTTGCCAAGAGTGAATGTGCGCACGAACCGCTCCCGTATCGTTTTTTTGTGGGATAACAAAGTTAGCATCAATCAGTTAGGCATGCAAGCTAACAAAACCTCGAATGTTGCTGCCCAACCACATATTTCTTAAAGGAATTTCCGTGTTCCGGACCGGCTGACCGGCTCCGCAGCCACGCCGGTGCCGGCCAGTCTGATCAGGCACTTACCGGCGTCCTCGTACCCGTCCTGGTCCGCGCGGCAACATCCGTTTCGAGCACGATGCGCAGCATGCGGCGCAGCGGTTCGGCCGCCCCCCACAACAACTGGTCACCCACGGTGAAGGCCGCCAGGTATTCGCCGCCCATCGGCAGTTTGCGCAAACGCCCCACCGGTACCGACAAAGTGCCGGTCACTGCTGTCGGCGTCAGGCCGCTCAGCGTGGCCTCGCGCTGATTGGGAATCACCTTGACCCAGTCGTTAGCCTTGGCCAGCAACTGCTCGATTTCCACCAGCGGCACGTCACGGGTCAATTTCACCGTCAGCGCCTGGCTGTGGCAACGCATCGCGCCAATGCGCACGCACACACCGTCGATCGGCAGCGGATTCGCATCAAGGCCGAGAATCTTGTTGGTCTCGGCCATGCCCTTCCATTCTTCTCTGCTCTGGCCGTTGCCGAGGTCCTTGTCGATCCACGGCAGCAGGCTGCCGGCGAGAGGATGGCCGAATTGCTCCGTCGGCACACCGTCGCTGCGCAGTGTATCCGCCACCTTGCGGTCAAGTTCGAGTATCGCGGACGCGGGATTGTCGAGCAGCGGTTTTGCTGCCGCATGCAATGCTCCCATCTGCGCAATCAGTTCACGCATATTGGCGGCGCCGGCACCCGAAGCCGCCTGATAGGTCATCGCCGTCATCCATTCGACCAGTCCGGCCTTGAACAGACCGGCCATCGCCATCAGCATCAGGCTGACCGTGCAGTTGCCACCGATGTAATTCCTGATGCCCTTGGCCAGGGCCGCGTCGATCACGTCGCGGTTCACCGGATCGAGGATGATCACCGCATCCGGCTGCATGCGCAGCGCCGAAGCCGCATCAATCCAGTAACCGTCCCAGCCCGCAGCGCGCAGCCTGGGGAATATCGCGTTGGTGTAATCGCCACCCTGGCAGGAAATCAGAATGTCCATCGCCGCCAGCGCGTCGATGCTGTTGGCGTCCGCGACCTTGCCGACATCGCGACCGATGTCGGGCCCGCGGCCGCCAGCCTGCGATGTCGAGAAAAATGTCGGCGCAACCAGATCGAAATCCTGCTCTGCCCGCATCCGCTCCACGAGCACCGAGCCGACCATGCCACGCCAACCGATGATTCCGACCTTCCTCATGAAAACACCTTTTAAAACAATATATTACAATAAATCCTCAATTACAGTGCCGCAACCACTGCATCACCCATTTCGACGCTGCCCACTTTACGCGCACCGGGCTCGTCAATATCCGGCGTGCGGTAACCTGCCGCCAGCACACTTTTTACCGCCGCCTCGATGCGATAGGCCCATTCGTCCTTGTTGAACGTATACCGGAGCATCATCGCTGTCGAGAGAATGGTGGCCAGCGGGTTGGCGATGTTTTTCCCGGCGATGTCAGGGGCGGAACCGTGGATCGGCTCATACAGCCCGCCGCCGCCGGAATTCAGCGATGCCGAGGGCAGCATGCCGATCGAACCGGTCAGCATCGAAGCTTCATCGGACAGGATGTCGCCGAAAATGTTGCCGGTAACAATCACGTCGAACTGCTTCGGATTGCGCACCAGCTGCATCGCTGCGTTGTCCACGTACATGTGCGACAGCGCGACGTCAGGATATTTTTTCGCGACGTCGGTGACGATCTCGCGCCAGAAGCGACTCGTCTCCAGCACGTTTTCCTTGTCCACCGAGCACAGCTTCTTGCTGCGTTTCATCGCAGTCAGGAAACCGACTTCAGCGATGCGGCGGATCTCCGGCTCCGAATACAGCATGGTGTCGTAACCTTCGCGCTCACCACGCGCATTATCACGCCGGCCGCGCGGCTCGCCGAAATAAATGTCGCCGGTCAGTTCGCGGATGATCATCAGGTCCAAGCCCGACACCACCTCGGGTTTCAGCGTCGAAGCACTGACCAGTTCCGGATAGAGCACGGCCGGACGCAGATTGGCGAACAGCCCGAGTTCCTTGCGGATGCGCAGGATGCCCTGCTCCGGGCGCTGCGGCCGCGGCAACGCATCATATTTCGGACCGCCGACGGCGCCGCACAGCACGGCATCGGCTTCCTTCGCCAGTTTCAGTGTTGACGGCGGCAGGGGATCACCATGCGCGTCAAACCCGGCGCCACCGAAGGGTGCCTCTTCGAATTCCAGCTTGAGGCCATCCGCCGCCAGCCGGCGCAAAACCTTCAGCGCCTGACCGACAATTTCGGGACCGATGCCGTCACCGGCGAGTACCGCGATTTTCATCTTTACCCCGTGAAAGGTGAACGGGTGAATGGGTGAACGGGTAAAACCGGGTACCCTCTCCCCGCTCCCGGGGAGAGGGACAGGGTGAGGGGTTTCACCCGTTCACTTTTCACTCGTTCACGAATTAATCAAAACAGCCAGGGCTGTGCCACCTTGTGTTTCGCCTCGAATGCGCGAATGTCGGCGGCATGGCCCAGCGTCAGGCCGATATCGTCCAGCCCGTTCAGCATGCAATGCTTGCGGTGCGGGTCGATGTCGAACTTGTAGCTATCCCCGCCAGGCGTACTTACCGTCTGCTGCTCGAGGTCGACTGCCAGCCGGTAACCCTCGTTGGCTTCAACGTCGCGGAACAGCCTGTCGACGATCTGCGGCTCAAGCGTGATCAGCAACAGGCCGTTTTTCAGACTGTTACTGTAAAAAATATCGGCGAAACTCGGCGCGATGATGGTCTGGATGCCGAACTGCAGCAGCGCCCATGGTGCATGTTCACGCGACGAACCGCAGCCGAAGTTTTCACGCGTCAGCATCACTGTAGTGCCTTCGAAGCGTTTGCGGTTCAGCACAAAGTCGGCGTTCAGCGGACGGCCGGTGTTGTCGGAATCCGGCTCGCCGCGGTCGAGATAACGCCATTCGTCGAACAGGTTCGGACCGAAGCCCGTACGCTTGATCGATTTCAGGAACTGCTTGGGGATGATCGCGTCGGTATCGACGTTGGCGCGATCCAGCGGCGCGACCAAGCCCTCCTTGCGGACAAACTTGTCCATGTTACTTCGTGGATTTCTGGATGGCTTCCCCGCCTTTTTCGATGTCCTTGCCGACACCAGCGACGGTATTGCAACCGGCGAGTACCACGGCCGCCAACACAAGCAAACATGCGATACGTTTCATGCTCATCTCCTCAGTCAAGATTACGGACATCAACAAAATGCCCGGTAACGGCTGCTGCTGCAGCCATTGCCGGACTCACCAGATGGGTTCTGCCGCCGGGGCCCTGGCGGCCTTCGAAATTGCGGTTGGAAGTGGAGGCGCAGCGCTCGCCCGGGCTCAACTGGTCCTCGTTCATGCCGAGGCACATCGAGCAACCCGGTTCGCGCCACTCAAAGCCGGCTTCAAGGAAAATCTTGTCCAGCCCTTCCTGTTCAGCCTGCGCCTTCACCAGACCGGAACCCGGAACCACCATCGCCAGCTTCACATTAGCGGCAACCTTGCGGCCCTTGGCCACGACTGCAGCCGCCCGGAGATCCTCAATGCGCGAATTGGTGCAGGCACCAATAAACACCTTGTCGATCTGAATCTCGGTAATCGGCGTATTCGGCTTCAGGTCCATGTACTTCAGCGCCCGGGCATAACCTTCGCGCTTCACCGCATTGGTTTCCAGCGCGGGATCGGGCACGCGGCCGTTCACCGTAGTCACCATTTCCGGCGACGTGCCCCACGTCACCTGCGGCACGATGTCTTCGGCGCGCAGCGTCACCACCGTATCGAACTTCGCATCCGCATCGCTGCTCAGCGTGCGCCAGTAAGCGACTGCCTTGTCCCACAACGCACCGGTCGGCGAAAACATGCGGCCCTTGCAGTACTCGATGGTCTTGTCGTCCACCGCGACCATGCCCGTGCGTGCTCCGGCCTCGATCGCCATATTGCACAGGGTCATGCGCCCTTCCATGGTCAGGCCGCGAATCGCACTGCCGGTAAATTCGATGGCATAACCCGTTCCACCGGCGGTGCCGATCTTGCCGATGATCGCCAGCGCAACATCCTTCGCCGTCACGCCATTGCCCAACTCGCCCTCGACGGCGAGATTCATGTTCCTGTACTTTTTCATCACCATGCACTGCGTGGCAAGAACATGCTCGACCTCGCTGGTGCCGATGCCGAAAGCCAGCGCGCCAAACGCGCCGTGGGTGCTGGTATGCGAATCGCCGCAGACCACCGTCATACCCGGCAGCGTCGCGCCGTTCTCCGGCCCGATCACATGCACGATGCCCTGACGCTTGTCGAGGAAGGGGAAATAGACCTTGGCCTTGAATTCCTTGATGTTCTTGTCCAGGGTCTCGATCTGCAGCCGCGACACCTTGTCGGTGATGCCGTCGAGGCCCTGGTCCCAGTTGCGCGTCGGCGTGTTGTGATCAGCCGTTGCCACCACTGAATCCGCGCGCCACACCTTGCGTCCCGCGAGCTTCAGGCCTTCATAAGCCTGCGGGCTGGTGACTTCGTGCACCAGGTGACGGTCGATATAAACCATTGCCGTCCCGTCCGCCTCTACGCGCACGAGATGACTGTCCCAGAGTTTGTCGTAAAGCGTTTTGCCGGCCATGGAATTACCGTTGGGGTGTCCAAGCTATTGAAACCACGGATTATCTCACAGCGCAGCGGGCCTCGGCTTCGCTCCAACTGCGTTGCGCATGCACTACGTGATGCGACTCAGGTCACTGCCTTCAGTCCCCGCCACAGCACGATTGCCGCCAGCAGTGCGCAACCCGCCGCCAGTGTAAACGTCGGTCCGGCGCCCAGCCCGTCCCAGGCATAACCGCTGGCCAGCCCGCCGATGGCCCCGCCGAGTCCGTATGCCAGACTGCCGTAAATCGCCTGGCCGCGCGCCTGATGCCGGCCGCGGAACAGTTTGTGTATCACGCCAATCGCCGCAGCGTGAAAGGAGCCAAAACTCGCCGCATGCAGTGTCTGCGCCGCCAGCAGCAACCATACGCTGTCCGCGCCCCAGCCGATGACCGTGAAGCGCAATGCTGCCAACAGCGTGCTGGCAATCAGGATCGCGCGCAGCGTGAAAGCGCGGTACAGGCGCGACATCCAGACAAAAATGCCGATCTCGCAGATCACGCCCAGCGCCCACAGCCAGCCGGCCAGTGACTTGCTATAGCCGTGATCAACCAGATGAATGGTGTAGAACGTGTAATAAGGCCCGTGCGCCATCGCCATCAACGCCGATCCGGCCACAATCGCGATGACCGCCGGCTGGCGCACCACATGCCACACCGTGCGCTCGTCACCGGGATGCGGCACAGCCGGCGCCTCCGCCACCACACAGGACAGCAGCAGCATGCAGGCCATCAATCCGGCAATGACCCACAACACCGCGCGCGGATTGAAAAAATCCAGCAGATAACCAACCGCCACCACCGCAGCAATAAAACCCACCGAGCCCCAGACACGGATGCGGCCGTAACGCGCGGTCTCATCGCCGAGATGCGACAACGTGGTCGCCTCAACCAGCGGCAGGGCCGCACTCCAGAAAAACATCATCACGAACAACACCACACACAACAGCGCAAAGCTCTCCCCGGCAAACACCCCAAGAAAAGCCAGCGTACCGGCAGCACCCGACAAGCGCACAATATGAATACGCCGTCCGCTGCGATCCGCCAGCCAGCCCCACAGATGTGGTGCAACAATGCGCGTCAACTGCGGCAACGCCATCAGCATGCCGATCTCGACGGCAGTCATGCCGACAGAATTCAGATACAGCGCAAAAAACGGCGCGAAGGCGCCGAGATAGGCGAAATAGAAAAAGTAGAACGCAGAGAGATTGAGATGGATCGGCTTCGGCACGGGGTTGTGTCGCGCCACACCGGCACGACATTAACTATTTGATTTTATTAAGTAATTTTATAACCCATACGCATTCAGCGCAACAATGCGCCAAGGGCTACTCACCGCACATTACATCAGTGCGAAGTCGGGAAATGTAATGCGGATTTAAAACCACGAAAAACGAAACGCCAAGACAATGATCTGGACGACTCAGCGCTCGCGTCCAGCCTCATGAAACGCCCGGCTGATTGGAGACAGCAGATATTCAAGCACGGTGCGCGTGCCCAGATGAATTTCGGCAGCGACCTGCATTCCTGGCACCAACGAATACCGGACGCCCTGGGCCACCAGTTCCTGCGCACCGATCTCCACAATGGTCTTGTAGGTCAGCGGCTGCGCGGTCTTGTTCCTGCCGATCTCGACCGAGGCCGCTCCACTGCTCTGATTTTCGCTGGCATCCGCACTGACCTGCCTCACACTGCCCTCAATCATGCCGTATTTCTGAAACTGGAATGTCGACAGCTTCAGCCTGACCGGCTGCCCCTTGCGGATAAACCCGACGTCATCGTTGGTCACCCATACCTCGGCAACCAGCGGCTCACCGATCGGCACCAGCGTCATCAGTATCGTTCCCGGTGCGGCGACCGTACCTGCGGTGTGCGTTGCCAGATCCTTGACAAAACCTGCCTGCGGCGCGCGAAGCTCCATCAGCCCCTTGCGATGATCATGTTTACCCAGTTCTTCCTCCAGCCGACTGGTCTCCGCAGCAGCATCCACGCGTTCATTCTGCAACTGCTGCCGGTAATTGGAGGTGATCTGGGCCAAGCGTTTCTCGGCTTGTGCAATCGTCGCCTGCAAACCCGCGACATTTTCAGTCTGTGCTTTCAGATCCTGTGCGCTCTCGACGTACTGCCGCATCCTTTCCTGCGCAAGAAGTTTTCCGGCAAAACCCTCTCGTGCCAATTCAGCCCAGCCGTCGGCTGTCGCCTTGTGCATGGGCACTGTCTGTTTCAGCTTGGCCTCGACCTCCAGCGCCGCCTGCAGATCGCGCTGCGCCTTGAGTAAAGCAGCCTGTTCCGAACCTGCGGCGTCTTGATAAGCCTGGCGGCGGGCGCGGTACTGCGCATCGACCTGCGCCAACAGTCCGGCATCATCACCGGACAACCTGGCGATCGGGGAATTGGCCATCTCGGCGTCAATGCGGCGCACCTGCAGACGTTTGAGCTTGAGTGAATTTTCAACAACACGGCGATCAGCCTCCATCAGGCTGGGATCCATGCGCATCAAAATCTGGCCTGCCCTGACCTGCTCGCCCTCGCGCACCAGGATTTCCCTGACGATGCCCTGTTCCAATGGCTGCACGATGCGGAGATAGGACTGCGGCACCAGTTTACCGATGGCAACGGCCACAATATCCAACTTGCTGAATGCCGCCCACGCCAGCAGGCATGCGAAAAAAATCAGCAGGGTTTTAAGCAACCACCCGGCAAACGGGGACGGCGGATTATTCTGGATGCGCAGCAGCGGCGCCGCGAAATCCTGCGGCGTGACTTTCAGCATATTCTGTTTTCCCGGATCGCCATTACGGCGATTAACTCAGCCTGACAAAACCGTCCTGCAATCCGGAGAACGCATGCAGGGTCTGTGCATCCGATCCGAATCCGCTGGTGCCAATCACGCCCTGCGCCGCCGAAAGACTCATGCCGGTCAATCCGTTATTGCGCGCATACCAATAGGCCAGATCGCCGCCCAGCGCCGCATCATCCGAGCCGGACAGGTGGTATTGCATCAGGGCGTCGGCAAGCGCCCAACTGCTCAGTCCCGGATTGACCGCCTGTGCCGCGTCGAAAGAACCGACCAGTCCGAGGAAATCGAAATTCTGCACCCGTTTGTTGTAGAGCGAATCCAGTGAATTTTCGTCAAACTCATCCGTCGCATCCAGAATCAACTGCAGGCTCAGCAGGCTGTTTTGTCCGGCATACCAGTCCTTGAAAATAATCTTGTCGTCAGCACCGGTATTCAGGATCAGGTCATTGCTGTCGCGCGAAAGCGAAAGATCCGAATACTTGAGGCCGCCACCGAGCGACAAGGAGTTCTCAGCACCGGCGTCGGCGTAAATGGTATCAATGCCGCCGCCGGCGTTATAGGCGATGACGTTGCTGCCGCTGCCGGTTGTCAACGTGTCGTTGCCGGAGCCACCGACGAACAGATCGTTGCCGGCGCCCCCCGTCGCCGCATCGTTGCCGGCGCCCCCGATGAAAACGTTGTTGCCATCTGTGTCGATCAGCTCGTCGTCGCCACCACCAGCCTCCAGGATGGTGTTGCCGATCTGCCCCAGCAACAGGGAAACCTGATCGTTGCCGCGCAGCAGGCCGGGCATGTCCACCACCCGCATCGCCGTCGATGAAATCGTGGACAAATCCCAGGCCGCACCGCCCGCGAACTCGATGCGTTCCACCTTGTGCGCGTCGGCCGTGAACCAGTTCAGCACCTGGATGCTGTGCTGCTGATCAGCGGTATGCACGACCAGATCATCGTTCAGCCGCCCGAGCGCAATATTGGTCGCCGCAATACCCGCCCCGAACACGATACGGTCGAGATTGCCAGCCGTGGTGTCATCCTCCACGATGACGTCATGCCCGAAATTCAGATCGAAGCGGTAAGTATCGTTGCCCAGTCCTCCGGCCAGAACATCATCGCCGCCCAGTCCATTGAGAATATTGGCGCCCTTGTTTCCGGAAAGCATGTTGTTGAGCGCATTGCCGGTGCCATTGCGATTGGCCGTGCCACTCAAAACCAGATTTTCGACGTGGTCGCCAAGTATGTACGTCAGAGACGATTTAACGGTGTCGACACCCTCGCCGGCAAGTTCGACGACCGTGTCGCCGGCGTTGTCGACCGTGTAAACATCATCCCCGCTGCCACCGATCATGGAGTCAGCGCCCGCCTTGCCGTCCAGCGTATCGTTGCCCTCCAGCCCCGTCAGCACATTCGCCGCGCTGTTGCCGATGAGCGTGTTGTCCAGCACATTGCCGGTGGCAACAACGGCGGCAGTGCCGGTCAGCGTGAGGTTCTCGACATTCGCCGTCAGCGCATACGCCATCCCGGTCTTCACCGTATCAACGCCGCCGCCCGCCGCCTCGAAAACCGTATCACCACTGTCATCCACAATATAGGTATCGTTGCCCAGACCGCCGGCGAGAATATCCCCACCGGCACCGCCGTCCAGCGTGTTGTTGCCCGAATTGCCGGTGATCACATTGTCCAGCGTGTTGCCGGTTCCCGAGATATTGGCCGTGCCGGTCAGCGCCAGGTTTTCAAGATGGTCGCCCAGCGTGTAAGTGACATTGCTGCTGACCGTGTCATTGCCCTCGCCGGCATTCTCGATCACCACATCGGCCGCACGATCCACAACATAACGGTCGTCACCCGCGCCGCCGATCAGAGTGTCAACGCCCCCCTTGCCATCCAGTGTGTCGTTGCCGTCGAGGCCCATCAGTGTGTTTGCCGCGCCGTTACCGACAATGCTGTTGTCCAGCGCGTTGCCGATGCCATCGACTGCGGCTGACCCCGTCAACGTCAGGTTCTCGATGTTTTCGCCCAATGTCCACGCCAATGCCGTCTGTACGGTATCCACGCCGTCATTGAGCATCTCGCTGACGGTGTCGCCGATGCTGTCGACGATATAGGTATCGTCACCCGCGCCGCCGATCAGCGTATCGGCACCGGCCTTGCCGTCGAGCACATCGTTGCCGTCCTGTCCGCTGAGCACATTGGTCGCGGCATTGCCTGTCAGCCGGTTACCCTGATCGTTGCCCGTGCCGTCAATCGCATTGATGCCGGACAAAGTCAGGTTTTCGACGTTCGCGGACAGTGCAAACGTGGTGCTGGCCGTCACCGTATCAACGCCCTCCCCCGCCAGTTCGATGATCGTATCGTTACTGTCGTCAACAACATAAGCGTCATTGCCCGCACCGCCGATCAGTGTATCCGCGCCGGCCCTGCCGTCGAGCGCGTCGTCGCCGCCCAGACCCGCGAGGACGTTGGCCGCAGCATTACCGATCATACGGTTAGCCAGCGCGTTGCCGACGCCATCAATGGCTGCAGTGCCGGTCAGGGTGAGGTTCTCCACTTCAGCGCCGAGGCTGTAGCTCACGACCGCCTGAACGGTATCCGTGCCTTCACCCGAAAATTCCACCGCTACATCTGCGCTGTCATCCACCACATAAATATCGTTGCCGGTACCGCCAATCAAGGTATCCGCGCCTGCCTTGCCGTCCAGCACATCATTGCCATCAAGACCAGCGAGCACGTTGGCGTACGCATTGCCGGTCAGGCGATTGGCCTGGGCATTACCGGTGCCGGACACTGCCGTTTCAATGAGCGTGAGGTTCTCAAAATGTTCGGCGAGTGTGAAATCAAGTGGGCTGTGTACGGTGTCGATGCCCTCACCCGCCGCCTCAATCAATAAATCATCAATTAAATCAATTACATAAGTGTCATTCCCGGCGCCGCCGATCAACGTATCAATACCGGCACCACCGATCAGCTTGTCGTTGCCCAAGCCACCACGCAGCGTGTTGGCGGCGTTGTTGCCAGTAATGGTATTGGCGAGTTCGTTGCCCGTGCCATCAATCGCGGCCTCACCTGTCAGCGTCAGATGCTCCACGTTGGACGACAGCACGGCACTGACCGACGATTGCACAGTGTCCGTGCCCGCTGATGGCGCCTCGAACACGGCGTCCAGCGCATCATCAATAACGTAGGTATCGTTGCCCAGACCGCCAATCAGGACGTCAGCCCCGGCGCCACCATCCAGACGGTTTGCGCCTGCATTGCCAGTGATGGTGTTCGCCAGGGCGTTACCAGTGCCGTTGCGATTGGCAGCACCGGTCAGTACAAGGGCTTCGACCGCAGCCGCCAGAGTGTAGGTGACGCTGCTACGAACAGTGTCATGACCTTGGCCCGGATTTTCCAGCACGACATCGTTGGCATTGTCTACGGTGTAACTGTCGTCGCCATCGCCGCCGATCATCCTGTCGGCTCCTGCCAAACCGTCGATCAGGTCATTGCCGAATCCGCCGGTGAGCGAATCCGCGCCTGTCGTGCCGGTCAGCGTCAATCCGGCTGCCGGGTTGACCGTCAACACGAACTGGTCGTCCGCCGTGGCACCCGATGCATCGGTTGCAAGCACCGCAACATCCATTACGCCCACGTTGGACGCCGACGGTGTGCCGCTGAAGGTGCCGCTGAAGGTTCCGGTGGAGGCATCGAACGCCAGCCACGACGGCAGCGCTTCGCCGCCCGCCAATTGCGCCGACAAGGTCACGCTGTCGCCCACATCGGCATCGGTAAAAGTCGCAACCGGTATGCTGTAACTGAACAGCGTGCCCGCGGTCACGGCTTGGTCGATCAGCGGGATGCTCAATACCGGCGCGTCATTCACAC
>JBBQAO010000102.1:0-11462 GCA_038316355.1 Burkholderiales bacterium
GATTAAAACCGGGATGTAGCGTAGCCGCGCTTTTACCCAGTTACCCAATCACTTTTCACCGCCCTTGGGCGGCCGTTGCGAGAAGCTGCGTTCAAACACGCCTTCAGCAATGCGGTTCTTCAGAATTTCGATCGAGCCGCCGGCGATCATCCAGCCGCGGCATTTGCGGAAGCAGTATTCCACCAGCGTTTCGTCGGTGTAACCCATGCCACCCATGATCTGCATCGCTTCATTGCAGATGTCGAAGCCGGCTTGGTTGCAGAAAGCCTTGGCAACAGCAGTGTCGTCAGCCGACGGGATGCCGCCGTCGGCGTTGACGGCGGCCCTGTAGAGCAGCAACTGGCCGGCGTCGAGTTTCATTTTCATGTCGGCGAATTTCCACTGGATGCCCTGGAATTCGCAAAGCAGGCGACCGAACTGTTTGCGCTGCAGCGCCCAATCGCGGGCGATGTTGTAGGCATAACGACCAAAGGCCAGCGAACGTGCAGTGTTGCCGATGCGTTCGACGTTGAAACCGGCGATCTGTTTCTTGAATCCGCCCTCTTTCAGCATCACGTTCTCGGGGCCGACGTAAACGTTGTCGAGATAGGTCTGCACCCATTCCTCGCCGTTGAGGAATTTCGACGGCGCGCCCTGCTTGAATCCTTGCGCGTCGCGAGGGATCAGCACTGAGCCGATGCCACCGACGCCGGGGCCGAAGCGCACATAGGTCAGCATCACATCGGCGTACGAAGCATGAGTCTGGAACACCTTCACGCCGTTGATGCGATAACCGTCGCCGTCAGGCGTGGCTGAAGTTTTGAGATCAGTCACTGCCGAGCCGGCTTCCGGCTCGGTCATGCCGACGGTGATCAGCGATTCGCCGGTGAGGATTTTGTCGAGATAACGTTTTTTCTGATCCTTGGTGCCGTATTCGGCGAGCACGCGCACCGGGCCGAAGTTGCCGGCCTGGATTACGTCGGCGCTGCGCGGGCAGACGGACGCGATGGTTTCAATGGCAATGATGGCGTCCATCAGCGAGCCGCCCTGGCCGCCGTCTTCTTCCTTCATCGTGATGCCCATCAGGCCCTGTTCGGCCATCAGCTTGCCGACATCCCAAGGATGTTCTTCCTGGTGGGCGCGTTTCAGTGCGCCGTCGCGCAGATGGCGCTCGGCAAAACCGCGCACAGCGTCGCGGAACTGTTCCTGCTCGGGGGTGAAGTGGAAATCCATGATATGAAACTTTGGGGAAAACTGCGGGTTGGAGAGGCGCGTATTTTACCGCGTGCTGCTGCGTGGGTCAGCCCTTTTAACCCTATCCGTATGCTGGACATTCCGAATGGGCCGGGGGCAGAACCGGTGGTTCTACTGCGACTGCAGACCCGCCGCGCGGACCACTTTGCCCCATTTTTCGACTTCCGTTTTGAGAAAGCGGCCGAATTCCTCCGGCGTTCCCGTCACCTGTTCCGCACCGGAGCGAGCGAGAAGATCCTGAGTGCGTGGCGAGTCGAGTGCAGCGTGTATGGTCTGGTTGATTTTGAGCACGATGTCGCGCGGCGTACCTGCTGGCGCGAGCATGGCGTTCCAGCCGCCGGCTTCATAGCCCGCAACGCCGGCTGCATCGATGGTCGGCACTTCGGGTAAGGCCTTCGAACGCTTCAGCGAACTGATGCCCAGTGCGCGCAGCTTGCCGGACTGGACCGGCGGCACCGCGGCGGCCACGGGAGCGAAAGTCATGTGCACATGCCCGCCCATGGTTTCCGCCACCGCCGGCGCTGCACCCTTATACGGGATGTGGCCGATTTTCGCGCCCGACAGCATGTTGAACAACACCAGCGCCAGGTGGTTCGAACTGCCAACGCCGGCGGATGCGGAGTTCAGTGTTGTCGGATGGGAGCGGTCGAGCGCGATCATTTCCTTGATCGATTTTGCCGGCAGCGAGGGATGCACCACCAGCACATTGGCCTGATTGACAATGAGGCAGACCGGCGCGAGGTCGGTCAGCACGTTGTAACCCAGTTTGGGATATACCGCCGGACTGCTCGATAGCGCGGTGGTGCCGTAGAGCAGCGTATAACCGTCCGGTGTCGCGCGCACCACCGCTTCGGTGCCGATGTTGCCGCTGGCGCCTGCACGGTTGGCCACCAGCACATTCTGTTTCCACGCGGCCGTCATGTGTTCGGCGACCGCGCGGGCAATGATGTCCGCCGATCCGCCGGCCGGGAAGGGCACGATCATGGTGACGGCTTTCTCGGGAAAGCCCTGAGCACCGGCGGCGCCGTTGAACGCGCAAAGCAGCAGCGCAACAAGCAGGGTGTGAAACAGCATGGATTCCTCCCCGGGTCAGGAATTGCGAAGATGCTGCCGTGTTGGCCCGGTTTTTTTGCATTACAGGTGAATCATTTGTGCGTGTCAATCAAGCCGGAGGCTTCAATTCGTAACTGGTGCTGCGGCCGCTGGCCTGAGAACGCATCAGCACATTGCGTTCGACCAGGTCGGTAATGTCGCGCAGCGCCGTATCTTGAGAGCATTTGGCAATGGCCGCCCATTTGCTGCTGGTGAGCTTGCCCTCGAAACCATCGAGCAGTCTGTTGAGCAGCTTGATCTGCCGGTCGTTCATGGGCGTGCCCGACCAGTGTCGCCAGAAGCCGGCTTTCATCAGCACTGACGACAGGGTATCTTCCGCGCCCCGCACCGCGCGCAGCAGGCAACCGAGGAACCACTCCAGCCAGTCATTCACGTCCATCGCGCCCTTTTGCGTGGTTTCCAGGCGATCGTAGTACTCGGTGCGCTCGCGCTGGATCTGCGCCGACAGGCTGTAGTAGCGCTGGACCGCGCCTTCCGCACGCGCAAGCGCCATGTCGCCGACAGCACGGGCGATGCGCCCGTTGCCGTTGTCGAACGGGTGGATGGTGACGAACCACAGGTGAGCCAGGCCGGCCTTGATCACCGGATCGTTCTGCTGGTCGACGTTGAACCACAGCAGAAAATCATTGATCTCGGCATCGAGCTGATGCGCTGGCGGGGCTTCGTAATGTACTCTTCGGCGTTGCAACGGTCCCGAGACAACTTGCATCGGTCCCTGCGCATCGTCGCGCCAGGCACCGATGCGGATTTTTTCCAGCCCGCTGTAACCCGTCGGGAACAGCGCCGCATGCCAGCCAAACAATCGCTCGGCAGTAAGATTGCTGATGTGATGCTGAGTGGCGTCGAGCACCATGCCGACCACGCCCTCAATATGACGGTCGGCCGGCGCCAGTGCCCCGATATCAATGCCGAGACGTCGGGCGATGGAGGAGCGCACCGCATCGGGGTTGAGTTGTTCGCCCTCGATCGCGCTGGTCTTGACCACGTCTTCGGTCAGTACGCGCAGTGCCGCCTCGTCGCGAAGGCCCAGGCCAAGATCGTGCATACGGCCTGACAGGCGGCCTTGCGCTTGATGGACTTGGGCCAGCAGCGGCGCCAGCCGCTGGTGGTCATAAGTCCAATGCGGCCAATCGCCAAGTTGCCAGATATAGATTTTATCGCCGCTTTCCATGCGGTGATTGTGCGGAGCATTCACCGCAGGGTCAATATATTCACCGCATTAAATGCGGTCTTTGATGGGCTTAAACGCCGCGAGCCCGGCACCATCAAGGAATAAAACCGATAACCAATTGTTTTTATTCAATTATTTTTTTGGCGCGACCAGGGCTGTTGCAGGGTCTGGGATAACCTTTGCAAGTCAGGGGTACATCGCCCAACCGACGCGATTGGTCCCGGCTCTAAAAAAGTGACCATCCGTGCTGGTCACAAACAGCGTGGTCATATCCGGCCCGCCGAAACAGCAGTTGGTCGGCCGGTTCGCCGCCACCGGGTGAGTTTCGAGCACCCGACCCGTCGGCGTAAACACATAAATCATCGGCCCTGCGCCCGCGACTTCCCAGCCCGCCGTGGCGACGATGTTGCCATCGATGTCTAAGCACATCCCGTCGATGCCGCGATGAATATCGCGATGGTCTTCACCCCAGGTAAACAGCGTTTTGTGCGGACCGAGGCTGCCATCCTCTTTGATCGGATAGGCGCGCAGCTCGCGCGCAATGCCGCGGGTAAAACCGCTTTCTGCGACATACAGCGTGCTCTGGTCTTGCGACACCAGGATGCCGTTGGGCTGCGTGGTGTCGGACAGGACCCGGGTGATTGAATAACTGCCATCCTTCTGCGGATCAAGCCGGTACACCGAACGATTGTCGAGTTCCTGCTTTTCGGTTTTGTCGACGTTGCCTTCATTCCACGGATTGGTGAACCAGATGCGGCCCTTGCGATCAATCGCGAGGTCGTTCGGCGTATTGAGTCGCTTGCCTTCAAACTTGTCAGCGATCAACACGTTTTTGCCGTCAGGATCAAAACGCATCACGCTGCGGCCGCCCTGGCAGCAGCCGAACAGCCGCCCTTGCGCGTCAAAGGCGAGCCCGTTGACGCGGTCCAGCCCGGTGCGCCACGGCGAGACGGCGTTGGTTTTCAAGTCGTAACGAAAGATGGTGTTGGCGTGGATGTGGGTGAAATACAAATACTCGCCGTCCCAAACCGGACCTTCGGTGATCGCAATGCCCGCGGGCTTTTTCAGCAGTTCGAATTTCCAGGACATGGAAGGCCTTTCTGTGGAGGAAACTGCAGGGTGAGCTGCAGTTATGAAGAGAATGAAGATCGGTCAACAACCAAGCTTGCTGTTGCCCCTAACCCTCTACTCCGCTTCAAGTCTGCCCTTGCCCCCGCAAGCGGGGAGAGGGGAGGCTTTATTGTTATGCTTTCAGCAGCGTACGCAGCTTGGTGATATTGCCGACTTTTTCGAGGTTCCACACCGCATCACACAGCTTGCGCGCGCGGCGCTTGCCGAGGATCGGCGCCATCAGGTGGTAACACTTTTCGTCGACTTCGGCGCGGGTCATCGGATTGTCGGAGGTGCCGCGCACCGCCTTGACGTGGCTGCGCAACATGCGAGCGTCCTTCAGTTTCAGTTCGACGATGCCCTGGCGTGACGGCATCGCGCGGGTCAGCGCATCGTCGCCGAGCAATGTGATGCGCCGGCGCAGGTCGAGCACCTGCTTGTTGTTCATGCGCTTCTCGTCGTGCGAGGACTCGAAGGTCACGATGCCGTCGATCAGCATGACCGCACACATATGCTGCATGCAGATGTCGGGCATGTTGCGGTTGTCGGTGGTGTTGGCACCCTGATGTGCGACGCGTATCACCAGGCTGGCCACGTCCTGCGCCTTCACCTGGTGGATGCGGATCAGGTCGAGCAGCGCGTCCAGCGGCGCCTGGATCGGCGAACCCACCGACCAGCGCTTGATGTTGGTGTTCATGATCTCGTAAGTCTTGCCGAGGCCCTTGATCAGCGTCTGCGGCTGCGGTGCACGGCCGATGCGCCGGGTCTCGTCGTAGGCGATGTAAAAATTGCGCTCACCGGAGAACACGTCTTCCACCGCACTGAAACCCGATGCGACCATCGCCGCGGCAGCAACGCCGTTGCGCGCCGGCATGCCGCCAAAATCGAAGGCCTTCTCGATGTGTTCCTCGTCGCGCATCCAGCACGAAATGCCTGAACACTGCTGCGCGGAGTACGACAGCGCATGGCGCATGCCGTCGTATTTGAGGCCGACGAGCAGGGAGGCTGCAGCCATGGCGCCGAAACCCGGACCGAAGCTGTGCGTGGAATGCCCTGCCGAACGGAAATCGTAGGGGTGCAGTGACATGTTGATGCGTGAGCCGATGTCATAGCCCAGCGCCACTGCGCGCAGCAATTGCGTGCCGTTCGCCTTTTCACGTTCACCCATTGCCAGCGCCGCGGGCACTACTGCGCAGCCCGGATGCGACAGCGACGGCGCGTGGGAGTCATCGGTTTCGTCGGCGTGGGCGAGCATGCCGTTGGCGAGCGCGGCCTGCTCGGCATTGACGAGTATGTCCGAGCCGATGACGAGGGCCTCGGGTTTGCCGCCCAGCGTTTTTACATAGTTGATTGCCTTGCGACCCGGCAGCAGCCGCGATCCTGAAACCATCGCGGCAATGGTGTCGAGCACATGGTGCTTGGTTTTTTCGGCGACCGCTTTGGGCAGCGGTTTTTTTGCCGCGCCGGCCATGTAAGTGGCCAGTGTGCGCATCAGTGGCGAAATCGCCGAACCGGAATTTTTTGCTGCTTTTTTTGCTGCTTTTTTTGTGGCTTTGCTCATGGCATCAGTCCTCCGCCGTTGATATGGATCGATTGTCCGGTGATGTAACGCGAATCGGGTCCGCATAACACGCGCACCATCGCGGCGATTTCTTCCGGCAGGCCGCGCCGGCCTGCGGGCGGCAGCGACACGCGGTGGTCGGGACGCGGCGGCGCGCCGGGCAGGCCGCGCACGGTATCCACGGTGCCGGGCACCACGCAGTTCACCGTGATGTTGCTGGCGGCGAGGTCCAGCGCCACCGCCTTGGTCATCGCGGCGAGGCCACCCTTGGCCGCCACCACATGCGAGCGGTGCAGCGCGCCCTTGTGACCGGTCAGGCCGCCGATGTTCACCACCGCGCCGCCGCCGGCCTTGACCAGATGCGGCAACGCCGCCTGTGTCGTCAGGAACGCGCCGTCGAGCACGATGGAGGTCACGCGTTTCCATTCATCAAAGGTGATTTTGTCGAAGGGGGTCTCGGCGCGGATCGCCGCGTTGTTGACCACCATGTCGATGCGGCCGAAGTGTTTGATCGTTTCCGCGACGAGTTGCGCAACCTGTTTCGGATCGGTGACATCGGCGATGTAAAGCGCGGCCTTGCCGCCGGCCTTCTTGATCATCGCTACGGTTTCCTCGCCTTCAGTGCGCGAAGTGTTGGCGTTGACCATCACCGCGGCACCGCCCGCTGCGAGCGACAGCGCAATGCAGCGGCCGATGTTGCGCGCGCCGCCGGTGACCAGCGCGACCTTGCCGGCGAGTTCGTCACCGGGCCGCATCCCTGGAGCAGAATTCATTAAATATCCTTTAAAATCAATCAGTTATTGACGCGTCTAATTATTAACCAATCCCGATTCACGCACCAACTTGCCCCATTTCACGATCTCGGCCTGCAGGTGACGGGTGAATTCCTGCGGGGTCGTTGTCGCCAGCTCTGCGCCCTGGACAATGGCGCGCTCCTTGACTTCTGCGAGTCCGGCGACACGCTGCATTTCACCGTTGAGTTTTTTGATGATCGCTGCCGGTGTGCCGGCCGGCGCCATCACACCATTCCAGGCACTGACGTCGAAACCGGGCAGGCCGGCTTCAGCGACGGTGGGTGTATTGGGCAATGCGCCCGATCGTTTGACCGAGCCAACTGCGATGGCGCGTGCACGATTGCTTTTGACCATCGGCAAGGCCGCAGGCACGGTGGCAAAAGTCATCTGGGTTTCGCCACTGGTGACCGAGATCAATTGTGCACCGGTGCCCTTGTACGGCACATGCACGATGTCAATCCCGGCCATCGATTTGAACAAAGCGCCGGCCAGATGCGCGCTGGCGCCGGTGGTGCCGGCCGCGTAATTGATCTTGCCGGGGTTGGCCTTGGCGTAGGCAATCAGTTCCTTGACGCTTTTGACCGGCAGGTTGTTGTTGACCAGCAGCACGCCGGGAAACAGCGCGAACAGGCTGATGCGCTCGAAACTCTTGACGGTGTCGTAGGGCAGGGTTTTGTGCAGGCTGGGCATCACCGAAAAACTGGTGTGAGTGTAGAGAATCGTATGGCCGTCGGGCACCGCCTGTGAGACGATTTCTGCGGAAATGATGCCACCGCCACCGGGCCGGTTGTCGATCACCGCATGCTGGCGCAGTACATGGGCGACATGATGTCAGTGGTGCCGCCCGGAGCGGAAATGACCACCATACGGATTGGTTTGTCGGGAAAGGCTGCAGCGGAGCTACCGGCGGCCACTGCCAGCGTGCAGGCGACGATGCGTGCGCCATGAAAAGACTTGAACATCAGATGGTTCTCCTCAGGTATGGCCGTCGCTGCAGGGTTCAGCGTGGTGGCCGATGCAGAGCGGCTGAAGGGTGTTGCCTTGTTGCGCGGGTCGGCCGATTCTAGCAGCCCTTTTGTGCGCTCGTGGTCGCGTGTCCGTACTGTAAAATATCGCTTTGCAGCGGGTGTGATCATGGCTTGGCGTCATCCTCCCTCATCCCCGACCCTTCTCCCGGCGGGAGAAGGGAGGTATCAGAAGAAAATGGTTGAAATCCATTTTCTTGATCATCAGGATCGAAGGGGTGGCATAAGTGAAAAAACCGCTGGTCGGCGTGGTCATGGGCAGTCAGAGCGACTGGGATGTGATGCAACACGCCGTCAATGTGCTGGAACAATTCGGCGTACCTTGTGAAGCCCGCGTGGTTTCGGCGCATCGCACGCCTGATGCCCTGTACGCCTATGCCGAACAAGCCGTGCCGCGCGGCCTGCAGTGCATCATCGCCGGCGCCGGCGGTTCGGCGCACCTGCCGGGCATGCTCGCCGCCAAGACCATCGTGCCGGTGCTCGGTGTCCCCGTGACCACGCGCAACCTGCAGGGCCTTGATTCCTTATTGTCCATCGTGCAAATGCCTAAAGGTGTGCCGGTCGGCACTTTCGCCATCGGTGAAGCGGGCGCGGCCAACGCCGGCCTGTTCGCAGTGGCGATGCTGGCGCGCAGTGACGCCAAACTCGCACATAAACTTGCCGCCTTCCGCAAGCAGCAGACCGCGAAGGTTCGCGCGATGAAGCTGCCCGTGAAGAAATGAACGGCTTGAAACTCTTTAGCCACAGAGGACGCAGAGATCACAGAGAAAACCTGGTTTGCTTTGTGCTCGAATTATCGGCAGGCGGTGACTTGGCGCAGATACCGTCAAACACCCAGAGAACCCTCTGTGATCTCTGTGTCCTCTGTGGCTGATCTGGGTTTTCACTCATGATCTTCCCCGACGCGATGCTCGGCATGCTGGGCGGCGGCCAGCTTGGCCGCATGTTTACACTCGCTGCGCACAGCATGGGTTACCGCGTCACCGTGCTCGATCCGGATCCGCTGAGCCCCGCGGGCGCCATCGCCGATGTCCACCTCAAAGCCGCATACCAGGACCGCGAAGCGTTGCAGCAGCTTGCCGACACCTGTGCTGCTGTCACCACTGAATTCGAAAACGTGCCCGCTGACAGCCTGCGCTGGCTGGGTAGCCATTGCGCGGTGCGTCCCGCGGGTGATGCCGTGGCCATTGCGCAGGACCGCATCCGCGAAAAAGCCTTTGTGCGTTCCTGCGGCATCGAAGTTGCGCCGCATGCGGTGATTGAAAAAGCTGGCGATCTGGATAAGGTCGAGGCGAAATTGTTCCCCGGCATTCTCAAGCGTGCGCGTTTTGGTTACGACGGCAAGGGCCAGGCGCGAGTCGCCAATGCCGCCGAGGCACGCAAGGCCTTCATCGACATGGGCGCGGAATCCTGCGTGCTCGAACAACGCATTGCACTGAAATGCGAAATCTCCGCAGTGGTCGCGCGCGGCGCCGACGGCGTGGGGCGCGGTTTTCCTGTGGCCGAGAACCGGCACCGCAACGGCATCCTCGATGTCAGCATCGTGCCCGCGCGTGTTGCGCCCGGGCTTGCGCAACGCGCGACGGACTGGGCGCTGAAGATCGCCGAAAAACTCGATTACTGCGGTGTGCTCGCGGTTGAATTTTTTGTCACCGAATCCGGTGCATTGCTGGTCAATGAAATGGCCCCGCGGCCGCACAACAGCGGGCACTACACCATTGATGCCTGCGCCACCTCGCAGTTCGAACAGCAGGTACGTACATTGTGTGGGCTTACTCTGGGCGACACGCGCCTGCTGGCGCCTGTGGTGATGGTGAATCTGCTGGGAGAGGCCTGGAAACACGGCCAGCCGCAGTGGGAGCGCGTGTTTGTTGCGCCTGAAGCCAAGCTGCATCTTTATGGCAAACACGAAGCCCGTGACGGCCGCAAGATGGGTCATTACACAATGCTTGGCGCCACTGCTGACGCGGCGTTGCAAAAGGCGCTTGTGGTGCGCAATGCGCTGTATCCTGACTGGACTGACTGAGGCACCTGAAGCATAAAGTTACTACATCGATTTTCGAATTCCCCTCACCCTCGGTCCCTCTCCCGGTGGGAGAGGGATGAAAAGCCCTTCTCCGCGGGACCAGGGAACACTGGATGTGGAGCAGAAGGGTTGGGATGAGGGAACGATTTTAAGAAATTGTGTGGAAATGAGCGACACCCCGCTGTACCAATCCGATCTGAAAAGCCTGCCCTTCCTGCATCGCGGCAAGGTGCGCGATCTGTATGCCGTCGGTGACGACAAACTGCTGGTGGTGCAGAGCGACCGGCTGTCGGCCTTCGACGTGATCCTCGACGATCCGATTCCCGGCAAGGGCCGCGTGCTGACGGAAGTGTCGTACTTCTGGTTCGACAAACTCAAACACATTGTGCCCAACCACCTGACCGGCATCGACCCCGCGACCGTGGTCGCGCCGGAAGAACGCGCGCAAATTGCAGGGCGTGCGATGGTGGTGCACAAATACAAACCGCTGATGGTCGAAGCCGTGGTGCGCGGCTACATCATCGGTTCTGGCTGGAGCGATTACCAGAAGACCGGTGCGATCTGCGGCATCAAGCTGCCCGCCGGACTGAAGCAGGCGGAAAAACTGGCGCAGCCGATTTTTACACCGGCCTCCAAAGCCCCCGCCGGGCACCACGACGAAAACATCACTTACGAAGATGTCGTCGCGACCATCGGTGCCGCTAATGCGGCGAAGATAAAAGAACTGTCGATCAAGCTGTATCAGGAAGCCGCAGCCTTCGCCGCCACGCGCGGCATCATCATCGCCGATACCAAGTTTGAATTCGGCAGCGATGCTGCCGGCAACATCGTGCTGATCGACGAAGCACTGACCCCCGATTCCTCGCGCTTCTGGCCCGTCGCCGAATACCGCACCGGCATCAGCCCGCCGAGTTTTGACAAACAGTTTGTCCGCGACTGGCTGGAAACCCAGCCCTGGGGCAAAACCCCCCCGGCGCCGCGGCTGCCCGCCGACGTGCTGGCAAAAACCTCCGCGAAATACCGCGAAGCGCAGCGCATGCTGTTAGGCAACTGAGCGGAAACTGAATATGAAAAACGACGCCGGCAAACTGTTCACCGAAACGGACAAGGATGCCAAATCGTCCGCTGACGGTGTGACCACCGGCATCCTGCCCGATCGCGACATCGCCAGGCTGATCGAAGGCGGACGTATCAGCGCCGAAGGCGGCGTTGATGAGTCACAAGTCCAGCCGGCAAGCCTTGATCTGCGCTTGGGTGCAACGGCATGGCGCGTGCGTGCGAGTTTCCTGCCGGGCAAGGCCTCGACGGTGCAAGCGAAAATCGACCGCCTGCAGATGCACAAGATCGATCTCAGCAAACCAGCGGTGCTGGAAAAAGGCTGTGTCTACATCGCCGAGCTGATGGAAGAACTGAAGCTGCCCGCCGACAT
>JBBQAO010000135.1:0-7206 GCA_038316355.1 Burkholderiales bacterium
TCCCGGCCATCGCCATGGCGGCGCATGCGCGCGGCATTCCGGTGCTTGCCGACACCACCTGGGGCACACCGTATTTTTTCCGCTCGTTCGAGCGCGGCATTGATGTCTCCATCCATGCCGCAACCAAATACATCGTCGGCCACTCCGACGTGCTGATGGGCGTCATTGTCACCAACGAAAAGCACTGGCTGCCGGTACGGCGTGCCGTCGCCGAATACGGATTCTGCGTCAGTCCCGATGACTGTTATCTGGCGCTGCGCGGCTTCCGCACCATCGGCGTGCGCATGAAACAGCAGATGGCCAATGCACTGGTTGTTGCACGCTGGCTGGCCGTACATCCGAAAGTGCAGCGCGTGCTCTACCCGGCGCTGGAAAGCGATCCCGGGCACGCCATCTGGAAACGTGATTTCGACGGCGCGGCTTCCCTGTTCGGCATGGTCCTGCACCCTGCAGATCGTCCCGGCGTCGCAGCCTTCGTCAACGCACTGAAGCTGTTCGGCATCGGTTCGAGCTGGGGTGGCTATGAGAGTCTGGTCACCGCGCCGCATCCGGAAAAAATCCGTACTGCGACCACATGGAACGCGGGCGGACCGCTGATCCGCCTGCACATCGGGCTGGAGGATCCCGCCGATCTGATTGCCGATCTGGAACAGGCACTGGTGTATCTGCGCTGAATCGCTGCAGCTGAATCCAGCACAATTCTCTGGCGCTTGTTATGGCGTTAAAAGGCAACTACTTTCCCTCATCTCCAGCCTTCTCCCTTCGGGCCAAGGGAACACCTGGAGCGGAGCACAAGGGTGGGGGTGAGGGGTATTGATCAAGTAATTGATTTATTTCAACTATTTTAAGTCCATAACACGCACTAACGCAGTTCGTCGACGGCGCGGGCGATCCGCCGGCCACCCTCGATGACGCTGTCCAGCGCGTAGGCAATCGAAATTCGCATGTGCGGGCTGATGCCGTAGGCAGCGCCCTGCACCACGGCGACACCGGCGTGCTCCAGCAAATAAAGCACGACATCCTGCTCCTGGGCGAGCACCTGCCCGGTCGGCGTCTTGCGGCCCAGCAACCCTTCGACACGCGGAAAAAGGTAGAACGCGCCCTGCGGCCTGTCGCAGGTGATGCCCGGCACCTTGCGGAGAATATCGAGCAGACGATCGCGCCGTTCCTGGAAAGCAGCAGCACGTTCGGCAATGAATTCCTGCGGCCCGTCCAGCGCTTCGACCGCCGCCCACTGGCTGATGGAATTGACGCCCGCGGTGCTCTGCGACTGCAACTTGACCATGGCATTGATCATCTCGCGCGGCCCTGCCGCGTAGCCCAGGCGGAAACCGGTCATGGCATAGGCTTTGGACACGCCATTGACCGTCAAGGTGCGCTCAGCCAGATCGGGGGCGACCTGCGCCATGGTGCAGAACTCAACGCCGTCGAATCGCAGATGCTCGTAGATATCGTCGGACAATACCCAGACCTGTGGGTGGCGGCGCAGCACCTCGGCCAGCGCCTGCAGTTCGGCACGACTGTAGACCGCCCCGCTGGGATTGCCCGGCGAGTTGATCATCAGCCATTTGCTGCGCGGCGTGATCGCCGCGTCGAGTTGGGATGGCGTGATCTTGAAACCGCTCTCGAGCCCGCATTTGACGACGACCGGCTTGCCGTCGGCCACCAGCGTCATATCGAGATAGGAAATCCAGTATGGCGCCGGGATGATGACCTCATCTCCCGAATTGAGGGTGGCCTGAAAAGTGTTGTAAAGAATCTGCTTGCTGCCGGTGCCGACCATGACCTGATCGACGGAAAAATCGAGCGCGTTGTCACGAATGAACTTGCGGCGTACCGCCTCGCGCAATTGCGGGATGCCGAATATCGGCGGGTACTTGGTTTCGTTGCGTTCCAGGGCGGCTATCACCGCGCGTTTGACATGGGCCGGCGTTTCAAAGTCGGGCTCACCAATGGTCAGGCCCACGATGTCGCGACCGGCAGCACGCAATTCGCGCACTTTCTGCGCCGCCATTGTGCTGGGCGACAGATTGATCCGCGACAGGCGGGATGAGAATTCGATCATGGCTGGCTGAACTCCGATAACGGCAAGCGCGCATCTTAGCCGCCTCCAGGGCGACCGGCAATGTGGCGTAAGCTGGAGCCAGTTAGCCATGACCTGGTGAGATGCGTTGTATCCGAAATCGTCAGTGGCAAGGCGCGTGCCTTGGCTGATATCGGGAATATGGGCGACTCGTTTGAAAAATGCGGCAACGCGGCCAGTGGCGATTTTGCCACCACCCGCAGGGACGGGACGATTTGGCCCTGGGGCACGAAGCTCCGGGCGCGGTTTGCCCGTAGGTAAATCAGCGAAGGGGCAACAATGGCCCGGGGCCAAATCGTCGTCGCACTCATGAAGTCATGGTTGACAGGCCCTAAAATCTTCATTCAACAATAACGATCTGGAGGAGTAGCCGTGATTCGCAAACTGAGAACCGAGCGCGACAACCAGCAATGGATGCTCGATCTGGCGCTGAACATGCGCGGCCGGGTGCAAAACTTTGAACGCGATGACATCGAGGTTCCTGCCGGCAAACGCGCCCGCAATTACCGGATGCTGCCCAAGGTCTGGCGCGAAGCCGCCGAGCGCCACGAGCGCCTGGCGAAACTGGCGCAGGCCCGTGGCGCAAAAGCCAGTGCGACTTATCACTACGACCACGCCGTCGAAGCCTACCGCATGGCGCAGCATCCGATTTATTTCGACAACCATCCGGTGAAGAAGCAGCTCTATCGCAAACTGTCGGAAATGGTCGACCGGCGCACGCAGACGGCGGACTACCCGATAGAGCGCATCGAAGTGCCTTTTGACAACGGCACGACCATTTCCTGCCTGCTGCACCTGCTGCCGGACCGGCGCAAGGCACCGGTGGTGATCTACGTGCCGGGCATGGATCAATCGAAGGAAGTGTTTCCCAAGGCATACCACAACATCGGCCACGCCCGCGGCTTCCACGTGCTGGCGATGGACGGCCCGGGACAGGGCAATTCGAGCATGCAGAAAATCCGCGCGGTCGGCGACAACTACGAGCGCGCCGGCGCCGCGGTAATCAGTTACCTGCGCAAACGCCCCGAGGTGATCAAAAGCAAGATTGCCATTTACGGCATCAGCATGGGCAGCTACTGGTCGCTGCGGCTGTCCAGCTACGACCATCGGGCGGCGGTCGTCGTCAGTTCAGTGGCCTGCTTCAACCCGAACAACACCATCTTCACCCAATCGTCACCGCGCTTCAAGCAGATGTTCATGTACATGGCGGGCTATGAGGACGAAGAACGCTTCGACGAAGAAGTCGCCAAAAGCATGACCGTGCGCGGCCACCTCGGAAAAATCAAATGCCCGACGCTCCTCGTCACCGGTGAGTTCGATCCGCTGTGTCCGCTGGAGGATGCAATCGAAGCCTACGGCGATCTCAAGGTGCCGAAAGAGATGTGGGTGTTTGAAAACCAGTACCACCCGTTATGGAGCATCAACAATCTCGGCGGCATGGACTGCCACGACTACGTATTCGACTGGCTGCAGGCGTTTTTCTCGGGAAAACAGAAGCCGACAAAACGCGGGCGGATTTCGTACATCAAGGAGCACGGCGACGGACCGTGGGGAGACTGCGGCTGGACGCCGCCGGTCAAACCCGGTCAGGCTTATTTCTGAACGATCAGGCTTATTTCTGAACGATCAGGCAAAACAAAAAGGCGCTCTGCAGAGCGCCTTTTCCATGCAAGTGACCCGGCAAAAGCTTATTTTGCGGGGCCGTTTCTATCGCGCTCCTTTACCCAGATATATGCGGCGAAGCCGCCAATCATGCCAACAAATACCAGTGCAAACAGGATCAGCCCCGTGGGGTCGGCATCAACCTGCGGTGCCACCACCACTGCAGCCTCGTCGGCCAGCGCCGGCAAGGTCATCAACAGCCAGATGACTCCGGAAATCATTTTTTTCATCGCGCGCTCCTGATCATTATTAATAGGAACCGCGTTCGAAGCGAAACGCCGGATCGACCGCAGCACAGCGCCATGTTGATGGCAGCGGCTTGCTGCAACCTTACTTCAGCTTGCTGGAAACTTACAGCAAAAAATTAAAAATCATAACAAAATCAATAACATATGCACTGGAGCACAACTATCACCCTGCTATCACCCTGCTATCACCCGGTTGCGGGGGCGATAACAGCCCTGTGGTCACTGCCGGTTCAGAAATAACCATCCATCATCTTGTCCACCCATGCCTGCAGCCGCAGATAAAACTGTCGAGGCCTCCATGGAAAGCACTGCTTGCTGCTGCCTGCGCAAATGCTTGCAAGCAGCGCCGGCGATCTGTTCGATAGCGTACAGAAGAAGCTGCGGCCTTGTCGTAGCTTGTGCACTTTGTTGCAGCGTCGGCAGGTTGTCTGGACGCCCATTGTGCAACCAATCGCCCGGACCATCCGTCGCAAGCTTTCGACATCGGCCCGGCTTTCACTGTCTCCCCGGTGCCGGCAGCCGATTTTCCCGGAAACATGCGACCCAGCGAAAAGAGTCCAATGCCTCCAATGCCTGTTACCCAGCAAGCGTCCATTGCCAATAACCTGCTCGCCGCTCTGCCGCGCAAGGACTATCAGCAGCTGCTCACCGGTTTCCATCAAGTCGAATTGTTCTACGGACAGGTGCTCTATGAACCGAAGGGCCCCATCGAGCAGGTCTACTTTCCCGTGAACTGCCTGATTTCCCTGCTGACTGCAGTCGACAAGCACCGGACGCTGGAAGTCGGCATGGTCGGCAACGAAGGCATGGTCGGCATGCCTCTGGCATTGGGCAACAACGCTTCGGCCGTGCGCGCACTCGTGCAGGGCACAGGAACGGCACTGTGCATGACGGCAAAGCGTTTTCTGGCCGAATTCAAGAGAAGCCTGCCGTTGCAGCGTGCGGTGTTCCGCTATACCCATTTTCTGATGGCTCAGGTTTCACAGACCGCCGCCTGCAACCGCTTCCACGACACGAACGCCCGCCTCGCCCGCTGGTTGCTGATGACCGGCGATCGCCTGGACGCCAATGAATTTCTCCTGACCCAGGAATTTCTGGCCGACATGCTGGGCATACGCAGGGTCGGCGTGACCAAGGCCGCCAGTGTTTTACAGCAAAATGGTCTGATCGAATATCACCGCGGCCATCTCAGAATTCTCGACCGGCAAGGTCTTGAGGCAGCAGCTTGCACCTGTTATCGGGTGGTCAAAGACCTGCAGGATATTGCCCAGGGATAGCAGCCCGCTGCAGCGCTGCGCATGAGACAGGGGCCGGCAGCACCGGTCGATGCGGTTGTTGCACCATGAGACTGATATTGGCGTTGATGCGGAGCATCACGATCCTGTTTTTTTCGACCTTCGCCTGGATATCCTTGATGTATATCGAGTTGATTCCCTTCAACGTCTTCCCGGCGTGAGCGACGACATTCGCGGCCGCATCCTCCCAGCTCTTGCCGGACTCCGCAATTACTTCGATCACCTTGAGAATCCCGGTCACGGTCATTTGCTTGCGCCTGCTCATGGTTGATGCCTGATGGCGCAAATCCGGAAGCGGCCGCACCTGCCGTTGACAACGGCGGGGTAGTCGCTCCCGTGTCGCCTCACTTCAGGTGATCTGATTCCTTGATGCTTTTCTGCCACGCATCAAGCTGCTTCTCCGATTCGTCCTTGGTGATTCCATAGATTTCCTGGATTTTTCCGGCAAGACTGTCGCGTTTTCCGGCAATCACGTCGAGTTGGTCATCGGTGAGCTTGCCCCACTGTTGTTTGACGGTGCCCTTGAATTGCTTCCAGTTACCTTCGATGCGATCCCAGTTCATGTTCATATCCTTCAGGTTGATTGGCCATCATTGCCGGTGGTAACACCGACAGCACGGGAAGCTGCGATCCATGCGCCCGGACCCGCGGCCGCGAACGGCAGAGGTTCTTTCAGGCGATGCCCATGTTGAATGGACAGGCTTGCGCATTTCCTTGCCTGCAGATTGTGGTTTGCTCACGCCGCCCGGTCTGTGCGCCAGCGAGCTTAGAAAACAACGTGTTCTGTCATCACACAGTCAAGTCATGCCGAATCCGCAATGAAAAAGGCCGTCTCACGACGGCCTTTCTGTCCTGCTTTCACCAGCCCTGCTGCATCGCTTACTGGGGCACGGTAATAGTCGTGAACTCGCCCACCGTAGCGCCGGCCGTGCGTGAGTACACCCGGCCTTCCACGGTCGTGGGGTTCAAGGCATTGCTGCCGACACCCACGGTGACACCGCTGGTGGCGATGAGGGTTCCCTTGAAGGTGGCACCCAGGTTGATCGTTCCGGCAGTACCGGCAATCCACCAGACGTTGCTGGCTTTCGCAAGGCCAGCCAGAACAACCGTGCTGTTGACTGCGGGTTCAATTGCAGAGTCCGACTGGAAGATGAAAACGGCGTTCGGATTGCCGCCGGCATCCAGTGTGATGGTGCCTGTAAACCCGATCGGACTTGCGCTGCGATAAAGCCCCGGACCGTAGGTCGGGCCGGGAGTGCCCGGGCTGAAATTGCCGCCACAGGCACCTTGTGCCGCGCTGATGTCGGCAGGGGCCGCAAGCACGCACGCGTTGGTCGCGCGGGTTGATCCGTCGATGAATGCGGCTTCGTAGTCGTTCCTGGCCTGGATTGCCGGTGCATCACCGCTGTGGATCACACCAACGATTGTTTCGGGCAGGGCCGGCAACACGTTACAGCCATTGCATGCAGCTGCGGGCTGCAGTCCGACATCGCCCACGATCCTTGAAGGAGTGGCGGTTATCGCGAGGTTGATCGCAGCTCCGGCAAAAAGCGCATACGGGCCGGCCGTTCCGAGATCCAGGTTCGACTGGCCGGTGGACAGGGCGGCGGCAGTCGTAAACTTCCAGGAAACCGGGCTGGGCATTGCAGTACCGCCGGCGTTCTTGGCGACAGTGGTCACCGTGGCGGTATATTGGGTATTCACCAGAAGCGCGGCCGCTGTCGGCGTGAATGTTGCCACCGTGTTTGCGACATTCCCTGATCCGGTGGCGAATCATCCGATCCGGGCGGCGCACATGGCGCTTGATATGAACGAGGCCCTGGAAAGCTACAATGAAATCAGCCACCACAAGTTGCAAATGCGCATCGGCCTGGACACCGGCGCGGTTGTGGCGGGCGTCATCGGCAAACGCAAATTT
>JBBQAO010000160.1:0-3392 GCA_038316355.1 Burkholderiales bacterium
CAATGGACTGACGCGAAGTGGTCTGGTTCCAGCGCGGCATGCTCCGCGCGGATTTACAGCGCGGTGATGCCGGCGCGGCGGACGACTGCGGCCATCGCGTCATAATCGCTGCGGATCAGCGCGGCGAATTCGGCGGCAGTGGTATGGCTGGGCGCTTCGCCCTGCGCGATAAACCGCTGGCGCAGGTCGTCAGCCTCGAGCGCCTTGCGCATAGCGGCATTGAGCTGCGCAACGATCGCCTGCGGCACGCCGGCCGGTGCGAGCACACCGTTCCAGCCGGAGTACTGGAATCCGGGCAGGCCGCTCTCGGCGATGGTGGGCAGCTCAGGCGCCGCAACCGAGCGGCTGTCGCCACCGGTGGCCATGCAGCGCAGGCGACCGGCCTTGGCATGCGCCATGCCCGAGCCCAGCGGGCCGAGTATCCACTGCGCTTCGCCCTGCACCACGGCCGTCATCGCCGGGCCGCCGCCTTTATACGGCACGTGGTTCGTGTCAAAACCGGCCATCGATGCGAACAGCAGTCCACCGAGATGGCTGGTTGAGCCTACGCCGGCCGAGGCCAGCTGCAAACCGCCCTTGCGCGTCTTGCCCAGCGCGATGAATTCACGAATGTTGCGGGCCGGCAGGGCCGGTGTGACACAGAGCGCGGTCTGGGTGCGCACGAACAGCGAGACCGGCGCGAAACTTTTCACCGGGTGATAGGGAATTTTCTGCTGTACGTGGGGCGCGATGGTCAGCACGGCGGCGGTGAAGGCGCCGAGCGTGTAACCGTCGGGCACTGCACGGGCGGTGATGTCGGCGCCGATCACGCCGCCCGCGCCGGCGCGGTTGTCGACGACGATCTGCTGGCCGAAGGCCTCGCTCATGCGACTGAAGACGATGCGGCCGAAGATATCGCTGGTGCTGCCCGGGGCGTTGGCGACGATCATGCGCACGGGGCGCTGGGGATAAACAACAGCCGCTGCGGCCTCAGCTAGCAGCGCAAGGCAAGCTGTGCCGGCCAGAAATGTTTTGCTCCACCGTGTCGCGCACATGTTTCCTCCGTTGCAGGCGCCGGGTTCCCCGCGAAGAAGAGTCCGGTTTTTCTGTTATAAATGTCACTCGGTGCGCAGGCACCGCAACCCCATTCATCTTAACCCGTCCAGAGGTTCCACATGGCAAGGCTAGACCCGCTGCCCATCGGCGCAGCACCGGAGTTGAAGGAAATTTTCGAACAGCAGTTGGCCAAAAGCCAGTACGTGGCCAACAGCCAGCTGATCATGCAGCGCAAGCCGAAGCTGGTGCTGGCCTGGCGCGGCCTGCAGGCGGCGGTGTTCGATCCCGAAGGCGAGGTGTCGATCGCTTTCAAGCGGCTGCTCGCCTATGTGGTGGCGCGCACCCACGGATGCCATTACTGAATGGCCCACAACGCTGGGGGGTCTCTCCAGCAAGGCATATCCGCTGAAAAACTCGAAAAGGTCTGGGAGTTCCGCACCAGTCCGCTATTCAGCGGAGCCGAGCGCGTGGCGCTGGAGTTCGCCATTGCCGCCGCATCGCAGCCGAACGATGTGACCGACGAGCTGTTCGCGCAGATGAAACAGCACTGGAACGAGGGTCAGATCGTCGAGATCGCCGCGCTGGTGTCCTATTTCGGGTTCATGAATCGATGGAACGACACCATGGCCACGCCGCTCGAGGACCATCCCGCTGAGGTCGCCGAAAAGCACATCAGCAGCCACGGCTGGTCGATCGGCAAACACAAGCCGCGCTGAAACGCGCGCCTGCACCGCAAGCGCCCGCCACGAAGGCGCGCAAACCCGGGGAGGAAACTGATGCAGTCGATCACCGCTTCATGCGTCATGCTGCTGGGCCTTCTGGCCCTGTCAGCGCCCCTTGCCCAAGCTCAGGCCCAGGGCTACCCGACCCGCACCGTGCGGGTGATCATCGGCTACCCGGCGGGCTCGGGCAACGATGTCATCGCCCGGCTGGTGATGAGCGAAGTCAGCAAGAGCTTTGGTCAGCAGTTCATCATCGACAACCGGCCCGGGGCTTCGGGCAACATCGGCGCGGAGATGGTGGCGCGCAGCGTACCCGACGGTTACACGCTGCTCAACGCTCCGGGTTCGATTTCCGCGACGCAGGCGCTGGTGAAACAGCCAACTTATGACCTGCTGCGCGATCTGGAGCCGGTGTCGGTGATGGCATCGCTGCCGTTCATTCTGGTCGTGCACCCGTCGCTACCAGTGCAGTCGGCCAAGGCTTTGATCGCGTTCGCCAAGGCGCGTCCCGGGCAGTTGACCTTCGCGTCCAGCGGCTCGGGTGGCCTGCCCCACCTGACCGGCGAGTTGTTCCGCATCCAGGCCGGGCTCAATCTGCTGCATGTGCCGTACAAAGGTACCGGCCAGGCCAACCTGGACGTGATCAGCGGACAGGTGTCGATGATCTTCACGCCGGCGGCTTCGGTCATGCCGCACATCCGCAGCGGCCGGCTGCGCGCGCTGGCGCTCACCAGCAGCGAACGGTTGCCGAGCCTGCCTGAGGTGCCGACCATGGCTGAGGCTGCGCTGCCGGGCTTCGATTCGCGCAACTGGGTGGGTCTTTTCGCGCCGAGGGGCGTTCCGGCCGAAGCGGCCGCCCGGCTCAATGCGGAAATCAACCGCGTCGTGCAGACGCCAGCGGTGCGGGCCAGCTTTGACAATATCGGCACCGAACCAATGACCGGCAGTGTCCTGCACTGGCAGGGCTATGTGCGCAGCGAGGTGGCGAAATGGGCGAAGGTGATCCGCACAGCGAGGATCGAGGCGCAGTGACGGCAGTGTTGGCCGCACCCAGGAATTGCAGGAATTGAATTGCAGGAATTGGGTCAGGTCTTGCAATCATGCATTTTCTTTTTCTGAATATTGATTTTGCAATCCCGACTCACCGCGCACCGTCACATCACCTAAAAGATTGGTGTCTATTCAGTGCGTGCGTCGGTGGGGGAATGTTGGATTGCAAGACCCCATATGATGACCCCATATGAACGTGCATGATCCCATATGTTCAGTTAATTTTTCGTCAGTTTTTACTTCGCGAGGTCAGCTGCAATGTTTTTTTTCTCGCCCTTGATTGCCTGCTTGTCCTTGTAAACTTTTTCCGAGTCCTTGGACATCGCTGACATCTTGCCTGCCTCAGTGTCGGCTTTCAGTCTCGCCTCCGCAATCTCCAACCGTCTTATCTGGCGCTGCAACGCTGCCTTGTCCGCCTTCATTTGCGGCGAAATCTCTTCATTGATGGCTTTCTTGGTGCCCTTGATCGCCTTCTTGGCCTTGTAGACTTCGTACGCGTCCTTGGACATCGCCGACATTCGCCCCGAGGCAGCGTCGGATTTCAGCGTTGCCTCGTCGGTTTCCAATCGCTTTAGTTGGCGCTGC
>JBBQAO010000089.1:0-14650 GCA_038316355.1 Burkholderiales bacterium
GACGTAGTCAGCATGGCCCGGGCAGTCCACGTGCGCGTAGTGACGGTTCGCCGTCTCATACTCCACGTGCGCGGTGTTGATCGTGATCCCGCGTGCTTTCTCTTCCGGCGCCGCGTCAATCTGGTCGTAGGCCTTCGCCTCGCCGCCATACTTCTTCGACAGCACCGTCGTGATCGCCGCAGTCAGCGTCGTCTTCCCGTGATCAACGTGCCCAATCGTACCCACGTTCACGTGCGGCTTCGTCCGCTCAAATTTACCCTTGGCCATTGCTGTTCCCTACCGTATTTGCTGTTGATGGTTAGAAAAAATTAGAAATCTATAAAAACCAACTACAACTTTAATGGTGCCCATGGCGTGGATTGAACACGCGACCTCTCCCTTACCAAGGGAGTGCTCTGCCACTGAGCTACATGGGCGCAAAATCGCGCTGCTGCCATGCTCCCATCGGAAGCGATACTGTGATACTGATTACTTACTGCGGTCACTGGAGCGGGTGAAGGGAATCGAACCCTCGTCGTAAGCTTGGAAGGCTTCTGCTCTACCATTGAGCTACACCCGCCCGGCACTTTCGAAAAACTCCCTGCCACACCATTCCGAGAATCCGCATCACTCCGATCCGCATCACTTCGATCCGCATCACTCCGCTGCCGCAACACACCTTCCAGGCACGCCCGCAAAAAAACCTGGTGGAGGGGGAAGGATTCGAACCTTCGAAGGCTGAGCCAACAGATTTACAGTCTGCCCCCTTTGACCGCTCGGGAACCCCTCCGAACGAAGCCGATAATTATGGCCAGATTTCGCCGCCGTGTCAACGGAGTGGGCATGAAAAATGCTGGGGAAACATCACTCTGACAGCGGTCGGCAGCGGCAAACCCAAAGCCCTTGAAAATCGTCCCGGATTACAGTGGCGACTTCGGGAAACCAGCGACGCGCGCGAGCCGCATCGTGCCGGCAGGACATCTGCCGATGCTCAGGATCGGGCCATCGCATTGCAAACCGCTTTGGGGCAGCACCCAGCATTCGATGTGGGCGCACACTAACACTTCAGAGCGCGCTCAAAAAAATAATACTTTAAATAAAACAATTACTTATGCTAATTACCCCCCGAACCACTGACACTACTGCCGCCGCATACAAACAGGGTCTGACCCGAGATATAACCGCTGTCGGGACTCAGGAAAAACCGGACGGCGCGCGCCACATCGACAGGGGTCCCAACCCACTTTACCGGGATACTGTCGATCACTGCCTGCCGCTTGGCGCTGCCCTTAGGGTGTCCGTTGTCGAATAATTCGGTAGCTACCGGACCCGGGGCAACTGCGTTGATCGTGATGCCATCTCCGGCTAACTCCAGGCAAAGTACCCTGGTCATGCCAACAAGTCCCGCCTTGCCGGCAGCATAGGCCAGGCGCTGGGTTTTGCCCAGAATGGCCCGCGAGGAAATGCTGACGATGCGGCCGAATTTGGCCTGACGCATGCCCGGCACCAAGGTCTGGATCAGAATCATCGCCGCGCGGACGTTCAGCGCATATACATGATCCATGTCATCAATGGTCGCCTCCTCCAGCGACCCCGGCCGGTTGGCGCCGGCATTGTTGACCAGGTACCGCACGGGATATTGGGCGGCGACCTCTTTGGCCACCGCGGTCGCCGCCGCGGCGTCGGCCAGGTCGACGGCGTGATGCAGTATGCGTGCATGCTTGAGGCGTGGCGGG
The DNA here is from genome assembly GCA_038316355.1 of Burkholderiales bacterium. Lineage (GTDB taxonomy): Bacteria > Pseudomonadota > Gammaproteobacteria > Burkholderiales > SG8-41. Next base: position 1,716 of record JBBQAO010000089.1, read on the forward strand.
CGGCGCTGCAGCGTCACCACGGTCAAGCCCTGATCCAGCAAATCCTGTGCAATTGCCTCGCCGATGCCGGAACTGGCCCCGGTCACTACCGCTACGCCGTCCATAGTGTGTTCTCCCAGAGTTACGTTTTGCAGCGGCGATTATAGGGCGGTGCCTTCGGCAGCCGGCGGCACTGCACGGCAATGTTATGCTCGGCACCGACTCATGAATCCAGCGGTTTCCACACTACGGGCCATCCTTAACCCGCGTAGCGTCGCCGTCATCGGCGCCTCGGGCGACCCCGCCAAATTCGGCGGACGGGTGATGCACTTTCTCGTCAAACACGGCTATCGCGGCCGCATCGTGCCCGTGCATCCGACTGCCGCCGAGGTGCTCGGCATCCCGGCCGTTGCAAAACTCGCTGCAGCCGGGGATCCCGTTGATGTCTGCATCCTTGCCCTGCCCGCCGCGCATCTGCCCGCCGCACTCGAAGATTGCGGGCGCGCCGGCGCGCGTGGCGCGGTGGTCATCACCGCCGATTTCGCCGAAACCGGCGCCGCGGGCGCGGTACGCCAGGACGAGCTGGTGCAGATCGCCCGCAGCCACGGCATGCGCCTGATCGGCCCCAATTGCCTAGGTTACATCAACCCGCACCTGCAACTCGCACTGACCTCATCGGTGGCGCTGGCCGTGGTACCGATGCCGCGCGGCGCCATCGGCCTCGCCAGCCAGAGCGGTTCGCTGATGGCATCGCTGATTTCGCATGCGCAGGACCTCGGCACCGGCTTCAGCGTCGCCGCGACCGTCGGCAACCAGGCCGACGTCGAACTCTGCGACCTCCTTGAATATTTCATCGAAGACGACACCACGCGCGCGATCTGCCTTTATATCGAAGGCCTGAAAAACGGCACGCGCTTCCTTGAACTCGCGCGCCGCGCGCGAGCGGCCGGCAAACCCATACTCGCAGTGAAAGCCGGACAGAGCGCCGCCGGACAACAGGTTACCCAGTCACATACCGCCAGCCTTGCCGGATCGTATGCGGTATGGGAAGCCGCCTGCCGCGATCATGCGGTATGTCTGCTCGACGATCCCGAAGCGTTGATTTACTGCGCAGACTTCCTGATTCGTTTCGGCGCACCGATGACATCGACAGTGGCTGTCATGTCACCATCGGGCGGCACTGTTGCCGTGACCGGCGACCGCGTGGTGGCCGCCGGCCTGACGCTGGCAGAGCCCGGCGCAGCCACTGTCGCGGAACTGCAAAAGCTGCTGCCACCCGGCCGCACCATCAATCCGCTGGACGTCGGCGGCCTGCCGCGCAGCAGCGGTCTCGACAGTGCGCTGGCCGCCTATGAACTGCTTGCAAACGATCCGGCAGTCGGTGCGATCCTGATCGCAGTTGCCACCACGCCGCAACTCGAAGACAAGGTACGGCAGTGGGGCCGCGCCGCACTGACCGGCAAAAAACCCACGGCCATACTGCTGACGCCCGGGGCACTGGTCGACGGCGCGCGTAGTGCGCTGAAAGAAATCGCCTGTCCATATACCAACAGGCTGGATGACACGCTGCGCGTGCTGCGCGCCGCCGTGGACTACGCTGAGGCCTTGCGCGATCCGCCACCACCCGCACTGCCATCCATCATCAGCGCTGCCGCGCGCACGCATGTCGCGACGCTGCCCGTCGGGCGGCTGACCGAACCCGAAACCAAAGCATTGCTGCGCACCTGCGGCATCAGCACCACGGTCGATGTCCTGGCACTGACACCCGACGCCGCAATCCAGCAGGCCGGACACCTCGGTTATCCGGTGGTGCTGAAAGGCGTCTGCCGCGACCTCGTTCACAAAAGCGAAGCCGGCGCGGTCAAACTCAACATCGCCGGCGCTGACGCACTGCGCACCGCATGGCATGACATCGCCCGCGGGCTGGCGGCACACCTGCCGGGCGCAATACTGGCCGGCTGCGTGGTGCAACCGATGCTCAGCGGCGGCACCGAACTCATCGTCGGCTGCCGCTGGGATCCGCAATTCGGCGCGGTGGTGCTCATGGGCAGCGGCGGCATGATGGTGGAAATCCTCAACGACGTAGAGATGGCAGTGGCGCCGATCTCAACCGCACACGCACAACGGCTGATCGCAGGCCTGCGTATCGCGCCCGTGCTCGCCGGCGCGCGCGGCCGACCGGCAGCAGATATCGCCGCACTCGCCGATACCATTGCAAAACTCAGCGCCCTGGCTGCCGCACTGGGTCCGCGCCTCGCCGAGCTCGATATCAACCCCCTGCTGGTGCGCGAAACCGGTGCGGGCGTCATTGCGCTCGATGCACGCGCCACGCTGACCGCTGCGCCGGCCGCATAACCCCTACACAGGAGTCCGCCATGACCGAATCTGTAGTGACTTACGAATCGCGCGATGGTGTCGCCATCATCACGTTGAACCGCTCCGAAAAACGCAACGCCATCAACAATGATGTCGCGGCACAGCTGCGCGCCGCACTCGAACGCCTGAACGAGGGCGACGACCGCGTCGGCGTGCTGACCCATGCCGGCGCACATTTCACCGGCGGCGCCGACATCAAGGGTCCGCCTGAAGATTTCCCTGGTTGCGTGCCCAACATCGGCGTTGCGATGACCAAGCCGCTGATCGCCGCGGTCGGCGGCTGGGTGGTCGGTGGCGGCGTAGTCATCGTGCAGATGTGCGACCTGTGCATCGCTGCGGACGACGCAAAGTTCATGTTCCCTGAAGCCAGGGTCGGTTTCACCGGCGCCGCCATCGCCGGGCTCGCCGCGCGCATCCCGCACAAGGTGGCGATGGAACTGATGCTGGTCGGCAATGAAATCAGTGCGGAGCGCATGTACCAGGTCGGCCTGGTCAATCAGCTGGTCAAACCCGGCGCACAACTCGATGCCGCACTGGTGTGGGCACGACAACTCGCCGACAATGCGCCGCTGGTGCTGTCGGTGTTGCGCGACTATGTCGGCCGCATCATTCCCAAAGGGCCGTCGGAACTCGCTGCACAGGGCCGCGCCGCGATCCAGCGCATCCGCCAGAGTGCAGACGCGAAAGAAGGCATCTCCAGTTTCAAGGAAAAACGTAAAGCCAGATTCAGTGGCAAATAGTAAATAAAAACAATGGCTTATAAATGACCTTCGCCGTACAGCCCGCGCTCAATACTGCGGCCGCACCACCGGCTCCCGCCTGGACCATCGTCGCGCTGATCAGCATCGGCCTGCTCGTCGATCAACATGTTGCCGTGTGGGGCCAGGACGCGGTCAGCATCGTGACCTGGGCGATGCTGCTGTACTGGCTGGCAAACTCGGCACCGGAAACGCGCACCAGCATGATGCTGTGCGTGGCCTACGCCACCGCCGGCGAAATTTTCCTGTCGCTGGGCTGGGGATTGTACGAGTACCGGCTGCACAACATCCCGCTGTTCGTGCCGCCGGCACATGCGCTGGTGTTTGTACTGGGCGTGGCGATCTGCAAACGCATGCCCGACTCGATCATCTGGGCAGTGCCTCTGGCCGCAGCACCGCCGGTCATCGCGCTGGCATGGATCGGCGCCGACACCATGGGCCTGATTCTCTACACGCTGCTGGTGCTGTGTATGGTGTTCAGCAACGGCCGCAAGCTGTACGCCGTGATGTTCATGCTGTCGCTGGGTCTGGAAATCTACGGCACCGCGATCGGCAACTGGGAATGGCTGCACGATGTACCTGTCGTCGGCTGGACCACGATGAACCCGCCGCTGGCTGCCGGCACTTTCTATTGCATGCTCGACATGCTTGTCGTCACCACGATGAACGCGCTGCGTCGTCGTCGCAAAACTGCCCCGGAAACCGGGCAGGCAGCGACTGCCTAACGCGGCTTGGCTGAGCGTGCCGGTCGTTTACCTTTTGCCGCGGGCGCCTTGCGCTCGCGCGCCACAGGCGAGGGAGGCAATCCCGTGTGCTGGGTGCGGAACGACTGGTACTTGCTCGGCTTGCGCGCGCCCTCGGGCTTGAGTCCCGTACCCGCGGGCTGGAACGTCGGCACCAGCTGGTGTTTGCCGCTGCCGATCAGATCGCGCCGGCCCATCCGCCGCAAGGCATCGCGCAGCAGCGGCCAGTTTTCGGCATCGTGGTAGCGCAGCAACGCCTTGTGCAGCCGGCGCACCCGCAATCCCTTGGGGATGATCACGTCCTCACTGTCGCGGGTAACCTTGCGCAGCGGATTTTTACCCGAGTGATACATCGCCGTCGCGGTGGCCATCGGTGACGGCAGGAAAGCCTGCACCTGGTCGGCGCGGAAACCGTTCTGCTTCAGCCACAGCGCCAGTTCCAGCATGTCCTGGTCGGTGGTGCCCGGGTGTGCGGCAATGAAATACGGGATCAGGTACTGTTCCTTGCCGGCCTCCTTCGAATACTTGTCGAACAGTTCCTTGAACTTGTAATAGGTGCCGACGCCGGGCTTCATCATTTTTGACAGCGGGCCTTCGCCGATCGCTTCCGGCGCGATTTTCAGGTAACCGCCGACATGATGCTGCGCCAGTTCTTTCACGTATTCCGGCGACTCGACCGCGAGGTCGTAACGCACGCCGGAGCCGATCAGGATTTTCTTGATGCCGGGCAGCGCGCGGGCACGCCGATACAGTCCGATCAGCGGCGCATGGTCGGTGTTCAGGTTCGAGCACACGCCCGGATACACGCACGACGGCAGACGGCAGGCGGACTCGATTTCCTTGCTCTTGCAGGCGAGGCGATACATGTTCGCCGTCGGCCCGCCAAGGTCCGAAATCACGCCGGTGAAACCCGGCGCGTCGTCGCGGATATGCTCGATCTCGCGGATGATCGAATCCTCCGAGCGGTTCTGGATGATGCGGCCTTCGTGCTCGGTGATCGAGCAGAAGGTGCAGCCGCCGAAGCAGCCACGCTGAATGGTCACCGAAAAGCGAATCATGTCGTAGGCGGGAATCTTTCCCTTTCCGTACGCCGGGTGCGGCACGCGCGCGTACGGCAATTCGTACAGCGCGTCCATCTCCTTCATGGTCAGCGGGATCGGCGGCGGGTTTATCCACACCTCTCTGTCACCATGACGCTGCACCAGTGCGCGCGCATTGCCGGGGTTGGCCTCCACATGCAGGATGCGCGAGGCATGCGCGTACAACACCGGATCCTCCGCCACAGTTTCATACGACGGCATGCGGATCACGCTGCGCGCGCGGTCGGCGTTTTTGACTTCACGGATGAAACGAACCACCTGCGCACCACCAGCCGCTGGCGCATTTTTAGCCATATCCGCTTCCATCGCATACGGATCCACCGGCGGGTTGAGCGGCCCCGGCATGTCGATGCGCGTCGAATCGATTTCGATCCAGTCAGCCGGAGTCGCCGCGCGCGCATAGGCCGTACCGCGAATATCAGTAATGCTGTCGATGGTCGCTCGCGCCGCGAGTCGATGCGCGATATCGACTATCGCGCGCTCGGCATTGCCGTAAACAAGCATGTCGGCCTTGGCGTCGATCAGCACCGAACGCCGCACCTTCTCCGACCAGTAATCAAAATGCGCAATGCGCCTGAGGCTCGCCTCGATGCCGCCGATGACAATGGGCACATCGGAATAGGCTTCGCGCGCACGCTGGCTGTAGACGATCACCGAACGGTCGGGCCGTTTCGCCGGCTCGGCATTCGGCGTATAGGCGTCATCGCTGCGCAGCCGGCGGTCGGCCGTGTAGCGGTTGACCATCGAATCCATGTTGCCGGCGGTAACGCCGAAAAACAGCTTGGGTCGCCCCAGCGCGCGGAACGCCTCCGCCGACTGCCAGTCCGGCTGGGCAATGATGCCGACGCGAAAGCCCTGCGCTTCCAGCAGCCGGCCGACAATAGCCATGCCAAAGCTGGGGTGATCAACATAGGCATCACCGGTCACCAGGATGATGTCGCATTCCTCCCAGTCCAACTGGTCCATCTCGGCGCGCGACATCGGCAGGAACGGAGCCGTACCGAAGCGCGCCGCCCAATATTTGCGGTGGCTGAAAATGTCTTTCGGGCTGGCGGCGACGGCTTGCATGGAGCGCATTATAGTCGCGCACACCTGCAGCCACAGTTTTCCGGCTTTTAGCTGATTTTCCCCAAAGTACGCCCCGGTCGCCAGACTTTCGGTGCCGCGCGCTGATACTGCGGCGGATATTCCGCTTCGACGCCCAGCGCCACGGCAGCATGCTGCGGCCAGCGCGGGTTGAACAGCATCGCCCGCGCCAGAGAAATGAAATCTGCCTGAGCGTTGGCGATGATCGCTTCGGCCTGTTGCGGGTCGGTGATCATTCCCACCGCACCGGTGGTGATGCCGGTTTCCTTTTTCACGCGCTCGGCGAACGGCACCTGGTAGCCGGGACCAACGGGGATTTTGGCGTCGAGTACCACGCCGCCGCCGGAAACCGTCACGTAAGCGCAGCCCTCCGCTTTTAACGCCCGGGCATAAACCACTGCGTCGTCCGGGGTAAAACCACCGTTGGCAAAATCAGTGCCGGAGATTTTTGCGCCCACCGCACGATCTGCGGGAAACACCGCACGCACTGCGCGAAACACTTCCAGCGGAAAACGCATGCGGTTTTCCAGACTGCCGCCGTATTCATCGGTTCGCCGGTTCGACAGCGGCGACAGGAATTCCGACAGCAGGTAGCCGTGGGTCGAATGGATTTCGATGAAGTCGAGACCGATGCCTGCCGCGCGTTCTGTGGCTCGCACAAACGCCTGCGTCAGTTGCTGCATATCCGCTTTGGTCATCGCCTGCGGTGCAGGACAGCCCGCAGCCAGCGGTACTGCAGACGGCGCCAGCGTTTGCCAGGCGCCTTCGTCCGGCTTGAGGAAACCGTGACCCTGCCACGGCCGGTGGGTTGATGCCTTGCGACCGGCATGGCCGATCTGCACACCGAGCAGGATCGGTGAAATGCTGCGCACGTAATCGACCACCCGTTGCATCGCCGCTTCGTTGGCATCGGAATAAAGCCCGACGCAATGCGGCGTGATGCGCCCCGCCGGCGTGACACCCGTCGCTTCAATCACCAGCATCGACGCGCCGGAAATCGCCAGCGAGCCGAGATGCATGATGTGCCAGTCGGTCATCGAGCCGTCGATGGCACTGTACTGGCACATCGGCGCCACGGTGATGCGGTTGGGCAGCGTATGCTTGCCGATCTGCAGCGGCGTGAACAGTTGCGATGTCATTCGGTCTCCGGTTCAATGGCCAACTCAGGGCCCATATAAGGATCAGAAAACGTTAACCGCAGATGAACGCGCCGATTAACGCCGGTAAAATCAAAAACATCGGAAAAACAGCACATCAAATCAAGCCGGCCGTTGTCTTCAGTCAATTATTGTTCTCCTTCGATGCCCCTTGTTGCGCCGGGTTGATCTGCGTTCATCGGCATTCATCGGCGGTTTAAATCGAATCCAGCCTTTTCGTTATGCGCACTCAGTTGCCAACTTAGTTTCCAAAGTACCCGATCAAACGCCACCAGGCATATTGCAGCGGAATCAGCGCCGCGATGCTGACCGCGGCCAGCGGCACGGTGACGCGCATGGCCGTCCGCACCGACAGATGCGCGACCTGCAGGCCGACCACCACCGGCGGCACCTGATAGGGCAGGATCAACGTGGAAAAACCTACCGCCAGCGTCATCAGCGCTGTTTTCAGCGGCCATCCCGCGGCCTCGGCGAAATGCCCTGCCAGGGGCGCCATCAGCGCAGGCTGCGACGGGTTGGTGGTGATCAGTCCGGCAAAGGTCGACAGCAGGCTCAGCACCGCGAAGTTGGCGGCGTCCGCACCAGGTTCGAGCTTGAACAGACCGAGCATCGCGTTGCCGATGGCGACGCTGAGGCCGGTCTCGATCATCACCGCGCCGAGGCCGAGGATGCCGCCGATGTAGAAAAAAGTGCCGAAGCGCACACGTTCCTGGAACATGGTCACCGGCACCGCCCCGATGCGCGGCATCATCGCGATCACCGCCGCTGCGAGCGCGATCCAGCCCGGGCGGATGCCGTGCAGGAAATCGGTGGCCCACAGCGCCAGCGATGCAAACACGATCACCGCCAGCCGTTTTTCCTCAGCGCTGATTGGTGGCAGCGCCGCTGCGGTGCCTGCTGTCTGCGTTTCTGCCGGGCACAGCCGGCACACCATGACGATGATCAGCCAGCCCTTGACCAGGCCCATCACCGGAAACTGCGCCCACAGGTATTCGGCGTAGATCAGCTGCACGCCGTACAGCGTCTCGGCGGCACCGGCCAGCACCAGATTCGGTGCGTTTGCCGGCAGGATCGCCGTGCCGCACTGAAAGGTGGCGAGGATGGTCGCCAGCATCACGCCGGTGTAACCCATGCTGTCGCGCGCCAGACCGTGACGTTCGGCCACCGCGGCGAAAATCGGCACCAGCAACAGGATGCGGGCAACGGTCGCCGGCATCAGGAAAGACAATATCAGCGACACCAGCACCGCTGCCGTGACCAGTTTCCGGTAACTCAATGTTTTTTCGCCCAACGCAAGGCGCGCAATGCGTTCACCGAGTCCGGTCGAACGCACGGCCTCTGCAATGACCAGGCCGCCCAGCACCAGCCACAATGTGCCCGACGCGAAGCCGGAAAAAATCACCGCAGGGGCGGCAATCTGCAGCAGCACCGCCAGCGTGAAAAAAATCAGCGCCACAAAATATTCAGGCAGCGTGCCGATCGCCCACAAGCCCATCACCAGCACCAGCAGTCCGCCGGTGTGCATCACATTGACCGACACAGCAGCGGGGGGCGGCGTGAAAAAAATCGCCACTGCGGACAACACAATCAGTGTGGTCAGCAGCGTTGCGGGTTTCGGCATCACCATCAGCAGATGGCGATTACGCCGGGGAAATTATATAACTTATTGTTTTTATTAATATTTTTATGATTTCTTGAATTTCGCTGCCAGCGCCTCGGTGCCGCGCGCCAGCATCACCAGATCCGAACCCACCGCGACAAACAGGTATCCCATGTCGAGGCAGCGCTGGCCGTCGCCTTCACCGACGAGAATGCCCGGCGCCTTGCCGGCCCGGGTGATGCGCTTCGCTGCGTCTTCCATCACCTTCCACACTTCCGGATGCTGCCAGTTGCCGAGATAACCCATGTCGGCCGCCAGATCATTCGGTCCGATGAACACGCCGTCAACGCCTTCAACCGCGGCAATCGCCTCGATCTGCGTCATCGCAGCGCGGGTTTCGACCTGCACCAGCACGCACATCTCGTCATGCACACGCTTGAAATAATCCTTCACCCGGCCGTAACGATTGGCGCGCGTGCAACCCGACACGCCGCGCACACCCTGCGGCGGATACCGCGTGGCCGCAACCGCACGTTTCGCCTCTTCAACATTCTGCACATAAGGAATCAGCAGCGTGCGCGCGCCGACATCGAGATAACGCTTGATCAGCACCGTGTCGTTCCACGCCGGGCGCACGATGGCTTCGGTGCTGCCGGCGAGCATCGCGTCCAACTGGTTCTGCACGATCGGCAGTTCGTTCGGTGAATGTTCGGTGTCGAGCAGCACCCAGTCGAAACCGGCATCGGCCAGCACTTCGGCGGCGATGGGACTGCACAGGCTCGACCAGATGCCGATCTGCGGTTTTCCAGCCTTGATGGCTTTTTTGAATTGATTGACGGGTAAATCCATGGTCACACTCCCTGTATCTGTAAAAAACGATTGTCCGATAATAATCCCGCGACTCTCCGGCGCGCCGGAATGACGGCATAAACACACGACAAAGTCATGGCGAGAACGGGTACTTTTCAGTGGACGACTTCGGGGTCCGGCGTCGGATCTCCATAGTGCAATATATCCAGATCGCAGCCCTTGTTAGCCTGCGTGATGTGCTGCGAGTAAATCGCGCCGTAACCGCGGGTGTAGTGCGGCGGCGGCTGTTTCCATTCGGCCTTGCGTTTGGCCAGTTCCTCCGGACTGACTTTCAACTCGAGTTTGCGCGCCTCGACATCCAGCTCGATCAGGTCGCCGTCACGCACCAGCGCCAGCGGCCCGCCGATGTACGACTCCGGCGCGACGTGCAGCACGCAGGCGCCGTACGAGGTGCCGCTCATCCGCGCATCGGAAATCCGCACCATGTCGCGCACGCCTTTTTTCAGCAGCTTCTTCGGAATCGGCAACTGCCCCCACTCCGGCATGCCGGGTCCGCCCTGCGGGCCGGCATTCTGCAGCACCAGCACCGAGTTCTCATCAACCACGAGATTCTCGTCATCAACGCGGGCGTAGAGGTCGTCATAATTCTTGAAGACGACAGCCGGCCCGGTATGTTTCATCAGCTGCGGCTCGGCTGCGGTTGGCTTGATCACCGCACCATCAGGTGCGAGATTGCCGTGCAGCACCGCGAGGCCGCCGCTGGCCGATAGCGGGTTATTGCGTCTGCGGATCACATCGTCGTTGTAAATCTTCGCGTCTTCGAGGTTCTCGCCCAGCGTACGGCCATTGACGGTCGCGCAATCAAGATTCAGCAGATCCTTCAACTCCGACATCATCGCGCGCAGCCCGCCAGCGTAATAAAAGTCTTCCATCAGGTATTTGTCACCGGCAGGCCGGATGTTGGCCAGCACCGGGGTTTGCCGCGCCAGTTCATCAAAACGCTCCAGCTTCAGGTCAACGCCGGCGCGCCCCGCCATCGCCACCAGATGGATCAGCGCGTTAGTCGATCCCGACAGCGCATGCACCACGGTGATCGCATTGTCAAAAGCCTTGGGCGTGAGGATTTCGGCCGGCTTCAGGTCATCCCACACCATTTCGACAATGCGCCGGCCGCTGGCAGTGGCCATGCGCGGATGGTTGGCGTCCGGCGCCGGAATCGACGCCGCACCGGGCAAAGTCAGGCCCAGTGTTTCGGCCACCGAAGTCATGGTCGAGGCCGTGCCCATGGTCATGCAGTGGCCGTATGAACGTGCGATGCCCGCCTCCACTTCATCCCATTCATGTTCGGTGATGTTGCCGGCACGCAGTTCCGCCCAGTATTTCCACGAATCGCTGCCCGAGCCCAGCGGCTCACCATGCCAGTTGCCGCGCAGCATCGGCCCGGCGGGCATATAGATGAAGGGCAAGCCCATCGAAGTCGCGCCCATGATCAATGCCGGTGTCGTCTTGTCACAACCGCCCATCAGCACCGCGCCGTCCACCGGATAACCGCGCAGCAGCTCTTCGGTTTCCATCGCCAGCATGTTGCGGTAGAGCATGGTCGAGTGTTTCTGGAACGGCTCGGCCAGCGCGATCGCCGGCATCTCCAGCGGAAAACCGCCGGCCTGCCACACGCCGCGCTTCACTTCCTCGGCGCGGGTACGGAAATGCGCATGGCAGGGATTGATGTCGCTCCAGGTGTTGATGATCGCAATCACCGGCTTGCCGGCGAAATCATCAATCGTATAACCCATCTGCAAGACACGTGAGCGGTGGGTGAACGAACGCAGCCCCCTGGTGCCGAACCAGCGGTGACTACGCAGTTCTTCGGGACGTTTTTTCTGGCGCGCCATCGGGGATCCTCCCTGGATTTGAATCCGCCTGTATCCACCTGGAGAAGACGGGTTTTTTTTGCGGTGTTTTTCTATTCTAACCGAGTCGCTGCCGGGGCCTTGCGGTAGACTTTCGACCTCACTGCAGCCACACCACATTTTGGACGGCCCCATCATCATGGATACCATCAGCAAGCCGACCCTCGCCCACAACGTCAAACGCCTGTCGCACCTCGACCTGCCGGGCGCCGGTCAGGTTTATGTCGAAGGCAGCCATTGCTACCTCGGCCACATCCCGAACAAGCAGCAACTCGGCACCACCATCCTCGACGTTGGCGACCCGAAGAATCCGAAAATCCTGTCGCAGATTTTCATTGAGGATCCGGACTCGCACAGCCACAAGGCGCGCGCCATTGGCGACCTGATGATCATCAACAGCGAACGCAACATGACCGCCATCGGCCGCAAGGCCGACGAACTGCCCAAGCTGCGCGCCCGACTCAAAGCCGAACTGGGCCGCGATGCCAACCACGCCGAACTCGCGGCAAAACTGGGCGTTGCCGTCGCCGACATCCCCGCGGTGGAAGAAGCCGAACGCAATTCTTATGAGCGCGGCGGCTTCAGCCTGTATGACGTGTCGAACAAAGCCAAACCGAAACTGATCCACTTCCACAAAACCCATGGTCGCGGCGTGCACCGCTTCGACATGGACCAGGATTACGCCTACATCTCCACCGAGATGCCGGGCTTCATTGGCAACATTCTCGTTACCTACGACATCCGCAATCCGGCCAAACCGGAAGAAGTATCGAAATGGTGGATGCCGGGGCAGCACATCGCCGGCGGCGAAAAGCCGACCTGGTCCGGCCGCCAGCACCGGCTGCACCACACGCTGCGTTTCGGCAATGAACTGTGGGCCGGATGCTGGCACGGCGGGGTGCGCGTGATTGACGTCACCGACATCCGCAAGCCCAAAACCACCGGCGCCTACAACTACCACCCGCCGTATCCGGAGCCCTCGCACACCTTCATGCCGGTGCTGAAACAGCTCGACGGCAAACGCATCGCCGTCGCCATCGACGAAGAAGATCACGCCCACGACGCCGAGGAAATGGCGCGCCGCCGCGGCCGGCCGCACGGCTGCCTGTGGGTGCTTGACGTCACCGATCTCGGGAACATAAAGCCTGTATCGCTATTCGAAGTCAGCGAACTCGACAGCCCGTGGAGCCGCACTACCCCGGGGCGCTTCGGCGCGCACCAGTTCCAGGAAAACTGGAAGGGCGGCGACACGTTGCTGTACTGCGCGTGGTTTGCCGGCGGCCTGCGTATCGTCGATGTCGCCGATCCGTCGGCGCCGCAGGAAGTGGGCTGGTATATCCCGGAACCCTGCGGCGGCAAACCGTGCCCGCAGACCAATGACACCGATGTCGATGACCGCGGACTGATTTATCTGGT
>JBBQAO010000081.1:0-15933 GCA_038316355.1 Burkholderiales bacterium
GACGTAGTCAGCATGGCCCGGGCAGTCCACGTGCGCGTAGTGACGGTTCGCCGTCTCATACTCCACGTGCGCGGTGTTGATCGTGATCCCGCGTGCTTTCTCTTCCGGCGCCGCGTCAATCTGGTCGTAGGCCTTCGCCTCACCGCCATACTTCTTCGACAGCACCGTCGTGATCGCCGCAGTCAGCGTCGTCTTCCCGTGATCAACGTGCCCAATCGTACCCACGTTCACGTGCGGCTTCGTCCGCTCAAATTTACCCTTGGCCATTGCTGTTCCTTTATTTCTTTTCGTCTTTGCCGGATTGCTTGTTGATGATTTCGTCAGCGATATTCCGCGGCGCTTCCGAATAGTGTTTGAATTCCATCGTGTACGTGGCGCGGCCCTGTGACAGGGAACGCAGCGTGGTGGAATAGCCGAACATTTCCTTCAGCGGCACTTCCGCCTTCACCGTCTTGCCGCCGCCAGGGATGTCATCCATGCCCTGAATGACGCCGCGCCGCGAGTTAAGATCGCCCACGACGTTGCCCATGAAGTCTTCCGGGGTCTCGACTTCAACCGCCATGATCGGTTCCAGCAGCGACGGACTGGCGCGGCGCAAGCCTTCCTTGAAAGCCATCAAACCGGCCATCTTGAACGCGTTCTCGTTCGAATCCACCTCGTGATACGAACCGTCGAACAGGGTGACCTTGACGTCAACCACCGGGAACCCGGCAAGCACGCCGGAGGGCAGCGCCTCCAGAATGCCCTTCTGTACTGCTGGAATATATTCGCGGGGTACCGAGCCACCCTTGATGGCGTCAATGAACTCGTAACCCTTGCCGGTTTCGTTCGGCTCGACCTTCAGCCAGACGTGGCCATACTGGCCGCGACCGCCCGACTGTTTGACGAATTTGCCCTCGACCTTGTCGCAGGACTTGCGGATTGTTTCGCGATACGCAACCTGCGGTGCGCCGACGTTCGCCTCAACGCTGAACTCGCGCCGCATACGGTCAACAATGATCTCAAGATGCAGTTCGCCCATCCCCGAAATGATGGTCTGACCGGTCTCTTCGTCAGTGCGCACCCGGAACGACGGATCTTCCTGGGCGAGCCGGTTGAGGGCGAGACCCATTTTTTCCTGGTCGGCCTTGGTCTTCGGCTCCACGGCAACGTGAATCACCGGCTCCGGGAATATCATCCGCTCCAGCGTGATGATCTTCGTCGGATCACACAGCGTGTCGCCGGTCACCACATCCTTCAGGCCCACGGCAGCGGCAATATCGCCCGCGAAAATTTCCTTGATCTCTTCGCGCTGATTGGCATGCATCAGCAGAATGCGGCCAATACGTTCCTTGCGCTGCTTGATGGCGTTATAAATGGTGTCGCCTGAGTTCAATGTTCCGGAATAGACGCGGATGAACGTCAGCTGGCCGACAAACGGATCGGTCATGATCTTGAAGGCGAGCGCAGAGAACGCCTCGGCATCTTCCGGCTTGCGCGAGCCTTCCTGGTCGTTGTCGAGAATGCCCTTGACCGGCGGTATATCAACCGGGGACGGCAGGTAGTCGATAACCGCGTCCAGCATCGCCTGCACACCCTTGTTCTTGAACGCGGAGCCGCACAGCATCGGCACGATTTCACCCGCGATCGTGCGCCGGCGCAAACCATCCTTCAATTCCTGCTCGGTGAGATCGCCGGCTTCGAGGTACTTGTTCATCAGTTCCTCGTTGGCCTCGGCCGCCACCTCGACCATCTTTTCCCGCCACTCGTCGGCAACATCCTTTAGTTCAGGCGGAATATCCTTGTACTCGAACTTGATGCCCTGGGATGCCTCATCCCAGACCACAGCCTTCATCTTCACCAGGTCAACCACACCAACAAAGTTTTCCTCATTGCCGATCGGCACCTGAATCGGGACCGGATTGGCCTTGAGGCGCGACTTCATCTGCTCATACACGCGGAAGAAGTTGGCGCCGGTGCGGTCCATCTTGTTGACGAACGCCAAGCGGGGGACACCATACTTGTTGGCTTGCCGCCATACCGTCTCGGATTGGGGCTGCACACCACCCACAGCGCAGTACACCATGCAGGCGCCGTCGAGCACCCGCATCGAGCGTTCGACTTCGATCGTGAAGTCAACGTGCCCCGGGGTGTCAATGATGTTGACGCGATGTTCGGGATAGTTCGCGCCCATGCCGCGCCAGTAGCAGGTGGTCGCAGCAGAGGTGATGGTGATACCACGTTCTTGCTCCTGCTCCATCCAGTCCATCGTCGCAGCGCCGTCGTGCACTTCGCCGATTTTGTGGTTAACGCCGGTATAGAACAGGACGCGTTCCGTCGTCGTGGTCTTGCCCGCATCAATATGGGCAGAGATCCCGATGTTCCGGTAACGTTCGATAGGAGTCTTGCGAGGCACGTTCTTTACCCTTAAGCCCGGTTAGAACCGGTAATGCGAGAAGGCTTTGTTGGCTTCCGCCATACGATGCACTTCTTCACGTTTTTTCATTGCGCCGCCACGGCCTTCCGCCGCTTCCGCCAGTTCCCCAGCCAAACGCGCGCCCATTGATTTTTCGCCGCGTCCGCGCGCTGCATCGCGCAGCCAGCGCATGGCCAGCGCCATCCGGCGCACCGAACGCACTTCAACCGGCACCTGGTAGTTCGCACCACCAACCCGGCGGCTTTTGACTTCAACCATCGGCTTGACGTTGTTGACCGCCAGATTGAACACCTCTATGGCATCCTTGCCGCTTTTCTTGCTGATCTGATCCATCGCGCCGTACATGATCCGCTCCGCAACTGATTTCTTGCCGCCGGTCATCAGCACATTGATGAACTTGGATACGTCCTGGCTACCGAATTTGGGATCCGGCAGAATTTCGCGTTTAGGTACTTCTCTGCGACGTGGCATGTCCCTGTTCCTCTATCAAGCAGCTTTGGCGCGTTTCGCGCCGTACTTGGACCGCGACTGTTTGCGATCCTTGACGCCGGCAGTATCCAGACTGCCGCGCACGATGTGGTAACGCACACCCGGCAGGTCCTTTACCCGGCCGCCGCGAATCAGCACCACCGAGTGTTCCTGCAGGTTGTGGCCTTCACCACCGATATAACCAATCACCTCGAAGCCGTTGGTCAGCCGGACTTTCGCGACCTTCCGCAACGCCGAATTCGGCTTTTTTGGGGTCGTCGTGTAGACGCGGGTGCACACACCGCGTTTTTGCGGACTGCCCGCCAGCGCCGGCACTTTGCTCTTCGTGCGGGGCGCCCGCCGGGGTTTACGCACCAATTGGTTTACGGTCGGCATTTTTCCTTGTTTCTCAATAAGTTACGACGATTACTTGGCTATTCCGGGGCTCTCACCCTGACTGCTGAAACCACTCTTGGCCACTACTCCAAAAAACGCGGGGACGGCGTTTCCACCGTCCCGGGGTTTTTACCGCTGGAGCACTGTGCGAAACGTAAGGACGCACGAGGCCCAAAAAAGACTATCGATTTTATGGGGTCAGCCCATTACTGTCAAGCTACCTGCTCCTCTCCTTCGGCACTGGCCGCGACCGCTTCGGCAGCAACAGCGGCCTGCTCAAGTTCCGCCTGGGCTGCCTGCTTACGACGCACCCGGTGGTAGGCCAGGCCGGTACCCGCCGGAATCAGGCGGCCGACAATGACGTTTTCCTTGAGACCGCGCAATTCGTCGCGTTTGCCCATGATGGCCGCTTCGGTCAACACGCGGGTGGTTTCCTGGAAGGACGCAGCCGAGATGAACGAATCGGTCGAGAGCGAAGCCTTGGTAATACCGAGCAATACATGCTCATACTGCGCAGGCCTTTTGCCTTCGGCTTCAACTTTCTCGTTCTCCTGCAACAACTCGGCACGCTCGACCTGCTCGCCGGTGATGAAGCGGGTATCGCCCGCATCCACGATGAGCAAACGACGCAGCATCTGACGCACGATGACCTCAATGTGCTTGTCGTTGATCTTCACGCCCTGCAGACGGTAGACGTCCTGCACTTCGTTACAGATGTAGCGTGCCAGCGCTTCCACGCCGAGCAGGCGCAGAATGTCATGCGGGTCAGCCGGGCCGTCGACGATGCTCTCGCCACGGTTCACCACCTGTCCATCATGCGCCATTACGTGCTTGTCTTTGGCGATGAGGAACTCATGGGCAGCGCCTTCGAGGTCGGTAATGACCAGACGCTGCTTGCCCTTGGTGTCCTTGCCGAACGATACGGTGCCGGTGACTTCAGCGAGCATGCCGGCATCTTTTGGCGAACGCGCCTCGAACAACTCGGCAACCCGCGGCAGACCGCCAGTAATATCACGTGTCTTGGAGGTCTCCTGCGGAATCCGCGCCAGCACCTCGCCCACGCCGACGTCCTGCCCGTCGCGCACAGTGATAATGCAACCGATCTGGAAAGTGATGTTGACCAGCTGGTCTGAGCCCGCCAGCTTGATCTCCTGGCTGTTGGCGTCCAGCAGCTTGACCTGCGGGCGCAAACCTTTGGCCTGCGCACTGCCGCGCCGCTTGGGATCAACCACGACCAGGGTCGAGAGGCCGGTGACATCATCGATCTGCTTCGCGACCGTGACGCCTTCTTCGACGTTCTCGAATTTGATGCGCCCGGCGTACTCGGTAATGATCGGCCGGGTATGCGGATCCCAGGTCGCCAGCACATGGCCAGGCTTGACCGTTTGGCCGTCCTGCACCGTAAGCAGCGCGCCGTAAGGCACCTTGTGACGTTCACGCTCGCGGTTGGCTTCGTCGTGAATCATGACTTCGCCGTTGCGTGAAATGGCCACCAGTTCACCGCGGGTGTTAGAAACGTAACGCATGCCCGCCGAATAGCGCACCACGCCGGCTGATTTGCCTTCCACCTGGCTGACCACCGCAGTACGCGAAGCAGCGCCGCCGATATGGAACGTGCGCATCGTAAGCTGCGTGCCGGGCTCGCCGATGGATTGCGCGGCAATCACGCCGACCGCTTCACCGATGTTGACCACGGCACCACGGCCAAGATCACGGCCGTAGCAGCGTGTGCAAAGGCCATAACGGGTCGCACACGTCAGCGGCGTGCGCACCTTGACTTCGTCAATCCCCGCCGCCTCAATGGCATCAACGACTTCTTCATCGAGCAGCGTGTTGGTCGGATACAGCGTGGCGCCGGTTTCCGCATTGACAACATCAGCCACGGCAACCCGCCCGAGGATGCGTTCGCGCAGGCTTTCCACCACCTCGCCACCCTCGACCAGCGCCTTCATCACTACGCCGTTATCCGTGCCGCAATCATCCTCGGTCACCACCAGATCCTGGGTGACATCGACCAGACGGCGCGTCAAATAGCCGGAGTTCGCGGTCTTCAACGCGGTATCCGCCAGACCCTTACGCGCGCCGTGCGTCGAAATGAAGTACTGCAGCACGTTCAGGCCTTCACGGAAATTCGCGGTAATCGGCGTTTCGATGATCGAACCATCGGGTTTGGCCATAAGGCCGCGCATGCCGGCCAGCTGGCGGATCTGCGCAGCAGAGCCGCGCGCGCCAGAGTCAGCCATCATGTAGATCGAGTTGAAGGATTCCTGCATCACCGGATTGCCCTTCTTGTCGAGGCGCGGGCGCCATTCACGCGACTTCGGCTCCCACTCGACAACCGGCTCAACGCCGAGCTGGTCCATCATCGCCTTGGCGACGAGGTCACCGGCACGACCCCAGATATCGACCACCTTGTTGTAACGCTCGCCCTGCGTAACCAGGCCCGAGGTGTACTGCTTCTCGATTTCCTGAACTTCTTTTTCCGCCTCACCGATGATGTGATCCTTCTGCACCGGCACCAGCATGTCGTTCACCGCGATCGACAGGCCCGCGCGAGTCGCCATAGAGAAGCCGTTGTACATGAGTTTGTCGGCGAAAATCACCGTCTCGCGCAAACCGCAACGCCGGAAGCTGGCGTTGATGATTTTCGAGATTTCTTTCTTTTTCAGCGCCTTGTTGATGACCTCGAACGGCAACCCGTGCGGCAGTATTTCCGACAGCAAAGCACGGCCGACCGTGGTCTGGTAACGCGTCAGTTTTTCGGTTTTGGTGCCGTCTTCGGCAACATCCGTTTCCTTGATCCGCACCTGGATGCGCGCGCTGATCTCGACCTGCCCGGTTTCGTAAGCTCGGGAAACCTCTGACACGTTGATGAAGTTCGAATCTTCGCCGCGAGCGCCGAGCTTTTCGCGCGTGGTGTAGTAGAGGCCCAGCACGATGTCCTGCGAGGGCACGATGATGGGGTCGCCATTGGCGGGCGACAGCACGTTGTTCGACGACAGCATCAGCGTACGCGCTTCCATCTGTGCTTCCAGCGACAGTGGCACATGCACGGCCATCTGGTCACCGTCAAAGTCGGCGTTGAAGGCCGCGCAAACCAACGGATGCAACTGGATCGCTTTGCCTTCGATCAGCACCGGCTCGAACGCCTGAATTCCCAGACGGTGCAGCGTCGGCGCGCGGTTCAGCATCACCGGGTGCTCACGGATCACCTCCTCAAGGATGTCCCAGACGATGGGCTCTTCGCTCTCCACCATGCGCTTGGCGGCCTTGATGGTCGTCGCCAGGCCCATGACCTCAAGCTTGTTGAAGATGTAAGGCTTGAACAGTTCCAGCGCCATTTTCTTCGGCAAGCCGCACTGGTGCAGTTTCAGCTGCGGACCGACCACGATCACCGAACGACCCGAATAGTCGACGCGCTTGCCCAGCAAATTCTGGCGGAAACGGCCGCCCTTGCCCTTGATCATGTCAGCCAGGGATTTCAGCGGACGCTTGTTCGCACCAGTCATCGCCTTGCCGCGGCGACCGTTGTCGAGCAGCGAATCCACTGCTTCCTGCAGCATGCGCTTCTCGTTACGCACGATGATTTCCGGCGCTTTCAGTTCCAGCAGGCGCTTCAGACGGTTATTACGGTTGATGACCCGGCGATACAGATCGTTCAGGTCGGAAGTCGCGAAACGCCCGCCGTCCAGCGGCACCAGCGGGCGCAGTTCCGGCGGCAGCACCGGCAGCACTTCCAGCACCATCCAGTCCGGTTTGATGCCGGATTTCTGGAACGCCTCCAGCACTTTCAGGCGCTTGGCGATTTTCTTGATTTTGGTTTCGGAGCTGGTGGCTTCGAGGTCAGCACGCCATGTCTCGATCTCACGGCTCAGGTCCAGACTGCGCAGCAGCGAACGCACGCCTTCGGCACCCATCGCCGCGCTGAAATCGTCACCGAATTCCTCGACTTTTGCCAGGTAATCCTCTTCGGTCATCAGCTGGCAGCGCTTCAGCGGAGTCATGCCCGGGTCGGTCACCACATAAGCTTCGAAATAAAGTACGCGTTCGATGTCGCGCAGCGTCATGTCGAGCACCATGCCCAAGCGCGACGGCAGCGATTTCAGAAACCAGATGTGCGCAACCGGGCTCGCCAGTTCGATGTGGCCCATGCGTTCACGACGAACCTTCGACAGCGTTACTTCGACACCGCATTTTTCGCAGATTACGCCGCGGTGTTTCAGCCGCTTGTACTTGCCGCACAGACATTCGTAGTCTTTGGTCGGGCCAAAAATCTTGGCGCAGAAGAGGCCGTCGCGTTCGGGTTTGAACGTGCGGTAATTGATGGTCTCGGGCTTCTTGACTTCGCCGTATGACCACGAACGGATCTTCTCGGGCGAGGCAAGCCCGATCTTGATCGCGTCAAATTCCTCTTCCTGCGTAACCTGTTTGAACAAATCAAGCAGTGCTTTCATCGCAAACTCCTACGTAATCGATCTGTGCTGAGCGGTTCGGTGCTTTTCGGCGGGAAAATCTGCTACGCCCGCCGGACTCTCTTCGATGGATCAGTAACGGTTGTGATCGAGGTCGATGTCGATCGCCAGCGAGCGGATTTCCTTGACCAGCACGTTGAACGATTCCGGCATGCCGGCCTCGATCCGGTGGTCGCCCTTGACGATGGATTCGTAGACTTTGCGCCGGCCCTCAGTGTCGTCCGACTTGACCGTGAGCATCTCCTGCAACACATAGGCGGCGCCGTAAGCTTCAAGCGCCCATACCTCCATCTCGCCGAAACGCTGACCGCCAAACTGCGCCTTGCCACCTAGAGGCTGCTGCGTGACCAGGCTGTACGGTCCGGTGGAACGGGCGTGCATCTTGTCGTCTACCAGGTGGTGCAGCTTCAGCATGTGCATGTAACCGACGGTGACCGGGCGCTCAAATGCATCGCCGGTGCGGCCATCGTACAGCGTGACCTGGGTCTTGGCCGGCGTGAAGCCCAGCTTCTTGGTGCGCGCCTCATCGGCCGGGTAGGCAAGATCCAGCATCTGCTTGATCTCGACTTCCGTCGCGCCGTCGAACACCGGCGTCGCAAACGGTACGCCGTTGCGCAGGTTGGTTGCCAGTTCCATGACCTCTTCGTCTTTGAGCGCATCCAGATCAACCGGCTTGCCGTTGGTGTTGTAAATCTTGTCAAGCAGCTTGCGCACCTCTGCGGTCTTTGCCTGTGCCTTGATCATCTCGCCAATGCGCAGTCCCAGCCCTTTGGCAGCCCAGCCCAAGTGGGTTTCCAGAATCTGGCCGACGTTCATCCGCGAAGGCACACCCAGCGGATTGAGCACGATGTCGACCGGCGTGCCATCGGCCATGTGTGGCATGTCTTCGATCGGGGTGATCTTGGAAATAACGCCCTTGTTACCGTGACGGCCCGCCATCTTGTCGCCCGGCTGCAACTGGCGTTTAACCGCCAAGTACACCTTGACCATTTTCTGTACGCCCGGCGGCAGCTCATCACCGCTGGTGAGCTTTTTCTTCTTCTCGTCGTAGTTCTTGTCGAACTGCAGCTTGGTCTGCGCCAGACTTTCCTTGATCTGCTCCATCTGCGCTGCGGACTCTTCGTTCGCCAGGCGGATGTCGAACCAGCTGTGCCGCTCGACTTCAGCCAGGTAAGCCTTGGTGATTTTCGAACCTTTGGCGATCTTTTTCGGCCCGCCGTTTGCAGTCTTGCCGTTCAGCAAGCGTTCCAGACGTTCGAATGCGTCGTTCTCGACGATGCGCAACTGGTCGCCAAGATCCTTCTTGTAACGCTTCAGCTCGTCGTCGATGATCTGCTGGGCACGCTTGTCGCGCTCGATGCCTTCGCGGGTGAACACCTGCACGTCAATCACCGTGCCGGACATGCCCGAAGGCACGCACAGGCTGGTGTCTTTCACGTCCGAGGCTTTTTCACCAAAGATCGCGCGCAGCAGTTTCTCTTCCGGCGTCAGCTGGGTTTCGCCTTTGGGCGTCACCTTGCCAACCAATACGTCACCCGCCTCGACTTCAGCGCCGATGTGGATGATGCCGGACTCGTCGAGATGACCCAGTTGCGATTCCGACAGATTTGAAATGTCGCGGGTAATCTCTTCCGGCCCGAGCTTGGTATCACGGGCAACAACCGACAGTTCCTCGATGTGGATCGAGGTGAAGCGGTCATCGGCAACCACACGCTCAGAAATCAGGATCGAGTCTTCGAAGTTGTAGCCGTTCCAGGGCATGAACGCGACCAGCATGTTCTGTCCCAGCGCCAGTTCGCCCATATCGGTCGAGGCACCGTCAGCCACCACGTCGCCGCGGGCAATGTGATCGCCCACTTTGACCAGCGGCCGCTGATTAATGTTGGTGTTCTGGTTCGAACGCTGGTATTTCACCAGGTTGTAGATGTCCACGCCGACTTCACCGGCGGATGTCTCATCGTCGTTCACGCGCACCACGATACGGCCCGCGTCGATGTAATCAACCACGCCGCCGCGACGCGCCTGCACCGCCGTTCCTGAGTCCACCGCGACAGTGCGCTCGAGACCCGTGCCGACCAGCGGCTTTTCCGCGCGCAGGCAGGGGACCGCCTGGCGCTGCATGTTCGAGCCCATCAGCGCGCGGTTGGCGTCGTCGTGCTCGAGGAACGGAATCAGCGAGGCAGCCACCGATACGGCCTGCGCCGGCGCCACATCCATGTATTCAATGCGGTCGGGTGCCGACAGCGCGAATTCATTGTGATGGCGGCAGGACACCAGATCGTCGGCAAACTTGCCGTGTTTATCGAGCGCGGCGTTGGCCTGGGCAATCACAAACTTGCCTTCCTCAATCGCCGACAGGTAGTGGATTTCGTCGCTGACCTTGCCGTCCTTGACCAGACGATAAGGCGTTTCGAGGAAGCCGTACTCGTTGGTCCGCGCATAAATGGCCAGTGAATTGATCAGGCCAATGTTCGGGCCTTCCGGCGTCTCGATCGGGCACACGCGGCCGTAATGTGTCGGATGTACGTCGCGCACCTCGAAACCGGCGCGTTCACGAGTCAGGCCGCCCGGTCCGAGCGCTGAGACGCGGCGCTTGTGGGTTATTTCCGACAGCGGGTTGGTCTGGTCCATGAACTGCGACAGCTGCGAGGAGCCGAAGAATTCGCGGATCGCTGCCGAAACCGGCTTGGCGTTGATCAGGTCGTGCGGCATCAGGTTGTCGGATTCGGCCTGCGACAGGCGCTCGCGCACCGCACGTTCGACACGCACCAGTCCGGCGCGGAACTGGTTTTCCGCCAGTTCGCCCACCGAACGCACGCGGCGGTTACCGAGGTGGTCGATGTCATCGATTTCGCCCTTGCCGTTGCGCAGTTCCACCAGGATCCGGATCACGGCCACGATGTCGTCCGGCGACAGCGTGCTGGCGCCGGTCAGCTCGGAACGGCTAACCCGGCGGTTGAATTTCATCCGGCCCACCGCCGACAGATCGTAGCGATCCGAGGAGAAGAACAGGCCGTTAAACAGCGTTTTCACCGCGTCTTCGGTCGGCGGCTCACCGGGGCGCATCATCCGGTAAATCGCGACCTGCGCCGCCAACTGGTCGGCGGTCTCGTCGATACGCAACGTCTGTGAAATATACGGCCCCTGGTCGAGGTCATTGGTATAGATGGTTTCGACGCTGTCCACGCCGGCTTCGCGCAGCTTGATCAGAACTTCTTCGGTGATCTCGTCGTTGGCGGTGGCCACCAGTTCACCGGTGGACTTGTCGATCACGTTGCACGCCAGCGCGCGGCCAATGATGAAATCTTCCGGCACATCCAGGCGCTTCAGGCCGGCAGCCTCCATGTCGCGCACGTGTTTGACGGTAATCCGCTTGTCCTTGGCGACGATCAGCTTGCCGCCCTTGGCGGTAATGTCAAAGCGGGCGATTTCACCGCGCATGCGCTCCGGCTTCAGCTCGAACTCGACACCATTCTTCGAAATATGGAAAGTGTCGAATACGAAGAATTCCTTGAGGATCTGTTCGGACGAATACCCCAGCGCCTTCAGCAGGATCGTCACCGGCATCTTGCGACGGCGGTCGACGCGGAAATACAGGTAATCCTTGGCGTCATACTCGAAATCAAGCCACGAACCGCGGTACGGAATGATCCGTGCCGAAAACAGCAGCTTGCCGGAGGAATGCGTCTTGCCGCGGTCGTGTTCAAAAAACACGCCCGGCGAACGATGCAACTGCGACACGATGACGCGCTCGGTGCCGTTGATGACGAAAGAACCGGTGACCGTCATCAGCGGAATCTCGCCCATGTAGACTTCCTGCTCCTTCACTTCCTTGACGGTGGGCTTGGAGGCTTCCTTGTCCATGATCGTCAGGCGCACCTTGGCGCGCAGCGGCGCCGCCAGGGTCAGCCCGCGCTGCTGGCATTCCTTGACGTCGAATGGCGGCATACCCAGCACGTAGCTGACGAACTCGAGGCGCGCATTCTTTGAATGGCTTTCGATCGGGAATATGCTGGTGAACGCCGCCTGCAGGCCTTCATTCTTGCGCGCGTTGGGCGGCGTGAATTCCTGCAAAAAGGCCGCAAACGATTCGAGCTGGGTCGTCAGCAGATAAGGTACCTGCAGAACGCTCTCACGTTTGGCGAAACTTTTACGGATGCGTTTCTTTTCGGTGAATGAATAGGCCATGTCCACTCCGGGGCAGCGTCAGAAAGTCAAATGTTGCAGATCACAATCACGCGTTGCGCGGTATGACCTGCCACTTTCAACCTTCAGCAAAACAGTCAAAAGACGCCGGCTGGCGGGGTAACCGCCGGCCGGCGCAAGATGCAGCAATTACTTGATTTCCGCCGTGCCGCCGGCCTCGGTGATCTGCTTGAGGATGGCTTCTGCATCGGCCTTCGGAATACCTTCTTTTACGGCCTTCGGCGCACCGTCCACCAGGTCCTTGGCTTCTTTCAAACCGAGGCCGGTCACCGCACGCACCACCTTGATGACGTTGACCTTATTGGCGCCCGAGCTGGTCAGGTTGACCGTGAACTCGGTTTTTTCTTCAGCAGCAGCAACGCCAGCGGCCGGGGCCGCAACAGCAACAGCAGCGGCAGCGGCCGATACGCCGAACTTCTCTTCCATGTCCTTGATCAGCTGGGACAGCTCGAGCACCGTCAGGTTTGCAACAGCGTCGAGAATTTCTGCTTTGGCAACAGCCATGTCGTTCTCCTGAATCTATAAAAGTTTAATAAAAACAATAAGTTACTGTATTGCGGCGAGCGCGCCCGTGGGCACGCTCTTACGCCGCCTGCTTTTCTTTCTGATCCCGCACGGCGGCAAGCCCACGCACGAACTTGGTCGGCACCTCGTTGAGGGTCCGGACAAATTTCGCGACGGGAGCCTGCATAGTTCCCAGCAGGGTGGCGAGCAATTCCTGGCGGCTGGGCATCTTGGCGAGCACCGCAACTTCCTGGGCACTCATCATGACGTTCGGCATCGCGCCGCCCTTGATCACCAGCTTCTCGTTCCCCTTGGAGAACTCGTGCAGCACCTTGGCTGCAGCCACCGGGTCGCTCGAAATACCGTAGGCCAGCGGTCCGACCATCTGGTCAGCCAGGCCCTTGAACGGCGTCTCGGCAACGGCGCGGCGCGCCAAAGTATTCTTCAGAACGCGGAAGTACACGCCCGACTCGCGCGCTTTTTTGCGCAGGTCGGTCATGGCCTCCACAGGCAGGCTGCGGTACTCTGCGAGTACGATGGTCTGGGCTTGCGCAATCTGCGCGCTCACTTCGGCCACCACCGCTTGCTTCTGCTCCAGATTAAGACTCAAAGCCGTTCTCCGTTAAACGTTAAACGATAATCAGCGGACACTGAACGGGAAATACGAACAAATCACCGCGATACGGCTCTTCATTCACTTTTCTTCGTTCTGTACCCACCGCTGTTGCACGGCGACTGATCCAGGAGCCAGACATGAACATGTTTGACCTGTTTCGGGCACACCGTCTGCGTAGACTTCAGCGTCCGGCCACCAGCACTTCGCCTGCGGCCTTCTTCCAAAAATTAAACCTCTCGGTGCCTACGGTCTTTGACAACCCGCCGGCGATGCGCTGCCGGCGGCCCAAAGTTACCACCCTGCACTCGCGCGCAGGGGCTTGAAATTATTGCTGCTGTTGCGCGAAGCTCGACTGATCGACGCGCACGCCGGGACCCATGGTGCTCGAGACCGCCACCTTCCGCAGGTAGATGCCTTTGGTCCCCGCCGGACGCGATTTGTTCACCGCTTCGACCAGCGCGCGGAGATTCTCTTCCAGCGCATCGACGGTGAACGATGCACGGCCGATCGTGCATTGCACGATGCCGGCCTTGTCGGCGCGGTATTGCACCTGGCCGGCTTTGGCGTTTTTTACCGCCAGCGTCACGTCCTGGGTCACCGTACCCACTTTCGGGTTCGGCATCAGGCCGCGCGGGCCGAGAATCTGCCCCAGCTGGCCAACCACGCGCATGGCGTCCGGAGTGGCGATCACCACGTCAAAATCCATCTTGCCGCCCTTGATCTCGGCAGCCAGATCATCAAAACCCACCAAATCGGCGCCGGCGTCCTTTGCCTGCTGGGCTTTCTCGCCCTGCGCGAATACCGCCACCCGCACGGTCTTGCCGGTGCCCTGCGGCAGCACTACAGAACCGCGCACGTTCTGGTCTGATTTCTTGGCGTCAATACCGAGGTTGATCGCAACATCGACCGCTTCGTTGAATTTGGCGGTGGCGCTTTCCTTGACCAGTTGCAGCGCATCTTTCAGCGCGTACAGCTTGTCCCGGTTGACCTTGGTGCGGACCGTTTTGTAACGTTTGGAAACGTTGGCCATTTACAGACCCTCCACTTCGACACCCATGCTTCGGGCGCTGCCGGCAATGGTACGCACTGCAGCAGCGAGGTCGGCGGCGGTCAGATCGGGCATTTTCGCCTTGGCGATTTCCTCAACCTGCGCGCGCGTGATTTTGCCCACCTTGTCGGTGTGCGGGCGTTTGCTGCCGCTTTCGATCTTCGCCGCCTTCTTGATCAGGATCGACGCCGGAGGCGTCTTCATGATGAAGGTGAAACTCTTGTCCTGATAGGCTGTGATCACCACGGGCACCGGCAGGCCGGGTTCCATTTTCTGTGTGGCGGCATTGAACGCCTTGCAGAATTCCATGATGTTCAGGCCGCGTTGGCCGAGCGCCGGACCGATAGGCGGCGAAGGATTCGCCTTGCCTGCCGGCACCTGCAGCTTGATGAAGCCGACTACCTTCTTTGCCATTTACATTCTCCTTGCGGGTACAAACGGGGTTGCATCAAAAGATGCGTCCCTCCCCGGGGTTAAGAACAAAAATAAGAACAAAAATAAGAACAAAAATAAGAACAAAACAACCAATCAACTAATAACAAAAGATCGAGGTCAGGCCTTTTCAACCTGACCAAAATCCAGCTCGACCGGGGTCGAGCGGCCAAAAATCGTGACCGACACGCGCAACTTGCTCTTGTCGTAATTGACGTCTTCCACGTTGCCGTGAAAATCTGCAAACGGACCATCCTTGACGCGTACCGCCTCGCCCACCTCGAACAACACTTTGGGCCGCGGCTTCTCCACGCCTTCCTGAATCTGATTCAGGATGTTCTGCACTTCCTTGTCCGAAATCGGCGTCGGCTTGGTGGCCGTGCCGCCGACAAACCCGGTGACCTTCGCGGTGTTCTTGATCAGGTGCCACGACTCGTCGGTCATTTCCATCTCGACCAGCACATAGCCCGGAAAAAACTTGCGTTCGCTGATGCTTTTCTGGCCACCCTTCATCTCGACCACTTCTTCGACCGGGACCAGAATCTGCCCGAACTGCTCTTCCATGCCGGCGCGGCGAATGCGATCGACGAGGGCGCGCTGCACGCTTTTTTCAAACCCCGAATACGCGTGCACGACATACCATTTCTTGCTCATGATTCCCCGCCAATCAGCTTTTTGACAATCCACAACAGGATGCCATCCACCAGCCACAGGAACAGCGCCATGATGGCGACGAACACGAACACAATCGCGGTCGCCTGCAGCGTTTCATTGCGTGTAGGCCAGACCACCTTGCGCGTTTCGGCCGCCGACTCCTGCGCATAGGCGAAAAAAGTCCGCCCTGCCGCAGTCGTCCACAGCACAGCAATGCCCAGCGCGAGCCCGGCCAGGAACACCGCCAACCGGATCACCGTGGCGCTTTCCTGCAGGTAATAAAACCCGCCGACACCCGCGGCAACCAGCACTACCGCCACCGCAACCTTGATCTTGTCCACTATCAAACCGCCTTGTGCTGACCGTAGCGCCAGGCTATCCAGCCCGGCTTCCGGCCTTAATGCTGCTGTTGTTGGCAGGCCAGGAGGGAATCGAACCCCCAACCTTCGGTTTTGGAGACCGACGCTCTGCCAGTTGAGCTACTGGCCTGCAGCCTTACTCGATAACCTTTGCGACGACGCCGGCGCCGACGGTCCTGCCGCCCTCGCGGATGGCAAACCGCAGCCCCTCTTCCATCGCAATGGGCTGAATCAGCGCCACCGTGATCGAAATGTTGTCCCCCGGCATCACCATCTCCGTGCCCTTCGGCAACTCAATGCTGCCCGTCACGTCGGTGGTCCGGAAGTAGAACTGCGGACGGTAGCCGTTGAAGAACGGGGTG
>JBBQAO010000132.1:0-7658 GCA_038316355.1 Burkholderiales bacterium
CTTCGGCTACAATCGCCGCTCGCGCCGTTGCGCTATTCATTTCGACAGTCAAGGAGCTTTCATGAAGTTCGTCTTTGCCGTGCTGTTTGCCCTCGGTGTTCTGGTTTCGGGCCACGCTGCTGCCTCGGAAAAACTCGCCCAGTCCAGCGGCTGCATGACCTGCCATGTGATCGAGCGCAAGGTCATCGGCCCGGGCTACAAGGAAATCGCCGCCAAATACCGCAATGACAAAGGCGCCGAAGCCAACCTGGTGAAAAAAGTGAAGGCCGGCGGTTCCGGCGTCTGGGGCCCCACCCCGATGCCGCCGAACGCCCATGTCAAGGAAGAGGACATCAAGGCCATCGTGACCTGGATGCTGACGCTCAAATAACGACGTCGTATGACCTACAGCAAAGCCGGCCCGCGCCGGCTTTTTTGTTGTCCGGCAGTCCGGTCGCCAAAGTCCGGTCGCCAAATTGACATTGCGCCGCCCCCCCCGGATAATCAATAAATCTCTTTCAGTAACAACAAGTTAAATACGAAATCCGGCGCACCGCAAACTGCGGTTGTTCGCTGAACCGACTTCACACGGGAGCCACCATGCACATGCACACCTTGCGCCACGTCACCGCCGCACTGATTGCCGCAGCACTGATCACGGCCTGCGGCAAGGAGGCGCCGCCGCCTGCGCCCAAAGCCGAAACGCCGAAACCGCCGGAAGTGCTGACCGTAAAAATCGGCTCGGCTTCACCGCTGACCGGCCCGCAGGCGCACATCGGCATCGACATCCGCAATGGCGTGCAACTGGCCATCGAGGATCTCAACACCAAAGGCGTCGAGATCGGCGGCAAAAAAGTGAAATTTGAACTGGTGTCCGAAGACGACGAAGCCAATCCGACCAAGGCCACTACGGTCGCGCAGAAACTGGTCGATGCCAAAGTCGCCGCGGTGGTCGGCCATTTCAATTCCGGCGCATCGATTCCGGCGTCCAAGGTTTATGCCGATGGCGGTGTGCCGCAGATTTCGCCGTCCTCCACCAATCCGGATTACACGCTGAAGGGATTCAAGACCACGTTCCGCGTCGTCGCGCACGACGGCCAACAGGGTCCGACACTCGCGCGCTTTGCGGTCGGCAACCTGAAAGCCAAAAACATCGCTGTCATCGATGACAGCACGGCCTACGGCCAGGGTCTCGCCGACAATTTTGAAGCCACCGTCAAGACGCTGGGCGCGAAAATCATCGCCCGCGAACACACCACCGACAAGGACACCGACTTCAAGGCGATCCTGACCAGGATCAAGGGCAAAAAACCCGATCTGATCATGTTCGGCGGCATCGACCCGCAGGCAGGACCGATGGTCAAGCAGATGAAGGAACTCGGCATCAAGGCCAAATTCATCGGCGGCGACGGCATGCAGACGCCCAATTTCATCAAACTCGCCGGTGACGCCTCCGACGGCGCGATGGCCTCTATCCCCGGACTGCCCAAGGACCAGATGCCCGGCGGCAAGGCCTTCCTCGAAAAATACAAGGCCAAGTTCAACCAGGAAGTCGAATTGTTCGCGCCGATGGGTTACGACGCGGTATTCGTTTTGGTTGAAGCGATGAAACGCGCCGGCTCCACCGACCCCGCGAAATTCCTGGCGGAAATCGGCAAGACCGATTACCAGGGCGTCATCGGGCCGATCGCGTTTGATGACAAGGGCGATCTGAAAAACGGCCCGATCACCATTTACGTGGTCAAGGACGGCAAATGGGATCCGCTGGAAATCGTCAAGCCGGACGCAGCGCCGGCCACAGCCGCCGAAAAGAAGTAATCCGCAAAGACCGGCACAACGGCACCCTGAAGGGTGCCGTTGTTGTCTAAAGGGCCTGTTAACCATTTCTTCATGAGCGCGACGGGGGTGATCTGGAAATTTTCGCGCAGCAAATCGTCAACGGTCTGGTGCTGGGCAGCATCTACGCGCTGGTCGCGCTCGGCTACACCATGGTCTACGGCATCCTCGGGCTGATCAATTTTGCCCATGGCGACATCACGATGATCGGCGCGCTGGTGTCGCTGACCGTCATACAGTTGCTGGCTGCCGCCGGCGTGCCGGCTCCCGTGATACTGGTGCTGGCCGGCGGCACTGCGGTCCTGGTCTGCGCGATCCTCGGCCTGTCGATTGAACGCATCGCCTACCGGCCGCTGCGCCGCGCACCGCGGCTGGCGCCGCTGATCACCGCCATCGGCGTATCGATACTGCTGCAGTATTCCGCGGCGCTGATCTGGGGCAAACAGTACATCTCGCTGCCGCCGATCATCGAACCCGCGCAGTTCACCCTGTTCGGCGCGCAACTGACCAGCCTGCAGGCGGCCATCTTCCTGCTCGCTTGCGCGATCATGGCGGGTCTGATCTGGTTCATCAAAACCAGCCGCATGGGCCGCGCGATGCGCGCCACCGAGCAGAATCCGGACGTTGCCGGACTGATGGGCGTCAACACCAACAGCGTGATCGCGTTCACCTTCGTGCTCGGCTCGGCCATCGGTGCCATCGCCGGGCTGATGGTGGTGCTCTATTACGGCCTCGGACATTACTTCATGGGTTTCATGCTCGGGCTGAAGGCCTTCACTGCGGCGGTGCTCGGCGGCATCGGCAATGTCGGCGGCGCGGTGCTGGGCGGACTGCTGCTGGGCGTGATCGAAAGCCTGGCCGCCGGCTACATCGGTGACCTGACCGGCGGTGTGCTCGGCAGCAATTACCGCGACATTTTTGCGTTTCTGGTGCTGGTGATGGTGCTGGTGCTGCGGCCGTCCGGACTGCTGGGACAACACAGCGGAGACCGCGCATGATCGCGATGCCGTCCCGCTGGCGCTGGCTGGCGTGGACAGCCGTCGCGCTGCTGCTGCTCGCCGCGCCGTTCCTGATCGAGGCCACGCTCGGCCGCGCCTGGGTGCGCATCGCCAACGTGGCGCTGCTGTTCATCATGCTCGCGCTGGGCCTCAACATCGTGGTTGGGTTCGCCGGCCTGCTTGACCTCGGCTACATCGCGTTTTTTGCGGTCGGCGCCTACTGTTACGCGCTGCTCGCCTCGCCGCAGCACGCAATGCACTGGTCGTTCCTGGTGCTGCTGCCGCTGGGCGCGATGGTCGCCGCAGTGTTCGGCATCCTGCTCGGGGCGCCAACGCTGCGGCTGCGCGGTGACTACCTGGCCATCGTCACGCTGGGCTTTGGCGAAATCATCCGCGTGCTGCTCAACAACCTGAACCGCCCGGTCAACATCACCAACGGTCCGCAGGGCATCACGCTGATCGATCCGCTGCAGATCGGCGGCTTCTCCCTGGCGCAGACCCACAGCTTCGCCGGCCTGACATTCACCGCGCTGCACAGTTATTACTTCGTGTTCCTCGCCTGCGCGGTGTTGTCGATCATCATTTCGCGGCGGCTGGAGGATTCGCGCATCGGCCGCGCCTGGGTCGCCATTCGCGAAGATGAACTCGCGGCGGCTTCGATGGGCATCAACACCCGCAACATGAAACTGCTGGCGTTTGCGATGGGCGCCACTTTCGGCGGCGTCGCCGGCGGGCTGTTCGCGTCGTTCCAGGGCTTCATCAGCCCGGAGAGTTTCCACCTGATCGATTCAATCATGGTGCTGTGCATGGTCGTTCTCGGCGGCATGGGCAATGTCGCCGGCGTCGTGCTCGGCGCCGTGCTGCTGACCGCGCTGCCGGAAGCACTGCGCTATATCGGCCCGCTGCAGCAGCGCTGGTTCGGCGAGGTATTCATCGACCCTTCGGATCTGCGCATGCTGCTGTTCGGCCTGGCGCTGGTGCTGATGATGCTGTTCCGGCCGGCGGGCATCTGGCCGGCGCGGCGGCGCACGGCGGAGAACATGACGGAGAAGCAGCATGCAGCCGGCTGATACCCTGCTCGCGGCGACCGGCATCAGCAAACATTTCGGCGGACTGGCCGCGCTGACCAAGGTGTCCATCAGTGTGCGCCGCGGCGAGATTTTCGGACTGATCGGCCCCAATGGCGCAGGCAAGACCACGCTGTTCAACGTGCTGACGGGCATTTATGCCGCGGATGCCGGTGAACTGGCTTTCGACGGCCGGCCCATCACCGGCAGCAAACCGCATCGCGTGGCGCAGCACGGCATCGCGCGGACTTTCCAGAACATCCGTCTGTTCGGCGGCATGACCGCGCTGGAAAACGTCATGGTCGGCCGCCACCTGCGCACGCGGACTGGTGTGCTGGGGGCGGTGCTGCGCACGCGCGGCGCCGCCACCGAAGAACGCGCGATCATTCAGCGCGCCCGTGAATTCCTCGACTATTGCGGGCTGGCGGCACGTGCCGGCAGCATCGCACGCGATCTGCCCTACGGCGACCAGCGCCGGCTGGAAATTGCCCGCGCACTCGCCACCGAACCCAAACTGCTTGCCCTCGACGAACCGGCGGCCGGCATGAATGCCACCGAAACCGCCACCCTGCGCAAATTGCTGGAGCGGATACTCGGCGACGGCGTCACGCTGCTTTTGATCGAACACGACATGAAGCTGGTGATGGGCCTGTCGCACCGCGTGGCGGTGCTCGACTACGGCGAAAAAATTGCCGAAGGCGAACCCGCAACTGTCCAGCGCGATCCCAAAGTCATTGCCGCCTATCTCGGCGGCAGCATGGCCTGAAGCGCCGCCATCATGCTCAGCGTACACAAACTCGAAGTGGCCTACGGCGGCATCAAGGCGGTCCGCGGCATCGACCTCGAAGTCGGGCGCGGCGAAGTGGTGGCACTGATCGGCGCCAACGGCGCCGGCAAGAGCAGCACGCTGAAAGCGCTCTCCGGCCTGCTCAGGCCCAGCGCTGGTCGCATCGACTACGACGGCGCCGAGATCACCGGCAAACCGGCGTATCATCTGGTGCGGCGCGGTCTGGCCATGGTGCCTGAGGGGCGCGGCGTGTTTCCCCGGCTTACGGTTGCGGAAAACCTGGCGATGGGCGCCTACATTCATGACGACAGGGCTGCTGTTGCGCGCGATTTTGAACGCGCCTATGCGCTGTTTCCGCGGCTGGCGGAACGCCGCGCGCAGGCCGCCGGCACCTTGTCCGGCGGCGAACAGCAGATGCTCGCCATGGCGCGGGCGTTGATGTGCCGGCCCAGGCTGCTGTTGCTCGACGAGCCGAGCATGGGCCTGGCGCCGTTGATGGTGCAGAAAATTTTTGCGACCGTGCGTGCCGTTGCTGCGGAAGGGGTGACCATGCTGCTGGTGGAACAGAACGCGAAGCTGGCGCTGGAAACCTGTGACCGCGGTTATGTCATGGAAAGCGGCGTCATCGTGCTCGCCGACAATGCGAAAACCCTGTTGTCCAGCCCACAAGTGAGGCAAGCGTATCTTGGAGAATAATCTCAAAAATGAGCTCGAAAATAAGCTCAAAAAATCACCGGCAGCTGCGCCGGCGCGCCTGAAGCACATTCTGATGTCCCGCAGGGCGCGGACGCCGCTGACCATCCTGGTCGCCGCTGCGCTGATTGCGCTGCTGGGTTTTCTCTACCTGAAAAGTCAGGGTGTCGACTACCGGCGGCAGAATGAAGTCCTCGGCCATCTGCGCGACTTGCGGGAAATCGATGCGCGCTGGGATCTTGAAGTCCTGCGTACGCGGGTCGAGGGCACTTCCGGCAAGTTGCGCCCGACGGACGACCGCGGGACGCGCGCGCCCGAGCTGTTGAAGCGTCTGCAGCAGTCGGCCGCTGAAGCCGCGAGTCCGGTACTCAACCTCAGCCTGCCGGCGCTGGTGCAGGCGTACAACCAGAAAATCGAACTGATGAATCGTTATCGCGCGGCCAGTGCCACAGTCACGCAATCGCTGGGACACATGATTGAATTCGACAACGAAATAGCCGGGCTGGTGCGCGGGGCGTGGGCGGGCTTTGCGCAACGCGACCGCCTGATCGCCGTGGAAAGCACCTCGGCGCTGCTGTTCGCCCAGGTCATGCGTTACGCCACCGACCCGACTGACGCGCAGCGCAAGAATGTCGAGCTGTTTGCCGCCGATCTGCGCAAGGCCGGCACCGGCGTACCACCCGCGCTGCGTGAAGGTCTGGCCCGCGTCGACACCACAGTGGAGCAGATACTCGGCGCCAAGCCGGTGGAAAACGAATTGTTCCTGAAAATCGCCATTGCCTCGGCAGGGCCGCGCATCGACAGTCTGAGCGACGCCTTCGGCACGGAAACCGCCGACGTCCAATCCGACAGCGAGCGTTACCGCATTTACCTGATCGCCTATGCCGGCGCGCTGCTGATCCTGATCGGCTGGCTGCTGTCAAAACTCGCCGTCAGTTACCGCCTGCTCAACGAAGCCAATCGCGTGCTCGAGTCACGCGTCGAAGAACGCACGCGTGAACTGTCCGATGCGCTGCTGCAGCTGAAAGAGTCGGAATCGCAACTGATCCAGACCGAAAAAATGTCCTCGCTGGGACAGATGGTTGCCGGCATTGCGCACGAAATCAACACGCCTCTGGCCTATGTCAAGAACAGCCTGGGATCAGTTGCCGGCAAGTTACCTGATGTGAAGCGGCTGATCGTTGAAACCAACAAGCTGCTGCGGCTGATGGAAGACGCCAGCCCTGACCCGGCACAGCTGCAGGCCAAATTTGCCTCCGTGCAAGGCCAGATCCACCATTTCGCCGAGCAGCAGGCGCTGGCCGAACTCGGCCAGCTCGCCAACGACGGTCTCTATGGCATCGAACAGATTTCGGAAATCGTGCTCAACCTGAAAAATTTCAGCCGGCTGGATCGCAGCAAAGTGTCGAGTTTCAACCTGAATGAAGGCCTCGACAGCGCGCTGATCCTCGCCAAGCACGAACTGAAACACCTGTCGGTGAAAAAAATGTTTGGCGATATTCCGGCCATCACCTGCTCGCCTTCACAGCTGAATCAGGTGTTTCTCAACCTGATCAATAACGCGGCGCAAGCCATTGAGAGCGGCACCGGGGAAATCACGCTCATTACCCGGATGGAGGGCGCGGACCATGTCGCGGTCGAAATTGCCGATAACGGCAAGGGCATCCCGCCGGAAATCATGTCCAAGATATTCGATCCTTTTTTCACCACCAAGGCCGTGGGCAAAGGCACCGGCCTCGGACTGTCGATTTCATACAAGATTATCGAACAGCACGGTGGTAGCATCAGCGTTGATTCCACCGTGGGACAAGGCACCCGCTTCACGATCGTGCTGCCGTTGACACCACCGGAAACGGCAACCCTGGACGCTCAATGACGACCGGCTATCCCAAAAAAATCGGCAAGTACGAGGTGCAGGGCATCCTCGGCCGCGGCGGCATGGGTGTCGTCTACAAGGCCTTCGATCCGGCAATTCATCGCCAGGTGGCAATCAAAACCATCACTAAATCGGCGATGGATGCTTCGGAGCTGCAGTACGCCATCGCGCGTTTCCGCCATGAAGCGCAGGCGGTCGGACGGCTGACCCATCCGCGTATCGCCGCCATTTTTGATTATGGCGAGGATAACGACATCGCTTATATCGTGATGGAGCTGGTGAACGGCAAGTCGCTGTACGAACACCTGCAGAACAAGGCGAAGTTCGAACTCGCTGAAATCGGTGAAATCATCCGCCAGCTGCTTGATGGCCTGGGTTATGCCCACTCGCAAGGCGTCGTTCACCGTGACGTCAAACCCGCC
>JBBQAO010000078.1:0-16269 GCA_038316355.1 Burkholderiales bacterium
TTTTCTGCGCGAGTATTGGCGAGTGAGGCGGTCTGAGTTACAGATAAATAGTCATTTGTATCAACTACCCCGGCTTCAGATCAGCCTTGCGCGCAACCTCACGCCATTTGCTGATTTCAGCATCCAGATATCTGGCGAAGGCCGCGGAGGTGGTGGTTTCCGCTTGCAGGCCCTGGATCAACAGCGCATCGCGTACCTGGGGGGTGTTGATCGCTGCGGTGAATTCTTTGTTCAGGCGTTCAACAATGGCGCGCGGGGTTTGCGCCGGTGCGAATACCGCCAGCCATAGCGTGACCTCGAAATTTTTGACATCGGACTCCTGCACCGTAGGCACGTCGGGCAGGGCCGGCGCGCGTTTGGCGCTGGTCACCGCCAGTGCGCGCAATTTTCCCGAGCGCACATGCGGCAGCACCGGTGCCATGGTGCCGAACTGCAGTTCGATGCGGCCGGCAATGGTGTCAACCACCGACTGCGCTGAACTCTTGTAGGCGATCGGCGTCATTTTGATGCCAGTCAGATTCGACAGCAGTTCGCCGCCGAGGCGCGCCATGCTCGCGTCGCCTACAGTGGTGTAGCGAATGCCGCCCGGTTTTGCGCGCGCCAGTACAATCAGTTCCTGCAGGGTGTTGGCGGCGACGCCTGGATGCACCGCGAGAATGTACGGCATGTGGCCGATCAGCGTGATTGGCGCAAAATCGCGTTGCGGGTCATAACTCAGATGCGGATTCAGCGCCTTCGCCAGTGCATGCGTGCTGGTGGTGCCGCCGGTCAGGGTGTAACCATCGGGCGCTGCACGGGCACCCACCTCCACACCGATCGAGCCGCTGGCGCCGGCACGGTTGTCGATGACGATGGCCTGGCCCAGGGTCTCGGTGACCCGCGGTGTGATGACCCGTACGGCAGCATCGACGGAACTGCCGGCAGGGAAGGGTGCGACCAGGCGGATCGGGCGGCTGGGCCAGGTGTCGGCGGCGAATAACGCGAGTGGATTGCCGGCGAGCAGGGCGATGCCCGCGGCAATGATGACTGATGTCTTGTTCATGACCATTTTTTCTCCAGTCCGGTGATCAGGTCGGCAATGTCGTCCAGCGCGTTGAAGCGCGGCTGGGCGGCGATGTGCGGCGTGATCAGCACGTTTTTGAATTGCAGCAGTTCGTCGTCATCACGTCCCGGTGCTTCATACAGCGGGTCCAGCGCGAAGCCGCCGAGACGGCCGGAGCGCAGTGCGGCAATCAATGCGTCGCGGTCGACGATTTCAGGGCGCGAGATATTGATCAGCCGTGCGCCCGGGTTCATCCGCGCCAGGCGCATGGCATTGAACAGGTGGCGGGTGTTGGCGTTGCCGGGCAGGCAGATCACCACCCAGTCGCTGGTTTCGAGCAGCGTGTCGAAGTCGGCGTAATGCGCCTGATGCGCGGCTTCGATGTCGGCAGGCAGGCGGGTGCGCTGGTGATAAAGGATGTT
The DNA here is from genome assembly GCA_038316355.1 of Burkholderiales bacterium. Taxonomy (GTDB): domain Bacteria; phylum Pseudomonadota; class Gammaproteobacteria; order Burkholderiales; family SG8-41. The sequence continues at coordinate 1,465 of JBBQAO010000078.1, forward strand.
CATGCCGAAAGCCGCGGCGCGGGTCGCGACTTCGCGGCCGATTTCGCCGAGGCCGACGATGCCCAGCGTCGTGCCGTGCAGCAGACGGATGCCGGGGACGCGAGCCCAGTTCGAGTTCGCGGTATGCCGGCGGTCATAGGTGCGCGGCGCAAACCCGGCGGCCTGCAATGAGGCGGTGCTGATGCGGTTGATCGTCCGCTGCAACTGGCGTGACAGTCCGAGCATCAGGGCCAAGCTGTGTTCGGCGCAGGCGATATTGGCGCGGCGGCGCAGCGTCAGCACCGGGACGTTACGTGCTGCACACGCGGCAGTGTCGATGTTGCTGGGGATGGCACCGTACTTCTGCACGGCGCGCAACCGCGGTGCGGCGTCCAGTTCGGCAGCACCGAAGGGCAGCGATTCGAGCACGGTGAAATCGGCATCATTCAATGCGCAGCGCAGCGCTTCGCTGCCGTCGACCAGCCGCACTTCGGCCGGAAACAGGCGGGGCAGGCGACTGCGCAACTGCTGCAACCAACCGTCGAAGTCCGGCAGATCATGGGCAAAAAAATCGGCAAAGGCGGTGATCCGTTCTGCACTGGTGGCAGGATCGAGCGTGACGCCGATCAGACGCAGGAACGGGTCTTCCTCAACCACCAGGACGGGTTTGCGCATGATTACGCTTTGTTTGCGGTTTCGGATTCGATGCGCAATGCACGCGCGACGCGGGTATGCATGTTGTATGCGCCGGCGAGCACGGTGATTTCCACCACCGCCTGATCATCGAAGTGGCGCTGCAGTTCGATGTGCAGCGTGTCGGGTACGTTGATCTGCTGGGTCATCGCGTCGGTCCAGGCGAGCGCGGCGCGTTGCGCTGCGCTGAACAGGGTGCTGTTGACCCAGTCGCTGAGCGCAGCGATCTGTTCCGCAGTCATTCCGGCCTGCAACGCATGGCTGGCACCGTGGATGCGTGCCTGGTATTCGGCGCCGTTGAGGATGGAGACGCGGAGGATGATCATTTCGCGCAACGCGGCGTCCAGCTTCGTCTTGTAGCGCACGACAGTGTTGAAATCGAGCCAGCCGGCGGCGATGGCCGGGCTGTTCATCAGCACGCGATAGAGATTGAGCAGCTTGCCGCGCTCGGCTTTGACGCGCGTTATGAACGGTGCCAGGTCGTCGCGTTCTTCGCCGATCAGTGGGACGCGGGCCATATATAACCTATTGTTTTAGTAGCTATTCAGTGCGAGCGGAAAGTCAAAAGCTTCCCTCACCCCGCCCTCTCCCTCCGGGACAAGGGAACACTGGAAGCGGAGCAGAGGGCGGGGGTGAGGGAAGGTCGCTGAGTTTGCCGCACGCACTGAATGGATACTTGTTTTATTGATTATTTAATGGGGATGTCGGAGTGTCCCAGAAGAACCGGTTTATTTCGGGTTGCTCATCGTTCAATCCGGATGCCGGCGGCCTTGACCACTTTGTCCCATTTCCGGATGTCTTCACGGATGAAGCTCGCGAATTCTTCAATGGACATGGTTTGCGGATCGGCGCCGATGGCGATGAGTTTTTCACGCACGCCCGGTGTGTTGACGGTTTTGACGATCGCATCATGCAGCTTGGCGACTACGTCGCGCGGTGTTTTGGCGGTGGTCAGCAGTGCGTAATAGTTGCTCATCTCGACATTAACAAAACCGGATTCCTTCGCAGTCGGTATGTCGGGAAAATATTGTGAGCGTTGCGCGCTGGCCGCGGCGATGGCGCGGACCCTGCCGTTCTTGACGTAGGGCGAGATCACCGGCAGGTCGACAAACATGCCGTTGATCTGGCCGGCAATGACATCACTGACCGATGGCGCAGCGCCTTTGTACGGTACATGGGTGATTTTGATATTGGCGTCCTTCATCAGCATCTCCAGGCCGAGGTGCAGTGTGCCGCCGTTGCCAGCCGAACCAAAGGCAATCTGATTGGGACGGGCTTTGGCCAGCGCGACAAATTCTTTCAGGTTTTTTGCCGGCATTGAGGGATGAATCACAATCAGGCTGGTGGTGGACATCACCGGACTCAGCGGTTGCAGGTCGCGCAGCGTGTCATAGGGCGGCGTGGCATAGGTCACCATGTTGATGGCGGCGACACTCGCAGTCGCCATCAGCAGGGTGTAGCCGTCAGCCGGTGCGCGAATCACGTTCTCGGCGCCGATGATGCCGTTGGCGCCGGCGCGGTTGTCGACAATGATGGTCTGGCCGAGCAGTTCGGTCAGTCGCGGCGCGATGTTGCGGGTGGTGATGTCCGCAGGGCCGCCGGCGGAAAACGGCACGACGATGCGGATGGGTTTGCTGGGCCAAGCTTGCCCATGGGCGCTTGCTTGAATTAGCAACACACTTGCAGCGCAGCTCAGCATCAACAGTCGGTTCATGGTCCCCCTCCAGGGCGATGTGGTGAAACGATTATATAGAGACTCAGGTCGCGCCGTAGCCACCACCACCGGGGGTTTCGATGACAAATACGTCGCCCGGCTGCATGGCTGCACTGTCGCAGGCGGCCAGCGCCACGATTGATCCGTCGGCGCGCACCATGGTGTTGCGTCCCACCGCGCCAGGCAGTCCGCCGGCCATGCCGTACGGCGGCACACGACGGTGGCCGGAGAGGATGGCGGCGGTCATCGGCTCGAGAAAACGCAGGCGGCGCACCGCGCCGTCGCCGCCGCACCAGCGTCCGGCACCGCCACTGCCGCGGCGGATCGCGAAGCTGTCGAGGCGCACCGGGTAACGCCACTCCAGCACTTCGGGGTCGGTCAGCCGCGAATTGGTCATGTGCGTCTGCACGCAGGCGGTGCCGGCAAATCCGTCACCGGCGCCGGAACCGCCGGCGATGGTTTCGTAATACTGGTGACGGTCGTTGCCGAAGGTGAAATTGTTCATCGTGCCCTGTGATGCGCCCATCGCGCCCAGCGCGCCGTAGAGCGCGTCGGTAATGCATTGCGAGGTTTCGACATTGCCGGCAACCACGGCGGCGGGGTGGCGCGGATTGAGCAGTGAACCTTCGGGCACGATCACCGTCAGCGGTTTCAGGCAACCGGCATTCAGCGGGATGTCATCATCGACCAGGGTGCGGAACACATACAGCACGGCGGCCATGGTCACCGCGAAGGGCGCGTTGAAGTTATCGTTGCCCTGTTTTGAGGTGCCGCTGAAATCGATGACTGCGCTGCGAGCGGCGGTGTCGACGCGAATCGCGACACGGATTATTGCGCCGTGATCCATTTCATACTGGAAGCTGCCGTTGCGCAGTTTGCCGATGACGCGGCGCACGGCCTCCTCGGCGTTGTCCTGCACATGCTGCATATAGGCACTGACGACATCGAGGCCGAAGTGCGCAACCATGCGCGCCAGTTCCTGGGCGCCCTTGTGATTGGCGGCGATCATTGCGCGCAGGTCGGCGATGTTCTGGTCGATGTTGCGTGCGGGATGCCGTGCTGATGCAAACAACTTGCGGGTCTCCGTCTCGCGCATGCGCCCCTGCTGCACCAGCAGGAAATTCGAAATCAGCACGCCTTCCTCGTCGATGTGGCGGCTGTCGGGCGGCATCGAACCGGGCGTGATGCCACCGACATCGGCATGGTGGCCGCGCGATCCGGTGTAGAACAATACGGCCTGGCCCCTGGCATCGAACACCGGCGTGATTACCGTGATGTCGGGCAGGTGGGTGCCGCCGGCGTAGGGATCGTTGAGCATCCACGCGTCACCCGGCGCCATGTGTCCGTAGTTGGCGTTGATCACCGCCCTGACGCTTTCGCCCATCGAGCCGAGATGCACGGGCATATGCGGGGCGTTGGCGATCAGCTTGCCGTGGGCGTCGAACAGTGCGCAGGAAAAATCCAGCCGCTCCTTGATGTTGACCGAGTACGCGGTATTGGCCAGCGTCGCGCCCATCTGCTCGGCGATCGACATGTAGAGATTGTTGAACACCTCAAGCATCACCGGATCGGCGCGGGTGCCGGCCTGCGCTGCCCGACGCGGTTCGCAACGGCTCAGCAGCAGGTCGTTGCGTGACGTGACTTCAGCCTGCCAGCCGGGTTCGATGACCGTGGTGGCGTTGGCCTCGGCGATGATTGCCGGGCCGGCCATGGTGTGGCCGGGTGCCAGCGTGTCGCGTTTGTACACCGGCACGTCATGCCATGCGCCGTTGCTGTACATCTGCGCGCGGACGATGGCGGCGGGTGCCTGTGTTGCAGCGATTGCCACAACGATTTCGCTGTCGCCGGCGCCGCTGCCTGTGGCCTCGACCGAGACCGCTTCAATGACCAGCGCGCGTTCCGGCATCAGGAAGCTGTAGCGCTGCAGATAAAGCTGGACGAAGGCCTGCTGCATGGACTCTGCGGAAGCGTAAGCCACGCTCAGCGTGCTGTCGGTGCCGGCATATTTGATGTGGGCCCGCGCATGCAGCTTGATCGCCTCGCCCGCAACCCCTTGCGCGGCGACCTCTTCGCGTGCCGCGGCGCCGAGTGCCGTGACCTGCGCATCAAGTGCCATAATCATCGCTGCATCCAGCGGCGCTTCGACTGCGGACTCTCGCATCGCCGTGATGTCGGCGAGGCCCATGCCGTACGCCGACAGCACCCCCGCCAGCGGGTGAATGAAGATGCGCGGCATGCCCAGCGCATCGGCAACCCGGCAGGCATGCTGGCCGGCGGCACCGCCGAAGCAGGCAAGGGTGTAGCCGGTGACGTCGTGGCCGCGCTGCACGGAAATTTTCTTGATTGCGTTGGCCATGTTTTCGACGGCGATTTGCACATAACCGTCGGCCACGTCGGCGACAGACTTTAAGTAATTGTTTTTATTGATAATTTCTTGATGCAGCGCAGCGAGGCGGGTTTGCGCAGCAGCGGCATCCAGCGGCTGGTCACCGCTGGCACCGAATACCTTGGGAAAAAACGCCGGCTGGATTTTCCCGAGCAGCACATTGCAGTCAGTGATGGTCGGCGGGCCACCCTTGCCGTAACACGCCGGGCCGGGATCGGCGCCCGCGGAATCGGGGCCGACGCGCATGCGCGCGCCGTCGAAATGCAATATTGATCCGCCACCGGCAGCGACGGTGTGGATGGCCAGCATCGGCGCGCGCACGCGCACGCCGGCCACCTGTGCGTCGAAAGTGCGTTCCAGCGCGGTGAGGTCATCTCCGGCGAAATGCGCGACATCGGTCGAGGTACCGCCCATGTCGAAACCGATGATGCGATTGCAGCCGGCGCTCAAGGCGGTGCGTACCGCACCGACAATGCCGCCTGCCGGGCCGGAGAGGATGCTGTCCTTGCCGCGAAAATGCCCGGCATCAGTCAGGCCGCCGCTGGATTGCATGAACAGCAGGCGGGTGCCCGGCAGTTCGCTCTTCACCTGTTCGACATAACGCTGCAATACGGGGGTCAGATAGGCGTCGACCACGGTGGTGTCGCCGCGCGCCACCAGTTTCATCAGCGGGCTGACTTCATGCGATACCGAAACCTGTGCGAAACCGCAGTCGCGGGCGAGGGCGGCGGCGAGCTGTTCATGCGCCGGATAACGGTAACCGTGCATGAAGACGATGGCCACCGAGCGATAACCCTGCGCCCTGGCGGCGGCCAGATCGCGGCGCAGCGCTGCGGCATCCGGAACGCGGACGATGTCGCCATGCGCGCCGATGCGCTCATCGACTTCCCACACTGCGTCGTAGAGCAGGTCGGGCAGCACGATGTGACGGTCGAAGATGCGCGGGCGGTTCTGCCAGGCGATGCGCAGCGCGTCGCCGAAACCGCGGGTGATGAACAGCGCGGTGCGTTCGCCACGGCGTTCGAGCAGCGCATTGGTCGCCACCGTGGTGCCCATTCGTACTGCGTCGATTTGTCCGGCGGGGATGGCGGCGTCGCGGGCGAGCCCCAGCAGGTCGCGGATGCCGGCAAGCGCGGCATCACGGTAACGCGCGGGATCCTCCGACAGCAGCTTGTGTGTGACGATGGTGGCGTCCGGCCGGCGGGCGACGATGTCGGTGAAGGTGCCGCCGCGGTCGATCCAGAATTGCCAGCGATTGCGGGCCGTGTCTGCTGCTGTCATGCGGGCGATGTCAGTGGATTGCACAACATCACGGCATGTTAGCGCATCGGCAGGTTGACGCTCGTCAGGTGGCGGGTTTTAATCACCCCCTGCGTGCAGGGCATGCGAGGCGTGCCGGACTGCGCCTGAAGCGCACAAAACAATCAAAAAAGGCGGCAGTTCATGGCGGAATCGATCGTCAACAAGATCGGCAAGTACGACATCGTCAAGAAACTCGGCGATGGCGCGACCAGCACGGTATTCCTCGCCAACGATGCCTTCAATTTCCGTCAGGTGGCTGTCAAGCTGGTGTCGCAGGGGGCACTGAAAGACGAGACTCGCGGCCAGTTGCTGCACCACCTGTTCCTCACCGAAGCCTCGCTGGCCGGCAAACTGACCCACCCGCACATTGTTGAAATCTACGACGCGGTGGCCGACGAGGACAATGCCTATATCGTCATGGAGTATGTATCCGGCGGCACGCTGCAACGTTTTACGCGCGGTGACAACCTGCTGGCGCTGGGTGATGTCATCGAAGTGGTGTTCAAATGCGCCAAGGCACTGGATTTTGCTTCGCGTCTCGGCGTGATCCATCGTGACATCAAACCGGCCAACATCCTGGTCAAGGACAACACCGACATCAAGATCACCGATTTCGGCTCCGCAGCCCTGCTGATGACCGAGCGCACCGTGGTTGACGGCATCGGCACGCCGGCCTACATGTCGCCGGAGCAGCATCTGAACAAGCAGATCAACCTGCAGACCGACATTTATGCGCTGGGCGTGGTGATGTTCCAACTGCTCACCGGGCGGCTGCCGTTCAGCGCCACCAATATCGCCGGCCTGGCGAACCAGGTACTGAACGACGACCCGCCGCTGCCCTCTGAATTCCGCCAGGATGTGCCCACCGAGCTTGATCTGGTGGTGAGCCGCGCCATGGCGCGCGATCAGGCCGTGCGCTACATGACCTGGGAGCAGTTTACCAACGATCTGGCGGCGATTGCCTCGGGCACGCCGCTGCCCAAACACGGCGTGCTGGATACCGAGAAATTCAACATCCTGCGCACCCTGTCCTTTTTTAAATCCTTCGGCGACGTCGAATTGTGGGAAGTGCTGCGCTTCTCGGAGTGGGTGGATATCGCCAAGGACGAAGTCATCATGAATGAAGGCGACCCCGGCGACTTCTTCTGCATCCTGGTGTCGGGCGAGGCGCGGGTGCTGCGCAAGCGGCGGCTGCTGCTGAGCCTGCTCAAGGCCGGCGAGTCAGTCGGTGAGATGGCTTACCTGGGCGAGGCGGGGGCAGTGCGTTCTGCCGACGTGGTCGCAGCGTCCGATGTGCGCATGATCAAGATCAGCATCACCGCGCTGGAGCGGGCGTCCGAAATCTGCAGGCTCAACTTCGACCGCACTTATCTGCGTATTCTGGTTGACCGCCTCGCAGCGGCCAACTCCAAGCTGGCCGGTATCTGACGGCCGAAGTGTCAGGGGCCGGAGTCCCGGTCGTCGTATTTGAAATCCCTCAGTATGTTGATGCCTGAAGCCTTGCCATCGGGGCCGAAGCGGACCACGAACACACCGTATTCCGGCCCGACGGCAACACGCCACTCCCACACCAGTTCTTCGCGGTATTTGGTGATATCCCGCGGCTTGCCGAGCAATGCGCGCACTCCCGCTTCGGTGGTGACGCCCGGCACTACGCGGTAGAGTTGTTCCTCAGTCAGCAGTTGGGTGGCGGTGCGTACCGTGCGGCCACGATCAAGATCGAAGCGCCAGGTCTGGACGCCCTCCGGTCCGTAGGCGTAATCCCAGGACTCACCGCCTTCGGTGCCGGGCCGGACTTCAGTGGGTTTGCCGAGTTTTTGTGTCAGTTCATCGGCGGTGGCACCGGGTTTGATGGCGCCCGGTATGGCGCAGGCGCCGAGGAGGCCGGCAAACAGCAGGGCTGCGGTGATGCGGATATATGCGTTCATGGTGACATCTCCTTGGGGTCTTTCAGTACGTTGTAGCCGCTTGCCTTCTTGTCCGCGGCAAAGTGTACGACATACATGCCCATTGCCGGTCCAACGCCGACGCGCCATTCCCAGGTGGTTGCACCGCTATAACGGGTGACGTCACGGGGTTTGCCCAGCAATGCAAGCACGTCGGCTTCAGTGGATTTTCCGGCCACGACCTGCCGCAGGCGCTCCTCGGTGAGCAGTTGTGTGGCGCTGCGCACCGTGCGTCCCTGGTCGATGCCGAACAGCCAGGTTTCCGTGCCTTCGGGGCCGTAGGCGTATTCCCAGGATTCGCCACCCCCGGGGCCGGACCGGACTGCGGTGGGTTTGCCGAGTTTTTGTGTCAGTTCATCGGCGGTGGCACCGGGTTTGATGGCGGAGGGGATTGCGCAGCCGGCCAATATACCGGCCAGCACAGCGGCCAGCGTGATGGCGCGCAGGCGGAAGATCAGGTGCACGACGTCCACTCCTTTTGACTGTTGACCTGAGATTGCGACGGCCGGGTAAGCGCCGCAGATAACGCCCCGGTGTGGTGAAGCAAACAATACTCCAGACCGGTTATTCCCGACAGCCTGATCGCAGACGACCGGAGGATGCGGAATGTCAGACTGGGAAACGCTTTTTGAGTTCCGCGACCTGAGCCGCATCCAGCACGCGGATTTTTTCGCCGCGCAGCAGCAGATGCAGCCGCGCAGTGGCCTCCAGTTCCTCAATCGCATCGGCCGCTGCGGCCAGCGTGCTGCCGCCGACGACAGGGCCGTGGTTGGCGAGCAGCAGCGCATGATGCCTGGAGGCGAGTTTGCGCACGGCCCCCGCCAGCGCCATATCGCCGGGCGCGTAGTAGGGCAGCATCGGCAGCGAGCCAATGCGCATCACGTAATACGCAGTCAGCGGCGGCAGCGCATCATCGGCATTGGTGTCGGCCAGTACGGATACCGCAACCGAATGTGTGCTGTGCAGGTGCACTACGGCGCCGTTTTTCGGGCGCTCCTCGTACATTGCAAGGTGCAGGAAATTTTCCTTGGACGGTGCATCACCCGACAGCAATTTGCCGTTCCAGTCGAGCTTGGATATGCGCGCCGGGTCGAGTTTGCCGAGGCTGGAGCCGGTGGGCGTCAGCAGCCAGCCGTCGCTGCAGCGCGCGCTGATGTTGCCGGTGCTGCCGTGGGTCAGACCGCGGTCGTAGATCGAGCGGCCGAGTTCGGCAATCTCTTCGCGCAACTGGTTTTCGTTCATTGAGGAATTCTCATTATTGAGTTTTTCATAATTTGTGACAAACCAATTCCGTTCGTCCTGAGCCCGTCGAAGGGCAGCAGGGCTTCGACAAGCTCATCCCGAACGGTGTCATGAATTTCGCAAGGATCAATAAATGCGTCTTATTGCAGCTTCGTTAAAGCTTTCTCGAAAAAATCAACACTGCCGAAGTTACCGGATTTCAACGCCAGTGCCAGCGGCTGTGCCGCAACACTGCAGGTCCAGGGCACGCCGGGATCAATGGCCGGGCCGATACGCAAGGCGCGTATACCCAGCCGTTTGACGACGGCGCCCGATGTTTCGCCGCCGGCGATGACAAATTTCCGGGTGCCGCTCCGGGCCAGCCCGGCGGTGATTTCCGCCAGCGCGGTTTCAATCTGTTGCCCGGCGTGTTCAGCTCCGGCTTCTGCCTGCACCGCCCGCACTTCCTCCGCCGTGCTGGTGGCATAGACCAGTACGGGATCGCGCCGCGGTTGTCGGCTTTGCCAGTCCAGTGCCTCGCTGACAATATCGGCGCCGGCGAGCAGCCTGTGCACGTCGACACGGAACCCCGGTCGTGTTTCCAGCCAGCGCGCGACCTGCGCATTGGTGGCGACCGAGCAGCTCCCGGCAATGATCGCAGCAGCGCCGTCGATGTGCGGCAAGGCGGCTGCTGCGGCGCGATCAGGCAGCTCGCCGCTGCGGCGGAAATTGTCGGGCAGGCCGATAGCGACGCCGGAGCCGCCGGTCAGCAGCGGCAGCTCTGCGCAAGCCGTGCCGATGGCGCGCAGATCGGCGGTTGACAGGGCGTCCACGATGACGATGCCGGTGCCGGCATGGGCCGCGGCCCTGAAGGCGTCGAGGATGCCGGCGGCACCGGCGGCGACCGTGTCATGGGCGAGCAGTCCGACGCGCTGCCGGGTCTGTGCCTGCAATACGCGCACCAGATTGGCGTCCGTCATCGGTGTCAGCGGATGGTCTTTCATGCCCGAGTCCGACAGCAACTGGTCACCGACAAACAGATGTCCGCGATAAACCGTGCGCCCGTTTTCGGGGTAGGCGGGGCAGGCGATGGTGAATGAAAGTTCAAGTGCAGCCATCAGCGCATCGGCCACCGGGCCGATATTGCCGGCGGGCGTGGAGTCGAAGGTCGAGCAGTATTTGAAAAAAAACTGCCTGCACCCCCGGGCCTGCAGCCAGCGCAGCGCGGCGAGAGATTCGGCAACAGCCTGTTCGCGCGGAGAGGTCCGTGATTTCAGGGCGACCACCACGGCATCAGCGCTGTCAATTGTTCCGTCGGGCACGCCGATGGTCTGCACGGTGCGCATGCCGCCGGCCGCCAGCATGCTGGCGAGATCGGTGCCGCCGGTAAAGTCATCTGCGATGCAGCCGAGAAGCATGTTCAGATCCGTTGCAGTTACACAACAGCTTTGTTGTGCGAACGTTGTGTCAAGGCGAAATTGGGGTGGCGTTGGCAGAGCATGAGGCCGGGGGGAATTATATTAATAAAAGCATGAACTCATAAAAATATAGCATTTTGTCATGCCAACGCCTAACGGTAAGATCATTCATGTTAAGAAAAACAACAATACGAAAGCGTTGCTGCGACGGTCATGTGCCTGACGACAACGGGGTGGGGCTGAGCCGGGCAAGACGCCGCGCCCCATTATCAATCACTGGATGCCATCACTGAGCAGCATTGCGGTCGGGACATACAGGAAATATCAGGCTTTTAATTTTCCGCGACTTCTCTATCCGGGGGTTTTATGGCAAACGTGAAATTATCGGTTGATCACATCCACCTGGTCAGCCCGGATCCCGAGGGCACTGCTTCATGGTACGCCGATAAATTCGGCGCCGGGATCGTCAAGCGCAGCAATGCCCGCGGTGCTCAGCAGGTGGCGGTATCCTTCGGTGATTTTATGGTCATCGTGCGTGGTGAGCGCCCGGGCGAGAAGGCAACGGATAAAAATCAGTTGTTATGGGGTGTTGATCACTTCGGTCTGGGCGTGCCCGGTGATTTTGATCAGTTTTGCCAGCAATTGAAGGGCAAGGATGTGGCGTTCAGTTTCGGGTCCGAGAACATCAATCCGACGACGCGCATCGCTTTTATCAATGCCCCGGATGGCGTGTCGGTGGAGTTGGTGAGCCGGGACACTTAACCTCCGGCTCTTCGCGGAGAATTTGTGCTGAAGGCCGCTCAAGAAATTGGGCGGCTTTTTGCATTACTGGCCCGAAGCGGATAAAGGCGGGCACTGGCGCGCCGTCATTGCAATTGGATGATCGATCGTGCACGTCGCGCCAAAGCAAGTGGCATCCAGCCAATGTTGGTCCGAAGAGCAGCACAACCGTTTCCGCAGTCAACCTTTCACGATCGCAGCAGGCGAACGCGTACAGACCGCTGTGTAACTGTCAGCATTGCACTTGAGCCGTTCATTGGTGATCGCCGGGCCGGTGAAAGTGCAGCACAGGCGTTCGAGTTCCTTGCGCTGATGTGGATCACAGCGCCGGCGTGGTTTTCTCGTCCCGACCGGAAAGACACCAATGCGCAATCCGTTTTCAGGGCTGCTTCGCAAGCTGACTTTACTTTGCCACCCCTTTGCTTGACAGGCTTTTTTCTGCCGCATTAAGGAATGCGGCATCGAGTTCATTCATAAATTCACCAATATTGATCGGCTTGGTCAAGTAGCGGAAGAATCCAGCCTTTAACCCTTTCTTGACGTCAAGCGGCATGGCATTGGCAGACAGAGCCATGACCGTGATGTGTACTGTTGCGGGATCTTCGCGCAGAAGTTTAATGACATCAAATCCACTGATGTCGGGCAAATTAATATCCATCAAAATCACGTCCGGATGATGCGCGCGCGCCATCTCGATACCTTGATTACCATTGATGGCCGACAATAATTTAATATCGCCACGTTGCGCAATCAATTGCTGGACCAGCAACAAATTGGCCGGTTCATCTTCGACATAGAGTATCGTACGGCCTATCGGCAATGCGTGTTCTGCCACATGATCCGGCGCATCCGCGCCGCTCTTTACTCCGCCTGCCATCCCCCCCTGAATAGACAATTCCTGGGCTTGTGTGGCATCCAACTCAATCCAGAAAGTACTACCGACACCGACACTGCTTTCCACACCGACTTCGCCTTTCATCAACTCCACCAGTTGTTTGGTGACGACTAGCCCGATACCGCTACCTTCTTCGATGCCTGCCTCCCGCCCAAGCCGGTTGAACGACTGGAACAGTTGCGCCAACTTTTCGGGTGGAAGACCCGCTCCGGTATCCTCAACGCTGATGCGCGTCCGGTTTTTGCCGCTCATCGCGCAATACACGGTGACAGATCCGTCGCGCCGGTTATATTTGATCGCGTTCGACAGCAAGTTGATCATCACCTGCTTGAGACGGGTTCTGTCGGCACGCACACAGAAGGCGCGGTCATCGTTCGGGAATGTCATCTGTATCCCGCGCTTTTGCGCCAGCGGCTCTATCATTGCCTGGCAATCCTGCAGTAACAGATGAAGCGATACCGGCTCTATCGACATCGACGCTTTGCCGGATTCGATAATTGCCAGATCAAGGATTTCATTGATCAGGTTCAGCAGATGCCAGCCTGCCTTCAGAATCTGGTCAATCGACATTTTTTGTGCCGGTGTCATCGAGTGCGAACCGGATTCCATTAATTGTGCGAATCCGAGCACTGCATTGAGTGGTGTGCGTAATTCATGGCTCATGCTGGACAAGAAACCCGATTTCGCCAAATTGGCTTTCTCCGCGACCGCCTTTGCCATTTCCAGTTCGACGTTATGTTCTTTCAGCGATTTCTCGAATAGCTTGCGCTCAGTGATGTCGCGCGCAGCGGCAAACACGCCCAGCACGTTGCCTTCCACATCCTTGTATACCGACGCGTTGTACAGCACATCGGTCAATTTGCCGTCCCGTTGGCGGATGGTGAGGGGGAAGTCAGCCACAAAGCTCTTGGCGAATACCTGCTGGTAGCCATCACGCGCTTTCGCCGGTTCCGTGAAATAGCTTGTAAAGTCGCTGCCGAGGAGTTCCTCGCGCACCACTCCTGTCACCTTCACGGTTGCCTCGTTCACATCCATGACCTTCCCGTCCGGGCTGATCGTGACCAGCGGATCGAGGCTCGCTTCAATCAGGCTCCGCGCATACTGCGAGGCTTGCTTCTGCGTCGTGATGTCGCGCGCAGCGAGCTCGCTGCGTCGCAGTCGAAAGGCCAGGGCTGCAATGATTACCAGCATGAAGGCAACACCCGTGAAGACGATTTTCAGTGTTGTACGTCCGCTGGCTTGCCGCGTCGCCAGCAATTCCTTTTCCCGATTCTCAACCTGTTGCAGGATGGCGCGCACCGCCTCACCAGCGGCACGGCCATCGCGGATCAGCACGGCAACATCGTTGGTGCTCTGGCTGTTCAATGACGCTTGACTACTCGACAACAGTTTCACCCGGTGATCGACCGCCACGCCCAGTTTTTTCAGAAGGAGTTGCTGCTCGCCATTGTCGATGGTCAAGCCAACCAGTGCACGCAGCGCGGGACCCACCGCCACCAGCGCGGCATCGCGTTCGGCCAGAACAACACGATCACGGGTTAGAAAGTAAGCCCATTGCATGGACTCAGCACGGTCTGTTTCGACGCGCAAATCGTCGATTGCGACCAACACTTGACGGGTGCGTTCGACCGCGTTTTGTGGCCAGATTGATGTTGCGATGTTCCATGCGATGCCACCTGTCACCGCGAAGACGAGTAGCGTTAACCCTAGCGTGGCCAGAATTGGCCGCCGCATCAGAGTTTTGTGAGCGTCAGGCATGTGCGTACCTCTATCACTATCGCCAGTTTAATTGGCAGTGCCAGCCTAGGCGGGGAATAGGAAATTTAAACGACCTTTCCACGATTTTAAACGACCTTTCCACTATCCGCGACCATAAGTCCATATCGCCAGCCCAGCACACGGTCAATCGCACGGTGTTTGGTGTTGGCGCCGGTTGAATTTTGACCACCAGCGCCGGTTGAAAGCTGACCAGGAACAACGGATTGCTAGCCAGGGCTGGCGGCCTTCCGCGAACCGATATGCTGGTCAATTATGGATCGGCGCATTGTGGGGAAAGTGATCAGTTTGAGGGCGGCGGCAACAGGCAACACTTTTGATTCGCGCAGTTGCGCTACTGAGGAAACGTGCTCGTGAAAAAGTGCGAGTGCGTGGAGAGGAAACGTTTACTTCTTACACGCGGGGGTGAGATGAAGCATTGCGAATATGTTGTTGATCCTAACCCCGGCCTAATCCCAGCGCATAAATATTATGGCGCGCAAAAGGGGATAAAGGTGGGCACTGGCAAGAGGTTGTATCAGTAGAGTAGCCGTCTTGGCAAACTCGCGGTCTAAATTTCCTTCTGTACCAAGATATTATCCAGAATTGCCCCTCTTGGTTAGGTTAGTAAAAGCCCTCCGGTCAGGACCGTGCCGCGTTCGCAGCCGCAGCGACAGTCGCAGCGCGTTCGTCCCTGGCACTGCCCAAGCGTAAGC
>JBBQAO010000118.1:0-9326 GCA_038316355.1 Burkholderiales bacterium
CATTTCTTTGCGGCGAGCCTCATGCCGCTCGTCCACATTTCTCTGCGGCGAGCATGATGCCGCCCGTCCACATTTCTCTGCGGCGAGCCTCATGCCGCCCGTCCACATTTCTTTGCGGCGAGCCTCATGCCGCTCGTCCACATTTCTCTGAGGCGAGCCTCATGCCGCTCGTCCACATTTCTCTGCGGCGAGCCTCATGCCGCTCGTCCACATTTCTCTGCGGCGAGCTTGATGCCGCTCGTCCCCGTTATTCGCTGCAATTGCGCCACACTTGCTGCATCCACCAGCGCTGCGAGATCACACACCCGGCCCCGCCCCGGCACCATGACATCCTGCGCGATTTCCGCGAGCGGCACCATCACAAAAGCGCGCTCGAGCATGCGCGCATGAGGAATCGTCAACCCCGGCTCCCGTAAAACCACATCACCGTAGAGCACGATATCGAGGTCCAGTGTGCGCGGTGCATTGGGAAATTCGCGGACACGGCCGTTGACGCGCTCGATGGCCAGCAATGCGTCGAGCAGCGCATGCGGCGCCAGCGCCGTTTCGATCATCGCCACCGCGTTGATGAAATCCGGCTGGTCCGCGTAACCGACCGGCGCGCTGCGATACAGCGACGAACGCGCAACAAGTTTTGTGTCTGGCAATGCCGCCAGCGCGGCAAACCCGGCTTCGATCTGGCGCAGCGGTTCGCCGATGTTCGCGCCCAGCGCAACACAGGCGGTATGCGTTTGCGCCGCCACTTGCGTCAGTCCGCAGCCGGTTCTGACGGCGTGCCGGATTTGCGGCGGCGGCGCTTGCGGCGTTTTTTTGCCGGTCCGCCACTGTCCGCAACCAGCATCGCTGCACGGGTATCGGCATCAGCATCCTGGAATCGGGTCCACCACTCGCCGATGGCCATCTCCAGTTCACCGCTCTGACAACGCAACAGCAGGAAATCGTACGCGGCGCGGAAGCGCGGGTGCTCGAGCAGGCGGAACGGACGCTGGCCGGCGCGTTGCTCGAAACGCGGCTGCAGCGCCCACAAATCCTTCATGTCGGACGTAAAACGGCGCGGGATCGCCAGTTGCTCGGTCTGCGTGGTGATGATCTGGTCCATCGCCTCATACAGCGCCGGCACCGGCGGCACGCCGCGGGCTTCGATCTTCTTCCACGCTGCCAGCACTTCGTGCCAGGTCAGCGCGGCAAACAGAAACGCCGGCGATATCGGTTTGCCGGCGAGGACGCGCACGTCGGTGTTTTTCAGTGCCAGCATCACAAAGCGTTCGCCCAGCGGCTGTTCAAGAATGACGTCGAGCAGCGGCAGCATGCCGTGATGGAGCCCCTCCTTGCGCAGACGTTTCACGCACTCGGCGGCATGCCCTGACAGCAGCAGCTTGAGCATTTCGTCGAACAGTCGTGCCGCCGGCACGTTGCTCAGCAACTCAGCCTGCGCCTTGATCGGTTTACGCGTGGCAGCATCGATTTCGAGGCCGCAGGACGCGGCGAAACGCACCGCGCGCAGCATGCGCACCGGATCCTCGCGGTAGCGCTGCGCCGGTTCGCCGATCATGCGCAGGCGCTTGCGCTTGAGATCGGCAACACCACCGTGGTAATCCCAGACCTGCTCGCGCGCCGGATCGTAGAACAGCGCATTGATGGTGAAGTCGCGCCGCGTCGCATCCTGTGCCTGATCGCCCCAGACGTTGTCGCGCAGCAGCCGGCCATGTTCATCCTCGACCTGCGTGCCGGCGCCGGCATCGACAGCAGGGCCGCGGAAGGTCGACACCTCGACCATGTCGCGGCCGCAGAGCACGTGGACGATCTTGAAACGCCGGCCGATCACCCGCGAGCGGCGGAAAATGCCACGCACTTCCTCGGGCGTGGCATTGGTGGCCACATCGAAATCCTTGGGATCGCGGCCGAGGATCAGGTCGCGTACCGCGCCGCCGACGACAAACGCGGCATAACCCGCCTCCTGCAGCGCATCGCAGGTACGCAGCGCGCAACTGCCGATGCGGTCGCGGGTGATGCCGTGTTCGGACACCGCGATGATTCGCGGTTTGGCGGATTTGAACATGCGGCCCGAAAACACGCGGCCCAGCAGCTTGGTGATCATGCGAAAGTCATGCGGAAATATCGTTCAGCGCATTCAGGGAGGACCGGCAAAAACAACTGGCAATCCACGCGCTGCAGCAGAGGAAAACGGCGCGATTATACATGGCGGTCACCGCGGCACTGTCGAAGCCGCAGCGATCGCTCAAAGCAAACTGATCACTGGCCAGCCGTGCGCAGCGGCATGCGCACGCAATGCGGCATCGGGATCCACCGCCACCGGATGGCCAACCCGCTGCAGCAACGGCAGGTCATTAAGAGAATCACTGTAAAATGTTGATTTTAAAGCACTTTTTATGGTTTCCCCACGTTCGGCCAGCCACGCCTCCAAACGTTCGACTTTGCCTTCGCGGAAACACGGGGTGCCGCTGACGCCACCGGTAAATGCGCCATTACGCACCTCGGGGTCGGTGGCAATCAGGTGCTCGATACCGAAGGCGCGCGCAATCGGCGCGGTGACGAAACTGTTGGTGGCAGTGATGATGACCCGCACCTCGCTGCGGTGTTTATCGACCAGTGCCCGCGCCGAATCACGGATCATCGGCAGAATGCGTTCCTGCATGTATTGGGCATGCCAGGCATCGAGCACCGGACGCGGATAACGCGACAGCGGCTTCAACTGAAAATCGAGGAACTCGCGGATATCGAGCGTGCCCGCTTTGTACTGGTCGTAGAACAGCTGGTTGCGCGCTTCGTAGGTCGCGCGGTCGAGCACACCGCGGTCGATCAAAAACTGCGCCCATTCAAAATCACTGTCACCGGCGAGCAGCGTGTTGTCAAGGTCAAACAAAGCCAGGTTCATTCTTGTGTTCCGTTCAGGTCAGTCGTGATTTCAGTTTTTCGGCGGCATCGCCTGCAACAGTTCCCGCGCCAGCGGCACGGTGATCGCGCGTTTCTGTTCGAGAGACAACCGGTCGAGAATGTCGACCAGCGCACGCAGTGAACTGAGGTCGCGCGGCGCACGCACGAGCAGGTAATCGGTGACCTCTTCCGGCAGATCAAAACCGCGCGCAGCCGCGTAATCACGCAACGCGGCACGGCGATCGTTCTCGCTCAGCGCGCGCACTTCATACACCAGCCCCCAGGCCAGCCGCGTCAGCAGGTCCGGGCGCAACTGTAACCGCGCCGGCGGCACGTTTCCGGTCGCCACCAGCACGCCGGAGCCATCCTTCAATTCATTGTAACTATTGAATAATCCGATTTGCGCCGGGGCAGACAGACGCTGCACGTCGTCGACACCGACAACGTCGTCCGCGGTCGCCGCGCCCGGGCCGGCGGCTCCATCCTGCAGCCGCACCGTCCTGCCGGACGCAGCCAGCGCCTGCACCACCGCGCGCAGCAGATGCGTGCGGCCGCTGCCGCTGCCGCCCCACAGGTAAATGAAACGTTCGCGGCTGTCGCCGCGCGCCAGCGCGCGCAGCGCGGCCACGACTTCTGCATTTTCACCGACCACAAAATTGTCCAGTGTCGGCGCCGGCGGCGACGCCAGTTCGAGCGCGAGCTGCTTCATTCGCCGTATCTCATTCCCTGTATCTCATTCCCTGCATCTCATTCCCTGCATCTCATTCCCTGTATCTCATTCCCGATACATGCCGCTCGCGAGGTAATCACGGCGCAGGTAGCGCCCCCACACCAGCAGCGCGGCGCTGACCGGCAGCGCCAGCAACACGCCGAAGAAACCGAAC
The DNA here is from genome assembly GCA_038316355.1 of Burkholderiales bacterium. Taxonomy (GTDB): domain Bacteria; phylum Pseudomonadota; class Gammaproteobacteria; order Burkholderiales; family SG8-41. Next base: position 3,780 of record JBBQAO010000118.1, read on the forward strand.
ACGGTGCCGAAGGCCAGCAGCGCAAAAATCACCGCCACCGGATGCAGGCCGATGCGGTCGCCAACCAGCCACGGCAACAGCAGGTAATCCTCCACCAGGTTGGCCACGATGAACACCCCCCAAACCCAGACCAGCTGCACCGGATCCTGGAACTGCAACAAACCGGTCAGCGTCGCCAGCACCAGGCCGATGATGACCCCCAAGTAAGGCACGAAAGTAAAGAGGCCGGCGATGATGCCCACCAACAGCGCGTAATCGAGGCCTGCAGCCCACAGGCCGACGGTGTAGAACAGGGCCATGCACAACATCACCAGCAACTGCCCGCGCAAAAACTGCCCGAGCACGTCGTCAATTTCGCGGGCGATCATGCTTGTCCGGTCATGCATGCGCCGCGGCACCATGCGGTCAATGCCGTCGATGATGGTGTTCCAATCGCGCATAAAATAAAACAGCACCAGCGGCAACAGCACAAGATTGACCAGGAAGCCGACGATGGCCAGCCCACCGGTCTTCAACGACGGCAGCAACTTCACCGCAAAATCGCGAATTTCCTCCATGTGCCCGGCGATCCAGTCGCGCACCATGGTGGTTTCGAGCTGCACACCGGTCATCTGCTCCAGCCGCGGCGCCACTGCGTTGCGCAACCAGTCGATGTGCGCCGGCACCTGTTCGGCAATCGCCCGGAATTGGCGGATCAGCAACGGCAGCAGCACCAGCAACAAGACAACGAACGCTGCTGTCAGCAACAACAGCACCAGCGCCACCGCCAGGGTGCGCGGCACCCGGCGGCGGGTCATGCGGCCGACCAGCGGATTGCAGATGTAGGCGAGGATCGCGGCCAGCAGGAACGGCGTCAGTATCGGGCTGAGCAGATACACGGCGGCGACAGCCAACGCCGCCACCGCCAGCCATTGCCAGAGGTGCCGCGGATTGCGTTCCAGAGTATCCATTTAAGATAAAATTCGCATCGGCTGGCTGAGCTTACTGGACAGTTGAGCTTACTGGACACTTACTGGACATATTGCACCGGGCCCACACACCAGGCCCGTGGCAGAGACCTTATTTTAGCAGGCCAACGCAGGCCAGCCCCCGAAAAACAGCTCAGATCGCAAGGACTCCCTTGAATCGCAAAATAACATCACGACCGACGAAAAAATCGCTGACCTATCGCGACGCCGGTGTTGACATCGATGCCGGCGATGCCCTCGTCGATCGTATCAAACCGCACGCAAAACGTACCTTGCGCCCGGGCGTGATGGCCGGCATCGGCGGCTTCGGCGCCTTGTTTGCCGTGCCGCGCGGTTACCGGGAACCGGTGCTGGTATCGGGCACCGACGGCGTCGGCACCAAACTCAAGCTGGCCTTCGAATGGCAGCGCCACGACACCATCGGCATCGACCTTGTCGCGATGAGCGTCAATGACATCCTGACGCTGGGCGCCGAGCCGCTGTTTTTCCTTGACTACTACGCCTGCGGCAAACTCGACGTCGACTCCGCCGCCGATGTGGTCAAAGGCATCGCCGCTGGCTGCGAGATGGCCGGCTGCGCGCTGATCGGCGGCGAAACCGCGGAAATGCCCGGCATGTACCCCCCGGGCGAATACGACCTCGCCGGTTTTGCCGTCGGCGTGGTCGAGAAAAAACGCATCATCAACGGCCACAGCATCCGCCCCGGCGACGTCATCCTCGGTCTCGGCAGCAACGGCGCGCATTCCAACGGTTATTCGCTGATCCGCAAAATCATCGCGCAGCGCGGCGTCAAACTGTCGGCAAAAGTCGGCGGTCGGGCGTTAAAGGATCTGATCCTGGCGCCAACGCGGATTTATGTGAAACCAATGCTGAAACTGATGAAACAATTGCCGGTCAAAGGATTGGCGCACATCACTGGCGGCGGGTTGCTGGACAACGTGCCGCGCGTGCTCGGCGACAAGCTGACTGCGGAAATTTACCGCGACGCGTGGCCCTTGCCGCCGCTGTTCCGCTGGTTGCAGCAGCAGGGCAATGTTGCCGATGACGAGATGCACCGCGTATTCAACTGCGGCATCGGCATGGTGGTGGTGGTCGCAGAAAAGGACGCCGCGCGGGCGCAGGCGCTGCTCAAACGCGCTGGCGAACGGGTCTGGCGCATCGGCTGCGTACGCCGGCGTCGCGGCAGTGAAGCACAAGCCGTAGTGGTCTGAAATCGTCTGAAAAACCGAAAGGACTGGCGCTGAAACGCATCGCAATACTGATTTCCGGACGCGGCAGCAACATGGAAGCCCTGCTCGCCGCAAAGCTGCCGGCGCAGATCTCTGCGGTCATCAGCAACGACCCGGCGGCGAAAGGCCTGGACACCGCGGCGCGCCACGGCGTGGCGACCACCGTGGTCAATCATCGCGAACATGCACAACGCGCGGATTTCGATGCCGCGCTGGCACTGGCCATCGAAGCTGCCAGGGCTGACCTCGTGGTGCTTGCAGGTTTCATGCGCGTGCTGACCGCGGACTTTGTCAATCGTTATCACGGCCGCATGATTAACATCCACCCTTCGCTGCTGCCGACCTTCCCCGGACTGCACACCCATCGCCAGGCACTGGATGCTGGCGTACGCGTCCACGGCTGCACGGTGCATTTCGTCACGCCTCAGCTCGACCATGGCCCGATCATCATCCAGGCTGCTGTGCCGGTGTTGTCCGGCGACAACGAAGACGCCCTCGCCGCGCGGGTGCTCGCCGAAGAACACCGCATTTATCCGCAGGCGGTGCGCTGGTTATGCGAAAACCGTGTCACGTTGACCGCCGACGGCCGGGTCAACATCAGCGATGTACGCCCTGCTGCGCATGCACTGCTCTCCCCCGCACTTGATGTTTAATTCGATGCTTAAATTATTCATCACGGCGTTACTGATCACCGGCACATTGCTGCAACCGGCTTCCGCTGCGGTCACCGCACCGCAGGCAGTGCAGGCGCAATACGATTTGTCGATGAACGGCACCGCGATCGCGGTGATACAGGAAACCTTTGAAACCGGCAATGGTACCTATCAGGCCGCCAGCGAAACCCAGGCCATCGGCCTGTTCGCGCTGGTGCAGCGCCGGCCCGGACGCGTCACCAGCAGCGGCGAAGTCGGCAGCGACGGGCTGCGCCCGAAAACATTCGACGGCACCCGCGGCTCCGGTGATGCGCGGCGGGTGCACGCCGGGTTTGACTGGACCGCGGGCACGCTGACATTTACCCACGACGGCCGCAGCGAAACCGCGACGCTGCCGCCGGGCACCCAGGACCGGTTGTCGGTGATGTACCAGTTCCTGTTTCTGGATCCGGCAAAACTCAAAGGTCTGGCATTCGCGATGACCAACGGCCGCAAACTCGACCAGTACCGCTACGCGATCGGCCCCGACACGACCATCGACACGCCGCTCGGCCGTATGGCGGTGATTCATCTGGTCAAACAACATGCCGTGGGGGAAACCGCGACTGAAATCTGGCTGGCGCGCGAACATCGGCTGATGCCGGTCAAAATGCGCATCGTCGAAGACGACGGCAAGCGCTACGAGCAGATCATCTCCCGTCTGGAAATCCGGTGAAGCGCGGACCCGCGACGCGCTTGCTCGCCGCCGCGGCAGTGTCAGTTGCCGCGCATGCCGCATTGCTCGCCGGCTCCTGGCTGACGCTGCCGGAACCCGTGCCGGAACTGCCGCCGCTGAATGTGCAATTGCAAGCGCTGGCACCGCCAGCCGTGCCGCGCGCCAAAACCGAACCGCAGCGCAAGCCGCAAGCGCGACGTATCGCCACCGCAACACGCACGGCGCCGCAACCGGAAGCCATACCACCCGCTGCACCGGATCCGGGGCCTGTTGCAGAACCGGCGCCCCCCGCAGCGGAACCGGTGGTCGTCGCCAGCGCAGCACCTACAGTGTTTCAGCCCCCGGTCGTGCCCCCCCTGCCGAGTTTTCCGCGCAAGGGCCGCATCACTTATTCATTAACCATGGGCCCCGACCACACCACGGTCGGTCGCACGGTGCAGACCTGGGAATTCGACGGCGCGCAGTACACGCTGGGCAATCAGTCAGAAAGCACAGGATTGGTCGAAGTATTCCGGCCAACCCGCTACCTCTACGTAAGCAAAGGCACCGTATCCGACCAGGGATTGCGGCCAGATCGATTCGTATCCAGCGTCAAACGTGGAAGCCGCAGCGAGGAGTCCCTCGCGGTGTTCAACTGGGAGCAGGGCCAGGTGCGCCTGGGCCGCGTGCCGCAGCAGGACACCGTGGCCTTGCCTGCAGGCAGCCAGGACATTCTCAGTTTCATGTATCAACTGGCACTGATGCCACCGGCCCCCGGGCGCATCACGGTGCCGTTCACCCGCGGCCGGCAACTGGAGATCACCAGCTTCGACGTGTTGCCTGCGGAAACCATCGACACGCCGCTGGGCCGCCTGCGCGCGGTGCCGGTGATCCAGACCCGCGAAAGCGGGCGCGAAAGCCTGGCGGTCTGGCTGGCCACGGAATACCGCAACCTGCCGCTTCGCATCCGTTTTTTCAACCGCGACGGCGAGCTGTCTGGCGAACAGCTGGTCAATGCCATTCAAGTCAGCGAACAATGAGAACTGCCATTAAAAACCCTGCCATTCCCGAATCCGCCGCACGCGTGCCCAACATACTGCGTCTCGCTGACGCCACAACTGCGCTGTCGCGCGTGCTGACCTTCACCTATCCGGCCGATGCCGTGCTCGGCCGTTATTTCCGCGAACGCCATGTCCTCGGCCAGCACGACCGCGCCTTCGTCGCAGAGGCGGTGTTCGGTGTGTTGCGCCGGAAAATGCTGTTTGACCATGTCGCGCCCGAGGCCACACCGCGGCAGCTGGTGCTGCTGTGGCTGGCGCGCATCGCCGGCTTCAGCAGCCGCGAGCTGACACCGCTCTGCAAAACCGATGAAATCCAGTGGCTCAATGCAACACGTTCACAAGCGGGTGCCCTGCCGCTCAGCGCCGAAGCCGACCTGCCGCAATGGATCATCGACCGGCTGCTGCCGCAGCACGATGACGACTTCATCCGCAAGCTCGGCCGCGCGCTGCAGGATCCGGCGCCGCTCGATCTGCGGGTCAATACCATACGCAGCAACCATGATGCGGTACTCGCCGATCTCAACGCCAGCGGCATCGAAGCAACAGCAATGCCCTTTTCGCCAATCGGCATCCGCGTCAAGGGCAAACCGTCGATCAACCGCCACCCGTTGTTCACCAGTGGCGCCATTGAAGTGCAGGACGAGGGCAGCCAGCTGCTGGGCTACCTGCTGGCACCGCGGCGCACGGATCTGGTGGTTGATTTTTGCGCCGGCGCCGGCGGCAAGACGCTGATGCTGGGCGCGCTGATGCATTCGCAGGGCCGGATTTATGCATTCGACGTCTCGCAGAAACGGCTGGACAACCTGAAGCCGCGGCTGAAACGCTCCGGCCTCGCAAAGCAGCACCCGCTGGTCTTCGGGCACTAGAACTAGACCAAGGAAAAAAGACTGGCCGCCAAAATCGACCGTGTGCTGGTCGATGCTCCGTGCAGCGGGCTCGGCA
>JBBQAO010000137.1:0-7092 GCA_038316355.1 Burkholderiales bacterium
CACACCAATATCTTTTTGCCAGATGTCGTAGGCCTCGTCATCGGTCTGGTAAACGGTGACCCAGAGTTTGTCCTTGGGCAGCTTGTAGACGGAGGTCAGCAATTCCCAGGCGAAGTGGATGGCGTCGCGTTTGAAATAATCACCAAAGGAAAAATTGCCCAGCATCTCGAAAAAGGTGTGGTGACGGGCGGTGTAGCCGACATTCTCGAGGTCGTTATGTTTGCCGCCGGCACGCAGACTGCGCTGCGAAGTCGTCGCGCGCTTGTAGCTGCGGTTTTCCTGGCCGAGGAACACATCCTTGAACTGCACCATGCCGGAATTGGTGAACAGCAGTGTCGGGTCGTTACCGGGAACCAGCGGGCTGGAGGCCACGATGGCGTGCCCCTTGGACTCGAAGTACTGGAGAAACTTGTCGCGGATTTCTGCGGATTTCATGCGGATGCGCCAATAAAGTTACATAAGGCGCAGATTTTAAACCAGTTTACTGCCGCATCCCGCACTGCAGCGGCTGAGGCGGAACCGTCACGCTCCGGCGGCAGGAGTGCTGCTCAGCGTGCGCCGAGGCGCGCCATGCGTTCCGCCCAGCGCTGTGCCGCAGCGTCTTCCTGCGCGTCAGCTTCTTGCGCTGCGGCTGCAGCGACGACGGGCGCCGGCGCTGCGATGGCTTCCTGGATGGCAAAAAAACTGGATGACAGGACGTCACAGGCGGCGATGATCACTGCCGCCCAGAACACGATCAGGTCTTTGTTTTTAAACATTTCTTTAGTCATATCCATACTTCTGCTTAATCTTCCGTTTCGTCTTTCGCCAAACCGCGCAACAACTTCGTTATGACTTCGGTACTGAATCCGCGCCCCAGTAAAAACCGCGCCTGCCTCGCGCGCTCCGCGGCACCCGCAGGCAAAGCCTTGAATTTCCTGCGCCACACGGCCTGCGCTGCTTGCAGTTCACCATCTTTCAGTGCCGCGACAGTGGTGCTGACAACTTCTGCGTCCACACCTTTCGCTTGCAGGTCGCGGCGGATACGCGCTATTCCGTATCGACTGCGCCGCGCATGCACCATCTGTTCCGCCGCGCGTTGCTCAGACAACCAGCCGCGCTGCGTAAAGTCATCAAGGACCTGTGCGATTTCGTCTTCCGACTCAGCGTGCGGCGCGAGCTTTAACGTCAATTCGTGACGGGTATACTCGCGCCGCGCCAAGTGCCTAAGTGCGCGGGCCCTGAGACTGCCGGGTTCTTTACGATCGGAGGCCGGCATGCCGTCGCTGCCGGTTCAATGCCGCCGCTTACTGCCCGGCGGCTTTTTTCCGTGCGGCCGGATCCGATTCCACCACTTCCAGCGGCGGCTTCTTGATTTCAGGAGCACTCGCCGGGCCACCGGCGACGCCGACCGCGGCGCGTATCCGCGCTTCGATCTCATTGGCCATTTTCGGATTTTCCTTCAGGTATTCGCGGGTGTTGTCCTTGCCCTGACCGATGCGATCCTTGCCGTAGGAATACCAGGCGCCGGATTTCTCGATGATGTTGTGGATCACACCGAGCTCGATGATCTCGCCTTCGCGCGAAATGCCTTCGCCGTAGAGAATGTCGAATTCAGCCTGGCGAAACGGCGGCGCCACCTTGTTCTTGACAATCTTGGCGCGGGTCTCGGAACCAATGACCTCCTCGCCCTTCTTGATCGAGCCGATGCGGCGGATGTCGATACGCACTGAGGCGTAGAATTTCAGCGCATTGCCGCCGCTTGTTGTTTCGGGATTACCGAACATCACGCCGATTTTCATGCGGATCTGGTTGATGAAAATCACCAGCGTGTTCGAGCGCTTGATGTTGGCGGTGAGCTTGCGCAGCGCCTGCGACATCAGCCGCGCCTGCAGACCCATCTGCGGCTCGCCCATTTCACCTTCGATCTCGGCTTTGGGCACCAGCGCTGCCACCGAATCGATCACCACCACGTCAACAGAGCCCGAACGCACCAGCATGTCGGCGATTTCCAGCGCCTGCTCGCCGTTGTCCGGCTGGGAGATGATCAATTCATCCACTTTTACGCCGAGCTTGACGGCGTATTGCGGATCGAGCGCGTGTTCGGCATCAATGAATGCTGCCGAACCACCGAGTTTCTGCATTTGCGCGATCACCGACAGCGTCAGCGTGGTTTTGCCCGAAGATTCCGGACCGTAGATTTCCACCACCCGGCCGCGCGGCAGGCCGCCGATGCCGAGTCCGATGTCGAGTCCCAGCGAACCCGTCGATACCGACTGGATATCGCGTGCAATGTCGGCCTCGCCCATACGCATGACCGAGCCCTTGCCAAATTGTTTTTCAATTTGCGACAGTGCTGCTGCGAGAGCCTTGCTTTTGTTTTCGTCCATGGTGATGTCCTTTTCAATTCATTCGGTTCAGTCTTGCGATGCGGTCTGGTGCTGCAGTTTTGGTGTTGCGTTTTGTTCAGGTGATGACCGCATTATACATAAATTTTTACAAAAGCTGTTTATTTATACAGTAGTGTGTAAATCCCCAGACATATAATAAATTTATATTTAAAATCAATTATTTAGAATATATAGCTGGCACCACTGGCAGCAAGCCGATCAACCCGGCCAGCGCAAATTCGACCGCAGCCCGGCGCACCATTTCGCGGTCGCCCGGGAAGCACTGGGTCGCAGATTTCGGCTCGCCGTTTTTGACGCCCCAGGCAAAACACACGGTCCCCGCCGGCTTCTCCGGCGTGCCGCCATCCGGTCCTGCAGTACCGCTGATCGCCACCGCAATCTGCGCATGACTGTTGGCCAGTGCGCCGGTCACCATCTCGCGCACCGTCTGTTCTGACACCGCGCCTTGCGCCGCCAGCGTGTCCTGACTGACGCCGAGCATCTCGCGTTTGGAAATATTGGTATAGGTCACGAAGCCACGCTCGAACCACTGCGAACTGCCGGGCACCGCCGTCACCGCCTGCGCCACCCAGCCACCCGTGCAGGACTCCGCCGTCGCCAGCATCAACCCCTGCGCCTTCAGCGCCACGCCCACCTGCGCCGCCAGTTCAAACAGTTTTTTATCCGGCATCGTTATTCCCTCAACCGATCAATGCATAAGCAGCCGCAAGCACCAGCAATGAATAAGCCGCGGCAATCAAGTCGTCCCACATCACACCAAAGCCGTTTTTCAGCGTGCGGTCATAGTAACGAATGGGCGGCGGCTTGAAGATATCAAACAGGCGAAACACCACAAAAGCAAACGCCTGCCAATAACCACCCGCCGGCACAAAAAACAGCACCAGCAGGAAGGCCACCACCTCGTCCCACACCATGCCGCCGTGGTCGGCCGCGCCCAGTGCGCGACCGGCCACCGCGCAGGCCCATACGCCGAGCCAGAACAGCGCAATGACCACCACCAGAAAGGTCCACCCATCCAGCACAGGTTGCAGCCCATGGAACAGCGGAATCGCCAGCAGGGTGCCGAAGGTGCCCGGCGCAAACGGGATCAGACCGATGCCGCCGGCGAAGGCGATGAAATGCGCCGGGTGACGATAGACGAAGCGCAGGTTGGGGCGAACGATGGATTCAGACATGAACGCGCCGCTCAAGCCTGCCAGGGATCAACCACTGGAACCTTCAGATCGCGAAAATGCCGCACATTGCGCGTTGCCAGCGTGGCGCGCCGCGCCAACGCAATGCCGGCGATTTGCGTATCGCGCACATCCACCGGCCGGCCGAGTTTCTGTCGTGCCGCCGCCAGAAGCGCTACCGCCGCGGCCGCGGCACTGTCGAAGTCCAGCACACGGTTCTCCAGATCGTCTTCGAGCAGCCTGTCGAATGCGGACTCCAGCGCCTGACGCCTGCGCCCCTTCGCTAGCAGGTTCAGGCCGAAGCGCGCCTCGAACAGGGTCACGCTGGTAATCCAGATCGACTCCGGCGGCTGGCGATCAAGCCAGTCGATGACCGGTGCGTCAGGCACCGAACGCATCAAAGCCGACAGCACATTGGTGTCGAGAATGATCACCGGCCGAAATCAGCAGAGCGCGCAGCATCGCCGCGCAGTTCGGGCAGATCACCAGCGAGCCCGGCCTTGCTGAAACGTGCCGCGATACGCGACCCCAGCCTGGGCAGCGCACGATTGGATTCCTTCGCCGCATTGCGCAGGATCTGGCGCACCTCCTCCTCCATGCTGCGCCCGTGGCGCTCGGCACGGCGCTTCAGGCGGGCCTTGACCTCATCCTCGAGATGGCGAACAACGAACTGGGCCATGACCGGACTCCATGGAAATGCAGAAAGATATCATGATATCAATCAATGACTGGCCGGACAAGGACAGGACGCCCGCCACACCCGCGGCCTTCAAATCGCCAGCTTCCCCTGCCCCGGCATCGGCGCCGTGTCAGTAGCACCCGCTGGCGGTCTTCCCAGCGGCCGCGCCGCACGATGCGCAACGGCACATTGTCGAGGTGGGCGCGCGGGCGGCGGGCATGCGCGTCCCCCTTTGCGCTCAGCCCGCCATCGCGGGCGCGCGCTTCACCCCGGATTTGAAGGCTTTCCGGGCCTGCAACAGATCATGTGAAGCCTGCTCCGCCAGCCACAGGTCCGCGCGGCCGCCGTTCTCCACCCCGAGCCATTTCTCGATGCGCAGCGCCATGTCCGGCGAAATGCCAGCACGGCCGTTAGGCACCCGCGACAGCGCCACGCGCGTGACACCCAGTTGCGCAGCAGCCTCGGTCACCGTCAGCCCGAACGCCGGCAGCACGTCTTCCCGCAGCGTTTCGCCGGGATGCGGCGGATTGTGCATTCTGCTGATGTTCGAATTCCTGTCAATGATCATCCTGATAATCCACCAGCACGGCATGAACGCCGTCAAAGGCAAGGGTCAGACGCCAGTTGCCGCTGACCCGTACCGCGCAATGTCCGGCCAGGGCGCCGCTTAACGGATGCATTCTCCAGCCGGGAATGTTCACGTCCGCTGGACTCGCCCCTTCGCCGGCGTTTGTTGCGCGTCTCCCGGCATCTGCTCCAGCGACAGCAGCAGCTTGGCGAGCAACTGATCCAGTTGCCTGGCTTCCCGGACATTGAGCGCGCCCAGCACCTCCGCGGTCTTTTCAAAGTGCGCCGCAATCGCCTTGTCCGCCAGCGCGCGCCCCGCCGGCGTCAGCCGCACGATGACGCCACGCCGGTCTGCCGGGTCGGAGTGACGCTCCACCAGGCCGAGCGCTTCGACGCGGTCGATGCGGTTGGTCATCGCCCCTGAGGTCAGCAGGGACTGGCGCTGCAACTGCGTCGGGTTGAGTTCGTAGGGTTTGCCCGAGCGGCGCAGTGCGGCGATCAGGCTGAAGCTTTCCCAGGTCAGACCCAGCGGAGACAGCCAGCCGTCCGCCCGGCGCAGGAAATGGGCGTAAATCCGCGAGGCGCGGCCGATGATGCCGAGCGGCCACGGGTCGAGATCGGGTCGCTCGCGCCGCCAGTCCGCAATGAAAAGGGCGATGGAGTCAGTTTTGCCAGTTTGCCTTGACATCAACTATCTTTACATTAAGATAAACAACGTTAACCCAACAGCGGGGCATTGTAGCAATCCTGCCGGCCGTCCAACTCCGATGCCGCGCGGGCTGCCACGACACCGGGCCGCACGCAGCACCTGACACGGAGGTTCGCAGAGCATGGCCGCAAAAATCGAATATCTCGAAGGCACCGAATTCCAGAGAAGCCGCGCGTTCTCCCCGGCGGTCAGCACCGAGGGCGGGCGCACCATCTGGCTCGCCGGCCAGACCGCAACGCAGGATGCCGCCGGCAAGGACATCTCAAGTGATTTCGCCGCGCAAACCCAACGTTGCTTCGAACTGATGGACGCCACACTCAGGCGCGCCGGTGCCTCGCTTGCCAACCTGGTCACGATGACCGTGTTCATCAACGATCCGCGCCACGGCGACAGCTTCGTCAAGATGCGCGCTGAAGTATTCAGGGACGGCCGCTTTCCGGCCAGTGCGCTGATCACCGTTTCCCACTTTGCGCGGCCCGGGATCGTCATCGAGATCCAGGGCATCGCTGTCGTCTGAGAAGAAAGTCATGAACATGATCAAAATAATATTCAGCGTGGTGGCTGCCGCAGCCGTCAGCATGACTGCCACAGCGGTCATGGCGCAGCAGTATCCGTCCAAACCGGTGCGCATTGTCGTCACCCTGGGCCCGGGCTCGGCTGGCGACCTGCTGTCGCGACTGCTCGCAGAGCCGCTGGGCAGGGGCCTCGGCCAGAGCGTCATCGTCGACAACCGTCCGGGCGCCGGCGGAAACGTCGCCGCCGCGATTGTGGCCAAGTCCCCGCCTGACGGCTACAACCTGTTCCTGACCACGATCAGCACCCACGGCATCAACCCGACGCTTTATTCCTCGCTGCCGTTCGACCCAGTCAAGGATTTCGCACCGATCACGCTGTCGGCTTCAAGCCCGAACGTGCTGGCGGTTCATCCCTCGATGCCGGTGAAAACGCTGAGGCAGCTGATCGCCTTCGCCAAGGCGCGCCCGGGCGAGCTGACTTATTCGTCGGGGGGCAGCGGCACCTCGCAGCACATGTCCGGCGAACTGTTCAACATGATAGCCGGCACCATAATGACCCACGTGCCGTACCGCGCGACGCCGCTTTCCGTCTCCTCAGTGATCAGCGGCGAAACGGTGATGTCGTTCGCCAGCGTGTCAGTGGCCCAGGAAATCATCAAAAGCGGCAAGCTGCGCGGGCTGGGCGTGACCAGCGCGACGCGCGTGCCGGCCTGGCCGGACATGCCCACTATTGCCGAATCCGGGCTGCCGGGCTTTGATGTCGCTGCGTGGTTCGGTTTTTCCGCGACGGGCGGCACCAACCCGGACATCATCCGCCGGCTCAACACCGAATTCCGCAAGGCGCAGAAAGATCCGACGGTGAACCAGCGCCTGGTGCAGCAGGGGATGCAGGTTCTGGAAAGCTCGCCCGAGGAATTCTCGCGTTACATCGTTGACGAGATCGCCAAGTGGGGCAAGGTGGTCAAGGCCTCGGGGGCAAAGGTGAATTGATCGGGAACCGCCAGTCACCACCGCAGCCTGCGCCACGAAATAAAAGGGCCATTTAACTTCTTACGCGGGA
>JBBQAO010000017.1:0-50571 GCA_038316355.1 Burkholderiales bacterium
TTACCGGCGACCATGCCGGCATCCTGCTCTACGAGACTTTGCACCGTTACGGTTTCGGCAGCCAGGCGATTGCCGTGGCAGCCGACGACGGGCTGGTGCTGCAGGACTGCCGCATTACCAACGCCGTCAAATGCCTGCCCCCGGAAAACAAACCATTGCCGGCGGAGATCCGTGAATGTAATGGTTATCTGCGTGCCGAACTGCAGGCGCTTGCACCGGCTGCTGTGCTCGCGCTGGGGACAGTGGCGCACCAGGCCGTGCTGCGCGCGCTGGATCGGCGGCTGGCCGATTTTCCGTTTGCCCATGGCGCGACGCACGGGCTGGACCGTGGCATGCAATTGTTCGACAGCTATCACTGCAGCCGTTACAACACCAACACGCGGCGGCTGACCCCGGAGATGTTCCAGCGGATTTTTGCCGACATCAGGAAATACCTGGATCAGCGGGCCGGCGCCTGATCATGGGTGAACCCGCGGAAATCGCCGCCGGACTGCCCCATCTGCCGGGAGTGTACCGGATGCTCGGCAAGGACGGCGAGGTGCTCTACGTCGGCAAGGCATTGGACCTGCGCAAGCGCGTCAGTTCCTATTTCCAGCGCACCGAGACATTGTCACCGCGGATCCGCCTGATGGTGGCGCAGATCGTGAGTATCGAAACCACGGTCACGCGCTCCGAAGCGGAAGCGCTGCTGCTGGAAAACAATCTGATCAAGTCGCTGGCGCCGCGTTACAACATCCTGTTTCGCGACGACAAGTCCTATCCCTATCTGATGCTGACCGGACACCGTTACCCGCGACTGGGTTTTTTTCGCGGCAACCCCGATAAGCGCCATCATTATTTCGGACCGTTTCCGGATTCCGGCGCGGTGCGTGAAAGCATGCAGTTGCTGCAAAAAGTGTTCCGGCTGCGCACCTGCGAAGACAGCGTATTCACGCATCGTTCGCGCCCCTGTCTGCTGCACCAGATCCATCGCTGCACGGCGCCGTGCGTGGGTTTGATCAGCGACGCCGATTACGCGGAAGACGTGCACAGTGCCGGGCTTTTCCTCAACGGCCAGGAAGATGCGGTGTCCGCACGGCTGGATGCGCGCATGACCGCCGCTGCGGAGGGTCTGCGTTACGAGGAGGCGGCGGTGTACCGCGACCAGATCGGCGCGCTGCGCAAGGTGCGCGAGCGCCAGTATGTCAGCGATGAATCAGGACGTGATGCCGACGTCATCGCCTGCGGCATCGCCGCCGGCGTCTGCTGCGTCAACCTGGTGATGATCCGCGGTGGCCGTCATCTCGGCGACAAGAATTTTTTTCCGCAGAATGCGGATGAAGTGGAACCGGCACAGATCATCGAAGCCTTCATCACCCAGCATTACCTCACGCATCCGGTGCCGCCGCAATTGATCGTCGGCGAGGCGATTGCGGTGGCCGTGCTGCAGGACACGCTGTCGGAACACGCCGGGCGACGCATCCATATCGGCGCCAATCCCATCGGTGACCGCCGGGCCTGGCTGCAGATGGCTGCCAAAAACGCCGAACTCGGTGCCGCACAGCGCAAGGTACAGCACATGGGCGACGCGGCAAAGCTGATCGCCCTGCAGCAGGGACTGGGATTGCCGGAGACCGTGCAGCGCGTTGAATGTTTCGACATCAGCCACACCCAGGGCGAGGCCACGGTGGCGTCCTGCGTGGTCTACGACCGGGGCGCGATGCAGAACGGCGAATACCGCCACTTCAACATGCGCGATGTTGCGCCTGGCGACGATTACGGCGCGATGCGCGAGGTGCTGACCCGGCGATATCGCAGAGCAGTCGCCGGAGAGGGTAAGATGCCTGATCTGGTGATGATCGACGGCGGGCAGGGGCAACTGGGCGTGGCGATTGAAGTGCTGGCGGAACTGGGGTTGAATGACGTGCCGCTGCTTGGCGTGGCAAAGGGCGAGGCGCGCAAACCGGGAATGGAGCAGTTGCTGATGCCCGGACGCGAAGCCGCATTCCGGCTTGGGGCAGACAATCCCGGCCTGCACCTGATCCAGCAGATCCGTGACGAGGCTCACCGATTTGCGATTGAAGGACACCGGGCGCGGCGCGCACGCACCCGCAATACATCACCGCTGGAGGGGATTTCCGGCGTCGGCGCCAAACGCCGCCAGCGCCTGCTGACCCGTTTTGGCGGCTTGCGCGGACTGGTCGCGGCCAGCGTTGAGGAACTGGCGCAGGTGGACGGCATCAGCCGGGCACTCGCGGAACGAATTTATGATGAACTGCACTGAGCAACCGGGCCACTGCGCCGGACGGACATGACATTCAACTGGCCCAATCTGCTGACCTGGCTGCGGATCGTGATGATCCCGCTGTTTGTCGGCATTTTCTATTTCGAGCAGCACTGGGTTTCGCACGCCACGCAGAACCTGATCGCGACAGCCATTTTTACCGTGGCGGCGATCACCGACTGGCTGGATGGATGGCTGGCGCGGAAATTGAACCAGACCTCGGCTTTCGGTGCCTTCCTCGACCCGGTCGCGGACAAACTGATGGTCGCGGCAGCCCTGATCATCCTGGTGCAGCTGGGGCGGATCGACGCGGTCATTGCGCTGGTCATCATCGGTCGCGAGATCGCGATTTCCGCGCTGCGGGAATGGATGGCTTCCATCGGGCAGGGCAAAAGCGTTGCAGTGTCGATGGTCGGCAAAATCAAGACGGCCGCGCAGATGATCGCCATCCCCATGCTGCTTTATCACGACATGATCGGCGCCTTTGACCCCCAGTACTGGGGCACATGGCTGATCTGGGCCGCAGCGGTGCTGACCCTGGTTTCGATGGGGTATTACCTGAAAATGGCCTGGGGCGCCGCCAAGGCCAACGGTTAGCGGGCCAACGGTTAGCGGGTTGCGGGGCGGGAAGGGGTTGAATTATAATGTGCGGCTGATAAGTGGTTGCAATGTGGTGGCAGCAATGTGGCAGTAACAACGCGAACAGCAATGCGGGAATAGCTCAGCTGGTAGAGCGCAACCTTGCCAAGGTTGAGGTCGGGAGTTCGAACCTCCTTTCCCGCTCCAGATCCCCGGGGAAAACGGTTGAAATAGAAACCAGCCGTTTTCCCCTTTTAGTTATAGTGGCGCGGTAGCAAAGCGGTTATGCAGAGGACTGCAAATCCTTGTAGGGCGGTTCGACTCCGCCCCGCGCCTCCAGCATCAGGCACCAACGTGGCGAGGCCCGGTCCCGGAAGCACTCAAGACTCACGGGGCGAGTGGTGGAATTGGTATACACAAGGGACTTAAAATCCCTCGGCGCAAGCCATGCCGGTTCAAGTCCGGCCTCGCCCACCATCCCGTCTGTTTCTGGTCGTTCCATGTTTCTGGTTGTTCCAAGTTTCTGGTTGTTCCAAGTTTCTGGTCGTTCCTTTTACCCGGCGTATCCGGCATATCCATGATTGTTTTTGATCTCGGTTGCGACAACGACCATCGGTTCGAGGGCTGGTTTGCCTCAAGCGAGGATTTCGAGCGCCAGCAGTTGGAAAAGCAGCTGACTTGTCCGCTCTGCGGCAGCACGCACATCAGCCGGCTGGTGACTGCGGCACGGCTCAATACCGGCCGCACCGAGGCGCCGGCGCGCGAGCGGCCGGAAGCGGCTGCGGATGCCCCGCAATATGCCAATTTCGACGCTGCGCGCATGCTCAGGCTGATCTCGCACATCGTCGAAAACACCGAGGATGTCGGCAAGGCCTTTCCGGAAGAGGCGCGCAAAATCCATTACCTTGAATCGCCCGAACGTCACATCCGCGGCACGGCATCGCCGCAGGAAGTTGATGCCTTGCGCGACGAAGGCATTGATATCGTCACGCTGCCGGTGCCGGCGCACCTTGCCAACAAACCGCACTGAAGCGACGGCTGGCTTGCGCCGCCGCCGGGGCGGAGCATAAACGCAAGTATTTGATTATATTGTATTAATGTGGGCAGGGTTTCTTATGTCACGCCCCTTTGATCCCGGTCAAAGCCGGGCACGAACTGCGTGTTAGGCTGCCCGCGAAGCGCTGAAACACAAAACATCGCATCCCAAACCCGTGATTTTCGCTTTGATCACGACGTCGTCCGGAGAGAGTCGCATGTTCCACCGTGCCCCGCAGTTCATCACCGCATACCGGTTGTCTGCTCGCGCCATCGTGCGCTGAGCGCAGGAGCGCGTCGTGGCCGCCCCCCCAGCCAGCGGTGTCACGCTGATTGCCGACGGGGTATTACGGTTCCTGCGGCAATACCCGCCGTTTACTCAGATGGAGGGCGTGGCGCTGGAATTCCTCGCCGCCAATGTCGACCTCGGTTATTACTCCGCAGGCACGGTCATCCTCGACCCGGCACAGGGCGAGCCCGGGGTGTTCTACATCATCCAGCGCGGCACGGTGCAGGTGGTGCCTTTTGCCGTCACGCACAGCGGCGATGCGCAGCCGGTCAGTCTCAGTGCGGGAGAATGTTTTTCGGTCAGCGCCCTGCTCGAAAAACGGCCGGTGATGGCGCCGTACACCGCGATTACCGACACTTTCTGTTATGAGTTTCCTGCCGCGCGGTTTCCGGAACTGCTGGGCCGCAGCCCGGTATTCCGCGAATTTGCGATGCGTTATCTGACGACGATGTTGCGCGAATCGCGGCGACTGATCAAAATGAATTTCACGTCCGCCACGGGCGAGCAGCAGGCGATGAGCCGGACACTGCGCTCGCTGGTGACGCGCCCGGCGGTCACCTGTGCGGCGCAGACCCCGGTGGAGGAAGTGCTGCGCACGATGCAGACCCTCAAGGTCGGCTCGGTGCTGGTGGTTGACGGGGCGGGGCGCCCGGAAGGCATTTTCACCCGGCACGATGTGCTCGATCGTATCGCGCTGGCGCAATGCAGACTGTCGCAGCCGATCAGCACAGTGATGACGCTGGATCCGCTGACGCTGCCGGCGGAGGCCACCGCCTACGAGGCCACGCTGCTGATTGCACACCGCGGCATCCGCCACATTCCCGTCTGTGACGGCGGCCGGCTGATCGGGGTGGTCACCGAACGCGACCTGTTCGCGCTGCAACGGGTCAGTGTGCGCGCCATCAGCCACAACATAACCGATGCGGATTCCATCGGCGGTTTGCAGTTCGCTGCGTCCGATATCCGCAGGCTCGCCCGCAGCATGCTCGGGCAGGGCGTGGCCGCTGAACAACTGACGTTGATCATTTCGACGCTGAACGATGCGCTGGTGCGGCGGGTACTGGATATCGAAAAAACGAAATTTCCGCTTGCTGACATCCGCTGGTGCTGGCTGGCATTCGGCAGTGAAGGCCGCTACGAGCAGACCATCAGCAGCGATCAGGACAATGGCCTGATTTTTGATGCTGGCGATGCGGATCCGGGGCTGCTTCGTGAACGGCTGCTGCCGTTTGCGCAGGCCGTCAACCGCGATCTTGATGCCTGCGGCTTTCCCTTGTGCAAGGGCAACATCATGGCGGGCAACCCGCAGTGGTGCCTGAGCCTCGGCGAATGGCACGAACAATTCGACTCATGGATCGCCGATACTGATCCGCAGGCGCTGCTCAATGCAGCAATTTTTTTCGATTTCCGGCCGCTGTATGGTGACGATGCGCCGGCCCGGGTGTTGCGCAGCCATCTGTCCGGACTGGCGCAGGGTAATTCCCGGTTCATGCGCCAGTTGGCGCAATATGCGCTGGAAACGCGGCCGCCACTCGGCATGATCAGCGATTTTGTCACCGATAAAGGGGAATTCAATGGCAGCATTGATCTCAAAAAATCCGCTGCCCGGCTGTTCATTGATGGCGCGCGCGTGCTGGCGCTGGCGGCCGGCGTTGAACATACCAATACCGCGCAGCGCTTGCGGCAGGCCGGGTTGCGGCTGAATATGCCATCGGAGGAAATTGCCTCCATCTGTGACGGCTTTTTTTTCCTGCAGGCACTGCGTCTGCGCCGGCAGATGGCTGCGGATAGTGCGACGGGAGGCGCGAACCGGATCAATCCTGCGGACCTGAACGAAGTGGACCGGCGCATCCTCAAGGAAAGTCTTCGCCAGGCGCGCAAGCTGCAGAGCCGGATTGCGCTCGATTACCAGTTATGAGGGAATGGGCCGTGAGCGGGCTGCGCCGGCTGTTTGGAGTCGGCCCCCGCCTGGAGATGGAGCAATCGCTCGCGCTGGCAGCGTATGACGCGCGACCGGAAATTTCCCCCGCTGCGCTGCTCGCCAGCTTGCGCTGCGTGGTGGTCGATGTGGAAACCACTGGTCTGGATCCGTTCAATGACCGCCTGATTGCCATAGGTGCGGTCAGCGTCGAAGACCGCACGATTCGCCTTAACAGCGGTTTTGAGGTTGTGGTGCGCCAGCCACAGGCCAGCAGTCACGCAAATATCCTGATCCACGGCATCGATGGCAGCACTCAGCTCGCCGGGCTCGATCCTGCGACGGCGCTGATCCGTTTTCTCGAATATGCGGAGCGGGCGCCACTGGTCGGATTTCATGCCGATTTCGACCGTACGCTGATCAACCGCGCCGCCAGAGCGGCACTGGGACGTGTGCCATCCCTGGTCTGGCTGGATCTGGCGTATCTGGCGCCGGCGCTGCTCGCCGGGCCCGGTGTGGCAGTGCCACAGGGACTGGATGCATGGGCGCAGCGCTTCGGTATCGAAAACCACGCGCGGCATAACGCACTGGCTGACGCGCTGGCGACGGCGCAGCTGCTGCAGGTCGTGCTGGCGCGGGCGATTGCTGCCGGGGTCGAGACCCTGGCTGACCTGCGGCGCATCGAAAGCGATCAGCGCTGGCTCAGTCGGCGCTGATCCGGTATTCGGCCTGAATCCCTTAGCTGCGAAATGTCCGGACGGCATCGCCAATCTGCGATGTGTTGTAATTGATGCGGGCTGTGCGATAGTAAGGCATAGCCTGCTGCCCGCAATTTCACAATACGAACAATGAACGAATTACAGGCGCTACTGAGTCCCCGTACGATTGCCATCCTCGGTGCTTCCGCCGACCTCAACAAGGTCAACGGACGCACACTGCGTTTTCTGCAGGAGAAGGGATACGGCGGCCGCATTTATCCTGTCAATCCTAAATACGAGTCAATTGCCGGCCTGCGTTGTTACGCCGATATCGCGGCATTGCCCGAAGCACCGGATCTGGCGGTGATCGCTGTGCCGGCGGCGCAGGTGCTGACAGCGGTGCGCGAACTGGTGCGGCGCGGCGGGCGCACTGCAGTGATTTTCAGCTCCGGATTTGCCGAGATGGGCGAGGCAGGACGCGAACTCGAACGTGAAGTGACTGATGCGGCGCGCGCCGGCGGTCTGCGCCTGTGCGGCCCCAACTGCCTGGGACTGATCAACGCCTTCGACAACGTCATCGCCACCTTCGGCCAGTTCGCCGAAGGTGCTGTGCCACCGGGCCCGGTGGGCTTTGTTACCCAGTCCGGCGCGTTCGGCACGGCGATTGCCGCGCTGGCACGGCGTCGCGCGCTGGGACTGGGTTATTTCATCAACACCGGCAACGAATGCGACGTCGATTTCGTGCAGATGATGCACGCGGTGCTGGATGATGCACGCATCCGCGTCGGCGCCGGATATCTTGAGGGGGTGCGCGATGGCGCGGGATTGCGTGCGCTGGGCGAACATGCACTGACGCTGGGCAAGCCGCTGACCCTGACCAAGGTCGGTCGTACTGCTGCCGGCGCCAAAGCTGCGGCATCACACACCGGTGCGCTCGCGGGCGCCGACATGGTGTTTGACGGCGTGATCCGCGGCCTGGGCATTACCCGCGCCCGCAATGAAGAACACATGCTTGATATCGTCGAGGTGCTGGGCGCGTGCAAATTGCCCGAAGGTCGCGGTCTCGGCATCGTCACCCAGTCCGGCGGCGCCGGCGTGCTGATGGCGGATCGTGCCGAGGAGATGGGACTGCAGGTGGCCGGGCTCGCGCCACAGACACGTGTTGCGCTGGCCAGGGTCATTCCAGGATTCGGCACCACCGTGAATCCGGTGGATGTGACCGGGCAGTTTGTAGCCGATCCCCGGCTGCTGCTCGACAGCGTGCGCATCGTGATGGAGGATCCGAATGTGCATGTCGGCATCGTCTGGCTGCAACTGATGGATGGTCATGTTGAGCGTCTTGCTGAAATATTCAATAAAATCAATGAGATAGTGAATAAGCCTTGGGTGGTGTGCTGGGTGGCTGCTCCCGATGCCGCATTAATGAAATTGCGTGCGGCGGGCATCGTCGTGTTGCGCGGTGCCGAGCCTGCGGTCGATGCTGTTGCCGCGCTGGTGCGTTATGCCGAGGCGCGACGTAACTGGTTGAGCGACGAGCCGGCACGCAAGGCCTTGCAACTGCCCGAACCCGCGTTGCCTGCGGCAGCCGGTGCGGTCAGCAGCATCGAAGGTCAGGCGCTGCTGCAATCCTTCAATGTGCCGACAGCGGCTGCGCGTCTGGTAACCACTGCCGATGAAGCCGTGGCTGCTGCCAAAGCGCTGGGGTATCCGGTGGTGCTGAAAATTGAATCGCCGGACATTCTGCACAAGACTGAAGCCAAAGGTGTGGCGCTGAATCTTGGCGATGACGCTGCAGTGCGCAGCGCGTTTGCAGCCTTGACCGCCAATGCCAAACACTACAAAGCCGACGCCCGCATCGCCGGTGTGCTGGTGCAGGCGATGGGCAAAGGGGACGTCGAACTGGTGATCGGCCTCAAACGCGATCCGACTTTCGGCGCGGTGGTGATGGTCGGGTTGGGCGGGGTGCTGATTGAAGTGTTCAAGGATGTGGTGTTCCGCGCCGCACCGGTCACCGAAGCGGAAGCAATGCGCATGCTGGATGAACTCAAAAGCCGCGTCGTGCTTGATGGCATACGCGGCAAAGCGCCGGTCAATAAAACCGCTTTGGCGCAGATGATCAGCGCGGTCTCGCGCTTTGGCGCCGCAGCGGGACCGCGGCTGGCCGAACTGGATCTGAATCCGGTGCTCGCCGGGCCGCAGGGCGTCACCGCGGTCGACTGGCTGATGGTGCTGGATTGAGATCATGAGCGCGCCTGCGCGAGTCTCCGTACTCGCCCCGTTCCGTGTCCGCAGTTTCCGCTTTCAGTGGCCCGCCGACCTGGCGACGTCTTGGGCCTTTGAAATGGAAACCCTGATCCTCGGCTGGTACGTGCTGGTCGAGACCAAATCGGTGCTGATGCTGACCATCTACGCGTCGCTGCAGTACGTCGGCACGCTGCTGGCGCCGATGTTCGGCGTGATGGGGGACCGGGTGGGACATCGCAATGTGCTGTGCGCCATGCGCGCGCTGTATGCGCTGCTGGCCACGCTGCTGATGACGCTGGCTTTCATGGATGCCGTGACGCCGGTGATCGTGCTGGTCATCGCCGCCATGCTCGGTCTGGTGCGGCCGTCGGACATCGGCATGCGCACGGCGCTGGTTGGCGAAACCATGCCGCCGTCGCAGCTGATGGGGGCCATGAGCATCCAGCGCACCACCCAGGATTCGGCGCGTATTGCCGGCGCGCTGACCGGTGCCGGGCTGGTTGCGATGCTGGGCATGGGGCCGGCTTATGTGGCCGTGGTCGGTTTCTACATCATCAGCCTGCTGCTGACGCAGCAGGCCGGCAGTGCCCACCCGGCGCCGGCTGCCGGAGCCCGACGTGAATCACCGTGGCGCGAATTGCGGGAAGGTTTGTCCTATGTCTGGCGGGCGCCGCAATTACGTGCCGCCATGTTGTTCGCTTTCCTGCTCAATCTCACGGCCTTCCCGTTGTTCACCGGGTTGATGCCATACGTGGCCAAGGAAGTTTACGGGGCCGATCAGACTACTCTCGGCACCATGGTCGCAGCGGCGGCCACCGGCGCATTGACCGGTTCGATCATCATGAGCCGTTTTGGCGGTGCGTTCCGGCCGGCGCGCGCGATGATCGTATTCGGCATTGCGTGGCTGGCGATGCTGCTGGTGTTCGTGCGGACCGGCAGTCCCGCGACTGGCATCCCGGTGCTGATGCTCGCCGGCTGCATGCAGACCATGGGGCTGATCCCCATCAATGCGCTGCTGCTGCGCACCTCCGATGAACGCTATCGCGGGCGCATCATGGGCATCCGGATGATGGCGATCTATGGCAATCTGCCGGGCCTGCTGCTGGCCGGGCCGCTGATCGCCAATTTCGGTTATACGGCCATGGCGACGGGGTATTGCCTGTTCGGCATCGTGTTTGCCGTGCTGATCGGACTGCACTGGCGCAAGCATCTCTGGCAAAGCGGGGCGGCGGCGAACGCGCGGTAATCCGCCCTGCCGTTGCTGCTAATTCATCGCGCGGTGCCGGTGCGCGTCAGTCGCGTTTCAGCCCGGCGGCCTGGATCATTTTGGCGTTTTTGTCGAGTTCGAGTCTGAGGAATGCGGCGAATTGTTCCGGAGTGCCCGGTGCGAATACGCCGCCTTCGACACCGACCCGTTTTTTGACGTCGGCGTCGTCTATGGATTTGAGCAGGGCGCCGTGCAGCGTGGAGATGATGTCACCCGGCACCTTCACCGGTGTGAGCAGGGCATACCATTGCGTGAATTCATAACCCGGCACACCCGATTCGTGCAACGTCGGGATGTTGGGCACCAGCGGCGAACGTGTGGTGCTGGTGATGGCAATGCCGCGCATGCGGCCGGTTTGCAGGTGCTGCAGGGTGGTGGTCGGGCCCGCGAACGCGATATCCACCTGGCCGGCGATCAGTTCAGTGGCGAAAATCGATGTGCCTTTGTACGGCACATGCAGGATGTCGAGTTTGGCCATCGATTTGAACAGTTCTCCCGCGAGGTGTGAGGTGCCGCCGATGCCGGAGGACGCATAGGTGAGTTTTCCGGGGCGGGATTTGACGACTGCGAGCAGTTGTTTGAGATTGGTGGCCGGAACTGACGGATGCACCACGAGGATAAAGGGGATTTTTGCGAACACGCTGACCGGCGCGAAATCGCGCAGCGTGTCGTACGGCGGCTTGCCGTCGCCCCATACCGGGCTGATCACCAGCGGGCCGGAGCTGCCCCATAACAGGGTGTAACCGTCAGCGGCCGCGCGCGCGACAAAATCGGTGCCGATGCGGCCTGATGCTCCCGAACGGTTGTCGATGATGAACTGCTGACCCAGCAGTTCACTCATGCGTTTGCCGGCGGCGCGGGCGAATGAGTCGGTGGCGGCGCCCGGCGGGAACGGCACCACGATGGTGACTGGGCGCCGCGGATAGGCCTGGGCGTGGGCACTGATGGTGTGCAGCAACGCCATCGCGATCAGCATGGGGATAATCACCAGCATCAGCAGACGCTGCCGGTTGTAATTATAAGTAATTGTTTTTATTGACATATCAGTTTCCATTACGTTTGACGCGTTCTGCGAACTCGCGTTCAAATACCCGCTGCCCGCTTTCGTAGGCTTCAAGATTTGCAGTGACAATGAAGTCGCGTTTGTCGCATGCAACTTTCGTGCGCATCTCCGTGCGCACCTTCCAGTCACCGCGCTCGAACATCCAGGTCCAGGTGACTTCGGCCTCACAGGACAGCGGATCACCTTCGACGATGCGGTAACGCTCGGTGGAACGAGCTTCGGCGATGAGGTTGTCGATATCGTCGTAACGGCCGCGGCCGCTGGAATCGGTGACTTCGACAACGGTTTCATTTTTACCCATGTCGGTACGCACCACACGGTTACGCCCGCCGGCGACCAGTGCCGTGCGTTTGAAGGGCGGGGCGGCTTCCACCGGCTTGAATTTTATTTTTGCATCCTCCTTGCGCGGCGGTCGCACCGGCAGGTCCAGCGTGCTTTTGCCGGTGTGCAGCGTCAGCGTCACCGGCTCGGGTGAGGGCCAGATCAGCGGCCAATAGGTCGTCGACACCGCGACACGGATGCGGTGTCCTTTGACAAATGAATAACCGGAATCCGCCAGCGGCACACGCAGGGTATAACGCCGTCCCGGCACCAGCTTCACCGGTTTGTCGGAGCCGTTGATGTGTGTCAGGTTGAAGATGCCGTAGGTAACGCGCGTCGAAGCGCCGTCGGCGGCGACATCGCACAGCCGCACACAGATGAAGGCCGCCGGTTTGTCCACGGACAAGATCAGCGTGGCCACCGGCGTGCCGAGGATTTCCAGGGTTTTGGCGAGCGGGGCACTGTCGAAGCAGACGGATTTGCCGTCGTCGGCGCGCTGGTCGCCGGGCATTTCCGGACTGGGCCCGTGCTGGAACCAGGGCATCAGCTCGCCGCAATCGAGGCCCAGTGTCTGCGGCGATTGGGTGACAATTTTTGCGGCCTTGCCGGCGCGTTCGGACAGGCGACCGCCGTCGTTCAGCACGTAGCGTTTCGCTTTGATCCGTGGCGACGGCCACGTCGGTTCAGCCACCCAGCGGCCCGGCGATTCCGGGTAATAATTTTTGGCCGGCACCGCCTGCGGCATCCACGCGGTCAGCATCGGTTCTTTCATGATGCCTTTGTCGTTTCCGCGCATCCAGTGGTCGAACCAGCGCAGCGTCTCCTGCAGGAAACCGATGGCCGGGCCGGGCACGCCGAGATACGGGAAACGATGCCCCCAAGGGCCAATCAGACCCTTGCGTGGAACTTTGAGTTTGGTCAAGGCCGCACCGACCGCGCCGACGTAGGAACTGTCGGCCCAACCACTCACTGCATAAAACGGACAGCGGATGCGGTCGAAATCGATGGCGCGGCTTTTCCAGTAATCGCTGTAATTCTGGTGCTGCAGCGCCGAGATGATCTGTGGCGCATTGTGTTCCAGCCGTTCCATCCACAGTGAACGCCATTTGTCGCCGACCAGTTGCGGATCGGGCGGGCGCGACTTGTAGCCGAACATCTGCGTCGACCAGCGAATCGAGCGCAACAGCACCGAACCGCCCCGAAATACCTGGCTGTAGGTGTAACGGTCGGGGGCGAACGAGCAGGGGACGATGGCTTTCAATTCTTTCGGCGCGCGATAGGCAGTCTGGATGGCCTGGAAGCCGCCCCACGAAATGCCGAACATACCCACCTGACCGTCGCTCCACGGCTGAGCGGCAATCCATTTCAGCACTTCCAGTGTGTCGTCCTGTTCCTCCTTCATTGCGAACACGCCCTGATGCCCGTCGGAGTCGCCGGAGCCGCGGATATCCACCCGCATGCAGGCATAACCATGACCGGCGAAATAGCGGTGATGCATTGCGTCGCGCGGCGCGTAGATGTCGCGTTTGCGGTACGGCAACACCTCGATGATGGTCGGCACCGGTTTCGCTGCTGCACTGTCAGGCAGCCATAGCTTCGCGGCAAGCCGCACGCCATCGTGCATGGTGATCCAGCAGTCTTCGGTTTCAGTCCAGCGGTGCGGGAAGTCAGTGATGGTTTTCATGCGGGAATCAGCGCGATCAAAGTATTTCGGTTCTGAATGGGGAGTTTGATTCATCAGTCTAATCCCGATGGCCTCCGCCGACAATAAACGGACAGCAAGGTCTGCAATGCTGACTTGATATCCATTTAATGGACACAGGGAAGTTGGCGGCAGAACCATGCGCAATCGCGAGTGATATAGTGATCGCGACAGCGCATCGTCTTCAGAAACCTGAAAACCGGAAGGAGTTTGTCATGTGCTGTTTCACGAAATTGGGTGTCTGTGCGCTGATCTTTTGCGGTGGCATCGTTGTCGGCGCGTCTGCGCAGACTTTTCCGTCCAAACCGGTGCGCCTGATCGTCGCATCATCGCCGGGCAGCGGCGTAGACATCCTTGCCCGCCTGGTTGCGCCAAAACTGTCTGAGGCGCTGGGGCAGCAGATCATCGTCGACAACCGTGCCGGCGCAGGGGGCAATCTCGGAGCGGCATTCGCCGCGCGTTCTGCGCCTGACGGTTACACCGTGTTTCTTGCGACACCGGCCCATGCCATCAGCGGTAGTGTGCCCGGCGGCAAGTCCGGTTATGACATGGTTCGCGATTTTGTTCCCATCAGTCTGCTGACCACCGGGCACTACATGCTGGTGGTGCATCCGTCGGTACCGGTGAAATCGGCGAGGGAACTGATTGCGCTGGCGAAAGCGCGCCCGGGCCGGCTGAACTACGCTTCAGCCGGAAACGGGAATGCCACGCACCTTGCCGGTGAGTTGTTCAACATGATGGCTGCGGTGAAGACCGTGCACGTGCCGTACAAGGGCGGCGGCCATGCCCGCACAGAACTGCTGGGCGGACAGGTCGATTTCATGTTTCACAACATCACTGCCGTTCTTGGCGATGTCAAGGACAGGCGGTTGCGGGCGCTGGCCGTGACCGGAATGAAGCGGGCGCAGGCGGCGCCGGAAATTCCGACGATGAGTGAATCCGCTCTGCGTGGTTACGAGATCACTTCATGGTTCGGGGTCGTTGCGCCGACGGGCACGCTGCAGGCGGCGGTCACGCGCCTGCACAGCGAATTCAGCAAGGTCATGCAGGGTGCTGATGTTCGCGAGAAACTGGCAGTGCTTGGGTCTGAGGCTGTCGGCGGCGGACCCGCGGACTTCGCGGCCCATCTCCGGGCGGAACACGAAAAGTGGGGGCGGCTGATCAAACAGGCGGGAATACGGCTGGAATGAAACCGCGCGGGCGAACACATGAGTGCTTCTGCAGTCTAGAATAGCGCCCATCGGAAACCAGGAGGCAGGCCATGGACGACGGCGTCATACAGATCAACAAGGACAAACCGGCCTCGGGCCCGGTGATCCGGCTGCATGAAAACGACAACGTGCTGATTGCACGCGGTGATATCGCCATCGGTACCAAACTCGACGGCGGTCTGACGGCAAAAAGCCAGGTGCCTGCAGGCCACAAGATCGCGTCGCGGGCGATCAAGCAGGGCGAGCCCATCCTCAAGTACGCGGTGACCATCGGCTTCGCATCAAATGACATCGCGGCCGGCACTTACGTGCATTCACATAATCTCGAGTTCCGCGAGTTCGACCGCGATTATGCCTACGCCCGCGACTACAAGCCGGTGGAGATGCTGCCGGACGCCGAACGGGCCAGTTTCATGGGTATCGTGCGCGCCAACGGCCAGGTGGCGACACGCAATTACCTGGGCATTCTGGCGACGGTGAACTGTTCGGCGACGGTGGCGCACAAGATCGCTGAATATTTCACGCCGGAGCGGCTGGCAGATTATCCGAATATTGACGGCGTCTGCGCCTTCGCCCACGGCACCGGCTGCGGCATGGAAATGACCGGCGAGCCGATGGACCTGCTGCGGCGGACCATGGCGGGTTATGCGCGCCATGCCAACCTGGCCGGTGCACTGATCGTCGGCCTCGGCTGCGAGCGCAACCAGATCAAGGGCCTGATGAAGGAAGAGGGCCTCGAGGTCAGTTCGCGCCTGAAGACTTTTGTCATGCAGGAATCCGGCGGCACCCGTAAAACCATCGAGGCCGGCATTGCGGCGCTGAAGGAAATGCTGCCAGAGGCGAACAAGGTCGTACGCCAGCGCGTGCCGGCGAGCCACCTGATGATGGGCCTGCAGTGCGGCGGCTCGGATGGTTTTTCGTCGATTACCGCCAATCCGGCACTGGGTGCAGCGATGGACCTGCTGGCGCGCCACGGCGGCACCTTCATCCTGTCGGAAACACCGGAAATCTACGGTGTCGAGCACACACTGACGCGGCGCGCGAAAAGCCGCGAAGTCGGCGAGAAGCTGATCGAACGTATCCGCTGGTGGAAAGATGTTTATACGGTCGGGCGCGATACCCAGATCAACGGCGTGGTCAGCCCCGGCAATCAAACTGGGGGATTGGCCAATATTTTCGAGAAGTCGCTGGGCTCGTCGATGAAGGGCGGCACCGGGCCGCTGAACGAGGTGTACCGCTACGCTGAACCCGTGACCGAAAAAGGTTTTGTCTTCATGGATACGCCGGGTTTCGATCCGACCTCGGCCACGGGTCAGATCGCTGGCGGTGCCAACATGATCATGTTTACCACGGGTCGCGGTTCGATGTTCGGCGCGAAACCGGTGCCGTCAATCAAGCTCGCCACCAACACGCCGATGTACAACAAACTTAGCGAGGACATGGACATCAACTGCGGCGAAATTCTCGAAGGCACGGCGACACTGACTGTCGTTGCGCAGAAAATTTTCGACCTGATGCTGCGCACCGCTTCCGGCGAAAAAACCAAGAGTGAACTGCTGGGGCTGGGCGACCACGAGTACGTGCCCTGGAATATCGGCGTCACCGGCTGAAATGGGGAGCATGACTGTTGCGGGATTCGCCGCTGTCGGCATCGGCGCATTGCTCGGCGCATGGCTGCGCTGGGGATTTTCCGCCGCATTCAATCACATCCTGCCGACGCTGCCACTGGGCACGCTGGGGGTCAACCTGATCGGCGGTTTTCTGATCGGCGCGGCGCTGGAATTTTTCGTGCAGAACATGACGCTGCCCGTTGAATACCGTTTGTTTTTCATTACCGGTTTTCTCGGCAGCCTGACCACGTTTTCGGCGTTTTCGCTGGAGGCGGTGATGTTGATGCAGGATGAGCGTTATGGCTGGGCGATGGCGCTGATCAGCACTCACCTGTTCGGATCGCTGGCGATGACGCTGCTGGGTTTTGCTGTTGTTCGTGCACTGAGTGCCTGAGCTCGTAACAGTAAATCAACAGCGATTCAGCAGGGCGCGCGCAGCGTCTATGACTTCGCCTGCGGTCAGTCCGATCGGACCACAACCGCTTTTCACCAGATGATCTGCTGCAGCACCGTGCAGGTAAACGCCAGCGGTTAATGCATGCCGTTCGTCTACGCCTTGCGCCAGCAGCGCAACGATGATGCCGGTCAGCACATCTCCCATGCCGGCTGCCGCCATGCCAGGATTACCCGAAGTGTTGATCGCCCAGTGACCATCGGGCCAGGCGCAGATGCTGCCTGCCCCCTTGAGCACGACACCGGTCTTGTATTCCTTGGCGAGTTGCAACGCGGCGGCCACACGATCCTGCTGCACCTTGGTGATGGTGCAACCGAGCAGGCGTGCCGCCTCGGCAGGGTGCGGCGTCAGAATGGTTGATATAACCCTTTGTTTTAATTTACTTTTTAGTGTATCCGTGACAGCGATCTGGTTCAGCGCGTCGGCGTCGATGACCAGCGGTACGGTGGCCGCCAGCGCCCAATCCAGATACTCAGCGGCATCGGGGGAGTCGCCGAGACCGGGGCCGATGGCCAGTGCACTCAGGTGATCGAGGCGCAATACGGCGTCAGCAGAACGCAGCATCAATTCGGGCTGCAGCATATCAACCAGCGGCGCATCACTGGCGAGCAGTCCGGCGTAGACGCGACCGGCGCCGCACTTCAGCGCTGCGCGCCCTGCGAGCAAGGCGGCGCCGACCATGCCGTGCGCGCCGCCAGCGATGCCGGCGCTGCCATACGTGCCTTTGTGCGAATTGCGCGGCCGCGGTGACAACAGGTGCTGCAATACGCCTTCGGCGATCAGTACACCGTACGGCGCCGCATCCGCTGCAGCGGACAGCCCCAGATCGGCCACCTGTACGACACCGCAGAGATCGGGGCCATCGAGCGTCAGCAGGCCGGGTTTCAGCGCAATAAAAGTCATCGTGTGGTCGGCGACGATTGCACAACCCATCACGCGTCCGGTATCGGCATCGAGCCCGCTGGGCACATCAAGCGCCAGCACCGGCGCATCCAGTGCATTGATCTGTTCCACCAGCGTGGCGTAAACGCCGTCGAGATCACGTTTGAGACCGATGCCGAACAGGCCGTCGATGACCAGTGCCCAGTCCTGCGCTGCGGGAATTTCTGCAAGGAATTCGCCGCCAGCTTTGCGCCAGGCCTGCAATGCAGTCGCTGCATCAGCGGAATACTGCTGCGGGTTGCCGGCGCAGACCACGCTGACCTTGAACCACCATTGTTTGAGGAGTCGCGCGACCACCAGTGCGTCACCACCGTTGTTGCCGGGGCCGACGAGGATCAGCACCGGTTTGCCGCTGTCGCCGGCCAGGGTGCGGGCGAGTTCGGCAGCGGCCAGGCCGGCGCGCTCCATCAGCGGAGCCGGGTTGCGTCCGCCCAGGGCAGCTTGTTCGACCCGGCGCAGGTCGGCGCTGAGCAATATCGGCGAGGCGTGGGGCATATTCATGGTGGGCGCAAGTTTAACGCATGGGCTTCTGCGGAATGGGCGGAATGGGCGGCTTCGGTTAAAATTACGCTTTCCGGACAGCCATTCATCATGCCGCATTTCCTCCGCCTGAGAGGGCGCGACGCTCTCTCTGCATTTCGCAGGAAAAAACTCCTCCAGGCCGCTGCCGCAGACATACCCGGCCTGCAGATCGCCGCCGAATACTGGCATTTCATCAGCCTGAGCCGTGAGCTGGATGACGCGTGGCGGCAACAGCTTGATCGTTTGCTCAGTTATGGATCGGTGACTGCACCGGTCGCACAGGACGGCACGCTGTTGCTGGTGACGCCGCGCCTGGGCACGATTTCTCCCTGGTCCTCCAAGGCAACGGATATCGCCAAACACTGTGGCCTGCCTGCGGTGGAGCGCATCGAGCGCGGCGTGGCCTGGTGGTGTTCGGTAGGTGGCAAACCCTTAAGTGCTGGACAGCGCACCGCACTGTTGCCACATGTGCATGACCGGATGACCGAATCGGTGATGGGCGGTCTGGATGAGGCCGAAACGCTGTTCCGGCGCATAGCACCCAAACCGCTGGCGACCGTTGATGTGCTGGGCGGAGGGCGTGAAGCGCTGACGCAGGCTAACGTCAGCATGGGGCTGGCCTTGTCCGCGGACGAGATCGATTATCTGTACGACAATTTCACGCGCATCGGCCGCAATCCGACCGATGTCGAACTGATGATGTTCGCGCAGGCCAATTCCGAACATTGCCGGCACAAGATTTTTAACGCCGACTGGGTCATCGACGGCGAGAAGCAGGATCGCTCACTGTTCGGCATGATCCGCACCACGCACGAAAAACATCCGCAGGGTACGGTGGTGGCTTATTCCGACAACTCGTCGGTGATCGAAGGCGCGTCGATCGGACGGTTTTATCCCGGTGCGGAGCAGGGTTACGCTTACTCTCGGGAACTGACGCATATCCTGATGAAGGTCGAGACCCACAACCACCCGACGGCAATTTCGCCGTTTCCTGGTGCGTCCACCGGTTCCGGCGGCGAAATCCGCGACGAGGGTGCGACCGGGCGCGGCGCTAAACCCAAAGCCGGGCTCAGCGGTTTTTCAGTTTCCAATCTGCGCATCCCTGGTTTCGAGCAGCCCTGGGAAGCGAATCCAATCGGCAAACCCGGACGCATTGCGTCGGCGCTGCAGATCATGCTCGACGGCCCGATCGGCGGCGCGTCGTTCAATAACGAATTCGGCCGGCCGAATCTCACCGGTTATTTCCGCAGTTACGAAATGCGCATCGGTGCTGAAGTGCGCGGTTATCACAAGCCGATCATGATTGCCGGCGGGCTGGGCAACATCGCTGCGCAGCACACCGCCAAACATGCAATTCCCGAAGGCGCCTTGCTGATCCAGCTCGGTGGCCCGGGCATGCTGATCGGACTCGGCGGCGGTGCGGCCTCGAGCATGGATACCGGCGCGAACCAGGAAGACCTTGATTTTGATTCGGTGCAGCGCGGCAATCCGGAGATCGAACGTCGCGCCCAGGAAGTCATCGACCGCTGCTGGGGACTGGGCAAAAACAATCCCGTGCTGTCGATCCACGACGTCGGCGCCGGCGGCCTGTCGAATGCGCTACCGGAGCTGGTGCATGGCGCACAGCGCGGCGGGCATTTCCAGTTGCGTGATGTGCCCAGCGAAGAGCCGGGCATGTCGCCGATGCAGATCTGGTGCAACGAAGCACAGGAGCGTTATGTGCTGGCGATTGCGCCGCAGGATCTCGAAAGCTTCCGTGCGCTCTGCGAGCGCGAGCGCTGTCCCTTTGCCGTGGTCGGTACTGCGACTGATGATGGCCGGCTGAAGGTTGGCGATACGGTGTTCAGCAACAATCCGGTGGATATGGAACTCGCGGTGCTGCTCGGTAAGCCGCCGAAAATGACCCGCAACGTGAAACGTCTGGTTCGCGAAGGACAGGTGTTCGACGCCGGAGGTATCGACATTCGCGAGGCGCTGTACCGCGTGCTGCGTTTGCCGACGGTCGCAGACAAGACCTTTCTGATCAGCATCGGTGATCGCACGGTCGGCGGCATGACCGCGCGCGACCAGATGGTCGGCCCGTGGCAGGTGCCGGTGGCCGATGTTGCAGTGACCCTGATGGGATTTACTACGACCTGCGGCGAAGCGATGGCCATGGGTGAACGCACGCCGCTGGCGGTGCTCAATCCCGAGGCCTCGGGGCGCATGGCTGTGGGTGAGGCGATTACCAATATCGCCGCCGCTGCCATCGAGAAACTTGGCGACGTCAAACTGTCGGCAAACTGGATGGCCGCTGCCGGACATGCCGGTGAAGATGCGGCGTTGTTCGATACCGTGCATGCGGTGGCGCTGGAGCTGTGTCCGCAACTCGGCATCAGCATCCCGGTGGGCAAGGATTCGCTGTCGATGAAGACGACCTGGAATGATGCAGGAGCGCGCAAGGAAGTGGTGGCGCCGCTGTCGCTGATTATTTCTGCCTTTGCGCCAGTCGGTGATGCGCGCAAGACGCTGACACCGCAGTTGCGCACTGATTGCGGCGAGACTGACCTGTTGCTGATCGACCTCGGGCACGGCAAGAACCGGCTCGGTGGCTCGGCACTGGCGCAGGTTTATGACGCGATCGGCGATGTGACGCCGGATGTGATCGAGGCGGCAGATCTGAAGAATTTTTTTAATTCCATCCAGCAGCTGAATCAGCAGGGCCTGTTGCTCGCGTACCACGACCGTTCCGACGGCGGCATGCTGATAACATTGTGCGAAATGCTGTTCGCCGCACGTTGTGGTGCGCAGATTGAGTTGCAGGGTGATGTCGCAGCTGCGCTTTTTAGCGAGGAACTGGGTGCGCTGGTGCAGATTAGGCGTGCTGACCGTGATTCAGTTATGACGGTGCTGAGGATGAACGGGCTTGCCGGGTACTGTCAGATCATTGGCATGGTTGATGCCGGTTCTCGTCTGGTTGTGAAGGCCGATGGCAAAACCGTGCTCGACGAATCACGCATGGACTTACATCGTGCCTGGTCCGAAACCACATACCGCATGCAGTTGTTGCGTGACAACCCGGATTGCGCACAGCAGGAATATGACCGTTTGCTCGATATCGGCGACCCCGGCATTACGACCAGACTGACCTTTGACCCGAACGAAGATATTGCCGCGCCGTTCATCAATCGCGGCGCCAAACCGCGTGTTGCGATCCTGCGCGAACAGGGCGTGAATGGCCAGATCGAGATGGCGGCAGTATTTGACCGTGCCGGTTTCGCCGCGGTCGATGTGCACATGAGCGATGTCATCGCCGGCCGTGTCAGCCTGAAGGATTTCCGCGGTTTTGCCGCTTGCGGCGGTTTTTCCTACGGCGATGTGCTGGGCGCGGGCGAGGGCTGGGCCAAGTCGATCCTGTTCAATGTCCGTGCCCGCGATGAGTTTGAGGCTTTCTTCAAACGAGCCGACAGTTTTGCGCTGGGTGTCTGCAACGGCTGCCAGATGATGAGCAACCTGCATGAGCTGATACCGGGGGCGGAACGCTGGCCGCACTTTGTGCGTAACCAGTCGGAACAGTTCGAGGCGCGTTTCGTCACATTGGAAGTGCAGCAGTCACCGTCGCTGTTTTTCCAGGGCCTGGCCGGCAGCCGCATTCCTGTGGCGGTGGCTCATGGCGAGGGTTATGCCGAGTTCACTGATGCCGCGGCACTGGCAGCGGCGCAGCCGCTGGTGGCTTTGCGTTTCGTCGATAACCGCGGCGGGGCCACTGAACAATACCCGCTGAATTCCAATGGTTCGCCGCAAGGCATCACCGGCATGACGACGCCGGGCGGGCGATTCACCATCCTGATGCCGCATCCCGAACGTGTGTTTCGCACGGCGCAGAATTCCTGGCATCCGGGAGAGTGGAGAGAGGACGGTCCGTGGCTGCGTATGTTTCGCAATGCGCGGCGGGCTGTCGGCTAAGTGGCTTGCGTTGGTAAATTGACTAAATAGTCAATAAAAACAATAACTTATTTCATTCCCCTGGCGTGGCTTGCCAGCGCAGGTCCAAGGTTGCCGGAAAAGCAGGGTTCGGTGGCTCGGGTGCAATATTCATCGGACCCGGCGTGTGGCCATGCTCCCAGAACCGTGCGACGCGCCGCGCTTCGGCTTCGTTGGCGTTGACCGGGAAGGTGCTGTAGTTGCGTCCGCCCGGATGCGACACGTGATAAGTGCAGCCGCCGATCGCCCGTTTGCTCCAGGTATCCACCACATCGAACACCAGCGGTGCATGGACACCGATGGTCGGATGCAGCGCTGAAGGCGGATTCCATGCGCAATAACGCAGTCCGGCAACGAATTCGCCGGGCCTGCCGGTCGGCGTCAGCGGCATTGCACGGCCATTGCAGGCGATGATATGGCGCGATTCGGTCAGGCCGCGGGCGCGCACCTGCAGGCGCTCCACCGATGAATCGACATAACGCGCGGTGGCATTGAGACCCATTTCCTCGCCGAGAACATTCCACGGTTCTATCGCCTGACGCAGTTCGAGTTCGATGCCGTTGTAGACCACGGTGCCGTAACGCGGAAAACGGAATTCGTGGAAGGGCGCGTACCAGGCGTCATCAAATTCATAACCGGCGCGGCGCAGGTCGCCCAGCACATCATGGAAATCAGTGGCGATGTAATGCGGCAGCATGAAACGGTCGTGCAGCTGCGAACCCCAGCGTACCAGTTTTGCCTGATAGGGTTTTTCCCAGAACCATGCCACCAGTCCGCGCAGAAGCAGCATCTGCGCCAGGCTCATTTGCGGATGCGGCGGCATTTCGAAACCGCGGAATTCGAGCAGGCCGAGCCGGCCGGTGCCGCCGTGCCCGGCGTAGAGCTTGTCGATGCAGAATTCGGCACGATGGGTGTTGCCGGTGAGGTCGACGAGGAAATTGCGCAGCAGCCGGTTGGTGGTTTCCGGCGGCAGTGCGGCACCATGTTTTTTCTGCAGCGCGGCCATTTGCTGGAACGCGATTTCCAGTTCGTACAGATTGTCATCGCGGGCTTCGTCAACCCGCGGTGCCTGGCTGGTCGGCCCGATGAACATGCCGGAGAACAGGTACGACAGGGAAGGATGGTTCTGCCAGTAGGTGATCAGGCTGCGCAGCAGGTCGGGACGGCGTAACAACGGGCTGTTGGCGGGTTTTGCGCCACCCAGCGTGATGTGATTGCCGCCGCCGCTGCCGGTGTGGCGGCCGTCGAGCATGAATTTTTCAGTGCCCAGCCGCGCTTCACGCGCTTCTTCATACAGCGCATGGGTATTGGCGACGAGCTGCTTCCAGTGGGCTGCCGGATGAATGTTGACTTCGATGACGCCGGGATCCGGTGTCACGTTGAGGACGGTCACCAGGGGATCGATCGGCGGGCCGTAACCTTCCAGCCGGATGCGCAGGTTCAGCTGCGCGGCAATACGCTCAATGGCGGCGAGCAGGTCGACATAGGGTTTGATGGTCTCGAACGGTGGCAGGAAGATATACAAACGGCCATCGCGTGTCTCAATGCACACCGCGGTACGCACGACCTTGCCACCCGCGGGCAGCATCTCCGGCAAGTCTGACAGGGGCAGGCGGTAACCGATTGACGAATCGCCGTTGATCAGGATGATCTGCTTGCCGGGCAATGGCCAGTCTGAACTGGTCCAGCCTTTTTCATCAGCACCCAGCGGCAGCACATGGCCGGCCGCCTCTTTGCTGCCAGGCACACTCTGCTTTTTTGCTTCCGACAAATGGGTCAGTGGATCTTCCCAGGCCGGCAGCAACTGTTCCGGCGCCATGCCCAGTGCTGCAGTCAGCGCAACGGCGAGGCGTTGGGCATCTGCAGGGCACGCGTCGGCTGGTGTTGCCGCTGCAGCAATCAGCGCCGGATTGCGCCACAGCAACTGGCCGTCATTGCGCCACTGGATGCCCAATGCCCAGCGCGGCAGGGGTTCGCCCGGATACCATTTGCCCTGGCCGTAGAACACCACGCCGCCCGCGGCGAAACGTTCCTTGAGTCGCCATGCCAGCTGTTCGGCGAGTTGCCATTTTTTCTCGGAAAGCGCGGCGGTGTTCCATTCAGCACCTTCCATGTCGTCTATCGACACGAACGTCGGTTCACCGCCCTGGGTCAGGCGCACATCCTGCGCGGCGAGGATGGTGTCGATCCTCTGGCCCAGCGTATCAATGGCCTGCCACTGCGGTTCGGCGTAGGGTTTGGTGACGCGCGGATCCTCGTGGATGCGCGTCACCGTCATGGCGAATTCGAATTGCGTCTCGCAGGGATCGACGCCGCCGATGACCGGTGCCGCACTGGCCGGTGACGGCGTGCAGGCGAGGGGAATGTGGCCTTCTCCGGCGAGCAGCCCCGAGGTCGGGTCCAGTCCGACCCAGCCAGCGCCCGGGATATAGGCTTCAGCCCAGGCATGGAGATCGGTGAAATCGACTTCGGTACCGGAGGGGCCGTCCAGCGCTTTCTGGTCGGCCTTCAACTGGATCAGGTAACCGGAAACGAAGCGCGCGGCGAGGCCGCAATGGCGCAGGATCTGCACCATCAGCCAGCCGCTGTCGCGGCAGGAGCCGCTGCGGTTACCCAGCGTCTGTTCGCAGGTCTGTACGCCGGGTTCCATGCGCACCAGATAACGGATGTCGCGCTGCAACTGCTGGTTGACGGCGATCAGGAAATCGATGGTGGCGGCCGGGCCGGCATGGGTCGCGCGGAAATCAGTCAGCCATTTCAGCAACTGCGGTCCCTGTTCGTCGATCGCGAGGTACGGCGCAAGATCGCGCATCAGTTCGGGGCGATAGGCAAACGGGAATTGGTCGGCGTAGGATTCGATAAAAAAATCGAAAGGATTGATCACCGTCATGTCCGCAACGAGGTCGACAGTGATCTCCAGTTCGCGGGTTTTTTCCGGAAATACGAAGCGGCCGATGTAGTTGCCGAAGATGTCCTGCTGCCAGTTGATGAAGTGCTCTTCCGGCCTGACGTTCAGCGAATAGGACAGGATGGGGGTGCGGCAATGCGGTGCGGGGCGCAGGCGCACTTCATGCGGCGACAGGCTGACGTCGCGGTCATAACGGTAGCGGGTCTGGTGATGCAGCGCGACGCGGATGCTCATTGGTCGTGCCCTGATGCCGGATGCGGGTCCGCCTTATTGCTCGAAGCCGACATTCCAATCCGGGTTGGGCAATTCGGTAAATACCTTGCGCAGGCCCTCGCCCCAGCGCTGGTGCACCATGTTGAAATAGGCGTCGCTCTCATTGATCTGGTGCTGGAAGGCGACGCGCAGGGTGTCCGCACGGTAGATGAGCAGGTCGATCGGCAGGCCGACGGAGATGTTGCTGCGCATGGTCGAGTCGAACGAGACCAGCAGGCATTTTGTGGCCTCAAGCAGGGTGGTATCCGGCGTGACGACACGGTCGATGACCGGCTTGCCGTATTTGCTTTCGCCGATCTGGAAATAAGTGGTTTCTGCAGTCGATTCGATGAAGTTGCCTTCGCTGTAGACATGAAACAGCCGTTGTCGCCCGCCAGCGATCTGGCCGCCAACGATAAAGGATGCACTGGCGCTAACATTGGACTGTTCCAGATAGGGGGCGTCGCGCTTGTGCACTTCGCGCAATGCCTGGCCGACCATTTCCGCGACCTCGTACATCGACTTCGCATCGTAGACAGAACGTTTGGTGCCGGGCTCGCGGTGATCTTCCTCCAGAAGATTGATCGCGTTTTGAGTGATCGACAAGTTGCCCGAACTCAGTATCACGATGACGCGGTCGCCGTCGCGGCTGAACACCCGCATTTTGCGGTAACTGGCGACGTGATCCACGCCGGCATTGGTGCGTGAGTCGGAGGCAAATACCATGCCGGCTTTGAGGGTTACAGCAACGCAATACGTCATGTTGATTTTGTACGGGTAGCGGGAAAACGATGGGGCGAAGCATAGGGGATGCAGGGAGTACTGACAAGCAAGGTTTAACGAGGGCGCTGCATTGACAGTTAGCGGCGATTCTGCGCATCACTCGCCTGGGACTGCCCGGACACGGTGGCCGTTTCTGGCTCATAGACCGGTGCCAGAAAATGGTGGTTCAGCTCGTCATTCAGAATGTGCAGTTTTTCGAGGAATTCCATCAGGTGTTCGTGCAGACCGGTTTCCATGATCTGCTCCACCCGGCCGTAGTGCAGCTGGGCATGCAGCTCTCCGGCGAGGCGTTCCGGCTCCATGGATTCGCGTTTGCACAGGTCGCGCAGGATTTCGTAGATTTCATTCATGCAGGCGTGCAGCGAGCGCGGCAGGTCGTCGCGCAGGACCAGCAGTTCAGCGACGCGTTTCGGCGTGATGACATCGCGGTAAATGCGCCGGTACGAACTGAGCGCGCTGACCGAGCGCAGCAGCGCGCTCCATTGATAGTAATCCACTGCGCCGCCGACTTCTGCTGCGCTGGGCAGCAGCGTATGGTATTTCACGTCGAGCAGGCGCGCGGTGTTGTCGGCGCGTTCCATGAAGGTGCCGAGGCGGATGAACTGATAGGCTTCGTCGCGCAGCATGGTGCCGAAGGTGACGCCGCGAAACTGGTGCGACTGGGTTTTGACCCATTCGAAAAATTCGTTGATACCGCCATTGTTAAGTGCGATTTCGCTGCGGCTGCGCAGTTCCAGCCACATCGAATTGAGATCCTCATACATTTCGCTGGTCATCACGCCGCGCATGCTGCGGCCGTTCTCGCGCGCGGCATGCATCAGCGAATAAATGCTCGACGGGTTGGTGCTGTCGAGGACCATGAAGCGTAACACCTTGTCGGAGGCCACCGGTCCGGGATTGCGCTCGTAATAGGTTTTCGCCAGCCCGTTAATTACCAGCGGCAGTGCCCAGGGTTCAGCCCAGGACTGCGCGGCGTCGGTGATGCGGTAGGGCAGCAGCGACATCTGATAGGTCACGTCAAGCAGGCGCGCGGTGTTTTCGGCGCGCTCGATCTGCCGTGACATCCAATACAGGTTGTTGGCGTGCCGGCTTAGCATTGCAGGTCTTCCCTTAGCATTGCAGGTCTTCCAGTACCCAGGTGTCCTTGGTGCCGCCGCCCTGGGATGAATTGACCACCAGCGAACCTTCGCTCAGCGCGACCCGGGTCAGGCCACCTGGCACCAGCGTAACTTCTTTACCGGAAAGCACATAAGGGCGCAGATCGACATGCCGTGGCACGATGTCCGAATCGCGGAAGGTCGGGCAGGTCGACAGTGCCAGCGTCGGCTGGGCGATGTAATTTGCCGGATTCAGTTCAATGCGTTTGCGGAATTCGGCGATCTGTTCCTTGGTCGAGGTCGGGCCGACCAGCATGCCGTAGCCGCCGGAACCCTGGACTTCCTTGACCACCAGTTCCGTCAAGTGTGCCAGCGTGTAGGCGAGATCGTCGGCATTGGCCAGCCGGTAAGTGGGCACGTTGGAGATGATCGGTTTTTCGCCGAGATAGAAAGCGATCATCTGCGGCACGTAGAGATATGTTGATTTGTCATCGGCCACTCCTGTGCCGATGGCGTTGGCGAGGGTGACGTTGCCGGCGCGGTAAGCAGCGAAGATGCCGGGCACGCCGAGCGCGGAATCCGGCCGGAAGGCCAGCGGATCCAGATAATCATCATCAATGCGGCGGTAAATCACATCGACGCGTTGCGGCCCGGTGGTGGTGCGCATGTAAACATAATTGTTGGCCACAAACAGATCCTGGCCTTCGACCAGTTCGACGCCCATCTGCTGCGCGAGGAAGGCGTGCTCGAAGTAGGCGCTGTTGTACGAGCCAGGGGTCAGCACCACCACGGTCGGCTGACTGACGTGCCCGGGGGCCACGGCACGTAGATTTTCCAGCAGCACGTCGGTGTAGTGGTCAACCGGGGCAACGGGGATGCGGCCGAACAGGTCCGGGAACAGCCGCATCATCATTTTGCGGTTTTCCAGCATGTACGATACGCCGGAGGGCGTGCGCAGGTTGTCTTCGAGCACGTAGAATTCGCCGACGCCGGTCTTGACGATATCCACGCCGGCGATATGTATATAAACATCACCGGCAACGTTGATGCCGCGCATTTCCGGCCGGTAGGCCGGGTTGTTGAGAACCTGTTCGGCGGGAATGATGCCGGCCTTGAGGATTTCCTGATCGTGGTAGATGTCTTTGAGGAAGGCATTGAGCGCGCGCACGCGCTGGCAGGCACCGTCGCTGATCATTTTCCAGGCGTTTGGCCGGATAATGCGCGGAATGATGTCGAAGGGGATCGAGCGCTCAGTACCGGATTCATCGCCGTAAACGGCAAAAGTGATGCCCAGCCGGGTATACAGCGCATTGGCTTCGCGCTGTTTTTGCGGCAGGAAATCAGCCGGTTTGCTGTCCAGCCATTCGGTGTGCGCGCGATAATGCGGACGAACCGTGCCGTCCGCAGCACGCATTTCGTCGTATGGACGCGTGTTGCTCATGGGAGTTTTCTGTGGGCGACTGTTGGTCTGCAGTTTGGGTTTTAACACAATCAGGCATAAGCAACCGTTGTGCCACCGTCTTTGCGTAGCAGAACCGGTGCCACGTATTGGAGAGTCTGCCACTGCATTTGGTGCGTGCGCACCAATTCGGGGCGTGCTGGCGGTGACCGCGCAGGCACGGTACAGTCCCAAGGTTTTCAAGGATTTGCGGAACAGGCTCCGAAATGCTCAGGAAAGCCCCCTTGCATCTGATTGTTTCCGCCCCCGCCAGCGGTGAGTCGTGGCTGGACGGCGTGGTGGCGCGTTTTGACGAACCCGCAGCCGCGCTGCTGCGCAAAGTCTATGCTTATACGGCTACCCCGCTGGAGCGGATCACGCTGCCTGCCGGCGAGACGGCATTGGCGCATGCCTGCGCCATGGCAGATGTCCTGCTGGCGCTGAATCTGGATCATGAACCGGCAGCCGCCGCGTTGCTGGTGCCGCTGCTCGGTGCAAACCCGGATTCCACCAGGGAGATTCGCGAAAAATTCGGTGTGACGATCACTGAACTGGCCGAGGGCGTGGTCCGGATGGGAGAGATTGGTGCGTTGTCGAACCGGGCGGTTGCCCCGGCGCGCGCCGAAGCACGGGCGGCGCAACTGGAAGCGCTGCGCAAAATGCTGCTGGCGATGGTGCAGGATGTACGCGTGGTGCTGATCAAGCTCGCCGACCATCTGCAGGCGCTGCGCTGCGCAGTCAAATCCGGGGATCTACGGCGAATGGCGGAGATCGCTGAATTGACGCGGGATATTTTTGCGCCGCTGGCCAATCGCCTGGGCGTGTGGCAGATCAAGTGGGAACTGGAAGATCTGGCGCTGCGGGTGCTCGACCCCGACAGCTACAAACGCATTGCGCGCCTGCTCGATGAAAAGCGCCTGGACCGCGAGCGCTATATCGAGAACGTGGTGGCGCTGTTGAAAGGCGAAATTGCCCGCGCCGGCATTGCCGCCGAAGTGACCGGCCGACCCAAGCATATTGCCAGCATCCACCGTAAGATGCGGCAGAAAGCCATTGATTTTGAAGGACTTTATGACGTCCGTGCAGTGCGGGTTCTGGTCGCAGACATCAAGGATTGTTACGCTGTGCTGGGCATCGTGCACAGCCTGTGGTCGCCGCTGCCCCGCGAGTTCGACGATTACATCGCCAAACCCAAGGCCAACAATTACCGGTCGCTGCATACTGCCGTCATCGGACCTGAGGGCAAATCCGTGGAGGTGCAGATCCGCAACCAGGAAATGCACCAGCATTCCGAACTCGGCGTGGCAGCGCACTGGCAGTACAAGGAAGGCGGACGCCAGAACAAGGGTTATCAGGAAAAAATCGCCTGGCTGCGGCAGGTGCTGGAGTGGAAGGACGAGGTGCGCGATACCCGTGAATTCGCCGAACAGTTCCGCACCGGACTGTTTGAGGAATCGGTCTATGTATTCACGCCGCAGGGGCGGGTGGTCGATCTGCCTAAAGGTTCGACGCCGATCGATTTTGCCTATCACGTGCACACGGAGCTCGGTCACCGCTGCCGTGGCGCCAAGGTTGACGGCGCGATGGTGCCGCTGCACACGCCGCTGGCCAACGGCCAGCAGGTGGAGATTCTGACCACCAAACAGGGTGGTCCCAGCCGCGACTGGCTCAATCCGCAACTGGGTTTTCTGAAAAGTCTGGGCGCGCGCGGTAAGGTGCGCCAGTGGTTCAATCGGCAGAACCTCGAGGTGGACATCGCGCAGGGGCGCGCGCTGCTCGACAAGGAACTGCAGCGGCGCGGTCTGAGCAAACTCAATCTGGATCAGTTGGCCGCAGACATGGGCTACGACAAGCTCAACGATCTGGTGACCGCACTCGGACGTGGCGAAATTGGCCCGAAGGCGCTCGATGATGTGCTGACCGCGGATGCGCCGCGGCCGACAGACAACGGGGATGCGAAAACGATCGTCACCCGCAAGCCGGCCAAAACCGGCGGTGGCGTGCTGGTGGTCGGCGTCGACAAGTTGCTGACCACACCGGCCAAATGCTGCCGGCCGGCGCCGCCCGAGCCTATTGTCGGCTTCATTACCCGTGGCCGCGGTGTCAGCGTGCACCGGGCCAACTGTGCCAATCTCGCGCGGCTGGACCTGGCGCGGCGTGTCGAGGCGAAGTGGGGTCCGGCTACCGGCGCGACCTTTCCAGTTGAAGTGGTGGTGGAGGCGGTGGATCGCACCGGTCTGTTGCGCGACATCTCGGAAGTGCTGTCGCGGGAGCGGGTCAATGTCACGGCCACCCGCTCGATTTCCACGGATCTGGCCGCCCGGATGCGTTTCACCGTGGAGATTACCGATCTGGGCCAGCTGCAGCGGGTGCTGGCGTTGATTCGTAAAGTGAAAAGTGTGGTGGGCGCAGATCGCAGATGAAATATATAATAAAAACAATATATTATTAAATATTATTCAAGTGATTGCGCAGCGAATGCAGATGTTGTGATGGCCGGTACGGGATTGCGCGAGAGCTGTCGGCCGCGTTGGTTATGGTGATTTCAGCGGCCGGCGTATCGTGACCACCGCTGCGGGTGGCACTCACCGGTCCCGGCGCCAGGACCTGGCGTTAATCGCTACTCCGCGCCGCTTTTTCCCATTCGGCCTCGGTTGGCAGGCGTGCGCCATCGGCAGCCTACGCTCTCAGCACATGCAAAAACATCGCAAACTACTGATTGGTCACCGCAGACGATCGATGCGAGAGGCCGAGAAGGTTGCCGCATGTGCGGGATGTTCGTCCGCGGGGCCGTCGTCACGCCCGATGCTGAGCAGACCGCCGGGAATGGTCGGCCGGTCCGGTGGGTCAACTCGCGCTGCAACCGCAAGACACAGCAACATGGAAATGGCGGCGAATGTTTTTAACCTATGAGAGATCATGATGCGCCTGTGGCTGCAAGTGGTTTGATGGCCATCTTTGATTCAGCTAGAATGTGCGGCTTGTAGGCGCGTAGCTCAGCTGGTTAGAGCACCACCTTGACATGGTGGGGGTCGTTGGTTCGAGTCCAATCGCGCCTACCATCGGT
Source organism: Burkholderiales bacterium (assembly GCA_038316355.1). Lineage (GTDB taxonomy): Bacteria > Pseudomonadota > Gammaproteobacteria > Burkholderiales > SG8-41. The sequence goes on from JBBQAO010000017.1 coordinate 31,627, forward strand.
AACCTGCAAGATTGGTATTCTGCAAAAGAGTTCTGCAAAAGAATTCTGCAAAATTCAGCCGGTGATATTCAGGACTATGGAGTAATGATAATTCAAACGTATACTTCGGTCGCTTCCCAGTAGCCGCTGCGTGATTTTCCAGACGGAAAAGTGCGGCTGGCCCGTGCTTTTTTTATTGCTGCTGCTGAAACGAGTGCGCCATGGTTAAACACGATGGGGCCGATCATTCGGTGAAACTGCTGACGCAGCGTCCTGTTATGGCGATCGCCTGGATTGAGAGCAGCGCGGAGCGGACTGCGGATCATCGGTTGTCGCCATCTCCGGCCAATCGCTCTGTTCCTGCAGGTTGATGCTACATCACCAGTCGATACTTGAATTCAAGGGCGGCCGCTATCTGCGGCTGGCACTCGTGCTGTGTGCACTGTCCATAGGTGGTTATGTGTGGCACGAACCGCCTACGGTATACCTCAAGCCCTTCGGTGGAACCTGGTTCGGATACACCTTGGGCATCGCGGGTGCGCTAATCATTCTGTGGCTGATGCTGCTCGGCATTCGCAAGCGCCGCTACCGCTCAGGCATGGGTACCATGCAGGGCTGGACCTCTGCCCACGTCTATATCGGGGTCAGCCTCGCAGTGATCGTGACGCTGCACTGCGGGTTCGAATTCGGCTGGAATGTGCACACGCTTGCCTATGCGCTGATGATGCTGGTCATCGTCAGCGGCATCTTCGGCATGTATGCCTATTTGCGCTACCCCGCGCTGATGACCAAAAACGTTGGCGAAGACACGGTCGAGGCGATCATGCTGAAAATTGCCGATCTCGACCGCAAATGCCGCACCATGGCGCTCGATCTTCCGGATGAGGCGAACCAAATTGTCAACCGGGCGACGCGTGTGGCCGTAAGACAGGTTCAGGTGGGCTACAGTTTTCGCCAACAACTTTCCGGCGACAAGGTCCCGTGCCCAACGCGCGAAGCGTGTCAGGCCCTGACACGACTGGGTTCTCAGTGGCAGGGGGGGCAGGGGGAACTGCTCAAGCAACTCCTCATGCATATGACACGCAAGAGCATGCTGGTTGACCGCATACGCCGTGACCTGCGCTTCAGGGCGCTAATGCGGGTATGGTTGGTTCTGCATGTTCCATTGTCGTTTGCACTGCTGGCTGCGTTGATCACACATATCATTTCCGTCTTCTATTATTGGTAGCCATAAGCCCGGCCTGCGATGGAAACCCTGATCACCAACATCACCGTCAACCCGCGCGGTCAGGCGATGCGCGAGCAGCGGCGTATATCGGGCTCGGTGCTCAGGTTGGGGCGTGGCACACAGTGCGAGATCCATTTGCCCGATTCGCGGGTGGCGCTGATTCACGCGAGGCTGACGGCCACGGAATCTGGCGCTGCGATCGAGGTCGAATCGGGCCAGATTGTGGTCAACGACCGCGACGTCGTCCGGGTCAATCTGGCAGTCGGAGATCGTGTCGAGATTGGTCCTTACCTGATCGAGATCGAGTCGCCGCCGGCAAATTTGCAGCTGGCCCTGTCGGTGCGGCTCGCTTCGCCTTTCGGCAAGGTGGTACAGGGTGGTCGACAACGGCTGCGGATCCGTGCACCGAAAATATCGATTCGGCGTCTGTCTTATCTGGCGTTCGCGGGTGTGCTGTCGCTTTTTCTGCTGCTGCCAGTGGCGCCGCACCTGCTGCAGGGAGCCGGCCTGCTGCCACCGGGTGACAGTCCGCGGCTGGATACCGAGATCATGCAGGCACTCAGCGTGGCATTTTTACAGGCATGGAATCCGGGCCCGTTGTCGCGCGGTCACCAGGTCTTCGCTGACAACTGTGGAGCTTGTCACATGCTTCCGTTCATCCAGGTCCGCGACATGGAGTGTATGGCCTGTCACAAGGACGTGCGCGAGCACGTAGCGCTGCTGGAATCCACCGGTCAGCGGGGCGTGATGCTGCGTGAAACACGGTGTGCGGAATGCCACCGTGATCACAAGGGCGCAGCCATGGTGTCCCGAGCGCAGGATGAATGTGCAGCGTGTCACGGTGATAACAAAAGAGAATTTCCCCGCGATTCCACAGACAAAGTCACCGACTTTGCGTTGGATCACCCGGCTTTCCGCTTGACTCTGTCCGATGCCAACCACCCGGCGAAGCACCGGCGTGTGCGGCAGGGGACAGAAACGTCCGACAAGCTTGTCGAGCACTCCAATCTGAAATTCAATCACAAGTTGCATCTGGATCCTGCGGGGATCCGTGATCCGCAGGGCAAACGCGATGTCGCAGGCATGCGCGATGCGCGCGGGCGACGTACGGTATTAAACTGCGACAGTTGTCACCAACGTGAAAGTGACGGGCGACGAATGGCACCGGTATCCATGGAGCAGCATTGCCAGAGTTGCCACTCCCTGGCGTTTGAGCCTACAGTGACTTCGCGCCAGGTGCCGCACGGATCGGAAGAGGCCATTGCCACGATGCTCAAGGAGTTCTACGCGCGGCTTGTGCTTGGTGATACGCCGAAGGGGGTAATACCGCCGTCCGATTTGCCACGCAAGCGGCCGGGGGCTGAATTGAGTCAGGCGGATAGCCAACGCGCGCTGCGGATTGCGGACCGCAAAGCGCAACAGGTATTGCATGATCTGTTCGAACGTCGGCAGGTGTGCTCGACCTGCCATCAGGTCTCGCGGCGCAGCGATGTTGCTGGTTGGGCGGTAGCGCCCATAGCCGTTACCCGGCAGTGGATGCCTGCCGCCAAGTTCACCCATGCAAAGCATACGACGCAATCCTGCACCACATGTCACAACGTCACAAAATCGGCCGTGGCCGAGGATATTGCAATGCCTGATATCGCAAAATGCCGCGAATGCCATGTCGGTGCCCGGCCGGTTCACAATCGCGTGACTTCAGATTGTGCAATCTGCCACACATTTCACGCAGGCAGCGGCTATTGGCATGGCGCGTTGCAGGCCGGGATGCGGTTAAGGGCCCAACGATGAAGCGCATTTGCATACTGGCCTTGCTGCTGATGTTGGCCGCCTGCGGCGGTGGTGGTGGAGGGGGAGGTGGCGGCAGTGCTGCCAGCAGTGGATGTAGCGGCGGCTGCGCGCTGGCAGCACCGACTGCGTTGACAGTCGCCGACGTCGAACGTGTTGTCCGTCAGGCAGTACACGAGGCACAGGCGCGCGGCATCGCTGCCACCATCGCGGTCGTCGATCGGGTTGGTAATGTGGTCGCTGTGTTCCGTATGACCGGGGCGGCGCCGACTTTCACGATCAGCAGCGGACGGGGCGTCAATGGTGGCCTGGAAAACGTGGCGACGCTGCCTGCCGAACTGGCAGCGATCAGCAAAGCCATTACCGGGGCCTACTTGTCTTCCGAGGGAAATGCATTTTCCACACGCACTGCCGGGCAGATCATCCAGGAAAATTTTAATCCCGGCGAGTTCGGGTCACCGGGTGGGCCACTTTTCGGCGTGCAATTTTCTTCGCTGTCGTGTTCCGATATCGTGCGCATGGCACCGACAGTGACGGCAGGACCCAAAGGTTCACCGCTTGGATTGGCGGCAGACCCGGGCGGGCTGCCATTGTATAAAGCCGGCACGGTCGTTGGCGGCATCGGCGTTATCGCGGACGGGGTTTACGGACTGGACCTCAACATCAATGATATTGACGCCGACCTTGACGAGTTGATTGCCGTGGCAGGTGCACGTGGATTTGATGCGCCGACAGACCGTCGTGGTGAGCGTATCGCAGTGGATGGCCGCACCCTGCGCTATCTTGACTCTGAAGCGATTGTTTCAAATCCAGCCGCCGCGCCGGTGTTCGCGGCGCTGCCAGGTGCGCTGGTCAATGTCCCGGGTTACTTCAGCCCGCCGCTGGTGTCCGCCGGGGTCGCGTTTGGGACTGCTGCATCTGGCTATCGCCCGGCCTCCAACCCAGTGTTTGCCGGGCTTAATGCGTTTGTGCTGGATGACGGCCTTGGTAATGCACGCTTTGCCCCAATGGCCGGGACCGATGGCCTGATGACCCAAGCCGAAGTCACGGCAATACTCGTCGAAGCCATGAAGGTGGCAAATCGGGCGCGCGCGCAGATCCGCCGGCCATTAGGGTCGGCGGCGCAGGTCAGCATCAGTGTTGTCGATACCAACGGGGTCGTGCTGGGCCTCTTGCGATCGCCGGATGCCCCGGTTTTCGGCACGGACGTCGCAGTGCAAAAGGCACGTACCGCACTGCTTTTTTCCCATCCCGGTACGGCAGCAGATCTGGCTGCGCTGCCGCCGGCCATTTATTTGGTGCCGGCGAGTGTAAGCCCTATCAACACGTATGTGGCTAACCTGCAGGCTTTCATCCCGACAGCGCTCACGGATGGCATTGCTTACAGTAACCGGTCTGTCGGCAATCTCGCCCGACCCTTTTTGCCAGACGGAATCAACGGCAGTGGACCTGGCCCGCTGTCCAAGTCGTACGCAGCCTGGAGTCCTTTTTCGAACGGTCTTGCGCTCGATCTTGTCATTAACCAGGTGGTTGCCAATTTGCCGGTGCCCGGGGCAGGCGATTGCGTCGGTCTGCCGCGGGCGAGAAACGGCATACAGATATTTCCAGGCAGCTTTCCGGTTTTCCGTGGTGCTACGTTGGTTGGTGCCATTGGTGTATCCGGTGATGGCATCGACCAGGACGACATGATCGCGTTCCTCGGTTTGGCCAACGCTGGAACAATACTGGGCGCCGGCATTGGCAATGCACCGCCGGCACAACGTGCGGATACCATCGGTGGCCTGCCCGGAGGGCTGTTGCGTTACGTGAACTGTCCGGTGGCACCATTTCTCGATTCAACGGCAAGCAATGCCTGCGCCGGCATCTGAAAACCTGCGTGGCATCTGGCGCGCAATGGCGCTGGGGGCAATGGTCTTGGTGATGGCATCACCACATGCCGCATGGGCAGGCAATGTTGCCGTGCCGCTCACCGTGACTGACGGCCGGGACCGTGAGCCGCAGCTTCAGCCCGGTAGATTTCTGATTCAGGTGCTGGTGTTGTCGGTGGCCGTGCGTGAACGGGCGGATGCCACTGCACCGGCCGTTGCGCAGGCCGGGCAGGGCGCGCACTTCGAAGCGGATGCGAGTATGGGCCGGTGGTACCGGGTGCAGCGTGTTGATGGCAGCAGGGGCTGGATATTCAATGCGCCGCTGGCGCAGGGCGACACGCTGGCTGTCCAGCCGCTCCCGGCAGGCCGGCAGGTCGCCGCTGAACCAACAATCGTGTCACCGATTGTAGCGGAGGCGAGTACGGTTCGAGATGCGCCAGGCCTCGAGCGCAGACGACCGCAGGGCGAGCCACTGGAGCCCAGGCTGCCCGTGATCGATCCGGCGCAGGTCCCGCCACCGCTGCCTTGGGTGCGGCGAGAAACGCTACCCGTGCCCGACCGATGGCGGATTGTGAAGTCGCTCGGACTGTTGCCCTATAACCGCTGGGATCCCTATCATCCCAACGTGATCAAGGGCGACCTGCCGGTGTTGCACGAGGAACTCGGACGGGACTGGTTTTTTAATTTTGCGGCCGTTTCGGATACGCTGCTTGAATTCCGCCGCCTGCCCACGGCGGTCGGTGCGCAATCAACGCTGAATCCCGGATCGAATGGCATGTTTGGCCGCGGGCGGCAGGGTACCTTCGTCGAGTCCGGCATATTCGGGTTTACCCTGCTCAAGGGGGACACGGTGTTCCGGCCACCAGACTGGGAATTCCGCTTCGTGCCGGTCGTCAATATCAATCGGACCACGACGCAGGAAGTCCGTGCGGTGAATATCAATCCAGCAATGGGCACCGACCGCAACGACAGTTTTGTCGGGGTGCAGGAACTCTTCGTCGACCGGCACTTGCGCGATGTTTCGGTACGCTATGATTTTGACAGCCTGCGCATTGGTATCCAGCCGTTTACAGCGGATTTTCGTGGCTTTCTGTTCGCCGATCAGCCATTCGGCGTGCGCGTGTTTGGTACGCGTGACAACAATCAGTGGCAGTACAACGCGGCCTGGTTCCGTCGTCTGGAGAAGGACACCAACAGTGGTTTCAACGACATCGGGCAGCCGCTGCGCAACGACGATGTCCTGGTCTTCAATCTCTACCGGCAGGACTGGCCGGTGATCGGATTTACCACTCAAGGCGTCTTGCTGCACAACCGTAACCGGGAAGGCAACCGAGAACGCTTTTTCAATAACAATGGTTTTCTCGAGCGCCCGGCGATTTTTGGTAGCGGCCGTCCACATGACTACGACGTGACTTACCTGGGGTTGAACGGCGACGGTCATTTTGGCCGCTGGAACATCAGCGCCTCTGGCTACCTTGCGACTGGAGACGACCGGCGCGGGATGTTCTCCGGTAAGCCCGAGCGCATCCGCGCGAGTTTTGGCGCATTGGAGGTGTCCCGGGATTTTGACTGGCTGCGCTTGCGCGCGACCGGACTTTACGCATCTGGCGACCGTGACCCGTTCGACGACCGGGCGACCGGGTTCGACGCCGTGGTGGAGAATCCGCTGATCGCTGGCGCGGATACGAGTTACTGGATTCGGCAGTCGGTGCCGCTGATCGGCGGCGGCGGTGTAGCGCTGACTACCCGCAACGGAGTGCTCCCGTCGCTCCGGAGCTCGCGTGAACATGGTCAATCCAACTTTACCAATCCAGGGTTGCGCTTGATCGGCATTGGCGCTGATGTCGATGTGAGCCCGCAGGTACGCGTGATCGGCAACATCAGCCGCCTCGCTTTCGACAACCTTTCATCGCTCGCACAACTGCGTAATCAGGAGTTGCGCAGCGCCGATATCGGTACTGATATTTCGCTGGGGATTCAGTACCGCCCATTGTTCATTCAGAATGTCGTGGTTAATGCCTCGGCTGCAATACTGCGGCCGGGACCAGCGTTGCGCGAACTATATGGCAATGCACTCGACGGCAAACAATACTCGGTGCTGGTCAACATGGTGCTGACATTCTGATGCGCGCGCTGCTGGCAATCCTGTTGTGCCTTGCGGCATCCGCGCACGGTGCGCCGCCAGCCCCTGCCGCGCAGAGCGCGCACGAGGTAACAGCCAAATCGGCCGGTTGCATGACTTGCCACACGACTACGGATCGCCACACCATGCACGCGAACCCGGCGGTCCTCCTGGGGTGTGCTGACTGTCATGGCGGCAATGCCGGCATCGAGAAGCCGTCTGGCAGTGAATATCGTGGGCGCGGTGAGACAGACTTTCGGGCAGCGATGGTACGAGCCCATGTCGAGCCACGTTTTGCGCGGGCATGGCGGTCGCCGGCATCGGCCAATCCTGAGCGAACCTATACGTTATTGAACCGTGAACGTCCCGAATTTGTTCGCTTCGTCAATCCATCTGATTACCGTGTGGCTCGTGAGGCCTGCGGTGCCTGCCATTTACCGGTCATTCAGGCGGCGGAGCGCAGTCTGATGGCGACTGGTGCGATGCTGTGGAACGGGGCCGCATATAACAACGGCATACTGCCGTTCAAACACGGAATTTTGGGGGAGGTGTACACCCGCGAGGGAGAACCCGCTTCAATCCGCAATCCGGTTGAGCCGGATGCATGGATGACTGCGAAGGGCATACTGGCCCAGCTCTTCCCGCTGCCAGCTTGGGAGACCGTGCCTCCCGCTGATATTTTTCGCGTGTTCGAGCGCGGCGGTCGGGTAATCGGCAGCCTGTTTCCGGAAATCGGACTGCCCAATGTGCTTGGGCGGCTGCAACTGCTCGACGAGCCGGGTCGCCCTGACATCAGACAGTCCAATCGCGGTCCCGGCACCGGCGGACGGATTGCCGTGCCCCTGATCAACATTACCAAGACGCGCCTGAACGACCCGATGATGTGGTTCATGGGTACCAACGAACAGCCTGGTGACTACCGGGCTTCGGGATGCGCCTCATGTCATGTGGTGTATGCCAACGATCGCGAACCCCGCCACTCCGGGCCCTATGCCCGTCATGGACACGACGGCAGGAGCGTGACTGCGGATCCCATGATTCCCAAGGATCGATCGGGCCACCCTTTGAAACATGAATTCACGCGGGCAATTCCTTCGTCGCAGTGCATGACCTGTCACATGCACCAGCCCAACGTTTTTGTGAACAGTTACTACGGTTACACCATGTGGGACTACGAAGCGGATGCGCCCTTCATGTGGCCGGAGAAGCAGCGCTACCCCAGTCATGATGAACGGCGGCGTATCCTTGACCGCAACCCTGAGGGCGCGGCGGTGATCGGGAAATGGGGTGATCCGCAGTTCCTGAAAGATGTTTCGCAACTCAATCCGCAACTCAAGGACACCCAGTTCGCCGATTATCACGGCCACGGCTGGAATTTCCGCGCGATATTCAAGCGGGACCGCAAGGGCACACTGTTGGACAAGGACGGCAAGCCAGTTGCAGATGATGATCCGCAAAAGTTCAAAAAATCCGTACACCTGAAATCGGTCCATCTCGAAGTCGGCATGCATTGTGTAGATTGCCACTTCTCACAGGATGCTCACGGTAACGGGCATATTTACCGTGAGGTTGCAGCCGCCATCGAGATCGACTGTGCGGACTGTCACGGCACTGCCGACCGTTACCCGACCCTGTTTACCTCGGGACCAGCCGCCAGGCGTGGTGGAACCGATCTCGGCCTGTTAAGGACAGCGGATGGCCGCCGTCGCTTCGAATGGCGCGACGGAAAACTTTATCAGCGCTCGGCGCTTGATCCTAAACTGGAATGGCAACTGTCTTTGGTCAGGGACAGTGTCAATCCGGCGCACCCGGGTTACAACATCAAGGCGGCACGGGCCAAGCTGGTGGGCAAGGGGAGTCTGGACAACTATGCCCAGCAGTGGGGCCCGGGTGTGCCAGCCAATCAGCGGGCACATGGTGATGACAAGGTCACCTGCTATACCTGCCACACGTCGTGGACCACGAGTTGCACCGGATGCCACCTGCCCATCGAGTCGAACTGGAAGACGGAGCGACTGCACTACGAGGGAGGGCCGTCGCGCAATTACGCGACTTACAACCCGCAGATTGTGCGTGACGACGTATTCCAGCTCGGTCGGCACGGCGAAGTCAAGGGCAACCGCATCGCGCCGATACGCTCATCGTCGGCGCTGCTGCTGTCATCGACCAATGCCAACCGGGAGCGTATCTACATCCAGCAACCGCCGGTGTCTGCCAGCGGTTTCTCAAGCCAGGCGTTTGCGCCGCACTATGCGCATACCGAGCGTAAAACCGAGACCAAAACCTGCAGTGACTGCCACCTGTCAGCGGCCAATGACAACAATGCGATCATGGGGCAATTGTTGCTGCACGGCACGAATTTTGTCAATTTCATCGGATTCAACGCATGGTTGGGTGAGGAGCGCCATGTGGAAGCGGTGCAGGTCACCGAGTGGGAGGAGCCCCAGACCGTGATCGGCAGCTATCTGCACCGATACGTTTATCCGGACTGGTATGCGGCGCATGAAAAGCGCGCGCGCGAGTTACCGGAGGCACACGATCGCAGTGTCCGCGGACGCGTTGGCTGCCTGCAACTGCGCGGTGAGTACCTGTATGTGGCAGAGGGTTCAGGGGGTATGCGCGTTTATGACGTGGCATCAATTGCCAACAAGGGCATCTCGCAGCGGATCATCACCGCGCCCTTTTCGCCTCTCGGGCAAGACACGCATATCGCTTCTAAAAATGCCACTTGCGTCGCGTTGCCGACCAACCAGCCCATTGCGCCGGAGCGGAACACGGGTGAATTGATGCGCAAGACGAACCAGGAACAGCCGTTCCACCCCATTTACAATTACGCGCTGATTGCTGATGCCGAAGAGGGGCTGATTCTTGTCGACGTCAACACATTGCAGGACGGTGAGCCCCGAAACAACTTCCTGAAACGTGCGCTCACCTGGAACGGCGGTGGCGTATTGCGAGGGGCACGTCACATCACCATCGGCGGCTACTATGCCTATGTCGCCACCGATGCAGGCGTCGTGGTTGTCAATCTTAACGATCCACTGAAACCGCGGTTGGCAGGCGTGGTGCCCATGACCGGAGCGCAGTCGACTGTGTTGCAGTTCCGCTACCTGTTCGTCGCCGACAAAGCCGGATTGGGGGTGATTGACGTGACGAATCCGGAGCGCGCACGGCTTGTCGAGACAGCCCGCGTCCCGCTGGCGGCTGCGCACCGCGTGTTTGTGGCCAGGACCTACGCCTACGTCGCGGCCGGTGCGGACGGACTCGCCATCATTGATGTCGAGAATCCTGAACGACCGAAGCTGCATATGCAATTTAATGCAGGCGGGACGCTCAACGATGCGCGGGACGTGGTCATTGGCTCCACCAATGCCTCCTTGTTTGCGTATGTTGCCGATGGTCGCAATGGACTTAAAGTCATTCAACTCACGGCGCCAGACTCGCAGCCCAAGTTCTACGGCTTCAGCCCGGAGCCGAAGCCACAGCTTATCGCCTGGAAGCGGACGCGCAGCCCGGCACTGGCCTTGTCGCGCGGGCTGGAGCGCGACCGGGCAGTGGACGAAACCGGCGGTCAGGTGGCCGTGTTTGGCCGAGTTGGTTCACGCCCACTGAATTTGGAGGAGCAACGCCGTTTGTACCTGAAGCCCGACGGAACTCCATGGACAGTGCGCGATAAGCCTGACCGGGCCCAGTATCGGCGATGATGATTACCCGTATGACATTCAAGGTGCTTGTGCTCATGGCGGCATTACAGGTCTCCGCCAGCGCATTGGCCGCTCCAGTTCTCCCGCAATACTCGCCACACAAATCGATGGGAGTCGGCAGTTGCGCGAGCAGCCTGTGCCATGGTGCAGTCGACAAGTGGACGAATTCGCGCATCCTGCAGAATGAGTACGTTACCTGGTCGCGTAGCGACAAGCATGCGCGGGCATATGCAGTGCTGCTCAACGCACGTTCGAAGGAGATCGCGCGCAAGCTGGGACTGGGCGAACCTGCTCATCGCGCCAATCTCTGTCTCGACTGCCATGCGCATAATGTGCCTGCGCCGCAGCGGGGCGAAGGCTTTGTCCTTGCTGACGGCGTCACCTGCGAATCGTGCCACGGTGCCGCGGAACTCTGGTTGCGCAGCCACGTTGAACGGGATGCGCGTCATGAAGACAATCTGGCAAAAGGCCTGTATCCAGCATCCGATCATGTGGCGCGGGCACGGCTCTGCCTCAGCTGCCATTTCGGTACCAAGGACAAGTTGGTTACCCACAAGCTGATGGCGGCGGGACACCCCCGGATGAGTTTTGAACTGGACACGTTCACGCAGATCCAGCCGGCTCATTTTCGCGCGAAAGACAGGCAGGTTTGGGACAGTGTGCGAATCTGGGCTATCGGCCAGGCACTGGCGGCGCATGAACTGCTCGAGATCCTTAACGATCCGCAGCGCGGCCGTGCCGGCCTGTTTCCAGAGTTGGTGCTGTTTGATTGCCACGCCTGCCACCGCAAGATGTCGGATGGCCGTTATGCGGGACTGCGTCTGGGCGTGGGACCCGGTGTAGTGCGGCTCAACGATTCCAGCCTGCTGATGGTGTTGCAGATTGCGCGTAGCGTTGATGCGGCAGGCCAGCAACGGCTGGCGCAGCAGGTCATGGGCCTGCACCGCGCGGTTGCTGCCGGGGACGATGCGCTTGTACATGCGCGGTCTGTGCAGGCTACTCTTGCCCAGCTGGTGCCGCGGATCAGTGCTCACCGGTTCACGGACAAGGATATGCGAGACATACTGATGGGCTTGATCGATGATGGCCTCGCGGGTCAGTATGGTGACTATCAGGGTGCGGAACAGGCCGTAATGGCATTGCAGGCGGTTTCCGATTTCATGGCTCGCCGCGGCGCGCTGCATGCTGCTGCAGTTGCACCGTCCATGCGGCGACTCATCACCCTGCTCGACAAGGATGAAAATTACTCGGCTGCTGCGTTTGCAAAAGCACTGCAGGAATTGCGATCCAGCATTGAAAAAGGAGCAAACCGGTGAAGTCCGCATTCCACATCGCAATAATCGGATCAGGCCCTGGCGGTCTGTCCTGCGCCGGGCGCGCTGCGGAGCGCGGTATTTCCCATGTTCTGCTGGAAGCCGAAGACCATGTCTCGCACACGATTCATCAGTACCAGAAAGGCAAGCATGTCATGGCGGAGCCGGGCGTATTGCCTCTGCGCAGCCCAATGGGCTTCGTGGCGGCCAGGCGCGAGGCCGTGCTGTCGCAGTGGCAGGAAGACCTGCGCAAGCACCAGGTAAACATCCGCCATCGTTCGCGCGTCACTGCCATTTCCGGTGCAAAAGGTGCTTTCGAAATCAAGGTTGACGGCGGCGAGACCCTGGTTGCGGAGCATGTCGTGCTGAGCATCGGGGTTCAGGGCAACCTGCGTAAGCTGGGTGTGCCGGGAGAGGATCTGGGTTGTGTTCAGTATCAACTGGATGACCCGGACGCCTACGGCGGCGAGACCATCGTGGTGGTGGGCGCAGGAGACGCTGCCGTAGAGAATGCGCTGGCCCTGGCACAGGGTAGCCGGGTCATCATTATCAATCGCAATGACGAATTCGCGCGGCTGAAGCAGGGCAATCTGGACTTGATTCTGGCTGCGATTCGTGAGGGCAGGGTTGAGTGTCGATTCGGGACGACTGCCATTGAGGTGAAAGCTGCCGAGACCGATGGCAAGCCTTGCGGTTTTGTCGTGCAGACGCCGCAGAGCGTGGAAACGATAGCCTGCGACCGGATCATCGCGCGCCTCGGTGCGACACCACCGCGCAAACTGGTTGAGGGATTCGGTGTCAGCTTCTCGAGCGCGGCACCCGGCGCACTGCCGCAACTTTCTGCGACTTACGAATCGAATGTTCCGGGTCTTTTCATCATTGGCGCCCTCGGCGGGTATCCGTTGATCAAGCAGGCGATGAATCAGGGCTACGAGGTTGTGGAGTACATCACCGGCAATCCGGTGGAGCCTGCCGACGAGCCGTTGCTGAAGAAAAAGTTTGTGCAAGTGGCCCCCCGCGCCACGGTATCAGACATGCTGGCACTGGTGCAGCGTAACGTGGCGCTATATGCCGACATGTCGGCCCTGCAATTGCGGGAATTCCTGCTGGACAGCGAAGTCATTGTGCGCCGACCGGGTGAAGTTATCTTCCTGGCGAACGACTACAGCAACAGCTTCTATTCGATTGTGCATGGCGAAGTGTTCATCGAAACCGAAGATAAGACTGGCAAGAAGCAGCGCAAGCTTGGGAAGGGCGAATTTTTCGGCGAGATGGGGCTGCTGTCAGGTCGACGCCGCGCCAATACCGTGCGTGCTGGCGACCAATGCGTGCTGATCGAAACGCCGCGCCGCTCGATGCTCAAACTGATCAGCAGTGTTGATTCGGTGCGGTTGCAGATCGACCAGACTTCCCTGCGGCGGACGGTGCGGACGTATGTGGCGCCATGGATCGCCGATGATGACTTGCATGAAATGGTTGATGGCGCCCAAATCCGGAATTTTTCGGCAGGAACGGCGCTGTTCATGGAAGGCGATGCTGCCGACGGCCTGCATCTCATTCGCCGTGGGTCGGTGACGATTTCACACCAGATCGGCGGCAAGGAGGTCGTGCTGTCGTACCTGGCGGCCGGCAACTACGTGGGCGAAATGGCGCTGCTGTCTGACGTGCCGCGGACCGCGACCGTGCGCGCCGCTGTGAACACGGAGACCATACTGCTGCAGGCCAAGGTATTCAATGGTGTGCTCAGTCGTAATCCGACCCTGCGCGGCGGCGTTCAGGCACGCGTGTTCGAGCGATTGTCGCAAAACGTCAAGCGTGAGGCTGAGCCTGATCCGGGGAACCTGATCAGTTTCCTGATCAACCAGGGTCTGGGTGAAGCCACTGATGTTTTGCTGATCGACGAGGGGTTGTGCATCCGCTGCGACCAATGCGAAAAGGCCTGTGCTGACACCCATGACGGAACGTCTCGTCTCGATCGGCAGGCCGGCCCCACTTTCGCGAACATCCACGTGCCGACTTCGTGTCGGCATTGCGAAAACCCTCGCTGCATGACGGACTGTCCGCCCGATGCCCTGCACCGCAATGCCAATGGCGAGGTATACATTGACAATAATACCTGCATCGGTTGCGGCAACTGCGAGCGGAACTGCCCCTACGGGGTGATCCAGATGGGGCCGGCTGATTCCCGGCCGCCACCTTCAAGCTTGTGGAGTTGGTTGCTGCTGGGCGTTGGGGATGAACCGGGGCGTGGGCGCCGTGCCGTGGACAAGGAGCAGCCAAAAAAAGCCGTGAAGTGCGATATGTGCAAGGATCTGTCAGGGGGGCCGGCATGCGTGCGGGCATGTCCGACGGGGGCGGCGTTGCGCGTCAGTCCGGAACAGTTTCTTGATTCCGCAGGAAAATGAACGGCGACCAGATGTTCTGCGCAGCAGGGGGCAGTCTGGCATTTGTTGAAGTAGGCATACTTGCTGCAATTCGTTAAGTCCATGATATTATTCGCCTTAACTGCTGAATTTTATTTCAAGGCAGGCGATGAGGGTAAGCCTCGTTTCCGAGGTTTGCCAGTTTTTGCTGAGTGCTACAGGAAACGAGCGTTATGACATCGCCAACTTGCACTGCGACTGCATTCGGGCAATAGCTGCGTCATTTCTTTGGTAGCGAAGAAAAAAAGTGCGGCTGGCCCGCACTTTTTTTATTGGTAATCCTGGAATGCACAACATGGTTAACGTCAAATTACCTGATGGCTCGGTCAGATCCTACGATCACCCGGTAACGGTGGCGGAGGTCGCAGCTGCTATCGGCGCCGGTCTGGCGAAGGCCGCGCTGGCTGCCCGCGTCGACGGCAAGCTGGTCGATACCTCGCATCGCATTGAAGCCGATGCCGAACTGGCTGTCATCACTGACAAGAACGCCGACGGCCTCGAAATTCTGCGCCATTCGACGGCGCATTTGCTGGCCCATGCGGTGAAGGAGTTGTTTCCGGACGCGCAGGTCACCATCGGCCCGGTGACGGAAGACGGATTTTTTTATGATTTCGCCTACAAGCGGCCTTTTACACCTGAAGATCTGGCCGCGATTGAAAAACGCATGGCGGAAATCGTCAAACGCGATATCAAGGTCGAGCGACAGGAAATGCCGCGTGACGAAGCCGTGCGGTTTTTCTCCGGCATGGGCGAAAAATACAAAGCGGAGATCATTGCTTCGATTCCGTCGAATGAACCGATTTCACTGTACCGCCAGGACAATTTCATCGACCTCTGCCGCGGCCCGCACGTGCCGTCCACCGCCAGGCTGAAAGTGTTCAAGCTGATGAAGGTGGCCGGTGCGTACTGGCGCGGCGACTCGAAAAACGAAATGCTGCAGCGGATCTACGGCACGGCCTGGGCGAAGAAGGAAGAGCAGGACGCCTACCTGCACCGGCTGGAGGAGGCGGAGAAACGCGACCACCGCAAACTCGGCCGCCAGTTGGATCTGTTCCACATGCAGGACGAAGCGCCGGGCATGGTGTTCTGGCATGCCAACGGCTGGGTGATCTGGCAGGCCATCGAGCAGTACATGCGCCAGCTGCTGACCGAGGCGAATTACCGCGAAGTCCGCACACCTCAGGTCATGGATCGCGTGCTGTGGGAACGCTCCGGTCACTGGGAAAACTATCGCGAATACATGTTCACCACGGAATCGGAAAAGCGCGATTACGCGGTGAAGCCGATGAACTGCCCGGGTCACGTACAGATCTTCAACCAGGGTGTCAAAAGTTATCGTGACCTGCCGCTGCGCATCGCTGAATTCGGTTCCTGCCATCGCAATGAACCGTCGGGCGCTCTGCACGGTCTGATGCGAGTGCGCGGCTTTGTGCAGGATGACGCGCATATTTTCTGTACCGAAGACCAGATACAGGTCGAGGCTGGCGACTTTGTCGACCTGCTGCGCAGGGTTTATGCCGATTTTGGTTTTGAGCAGATTCTGGTCAAGCTGTCGACGCGGCCGCCGAAGCGGATTGGCGACGACGCGGTTTGGGATCGGGCTGAAGCGGCGTTGAAGGCTACTTTGGACGCCAAAGGGCTGGATTGGGACCTGAATCCGGGAGAGGGCGCATTTTACGGCCCCAAAATCGAGTTTTCACTGAAAGATTCTCTGGGCCGGGTCTGGCAATGCGGCACGCTGCAGTTGGATTTTGCGCTGCCTGAGCGCTTGGGCGCCGAATATGTAGCCGAGGACAACACCCGGCGCACACCGGTAATGCTGCACCGGGCCATCCTGGGGTCACTGGAGCGTTTCATCGGCATTCTGATTGAACACTACGCCGGGGCGATGCCGGCCTGGCTGGCGCCCGTACAGGCCGTCGTCATCAACATTTCCGAGGCCCAGTCCAGGTACGCGGCAGAGGTTGCTGAAACCCTGAAAAAGGCCGGTTTCCGGGTCGAAGCCGACTTGAGGAATGAGAAAATTTCCTATAAAATCCGAGAACATAGTCTGCAAAAGCTGCCTTTCCAGCTCGTGGTCGGAGACAAGGAAGTGGCGGCACAACTGGTGGCTGTGCGTTCCCGTAAAGGCGAGGATCTGGGGCAAATGACTCTGGATGCCTTTTTATCGCTGTTGAAAAGCGATATTGCAAAAAAAGGGCGTGCGGTCTGAGAGTCACGAATTTAAGGAGTTTGTCGCATAGCTCAGGAAAAAGAAGCCCGGATCAACGGTGAAATCACCTCTCCGGAAGTGCGGGTCATCGGGGCCGACGGTTCTCAGATCGGCGTGATCAGCATAGCCGCTGCCAATAAACTGGCGGAAGAGGCAGAACTGGATCTGGTAGAGATCGCGCCGACGGCAGTTCCGCCGGTTTGTCGCGTGATGGACTACGGCAAGTTCAAATATCGCGAAAGTAAAAAGCAGCATGAGGCGCGGCTCAAGCAGAAACAGATCGTCGTCAAGGAAGTGAAGTTTCGTCCCGGTACGGACGAAGGCGATTACAAGATCAAGCTGCGCAACCTGACCCGGTTTCTTGAAGAAGGCGACAAGGCGAAAATCACGCTTCGTTTCAGGGGGCGCGAAATGGCGCATCAGGAGTTCGGTTTCCGCCTGCTGGAGCGGGTCAAGACGGATTTGCTGGAACTGGCGGTAGTCGAGCAGTTCCCGAAAATGGAAGGTCGCCAGCTGGTAATGGTGCTGGCGCCGAAGAAGGTGCAGCCGAAGGCGGCTGTGCCCAAGAGTTCCCCCAGGGCCGAAGTCAAGGTTGCGGGAGTGAAACCGGCGGAAATGCCGGGCAAGTTGGCCGAGGCAGCTGGCGCGATAGCGCAAGACGCCGCGGTCGTTGAAAAGAAGTAGTGATCGGGCCTCAAGTCCCGCGGCAACGCAGGCGCCCGACGCTAGGCTAAAACAGGAACAGGAGTTATTACCATGCCGAAAATGAAGAGCAAGAGCGGCGCGGCCAAGCGATTCAAAAAGCTGGGCAGCGGGTTGTTCAAGCGCAGCAGTTCGCACCTGCGCCATATCCTCACCAAGAAGAGCACCAAGCGCAAGCGTCATCTGCGCGGCACGACCATGGTGCATGCTTCCGACCAGCGCTCTGTCCGGGCGATGTTGCCTTACTGATCGGGGAGATGAGCCATGCCTAGAGTCAAACGTGGAGTAATCGCCCGCAAGGCGCACAAAAAAGTCCTGAAGGCCGCCAAAGGTTTCCGCGGTCGTCGCAACAACGTATTCCGTATTGCCAATGAAGCGGTGATGCGTGCCGGGCAGTATGCCTACCGCGACCGCCGCACCAAAAAGCGCGAGTTCCGGGCGTTGTGGATCGCCCGTATCAATGCCGCGGCCCGTGAGCACGGCATGACCTACAGCGTATTCATGAACGGCCTGAAAAAGGCAGCCATCGAGGTCGACCGCAAGGTGCTGTCCGACATCGCGATTGCCGACAAGCCCGCATTTCAGCGGTTTGTGGAGCAGGCCAGGGCGAGCCTCGGCGCCTGAGCAACGGCAGCCGGAAAAGGAGGCTCGACGAGAGCCTCCTTTTTTTTCACTGAATTCCGCTAACATTCGCCTATGCAGGAACTCGACAAGCTTGTGGCAGAAGCGGCTGCGCTGTTCGCCGGCATCAGCGATGCTGACGCGCTGGAGCAGGCCAAGGCGCGTTATCTCGGTAAATCCGGCGCGCTGACCGAACTGCTCAAGGGGCTGGGCAAACTGCCGGCGGAGGAGCGTCCTGCGGCCGGCGCCCGTATCAACGTTGCCAAACAGAAGCTCGAAGAAGCGCTGCATGCCCAGCGCGAGCTGATCGCCGGCCGCGCGCTCGAAGCACGCCTCGCCGAAGAGTCGGTCGATGTCACGCTGCCGGGCCGCGGCAGGAACACCGGCGGGCTGCATCCGGTCAGCCGCACCATGGAGCGCATCGAGCAGTTGTTCCGCTCCGTCGGTTTTGAAGTGGCCGACGGTCCGGAAATCGAAACCGACTTTTACAACTTCACCGCATTGAACCAGCCGGAGAACCATCCCGCGCGTTCGATGCACGACACGTTTTACCTGGCTGACGGCAAACACCTGCTGCGCACCCACACCTCGCCGATTCAGATTCGCTACATGGAGCAACACCAGCCGCCGATCCGCATCATTGCGCCGGGCCGCGTCTATCGCGTCGATTCCGATGCCACGCATTCTCCGATGTTTCACCAGGTCGAAGGTTTGTGGATTGATGAGCAGATCAGTTTTGCAAACCTGAAAGGCGTGCTGATCGATTTCTTCCGGCGGTTTTTCGAGAGCGATAATCTCAAGGTGCGTTTCCGCCCGTCGTTTTTTCCGTTCACCGAGCCGTCTGCGGAAATCGACATGAGTTTTGGCGACGGCTGGCTGGAAGTCGGCGGTTGCGGCATGGTGCATCCCAACGTGCTCCGTAACGTCGGCATCGACAGCGAGCGTTACCAGGGCTTTGCCTTCGGCCTCGGCCCTGACCGGCTGA
>JBBQAO010000154.1:0-3854 GCA_038316355.1 Burkholderiales bacterium
CAGGGCTCTCATGAAGAGAAATGGGGGCGGGTACCTGCAGTGCAGAGTGCGAAGTGATGTGTGCGGAGCGGCGTCCCGATTTCCGAACAAATTTTCGTAGGGCGGGAGAATCCCGCCTTCTGTGGGATGGCCACGACTGAACGGCGGGATCCACTTCGTTCCTCCCGCCCTACAACAGCTTCCTGAATGCCGATATCCGGGTAAATTTTCGTAGGGCGGGAGCATCCCGCCTTCGGTGAATGGCCACGACCCAACGGCGGGATCCGCCCGAAGGAAGTCCTCCTGGGGGGCGCTACGTTCCTCCCGCCCTACAACAACAAATCCCCGCAGAAGTCGTAGTTGCAGGGCGGGAGCATCCCGCCGTTCCGGGAGCAGCACCACCCCTTACCGTCAACAGACTGGATAGCTGGGATTTAAGCCGTTGGATGTTGGCCATGAGCAGAAGGCGGGATGTCTCCCGCCATACGGGGGGGTTGATGTTGCAGGGCGGGAGTAGCGCAGCGAATCCCGCCGCTCAGTCTGGCATGCGCGAAAGACGGGATGCGCCCCGCAGGAAGTCCCCTTGGGAGGCGTTTCACTCCTCCCGCCCTGCGGGAATTGGATTTCCCGGATAACGGTATCTACGACGGCTGATCCAGCCGTTCCGGACGCACCACCACCCCACACGCCATCAGCTTGTACCTCCTATTGCCAACCCACCAACATTTGTTTAGCATTCAATCAACAATTTATATGACATTTTAAATACCCCATGCCCACCGAAAAAAATGGTCGCAATATACCGGTTGAAGCCCTGAATGAACGGCGTATCGAAGCCGTCAAATTAAGGTTGGCCGGGGTATCGATATCAGAAACATCAATAAAAACAGGGCTTAGCAATCCAACCGTGATCCGGGTTCTCAAGGAATATCAGGCCGGGGGCTGGGCAGCCGTGCCGGTCAGTCCCCGAGGCAGAGGCGTCACAAAAAATAATAAGACCGCTGCCGCAGTCACCACCTTTGACAATATTAAACATTTTAGAAGGCCGGCCTCCCCTGAGATGCTCCAGGGCCAAGACACCCGAGCTCATACCCACCAGTCGACCCTGACCCACTTGCAGCACCTGGAGGCAGAGAGCATCCACATCCTGCGTGAAGTGGTTGCCGAAGCCGCGAATCCGGTGATGCTCTACTCCATCGGCAAAGACAGTTCGGTGATGCTGCATCTGGCGCGCAAAGCGTTTTATCCGGCAAAACCGCCGTTCCCGCTGCTGCATGTCGATACCACCTGGAAGTTTCGCGACATGTATGCGTTCCGCGACCGCGCCGTCGCCGAATACGGCATGAAGCTCATCGTGCACTTCAACGCCGAGGGAATCGCGCAGGGAATCAATCCTTTTACCCACGGCTCGGCGATCCACACCGATGTGATGGAGACCCAGGGGCTGAAACAGGCGCTGGACCAATACGGCTTCGATGCTGCCTTTGGCGGCGCCCGGCGCGACGAGGAAAAATCGCGCGCCAAGGAACGCATCTTTTCATTCCGCTCCGCCCAGCATCGCTGGGATCCGAAAAACCAGCGTCCCGAGCTGTGGCGGCTGTGCAATATGCGCATTCACAAGGGCGAATCAATGCGGGTTTTTCCGCTGTCGAACTGGACCGAACTCGACATCTGGCAATACATCCATCTTGAAAAAATCCCTGTGGTGCCCCTCTACTTTGCCAAGGAGCGCCCGGTGGTCGAGCGCGATGGTGCGCTGATCATGGTCGATGACGACCGCATGCCGTTGCGCGAGCGCGAAGTGCCGATGCTGAAAAAAATACGCTTTCGCACGCTGGGTTGTTACCCCCTCACCGGGGCAGTCGAATCCACCGCCGACACGCTCCCGGCGATCATCCAGGAAATACTGCTCGCCCGCTCCTCCGAGCGCCAGGGCCGGATCATTGATCAGGATGCTTCGGCATCGATGGAAAAGAAAAAGCAGGAGGGCTATTTCTGATGTCACAAGTTCCTGGGTCACAAATCACCGATCTGATCGCCTCCGATATCGAGGGCTACCTGAAAGCCCAGGAGCACAAGGGCTTTCTGCGCTTCATCACCTGCGGCAGTGTGGGCGACGGCAAGAGCACACTGATCGGCCGCCTGCTCTACGACGCCAAAGCGCTGTTCGATGACCAGTTGGCCACGCTGGAGGGTGACTCGAAAAAATTCGGCGCCCAAGGCGACGATCTCGACTTCGCGCTGCTGGTCGACGGCCTCTCCGCTGAGCGCGAGCAGGGAATCACCATCGATGTGGCCTACCGCTACTTCTCCACCGCGCGCCGCAAGTTCATCGTGGCCGATACCCCCGGGCACGAGCAGTACACACGCAATATGGTCACCGGCGCCTCAGCCGCCGACGCGGCAGTCCTGCTCATCGACGCGCGCAAGGGTGTCCTCACCCAGACGCGACGTCACAGTTTGCTGGTGTCGCTGGTGGGTATCCGCCATCTCGCGCTCGCCATCAACAAGCTGGACTTGGTTGGTTACTCGGAGGAGCGTTTCCGCGAGATTGAAACGGAATACCGCAAATTCGCCAAGCAGCTCGGCATCACCGAGGTCACCTGCATCCCGGTCTCGGCACTGAAGGGCGACAATATCCTCAGCCCCAGTGCCAACACGCCTTGGTACCGCGGGACGACATTGCTGGGTTGGCTGGAAACGGTCGAGGTCGATGAGGCGCGCCTGCTGCAGCAGCCTTTCCGCATGCCGGTGCAATGGGTCAACCGGTTGGATCTGGATTTTCGTGGCGCGGCCGGCATGATTGCCGGGGGCACAATCAAACCGGGCGATCGCGTCCGGGTGCAGCCCACGGGCAAGGAAACCAGCGTCGCGCGCATCGTTACCGCCGACGGGGATAGTCCACAGGCCGTCGCCGGACAATCCATCACCCTCACCTTTACCGACGAGATCGACATCTCGCGCGGCGATCTCATCTCTGCCGCGGCGTCCCCGGCAGAGGTCGCCAACCAGTTCGAGGCGACGGTGGTATGGATGCACGAACAGCCCATGCTGCGCGGACGCACTTACTTGATGAAGATCAACACCAAAACGGTTGCAGCAACGATCTCCCCCATCAAGTATCAGATCAACGTGGATACGCTCGAACATCTGGCCGCAGAAAAACTCGAGCTGAACGGCATCGGCGTCTGCGAAATGGAACTCGACCAGCCCATTGCCTTCGATGCCTATGCTAAAAATCGCGATATGGGCGGTTTTATCCTGATCGACCGGATGACCAATCTGACCGTGGGCGCCGGGATGCTGCACTTCGCGCTGCGCCGCGCGCATAACATCCATGTTCAGCATATCGATGTCAACAAAGCCGCGCGCTCGGCCCTGATGCGCCAGAAATCCTGCGTGTTATGGCTGACCGGCCTCTCGGGTGCGGGCAAGTCGACGATTGCCAATCTGGTGGAAAAAAAACTCCATGCCATGGGCCGCCATACCTACATCCTTGACGGCGACAACGTGCGTCACGGCCTGACCAAGGATCTCGGCTTCACCGCCACGGATCGTGTGGAAAACATCCGCCGCATTGCCGAGGTCAGCAAGCTGATGGTGGATGCCGGCCTGATTGTGTTGACCGCCTTCATTTCACCATTCCGCGCAGAGCGGCGCATGGCGCGCGCATTGCTTGAGAAAGACGAATTTATTGAAGTATTTGTCGACTCGACGTTGAGCATCGCCGAACAGCGCGATCCCAAGGGGCTCTACAAAAAGGCCCGGCGCGGCGAAATCAAAAACTTTACCGGCATCGATTCTCCCTACGAAGAACCCGAAGCACCGGAAATGCGCATTGATACCTCCAGCCTGACTCCGGAAGCTGCGGCTGA
>JBBQAO010000026.1:0-41771 GCA_038316355.1 Burkholderiales bacterium
GAATACGTGCACACCACTGCCGACGGCAAAAAATTCCTGCTGCTGCACGGCGATGAATACGACCAGGTCACCGCACTGCACCGCTGGGTATCGGTGCTCGGCGACATTTCCTACAGCTTCCTCATCCACCTCAACCGCGGACTGTCGTGGCTGCGCCGCAAGTTTGGCATCAGCGGCCACTGGTCCCTGGCCGACTACGCCAAACGCAATGTGCTGAAGGCGGTGAGTTTCATCAGTGATTTCGAAACCGCAGTCGCGCGTACCGCCGCCCAACGCGGACTCGACGGCGTGATCTGCGGCCACATTCACACTGCGGCGCTGCGCAGGATCGAGAACGTGACCTACATCAACTGCGGCGATTGGGTGGACAGCTGCACCGCTGTCGTCGAACACATGGATGGACGCATGGAGCTGGTGCGTTGGGAAACGCAGGCCAGGGCGGTGAATGACACAGAAGGCAAGGTGGTGCAGCTATACACTGCGGATCTCGCATAAAATATCAATAAAAACAATAACTTATCTAATGCGGCTCGGACACAGGCACTCCCCGATGTACGCCAGCGCACGGAATCTGCTGCGCAAATACGAATAATCAGCATATCGGGAACCAGCCCGCCAAATGTTCGTTCATCGTTCTTATCGGAGAGTCAGCAAATGAAATCAATTCCAGACAAATTCGTGCACGGTTTTGCCGCCTTGATCCTCGGCGGCACGACGCTGCTGTCCATGAGTAATGCCATCAGCGCCGATGCCACGGTCCAGACCAGCGGCGGCGTCTCTTATGTATCGGGCGGTGTCGGAGACAGCTCGATCAGAAAACTCGAATCGCTCGCCAAAGACTTCAATCTCAAACTGGTATTTGCCCTGCAATCCGGCAATTACGTCAGTGACGTGAAGGTGGTGATCGCCGACGCAAAAGGAAAAACACTGGTGGATGCCACATCTGCAGGACCGTGGTTCCTGGTCAAATTGCCGGCCGGGAGCTATCAAATCGTTGCGACGTTTGCGGGCAAAGACGTCAAACGTCCGATTACGCTAGGTACGGCCAAGCTGCAAACCGTTGATTTTCGCTGGGCCACGGAATAAGAACACAACAACCCGGCATCAGCATTTGTAGGGCGGGAGAAACGAAGTGCGTCCCGCCGCCCAGCTGTTTACCCGGAAGGCGGGATTCGCCGCGCCACACCCGCCCTACGAAACCTGGTATTTCCCTGCAATCCGGCAATTACGTCAGTGACATGAAGGTGGTGATCGCCGACGCAAAAGGAAAAACGCTGGTGGATGCCACATCTGCAGGACCGTGGTTCCTGATCAAATTGCCGGCCGGGAGCTACCAAATCGTTGCGCCGTTTGCGGGCAAAGACGTCAAACCTCCGATTACGCTAGGTACGGCCAAGCTGCAAACCGTTGATTTTCGCTGGGCCACGGAATAAGAACACAACAACCCGGCATCAGCATTTGTAGGGCGGGAGAAACGAAGTGCATCCCGCCGCCCAGCTGTTTACCCGGAAGGCGGGATTCGCTGCGCTACTCCCGCCCTACGAGATTACGAGACCTTCGGTCGCGCGCAGTCCATTGCGTCAAATGGTGAAGGTGGGCGGGCCGCTCAAGTACCACAAAACGTTTGATAACCGGCTGACTCGCTGGCCGACGCCGGATGCGAGTAAGCCGCGAACTCGATTTGCTCTTCAAACGGCCGCTGCAACACCGTCAGCAGTTTTTCAAACGGCGCGTAATCAGCGAGATTTACCGCAGCCGCCAGCGCTTCCTCGACTTTATGGTTGCGCGGGATATACACCGGATTCGCGGCGCGCATCGCCTGCGCACGTTTTTCCGGTGCGACTGATTCCGCGTTCTGGCGCGCGCGCCAGCGCGGCAGCCAGGCGTCGAGCGCGGCGTCATCAGCATAGAGCTTGCGCAACCAGCCTTCACGTGATGCATCGGCGGCTTCGGCGGTATCCGATAGACGGCGGAAGGCCTGCGTGAAATCGACGTTCTGGCCTTGCATGGTCGTCAGAAAATCCGTAGCCAGCGCGAAATCATCAGCCGTGTCGCGCGACAGCCCCAGCTTCTGCCGCATGCCCTGCAGCCAGTAATGCTGATATCGCGCCAGAAAACCTTCCAGCACCTCCATCGCCTGCGCGACCGCTTTGTCCTGATCCTTATTTTGCTCATCAGCCAACAATGGCAGCAAAGCCTCGGCCAGCCGTGACAGATTCCAGTTCGCAATCAGCGGCTGGTTCACATAGGCATAACGCCCCTGTTCGTCGATGGAACTGAACACCGTCGCCGGGTTGTAGTGGTCCATGAACGCACAGGGCCCGTAGTCGATGGTTTCACCGGACAGCGTCATGTTGTCGGTGTTCATCACACCGTGAATGAAGCCGACGTTCATCCAGCGCGCGATCAGCGCCGCCTGCCGTTCGCAGACTGCTTTCAGCAAACCGAGGTAAGCATCGGGCTGGCCCTTGAGCTCCGGGTAATGGCGGTTGATCGTGTAGTCGGCGAGTTTTTTCAGCAGCACCATGTCTCCACGCACCGTGACGAACTGGAAAGTGCCGACACGGATATGACTGGCTGCGACGCGGGTCAGCACCGCACCGGGCAGATTGCGTTCACGGCGCACGAATTCGCCGGTGGTCACTGCCGCCAAGGCGCGCGTGGTCGGAATGCCCAGCGCGTGCATCGCCTCGCCGATGATGTACTCGCGCAGCACCGGGCCCAGCGCGGCCTTGCCGTCACCGCCACGCGAAAAGGGAGTGCGGCCGGAACCTTTGAACGCGACATCGCGGCGCTGGCCGTGTCTGTCGATGACTTCACCCAGCAGCAGCGCGCGGCCGTCGCCGAGTTGCGGCGAGAAGCCGCCGAACTGGTGGCCGGCGTAGGCAAGGGCGATGGTTTTGGTACTTTCCGGTAACTGGTTACCGGAGAAAATCAGAGTGCCTTCAGCAGAATCCAGCGCCTTGGCGTCGAGCCCTAACTCCTCGGCCAGCGCATGGTTGAGTTTCACCAGCTTCGACGCAGGTGCCTCGGCCGCCTGCCACGGCACGTATAGCCCCTCCAGATCGCGGGCGTAAGTGTTGTCGAAAGCAAAAATCCCTGCGGCAGATTTGGTTACGGCATTCATGGCGACATGATAGTCCATACAACACGCCGACAATCATCAGCGGGTTGTAGCCCGTATGGAGCACAGCGGATTACGGGAAGGTTGGTCTTGGTTCCCGTATTTCACTTCGTTTCATACGGGCTACGCTTATGCTTCGGTTCGGATCAATGTCCGGGGCTGATGATCAGACAATCGCTTCAGCAACCCGGGCATCAGCGGCACCAGATCAACAAACGCGGTGCTGTGCGCGGCCAGCACAAAAACCGCGAGCGGCAAAGTGCCGGGGTTCTGCTGATACTGCATGTTTTGATCGGCGGTGATGAACGCGTCGTATTTCGACAAGGCCAGTTTCAGCAGTTCACCGTTTTTTGACGCCTGCCCAGCCTGCCCGTTGTACTGACTCAACTTCATGCCCCTCAAGCAAGCGGGTAAGGCGCCTCGGCAAGGATTCATCAAGCAGCAGGCGCATGCTCGGGGGCGGCCTCGCGTGCCAGTTCCAGCGCGGTCACGGCCTGCTCGCGCGAAACGGACGGATAATCCTCAAGGAACTGATCCAGACTTTCGCCGGCCTTAAGGCAATCAAACAGATTTTTCAGCGGCATACGTGTAGCGGTAAAACCGGGACGCCGCCCTGAATGTCGGGATCGCGGTGAATCACAGTCTGGCTCATAAACACCTCCGATGCAGGGCATCATAGCGCGAATCAATTTCAATAAATCCCGAAAGCCGCAGCACGGACAGTATCGTAAAAACATAATAAAAACAATTGCTTATAAAGTCCAGGCGGTGTGGTGATCCAGTCATCTCAAAACACCACCACGCTGCGTATCGACTCGCCAGAGTGCATCAGATCAAATCCCTTGTTGATATCTTCCAGCTTCAACTTGTGCGTAATCAGGTCATCAATGTTGATCTTGCCGTCCATGTACCAGTCAACAATTTTCGGCACATCGCGCCGACCCTTGGCACCGCCAAAGGCCGTGCCTTTCCACACGCGACCGGTGACGAGCTGGAACGGGCGGGTCTTGATTTCCTGTCCTGCTCCGGCGACGCCGATGATCACCGACACGCCCCAGCCTTTGTGACAACACTCCAGCGCCTGGCGCATCACATCGACACTGCCGATGCATTCAAAGCTGTAATCCGCGCCGCCCTTCGTGAGATTCACCAGGTACGGCACCAGATCGCCTTCAACTTCCTTCGGATTGACGAAATGGGTCATGCCGAATTTTTCGGCGAGCAACTTGCGTGAGGGATTGAGATCGACGCCGACGATCATGTTGGCGCCGGCGAGCCGCGCGCCCTGGATCACGTTAAGGCCGATGCCGCCGAGGCCGAACACCACCACGTTGGCACCGGGTTCGACTTTTGCGGTGTTGATCACTGCGCCGATCCCCGTGGTCACGCCGCAGCCGATGTAACAGACCTTGTCAAAGGGCGCATCCTCACGGATTTTTGCCAGCGCGATTTCCGGCACCACGGTGTAATTGGCGAAGGTCGAGGTGCCCATGTAATGGAACACCTTCTTGCCGCCCACCGAAAAACGACTGCTGCCGTCTGGCATCACGCCCTGACCTTGCGTCACGCGGATCGCCTGGCACAGGTTGGTCTTGCCGCTCAAGCAGTATTCACACTGCCGGCATTCCGGGGTGTACAGCGGAATCACATGACCGCCCTTTTTCAGGCTGGTCACGCCCGGCCCGATATCGACCACCACGCCTGCGCCTTCGTGGCCGAGGATCGCCGGGAAAAGACCCTCGGGATCGGCACCGGAGCGGGTGAATTCGTCAGTATGGCAAATGCCGGTGGCCTTGATTTCGACCAGCACTTCACCGGCGCGCGGGCCGTCGAGGTCCACAGTTTCGATGGTGAGCGGCGCACCGGCTTTGTGCGCGACCGCAGCTCTGGTTTTCATGTGCCTGTCCTTTTCATTCCTGAGTCTCCCGGTTTACGAAAACTGTTGTTACGGACATGGGAGCCATCATTTGGGGGTAGACTAGTATTCTAGTATGGCATCATCACCCTCAACCGCCGCATCGCCCGCTTACCGCGGCCGCTTCGCACCCTCGCCCACCGGACCGCTGCATTTCGGCTCACTGGTGACTGCTGTCGGCAGTTATCTGGACGCCAAATCCCACAAGGGCATATGGCTGGTGCGCATGGAAGACATCGACCAGCAACGCAATGTGCCGGGTGCAGCCGATGCGATTCTGCACACCCTGAAAGCGCTGGGCATGTCCTGGGACGAAACCGTGCTGTATCAGGGGACGCGCACCGATGCCTACCAGGCAGCGCTGGCCAAACTGAAAAAACGCAAACTGGTGTATCCCTGCGCCTGCAGCCGCCGCGAAATCGCCGATTCCGCGGTGAGCGGTATCGACGGCCCGGTGTATACCGGCACCTGCCGCAAAGGCTTGCTGGCGGGCCGCGCGACCCGCGCTGAACGGGTGCTGACCGAAGGCGCACTCATCGAATTCAAGGACGCCATCCAGGGCAGGGTCGCCCACAACCTCGA
The DNA here is from genome assembly GCA_038316355.1 of Burkholderiales bacterium. Classification (GTDB taxonomy): domain Bacteria; phylum Pseudomonadota; class Gammaproteobacteria; order Burkholderiales; family SG8-41. Next base: position 5,622 of record JBBQAO010000026.1, read on the forward strand.
ACGCCAGATCGGCGATTTTGTGCTGAAACGCGCCGACGGGCCCTACGCCTATCAACTCGCGGTGGTGGTGGACGATGCGATGCAGGGTATTACCGATGTCGTGCGCGGCGCCGACCTGCTGGACTCGACGCTGCGGCAGATTTATTTGCAGCAATTGCTCGGTTTTGCGACGCCGCGTTATGCCCACCTGCCGGTGGCCGTCAATGTTGTCGGCGAAAAACTCTCCAAGCAGACACTGGCAGCACCCATCGACCCCGCCTCTCCGGTGCCGGTACTGAACGCTGCACTGATCTTCCTCGGTCAGGACAGCGTGGACTGCTCTCCGCAGGACACAAAAACATTCTGGAAGCAGGCCATTGCCGGATGGCGCATGGCCCGTGTGCCGCAGATGCGCGCCAGCCTCGCTCCGGCACTGCCCTGAACCAATTCCAAAATCAGGGTCAAAACGTTAACCGCGGATGAATGCCGATTAACGCCGATAAAATCAAGAACGCCGAAGAACACCCGCTGAACCGACAGGATTAATAAATTTTTATTGCACGCATTCGGCGCATTTTTCTGATTCGGGCTGATCTGCGTTCATCGGCGGTTTAATTTGATCTGGTTTTTCCGTCCGCCATACCTAGATTATTTTTTTGTCGCGAAACGCAGCAATCGCCTACGCGTCATAACCCAGTTCACCCAGAATAGCCGCGTTGTCCTCACCCACCGGCCGCGGCGGTGTGTCAGCGCACGGAGCCGGTGGCAGACCGCGCCCGGGGTTTCGCGCGTCCCAGGGCCAAATCGTCGCCGTCGCACTCATGAAGTAATTGTTAACAGGCTCTAGTATTTCCCGGGGCGGAATACTTCGACTTCGGAGAGTAGCAGGCGTACCGAAAAATTCGGCGCGAATTCCTGCAGCACATGCCCGGCGATAGCTTCGGCAACATCCCGTTCGCAGACGATCTTCATTTCGATGGTGCGGTCAGTGTCCCCGGTGCCGTCACGGCTTCGCACGCCATCATCCGCATAACTCGCCCCGCGCACCTCGTGAACGGTATAACCATGGGCGCCGAAGCGGCCGACCGCAGCGGTCAGCCGCTGCTCCAGAACAAACTCGGCAATGATGGTCAACTGGCAACGTCGGTGGGTAGCCGCGCTCATAAGGCCCCTCCCAATCTGGCGAGCAATGGAATATTGACAAAAACATTGAACGGAAAAGTCACTGCCAGCGCCGCCGATATGCCCAGCGCCGGATTGGCTTCAGGCACCGCCATGCGCATGGCCGCGGGTGCGGCGATATAGGAGGCGCTGGCCATCAATATGCCGAACACCACGGCACCTCCGGCAGACAGTCCAAGCATCCATGCGCCGCAGAGCAAACCCAAAACGCCAAATACCGCGGGCGTTACAACACCGAAGCAGACAAGGCGCCATCCAGCCCTGCGCAAATCCGGGAATCGCCCGCCGACAACAAGTCCGAGTTCAAGCAAATAGAGCGCAAGCACGCCGCGAAAAAGGTCGCTGAACAGGGGTTTCAGTGATGCGTATCCGTCGCCTCCGGCAATGAAACCGACCAAAATCCCTCCGGCCAGCAGCACGATACCCTTGTTCACCGCGACTTCGCGCAGCACCGTGGAACCGCCCAGACTGCCTGCCCTCGCCAGCAGCACACCGGCGATGATTCCCGGCGCCTCCATCAGCGCAAGCAGAACCGGCATGAAACTCTCTACTGCGACGCCGCGACGTTCGAGGAAAGCAACGGCGATGGCAAAAGTCACAACCGACACCGAGCCATAATGCGCGGCAACGCTTGCCGCATCGGCACGTGCCAGTCCGACCAGATGCCGCAGCAGCGGAAACACCATGAACGGCACGGCAAAGCCAAGGACAACGGCTGTGGCAGCCGGCCATGCCAGACCGGCCAGAGGCTGATGGGACAGCTCGACACCACCCTTCAGGCCGATGGCAAGCAGCAGGTAGATCGACAGCGCTTCGTAGACCGGCTCAGGAAAACGCAGATCCGACCGCGCCAGTCTTGCGGCAACACCCAATGCAAACAGCAGTATCAGCGGATCTATCATCCGGGCTCTTTGTTATATGACACGCTGCGCGCGCAACGCGGCAATGGCTTTGGCATCGTATCCGAGCTCACCGAGTATCGCATCACTGTCCGCGCCCACCGATCGCGGCGGTGTGTCGGCGCGTGGACCGTCATGTGCATAGGTGAAGGGTGACAACGGCACCTTGAGGTCCTTGACGAAGCCGGTGGCAGACGGCGGGAAACTGTGGAACAACCCGCGTGATTCGGTTTGCACTTCCGCCATGCATTCGGGAATAGTGCGCACACGCCCGGCCGGCGCGCCGGCTTTGTTGAACAGCGGTTCCCATTCCGCCGCTGTTTTGGTCATCAGTTTTTCCTGCATCAGCGCGCGTAACGCCGGGATGTTGTCGCGGCGCGCGGGGCTGGTGGCGAAGCGCGGATCGTCGTTGAGCCCCGTCAGCCCCAGCGTCTTCAGCAGTCCCTGGTGCTGATGTTCCTCGTTGATGGCAAAGGCGATCAGACCGTCAGCGGTGTTGAAGGTGGTTGATGCCGGCGAGCGACTCGCCGCATCGTTTCCGCCCTGTTTCGGCGCAGCACCCGTGTTCATGTAGGCGGTCACTACCGACGCCATCAGGATGATGTTGGTGTCGAGCATCGACAGGTCGATGTACTGGCCTTTGCCGGTGCGCTGTTTTTGATACAGCGCAGCCGATACCGCATAAGCCGCAGCCAGCCCGGTGGAGTAATCAATGATCGGCGGACCGGCTTTCAGCGGACCGCTCTCTTTGGTGCCGGTCACGCTCATGAAGCCGGACCAGGCCTGGATTACGCTGTCGTAGGCGGGATGACTCTGTTTGGGCCCGGTATTGCCGTAGGCGGTGATCGACATGAACACCACCTCGGGGTTGACCGCTTTTACAGCCTCATAACCGATGCCACGTTTTTCAGCGGAGCCGCTGCGCAGGTTCTGCACCACGACATCGCACCCTGCGGCGAGTTTCAGGAAAATGTCACGGCCTTCGGGCTTGTTCAGATCCAGCGCCAGGAAACGTTTGTTTGACGACTGGGTCATGAAACCCAGTGACAGGCCCTGCTGGCCGAAGGAAGGATCGGACTCGGTGCGCCAGCGCACCGTTTCGCCCCGGCCCGGCGGCTCGATCTTGATGACTTCCGCGCCAAGCAGCGCCAGCTGATAAGCGCAGAACGGCCCCGCCAGCACGCGTGTCAGGTCAAGTACTTTAATACCGGCAAATGCCCGTTGATCGCCGGCCTGGTCTCCGGCTCTTTGATTCGCTGCCATGGTGTGCGCTCCGTAAAAACCCGGAAGCATCATAACAAGGCGCCCGGTGGCGCCGGGACGGCAGTTCACATTGCGCTAGCGCGTGGTGCCGACCTGCAGCGGCCGCGATTTTTCAGCGGCCACACGAACGAGCAGTTCACGAATCTGTGGCACCGCTTCCTGCGCCGCTTCTTCACCCGCGGCGAGGTTGGCGATCTTCTGCGAAAAATCAGTAATGCGGGTGCGGATGGTCTGTGGCCTGATCACGATGTCGGCCTTGTCAGCGGACACGCCGCGCCATGACACATCGACCGCGATGACGATATCGGCGCCCATGTCGCGCGCAACCGACGCCGGCAGGCGGTTCGCCACGCCGCCGTCGACATATTCGGTGCCGCGGATCAGCACCGGCCAGAACAGCTTGGGCACACTGGCTGAAGCGCGTACTGCCATGCCAGTATTGCCGCGGTTGAAAATCACCATGCGGTTGCTTGCGCGTTCAGCGACCACCGCGGCAAACGGTTTCTGCAGAGCCTCGATCGGGCGGTTGCGCACAGTTTGATTGATGTATTGCTGCAATCGCCCGCCTTCGATCATTCCAGGGCCAAACAGCGTGAAATCAATCAGGTCGTCGTCCTCGATTTTGAGTGCTGCCGCTTTCAGTTCGGCGGCACGCATGCCACCAGCGTGCAACGCGGCAACCACTGCACCGGAGCTGACACCGACGATGACATCCGCCTCAATGCCGGCATCTTCAAGTGCCTTCAGCACACCGACATGGGCAAAGCCGCGCGAGCCGCCCGCACCCAGCACCAATCCGATGACCGGCCGTGCCGCAGTCGTGCGCACCGGCGGCGCGGCATGCGGTGCATCGGCCGCGGTGTAGTTGACCGGCGCGGTGGCGCAGCCGGCGAGGATGCTGACGGTCAGGGAAGCGAGGATTTTTTTGCTGAGGCTACGCATGGGTCGAGTGTGTGACTGACTCTCAGTTGGCGTCAAGGTTCCCGTCGCGGCGGGCGGATGGCTCGAACGGGAAGCGGATGAACGAGACCGAGTCTACATGCATTAACCAATTTGGTCGTGATTGGTTGTTGCCATGCTGCGGCAAACCCGACAAAATCCGCAGTCGTTGTTACGGTTTCAATAAAAACACAACCGTTTCTGAGAGGAGATCGAGCATGAATTTCATTCGCAATTTCACCCTGTTACTCGCTGCATCGCTGGGCTGGGGCACGGTACCCGCAAGTGCCGCCAGCCAGGACTACCCCAACCGCCCGATCCGCCTGATCATACCCAATGCCGCCGGCAGTTCGGTCGACACGCTGGGCAGGATTTTCGCCAATGCACTCACCGTCACCGCCGGCCAGCAAGTGGTTGTCGACAACCGCGCCGGCGCCGGCGGCCTGATCGGCATGGAAATCGGCAAGGACGCCAACCCCGACGGCTACACGCTGATATCAGCCTCCACAGCAGCCATGGTCATCGGCCCGCACATTCATAAAAAACTGCCCTTCGATCCGCTGAAGGATTACGAATTCATTTCGCTGTTCGGCATCACCCCCAACATCCTCGTGGTCAATCCCTCGCTCCCGGTAAAAACCGTCAAGGATCTGCTGGACTACAACAAGTCACGGGGCGGCAAGGTCAATATGGCCTCCGCTGGTGTAGGCTCGCAAAGCCATCTCGCCGGCGTCATGTTCATGAAACTCGGCAATACTCAGTCGCTGCATGTTCCCTACAAGGGCGGTGGTGCATCGGTGGCAGCAACGGTGGCCGGTGAATCGCAATGGACTATCACCCCGGCACCTGCGGTTGCAGGGATGATCAAGGCAGGCAAGTTGCGCGCAGTGGCCCACACGCTGACGAAGAAATCTGCACTGCTGGGTGACTTGCCGGCGGTGGCCGACACCATAAAAGGCTATCAGTACGGCGGCTGGGGCGGCCTGCTTGCGCCGCGTAACACGCCCAAGCCGATAATCGCCAAGTTGCACCAGTTGCTGGTAAAAACCACAGAGGACGCTGATTTCAAAATAAACTTTGAACGGCAGATGACGGAAATAGCAACCAACACACCGGAAGCATTCCGCAAGTTTGTCGCTGACGAAATCAAGGAAATGGGGCCAGTAGTCAAGGAAGCAGGTCTGCAGACGTTCTGATCAGCAACCGGCGTAAAAAAGGGCGGCTGCGGCCGCCCTTTTGCTTTTTTATTGCTCTCCGCATGAGTTACCCTTTGCTCGCAGTCATCGCCGCCGCAAGTTCACCCTGCTTCGCCGACAGCGTTTTCAGCCAGCGCTGACCACCAAAAGTAAAGCCTATCCAGTAGCCCAGTTCCACCAGTTCCGGTTCGCTGAATTCGGCGCGCAAGGACACCCACATCGCATCATCCGCCTGATTCGGGTCGTACATGATGGCATCGGCATAGCGCAGCGCGATTTTTTCGCGCTGCGTGAATTTTGCGGATTTCTCGTACTGCATCAGTTCCGCCATTTTGCTGTCAGACTCCCGCGCGGACCGCGCGGTTCCCTGATTGCTTCAGTAACCGCATTCGATGGTGAAGGCGACATAGGCGCGCAACATTTCCTTGAGGTCGTGTTCAACAATACCGGCGCCGTTGTCGAATAGCATCTCCCGTGTCTGCGTGAATGAGCGCATTACATCCGGCTGGTGCGCGCGGATAGCCTGGTTTTCCGGTCCCGGGCGACCCGCGGCGATGGCCTCATCCAGCCAACGGTGGATCTGCGGGTCCGATACCTTATCGGGTGTCACATAACTGATGCGCGCCATTGCTGAGCTCCTTTACTGAACAGTTTTTTGGTTTTCGAATTAATCACCGCGTTAAAACAACGACGCGTTAAAATCGCAGCTCATAGATTACCGCCGACCATTTTGGTAGTGAAGACTTTTTGCAATGTTCAGAAAAAACCAAAATGGCCCGCATTGATCCATTAATCCATTAATCCATAAATCATTACCCGCCTGAATTCAAAAGCATGGAGTACATTGCTTGAAAGCCCTGATCGTCAAAGAACACGGACCACTGGAAAACCTGCTGCTGGAGGATGCGCCTGATCCCGTGCCGGGCCCCGGCGAAGTGCTGGTGGATGTGCATGCCGCCAGCGTTAACTTCCCTGACCTGCTGGTCATCGGCGGCACTTACCAGGTATTGCCGAAACGACCCTTCAGCCCCGGCAAGGACATGGCCGGCGTGGTCGCCGCGGTCGGTGCAGGCGTCACGACCTGCAAACCCGGCGATCGCGTCGCCGCCCAGCATGAGTACGGCGGTTATGCCCAGCGCTGCGTGGTGCTGCAGCACAACTGCTATCCGATGCCGGATGCGATGAGTTACGCCGATGCCGCGGCGATGGGCATTGCTTATCCGACAGCGCATTTCGCGCTGGTCGAACGCGGCCAGTACCAGCCGGGTGAAACTGTGCTGATCAACGGCGCCGCCGGCGGCGTCGGCATTGCCACCATCCAGGTCGCGAAAGCACTCGGCGCCACCGTGGTGGCCAGCGTCAGCAGCGCGGAAAAAGCCGCCCTGGCAAAACAGATGGGCGCCGACCATCTGGTGCGCACCGATGTGCCGAATCTGCGTGACGCCTTCCGTGACCAGGTGCTCGCCGCCGTCGGCAAACGCGGCATCGACATCATCGTCGATCCGGTCGGTGGCGATGTGTTCGATGCCAGCCTGCGCGTGATCGCGTGGTCGGGGCGACTGATCATCGTCGGTTTTGCCGAAGGCCGCATCCCCGAAGTGAAAGCCGGCTACCTGCTGGTGAAAAACATTTCACTGATCGGCCTGCAGTACAGCGCCTACCGCGACCGCCAGCCGGAAAAAGTGCGGCGCGTGCAGCGCGAACTGTTCGACTGGTACGCCGCCGGCAAAATCAAACCGCATGTGATGGCCGCGTACCCGCTGGCGCAATATCAGGATGCCTTGCGCGCCGTGCGCGACCGCAAGGTGGTGGGCAAAGTCGTGATCATGACCCGGCAATAGGAGTTACATCCAAAGATATCATATAAGTATTTGTTTTTAAACGATATTAAATCCTGTGCTGGCTCGGCTCATAATGCCACGCACAGCGTAGACAATAGCCACTTTTCCAGAATCTCCCGCCATGCAAAATCCCAAAGCCGTCTAACGGCCGGTGGACTCCAGCGCCTGGGCGCTGAAAATGGGTGCATCCATCGGTTTTGCCTTCGCACCGATTGACGGCGCAGCGCTCGACGAACCGGTACGCGCTGCAGACGGCCGCATTTACGAAGACAAGGCAAGGCGGCGCGACTCTCCCGCCAGCGACGCGGTAGAGTAATAAAGTCAGGCCTACTTCAGCATCAGCGGAATACCGCTGAGAATCAGGATCGCGCACACCACGCGGCGGAACGTGATTTCGCTCATGCCGGTGTGAATGCGGTCACCAAGAAAAATACCCAGCAGCATGAACGGCAGCGCCGCGGCGAACAGCAGCAGCGATTCGCGGCCGAATTCGCCGACCGCGAAATAACCAATGCCGCGCACCACCGCCAGCGTCATCATCAGCGCCGCCAGCGTGCCGCGGAACTGTTCCTTGGTGACGCGGATCGCATCCATGTAGATGGCGAAAAAAATGCTCGCCATGGTGCCGAAGATGGTGCCCACCGCACCGGCGAGGAAACTGGCAGCCGTGGCCACACCGGGTGGCGGCTTGCGTGCCTCCCCTTTTCCCCGCATCTGCCACAGCGCATACAGCCCGTATCCGCTGACCAGCACACCGAGGCCGCGCGCCAGCAGTGCTGCATCCAGCACCTTGAACAGATAAAGCCCCAGCGCAATGCCCAGCGTGCACGACGGCAAAATGCGCAGGATCAGCGCCAACGACACATGTTTGCGATCCTTGCCGAACAGTGTCGCCGACGATGAAATCGTCAGCAGCGTCCACACCGGCACCAGCACTTTCAGCGGAATCACCAGCGCCAGCAGCGGCATCGCGGCAAAGCCGCCGAAACCGGTGCTGCCGCGCAAGGCGTAACTTGCGACCAGTACCACGATGCAATAAGCCGCTTCCAGCGGGGTCAGCGCGATCATCTGCAGTTCCAAGTCTGTTTTATTTTACGTCTGCAACCAGTTGCAGTTCGATCAAGCGCATCACTTCCGTTGCTGCAGACTGGGCTTCTTCACGCGTCAGCGCTTCCGCAGCGTCGGCATCACGCTTGCGGATTGCCGACAGCATTGCGCGCAGTCCCTTGACGCTCTCCTTCGAGCGCGTGGTGGAACGCTGCGGGTGTGACAGGCCCAGCGCGCGCCAGCGCCAGATACGGGCATGCAATGTGCCGAGCATGGAGGACAGCGTTTCGCTGCCGGCGCCAGCGAACAACACATCGTAGAAACGGTTCTTGGTTTCGAGCACTTCCTGCGCGTCGCCGCGCTCGTAAGCGCCGACCACCACGTCCAGCGCCTGCGCCAGGCGTTTGATGTCGGCGTCGCCCGCATGCTGCACGAACAGCCGCGCCGCCAACCCTTCCAGCACCGCGCGTATGGTGTAGAGATCCTTGGCTTCGGCCAGCGACAGCGCGCGCACCACCGGCCCCTTGTTCGGCACGTTGGCAATCAGGCCCTCGGTTTCGAGCTGGCGTAGCGCCTCGCGGATGACAGTGCGCGACACACCCATCATTTCCGTCAGCTCGCGCTCGGTCAGCCTTGCGCCCGGCGCCAGCCGCCCGTCGATGATCGCGCGGCGCAGGCCATCCAGCACCTGCAATCGCAGGGGAGCTGCAAGTTTATGAATTTCATCGAGTTTTGGCGGACTCATGCGCTGCTCACAGTTCCTCATTGACCCAGACCGTAATACCGTAATACGATATTACGCTATAACGCGCCCGGCAAGCGCTTTCCGCGCCCTGATTTGCCGCGCTTTACTTCTGCATCACCCAACAACAGTGTGAGGAGCACGCATTCATGAACACCCCCGTCAAAGTCGGCATCGTCGGTCTCGGCCGCTGGGCCAAAGTCCTGACCCGCGCTGCCAAACAGTCCGACAAAATCCAGATCGTCGCCGGTTACAGCCGCTCGCAGGAGAAGCGCGATGCCTTCGCCAAAGAGATGGGCGTGCCTGCGCTACCGGACATGCAGGCGATGTTGACCAATCCGGAAATCAAGGGCGTGGTGCTGACGGTGCCCAACGAGCAACATCTGCCGATGGCGGAAATGGTCGCCAAGGCCGGCAAACATGTCTACACCGAAAAACCGATTTCGCAGACGCTGGAAGACGGCCTGAAAATTGCCGCGCTGGAAAAACAGCACGGCATCACCGTCACCGTCGGCCACAGCGCGCGGTTGATGGCCGGCATCCGCATCATCAAGGAAAAAATCGACGCCGGCGAACTCGGTCGCGTCGCCTTCATGGAAGCGAATTTCTCCAATGAGCGCGCACTCGAACTGACGCCGCAGACCTGGCGCTGGTACAAGGATCGCGCCCCCGGCGGCCCGCTGTCACAGCTGGCCATTCACCAGTTCGACGTACTGCACATGCTCGGCGGCGAGGTGCAGGAAGTCTCCTCGATGGCCTCCAAGCTGTCGCCGGTCGGCGCCGAAGTTGACGACCAGTCGATGACACTGGTGCGTTTCAAGGACGGCAAACTCGGTTACGTCGGCTCGTGCTGGACCTCACCCGGCATTTTCGCAGTGCGCGTGTTCGGCGCCAAGGGCCTGATGCATTACGAAATCGATTTCGGCACCTGGGATACGCCGCACCTGCTGCATAACAACTCCGTGCTCTACATCCAGCGCGGCAAGGACGGCTGGGCGAAGCGCGAAGACATCAAGCTGCCGGAAAGCGATATGTTCCGCGCCGAACTCGAAGCCTTTGCCGGCAGCTGCCTGTCGGGAAAACAGAACGAGCTGACGGCGCACAACGGCAACGTCGCCGTGGCGATGACCAATGCTGCGCTGAAGTCGATCGACCGCAAGGGCCTCTGTGTCAGCATCGACGAAGTGATGAGCGACGCCCGCGCAAAAAATGATGCGAAACGCGCAGCGTAAAAACAGTTTAACCGCCGATAAACGCCGATGCGCGCCGATTACAAACTGAGCTGCTTGGCTTCATCTGCGTTAGTCGGCATTTATCGGCGGTAAAAAAAGGATTTTCAACATGTTACCCAGTCGCTACTTCATAGACCTGACGCAACCTGAAATCGCCGGTCAGCTCAAACGCAACCCACTGGTGATCCTGCCCGCGGGCAGCGTCGAACAGCACGGGCCGCACCTGCCCACCGGCACCGACATCTACGCTGCCAACGTGATCGGCCACGCAGTTGCTGAACGCATGGACGGCCTGGTGCTGCCGGGCGGGCCGCTGGGCGTGACGCCGATGCACATGCCCTTTGAGGGCACGATCACGCTGACGCCCGATACCTATCAGCGCGTCGTAACCGAAACCTGCGCTTCCACCGCGCAGCACGGCGCGAAACGCCTGCTGATCCTCAACTGGCATGAAGGCAACATCCCGTCGCTGGCGATTGCCTCTGAGAAGCTCCATCGCGAAGTCGGTATGAACGTGATCGTGGTGCAGGCCTGCTATGTCGCGGCCGAACTCTACGGCCACGACTGCGGGGGGCTGACCCACGGCGGTGAAATCGAGGCACTGGCCGTGCTCGCCTATCAACCGGAGCTGGTGCACCTCGACCGCATCGAGTATTCGTCGGACCATGGGCACGGTCGCAAGTGGGACCGCCTGCGCCGCACCCGCAGTTACCAGCCTGTCCTGCGCGACATCAAGACCATCGCCGCCACCGGCTGGTACGGCGCACCGGAACACGCCACCGCGGCCAAGGGCCTGAAAATGCTCAACGACATCGCTGATGCGATCGCCAAGGAATGCGGCGAAATCTTTGCGCTGCTCGACGAAGCCCAGGGCGGCACGGCAGAAATAAAACATCTGAAGATCGCAGGCTAAGAAATCGCCCCCTCACCCAGCCTCCCCCTGAGGGAGGGGCTGAACAAAGATCAATTGCGCTAACGCGCAATCGATCAGGAGTTTGTAATCCATGGCCAAAGTCCTTACCCAAGCACAAGCCAAAAGCATGGGCCTGCCCGGCCGCAAATCACTGGAAATCGTGTCCGGTGAAAAAGGCGCGCACGCGGTCACGCTGCGGCTGGTGGAAATCCCGCCGGTCAAACCCGAGGACAGCCCCCGCGGCCGGCATTTTCATCAGGGTTTCGAGGAATGTATTTTCGTGATGTCCGGTGAAGGCTGCACCGAGGCCGACAGTGGAAATTACCCGCTGCAAGCCGGCGACACCATCCTGATCCCGTCCGGAGAAAAACACGCTACCCGCAACACCGGCAGCGAGCCTCTGGTACTGCTGTGTTTTTTCCCGGTGGCCGACATTGCGCACCGCACGCAGGAAACTGCAGCCCCCAAACCCTAGCCACAGAGTTCACAGAGGGCACAGAGAACTGCGAAAAAACCATCCTGACAAAGGCTTGACGGTTTTCTCTGTGCTCTCTGTGCCCTCTGTGGCTAAAAAAGGTTTTAAGTCATGACCATAGACGTCCTTTGCCTGCGCCCCGAAGCTGATTTCACCCGCGTCGGCGTCACCCCGCCGAAAAACATCAACATTGCCTACCGCAAGCCCGATGACGCCGATCTGCCCGCGCTGATGAAGGAGGCGCGTGCAGTGATCATGCCCGCGGTCGGCCCCAAGCTGCCGGCTGCGCTGTTTGAAGGAACGACACTGAAAGTTGTACAGATCACCGGCGCCGGCGTCGACCGCCTCGATGAAGCCGCACTAAAGAAATTCGGTATCCCGGTCGCCAATGTCCCGGGCGGCAGCAACACCGCCCTGGCCGAATACACGACGGCCTGCGCCTCGGTGCTGCTGCGACGTTTCGCCTGGGCTGACGCCGAAATCAAGAAAGGCAACTACATCGCTTTCCGCAACCGGATGATGGCCGACAACCTCGCCGGCATCGACGGCGCCACGGTTGGCGTAGTCGGCATGGGCGTGATCGGCATCGCCGTTGCCGAAGCTTTTCACCGCATCGGCTGCAAGATTGTTTATTTCGATCCGGTGCTGAAGGACAAAACAAAGGCTGAGGCGATGAGCGCCCGCAGCATGACGCTCGACGAACTGCTGAAAGCGTCCGATGTGGTCACGCTGCATGTGCCGCTGCTGCCCGCCACCACCAATCTGATCGGCGTCAAACAATTGGCGTTGATGAAACCCGAAGCCGTGCTGATCAACGGCGCACGCGGCGGTGTGGTCGACGAGGCCGCGCTGGCGCAGGCATTGACCGAAAAACGCATTGCCGGCGCGGCCGTTGATGTCTACAGCATCGAGCCCGCGCCCGCTGAAAATCCGTTGCTGCAACTGCAGGGGGAAGCCGCCTCGCGGCTGCTGCTGACGCCCCATGTGGCCGGGGTCACCCGCCAGTCAGCGGCCTTCCTGTTCAAAGTCTCCTGGGAAAACGTCCAGAATGTGCTGAGCGGCGGTACGGTCGCGCACCGCGTCTACTAAAATAGCGGGCTACCGGCGGCGCACTACGCTGCCGTCTCAGGAGGAGCCCCGTTGAAACCCAGCAAGAAACTCGGCATCGCCGTCATCGGCGCCGGCCGTATCGGCACGCTGCGCGCGCGCCTGTCTGCCAAACATCCTTCCGTGGGATTTCTGGCCATTGCCGACCAGGATCCGGCACGTGCCGAAGCACTGGCCAAAACCACCGGCGCCGATGTGCATTCTGCCAACAACTTTGAAATGATCGAACGCCCGGAAGTGACCGCGGTGTTCGTCTCGACGCCAGAGGGCGAACATGCCGCGCCGATCAAGCGCGCGCTTGAACTCGGCAAGCCGGTACTGGTGGAAAAGCCGATCGCGCTGGCGCTGCGCGACGCCGAAGACATCCTTGCCACGCTCAAGGCCACCGGCGGCAATCTGCGCGTCGGCTACAGCCGCCGCTACAAAGAATGTTATCTGCGCGCCAAGGAACAGATGATCCAGGGCCGGTTGGGCCGCGTCACCGGTGGCCTCGCCCGGGTCTACAACTCGCGCGCCCAGGCCTTCTCCATCCTCAAACGCGATCCGCACGCAACACCAGTGCTGGATGTGCTGACCTATTACGTCGACCTGATGTGCTGGTTCCTCGAAGGCAACCCGCCGGTGGAAGTGGTCGCCCGCGGCCAGCACGGCATTTTCAAGGAAGCCGGTTACAGCGCGCATGACGTGACCTGGGCCATCGTCACTTTTGCCGATGGCGCGGTGATCAACTTCGGCGTCAGTTACGCGCTGCCGGCGAAGTATCCGACGCTGGGCCAGTCCGATCGCGTGGAGTTATTAGGCACCGCAGGCACGATGATCATCGACGACGACCACATGGACCATGTGCTGTATTCGGACAAAGGCATCCCGCACGCCTATGTGCCGGACCACGCGGTCAACATGGCCTTCCTCGGCAGCAATACCGCCGGCGACTGGGCGGTGGGGGATTTCTGGGGACCGCTGGGCAATGAAACCCGCGCCTGGCTCGACCATCTGGCCACCGGTAGCCCGACCGTGCACACCACGCCGCAGCAGGCAATGGTCAATCTGCAGACCACCATCGCCATCGAGCGCTCGGCGCGCGACGGCAAACCGGTACGCCTGCCGCTGGAAACCTGAACTATCGATGTTTTCGAAAAACATGACAATCTGGGCAGGGGCGTGTTTTTGACATCATTTATGGAACTTTCAATAATCACGATCAAGCTGGAGAAGAACCATGTTTCGAGCTGTATTTCGAGCAGTACTCTCTGTCTCTGCCATCACCCTCGCCGCCGCCGCGCCGGCGCAGGATTACCCCAACCGCCCGGTACGGGTGATCTCGCCCAACCCGCCCGGCGGCGCCAATGACACCATCGGCCGCATCATCGCCCTCAAGCTCGGCGAAGTGCTGGGCCAGCCGATGGTGATCGACAACCGTGGCGGTGCCGGCGGCACTTTGGGTGCGGAAATCGCCGCGCAAGCCAATCCCGACGGTTACACGCTGCTCGCCGGCTCGGTATCGACGCACTCGTTCTCGCCGGCACTGAAAGCCAAGCTCAATTACGACCCGGTGAAGGATTTCACACCGATTTCGCTGTTCGCGATTTCGCAGAACCTGCTGGTGACCAATCCGTCGCTGAAGGTCGCCACCGTCAGAGAACTGGTGGCATTGGCCAAATCAAAAGGGAAGTCACTGAACTATGCCTCCGGTGGCACCGGCTCGACCAGCCATTACGCCATTGCGCTGTTCGTGTACCGCGCCGGCATCAACAAGGAAACGGTGCATATCCCGTACAAGGGCGGCGCGCCGTCGGTCGCCGCGACCATGTCCGGCGAAACGCAGTTTTATTTCGGCCCGATGGCGAGCATGACTTCTCAGGTACAGGCCGGCAAATTGAAAGCCATCGCGGTCGGCGGCATCAAACGTTCACCCACCCTGCCCGACGTGCCGACCGTTGCTGAAGCCGGCATACCGACCTACCAGTCCTTCGGCTGGTTCGGCCTGCTGGCGCCGGCCAGAACACCCCGGTCGATCATCACCCGCCTCCATGCAGCGACGGTGCAAGCCGTGAACGCCCCCGACATCGGCCAGAAATTCCTGCAACTGGGCGTTGATCCGGTGCACAACACGCCGGAAGAATTCGGCCGCTTCGTCGCCGATCAACTGGTGCGCTACAAGGCGGCGGTCAAGGAACTCGGCATCCAGGCCGACTGAATAACAGGAACTGCGCGGTATAAATCGAACACGCTACTCGATGCATTTGGGTGGCACAAACCAACCGCACGGGTTTTCAGCTGCGCGAGCGCATCAATCGCGCGAGTCCTTTCAGCTGCGCGAGCGCATCAATCGCGCGAGTCCTTTCAGCTGCGCGAGCGCATCAACCGCGCGAGTCCTTTCAGCTGCGCGAGCGCATCAATCGCGCGAATCCTTTCAGCTGCGCGAGCGCATCAATCGCGCAAGTCCTTTCCAGCCGCGCGAAAGCAGTAATCGCGCAATTCCTTTTCAATCGCGCAAAACCTGTTCACCCCGGTGGCCAGCGCATCGGCCGTCCGGCAAGGATGTGCAGGTGCAGATGGAACACCGACTGCCCGACATCGGCGCCGTTGTTGACGATCAACCGGAAGGCATCATCGACTCCCAATTGTCGCGCCACCTTCCCGGCCGCCAGCAACAGATGCCCGAGCAGTGCCTGGTCGGCATCCTGCGCATCGGCCAGTCGCGGAATCTCCTGCTTCGGTATCACCAGGACATGGATCGGCGCCTGGGGATTGATATCGCGGAACGCGAGGCACCGATCGTCCTCGTAGACGATATCCGCGGGAATTTCCCGCCGGATAATTTTGCCGAAAATGGTCGTCATCAGTTGCTCCCTGGTCCGGCGGTCATCCGGCTTTGAGATTCAGTGTGGTCCATTCCAGCAGGCTTTCGATGACGGCATCGACCGCCTGCGCGAGTGCCCGTGCCGCGCCCTCGGCATCCGGCCCCGCGGGCTGATCCGCATTGAACGTGCGCTGGGCTTGCAGCGTGCGGCTGGCCAGATTGACCAGTGTCACCCGCACCCTGACCGTCACCTGGCTGCGGTCGGCGGCGGCGAAGGTCTGGCTGAAATCCTCGATTTCAATCTGCAGCGCATAGTCGGCACGCGCCCCGCCGCCCACGACCGGCATGGCAGCGGCGAAACGGCTGCGCACGCGCTGGGTAAACAAAGCTGCCGGAGAGTCCACCCAGCGACTTTGCGCGTAGATCTGCGGACGTGCGGCATCCAGATAGGCCAGGCGGTACACGATGCCCTGGGTGTCGAGCAAGGACGGCGCCACCACTGCCGGCACCATCAGCGTCGCCCTGGTGCCGGGAACCGCCTGCACATGGGCAGGCTGCGGCCCGAGATCGTAGTTGACGACGGGTTCCCGCGCCGGCGGCCCGATCGAGCAGGCGTTAAGCAGCAGGGCCAGTGGCAGGATCCCGGCATAAATGGCCGGCCTGATGATCGAGGCAATGGTGATCGATGCAAAACTGGTGTGCGTCATGGTTTGCTCCCGCGTTGCAAGGTGAAGCCCGCTTCGCCGGGGCCGGGGGGCGGGCGTTCGCGCCCGTATACCAGGGTTGCAGGCTGGTCATTGAGTTCGGTCAACAGCCGGTCCAGGTTGCGCGAGTTGCGCGTCATCTCATCGAGCAGCATGTTGATCCGCGGCAGCGATTCCGCCATGACTGTCGTGGACACCGACTGGGTCGACCCACCCACCTGTTCCGCGCTTTTTGCGACGCGTTCGAGCGCGCCGGCATGCTGCTTCAGTTCGCGCGACAGCTCGGTCAGCTCGGCGAACATCGTATCGGCACGCGCCAGTGCCTTGCGTGCGTCGGTGGTGAGCGCGGGCATTTCGCTGGCGGCCGGCCCGAGTGCCTGCACCAGCGCAGCAGCACGTGTCGACACCGCCTCCAGGCTGGCCAGAGTGCGGATGAGCTGGGCCTGGTTCTTGTCCCCGAGCAGCAGGTTCATTCTCCGCACCACCTCGTTCACCTCGGTCAGCAAATCCTTGCCGGACCCGGTCAAATCGTCGAGAAACGAGGGGCGCACGGGAATCCGTGCCTGCTTGTCGGAGGAGGGCGTCATCAACTCCGTTTTTTTACCGTCATCGTCCAGCATCACGTAGGCCAGTCCGGTTACACCCTGCGAACCCAGCTGCGCTGTGGTGCTGCGGGTAATCGGGGTGCCGGCACGCACGGCGATGCGCACCAGAATGAGCCGGACATCTTCCGGATCGAAGGCAATACCCTCCACCTTGCCCACCTCTACGCCGCGCAGCCGCACCGGGGCCTGGATGTTCAGGCCCGACACGGTGTGTTTCGATTCGAGAACGTAGGTTACGCGCTCGTAGTTTTCACCTGAGAGCCACATCACCGCGACGATCACCCCCGCCCCCAGCAGTGCCGTGAACAAACCGGCGGCGAGTGCGTATGCCTTGTTTTCCATGCTAAATCCCCTGATCCTTCACATCGGACTGCTCCGGGCTGCGTGCTTGCGGCCGCTGGGCATTGATATCGGTCACCAGATCCTTGACGGCCTCCAGTGCGCGCTGCCCGCGTTCGCCCTGGAAAAAATTGCAGATGAACTTGTGTGTATAGCCGGCAATCTCGCGCACGCTGCCGATTGCGATCACCTGCTGGTCGCACAGCACGGCCACGCGGTCCGACAGCGAGACCAGTGTATCGAGATCGTGCGTCACCATCACCACGGTCAGACCCAGCTCGCGCCGCAACTCGGCGATCAGCGTGACAAAACTCTCGCTGCGGTCGGGATCGAGCCCGGCCGTGGGCTCGTCGAGAAACAGCAGTTCCGGCTCGAGCGAGAGTGCGCGGGCAAGCGCGATGCGCTTCACCATGCCACCGGAGAGTTCGGACGGCATCTTCGCCGCATGATGCCGCTCGATGCCCACCATGTCGAGTTTCAGCATCACCAGATCACGAATGAACTCTTCGTCGAGCGCCTTCATCTCGCGCAGCGGCAGCGCAATGTTGTCGTAAACGGTCAGCGCGGAAAACAGCGCTCCCTGCTGGAACAGCATGCCCCAGCGGCTGCGCAACTGCCGCAGTTCCTCGGCATCACCGTCGTGTA
This sequence comes from Burkholderiales bacterium, assembly GCA_038316355.1. Taxonomy (GTDB): domain Bacteria; phylum Pseudomonadota; class Gammaproteobacteria; order Burkholderiales; family SG8-41. Next base: position 23,533 of record JBBQAO010000026.1, read on the forward strand.
GCAGCCGGCCAAATACGAGCACTTCGCCGCGCGCCGGCCGCTCCAGTCCCAGCATCTGGCGCAGCAGCGTGGTCTTGCCGCTGCCCGAACCGCCGACCAGCGACAACACTTCTCCGCGATGCACGCAGAGATTCAGGTCGCGGTGCACGACCTGTGCCCCGAACTGGGTCCAGAGATGACGGATTTCGATAATGCAATCCGTGCTCACCCGAAACTCCCGACGTCGGAAAACATCACCGCGAACACAGCGTCGACAACAATGACAACGGTGATTGCGGTCACCACGGAACTGGTCGTACCCTGTCCCAGGCTTTCGGTATTGGCCTCGATGCGCAGTCCGAAGTGACAGGCCACCAGCGCGATGAGCGCACCGAACACGACGCCCTTGCCCAGGCCCAGCCACAGGTTGGCAAGCGGTACGGCGTCCGGCAGGCTGGACAGGAAAAAGCGGTAACCCATGCCCAGTTGAATATCGGCTGCCACCATGCCGCCGAACAGCGCAACGGCGTCAGTCCAGAGAATGATCAGCGGCATCGCTATCGCCAGCGCGATGATCTTGGGCAGCACCAGCCGCACGGTATGCGGGATGCCCATCACCTGCATCGCGTCCAGCTCCTCGGTCACGCGCATGACACCCAATTGCGCCGTCATCGCCGATCCGGAGCGGCCCGCGATCAGGATCGCAGCGAGCACCGGACCCAGCTCGCGGATAATGGATACGCCCAGCAGATTGATGATGAAAATGTCGGCGCCGTAAGCGCGCAGTTGCGCCGCGGTCAGATAGGACAACACCACGCCCACCAGGAAGCCGACCAGTGCCGTGATGCCGAGCGCCTGGGCGCCGATATGGTAAATATTGGCCGAGATCTCGCGCCACGGGATGCGTTGTGGCCGGCGCGCGAGATCGATCGCGTCGAGCACGACGCCACCCAGCAGCGATGCCGCGGCGATGAGGTGATCGGCCAGCGCGAGCACCCCGCCGCCGAGAAATGCGATGGACGTCCGCCAATCCCGGTGTGGCGCGGATGTCATCACCTCCGGCGGGATCGACAGGCGCGCAAACATGGCTTCGTGTTCCGGTCGCAGTGCCAGCCGCGCGGCCCGGCGCCGGCCCCAGGCGCGCCACAACAGCAGCGCCCCGGCATGATCCATGGCCGCCACCGAGCGCAGGTCCCAGGCGGCATCCGCCGCGCAGTCGCGCAGGCCCTGGCTGAGATCGCGTAGCAGCGGCACCAGCGAGCGCAGGTTCCAGGCACCGGTCAGCTCAACCAGCGGTTTACCGTCAGGCCCTGTCGACAGACGGATTGCCGGGATCAGTCCCGGCTGAGAAACAGCTTCTGGCATACCTTCTGTTAGTGTCCGCCAACTTGTTGGTCTGGGCGTTTCCCGGTGTTACTTCCCTGATTAGGAAACGTTTTTAGTGCTTTTGATGCTATTAGCAAGTGCCCGATAAGTCAAAGTAAGTCCCAAACAGCGAAAATTCCGCAAAATTGCTGCGATGCAATAAATATTTCAGCCGAACCCTTGACATGCTGTCGGACGCCCTTATAATTCAAATTGTGCGGTGCAATATAAACGCACCCGGAAATTTAAGCCTCAAGGGTAAGTAATTATTAATTTATTGTTTTTAAAGGAGATTTAAAATGTATCAGACTCCCGAGCAACTTATTGCGATGAACAAAGCAAATCTGGAATCCGCCATGCGTTTCGCTGGTGTGGCGATCGAGGGCGCAGAGCGCATGATCGAGTTGCAACTGAAGGCCGCGAAGACCGCGTTTGCCGACAGCATCGAAAGCGCGAAAGCGCTGGCCGCCGTCAAAGATTTTCAGCAATTCGCTGCGCTGAAAGACAACATGGCGCAACCGACGCTGGAAAAAGCCACCGCCTACGCCAAAAGCGTCTACGACCTGACATCCGAAACCCAGGCCGAATTCAGCAAGCTGGTTGAAGCAAAGGTTGCCGACTTCAACAAAGAAGTCGTCACCACGCTGGACAAGATGGTGAAGTCCGCCCCGGCCGGTTCCGAAGTCGGCGTTGCTGCCGTCAAATCGGCGATCGCCTCGGTCAATGCCGCATACGACAACCTGACGAAAGTCGGCAAGCAATTCGCGCAAGCCACCCAGTCGAACCTGGAAGCCGCTGCTTCGCAAGCGACCGCCACGGTGAAAAAAGCTTCAAAGAAGTAAGCAAACAGCAGTTCCGCAAAAAAAGCCCCCGGAAATCTCCGGGGGCTTTTTTTCGCGGGGCACCTGACAAATTATCATTCACCCTTCGACAAGTTCAGGGTTTCCGCTCCAAATTCATCATTCCGCGCTGGAATTCAAGCCGGTATCCACGGGAAACCCTGGCTGCTGACCCCCGACTGCAGAAACGCAATTGCCGCCGCGACCTGTGCGCCATTGCCGCGCACGCCCAACTCGATAAACCTTTCGGGGGAGACCCGCGGCAGGCTGAACACCTTGAGCTGCGGATAGGCGCGCAGGCATTCGTTCATCAGATCGATCAACTGGCTCTCCCCCGCCTCACGGACAATGATCGCCGCTTCCACCGCGCGTTCAGTGCCGGCATGCGCGTAATGGGTATCGAGCACCCAAGCCAGCATCGGCCATGCCATCTCCGGGAAACCGGGCAGAAAATGATGGCTGCGGAAACTGAATCCGGGGATGCGGTTATACGGATTGGGGATGATCACCGCACCCTCGGGGAATTCGCCCATCATCAGCCGCTGCGGTGTGTCGCCCTTGGCATCGTCGCGGAACCGCCCGCGGATTTCCGCCTCGGCATCGGGATGCAGCCTCAGCGCGACATCTGCTGCTGCCGCAGCACTTTGCCGCGTATGGTCGTCGGGGGTCGCACCGATGCCGCCGAAACTGAACACCACGTCGCTGCCGGCAAAGGTCCGGCGCAGCGTCGCCGCAATCAGTTGCGGATCATCGCCCAGGTACTGCGCCCAGGACAGCTCAATGCCGCGTTCCGCCAGTGTGGCTATGGCCTTGGCCAGATGTTTGTCCTGGCGTTTGCCGGAGAGGATTTCATCACCGATGATGATGGCGCCGAATTTCATGACTCTGCCCCGTTCAGACGCACGGTTGCCAGACGACCCCGGGGAGGCGCCAGCGCCCGCAACGCCAGGTTGATCAACTGTGGATGTAGCTTTCGAGCTGCTGGATGGTCAGCTGCTGCTCGGCGATGACTTCTTTCACCAGGTCGCCGATGGATAACACGCCTTTGACCTTGCCGCCTTCGAGCACCGGCAAGTGGCGGATGCGTTTGCTGCTCATCACCGCCATGCATTCATCCACCGTCTGCTTCGGCCCGACACAGACCACCTTGTCAGACATGATCTCGCGCACCTGCAGATCATGTGATGACTTGCCGAGCAGGATGACCTTGCGTGCATAGTCGCGCTCGGACAGGATGCCGCGCAGCGCATCGCCCTGCATCACCAGCAGGGCACCGACATTTTTTTCCGCCATCAGCTTCAGTGCGCCGAACACGCTGCTTTCGGGGGTGACCGACCACACACCGCCGCCTTTGACCTGCAACAGCTGGCTGACCGTTTTCATGAGTCCCTCCTCCGGAAGATGCCGATTAACTGCGGACGATTAACTACGGCTAATTAACTGCGGCCGACCTGCAATGACCGGCCGGGGAATCAGTCTAGCCAATTTTTACGCCGGGGTGTAGCGCCGCATGCAGCCTCTCATTCGCCGCTGATTGCTCCGGCTTTCTGCAGCAGGTTCTGTGCCATGCGGATGTTGGCAATGTCCACCAGGCGGCCGTCGACCTGCACCGCTCCCTTGCCTTCGCGGGCGGCCTGCGCCATGGCTTCCATGATGCGGCGCGCTTTGCTCACTTCCTCGGCGGACGGGCTGAATACCCCATTCGCCGCCTCGATCTGGGTCGGGTGTATGGCCCATTTTCCCTCATATCCCAATGCCGCCACACGCCGCGCCGCGGCCAGATACCCCTCCGGATCCTTGAAGTCGCCATACGGCCCGTCGATCGGCCGCAGCCCGTAAGCACGGCAGGCCACCAGCAGGCGCACCTGCGCCGCATGCCAGGGATCGGCCTGATGAAACTCGCGTTTGCCCTCGGCGTCGCGGTCCGACAACACGCCGTATTCCGGATGCAGACCGCCGATAATCGTCGTGCGTGCCCGGGTCGATGCGGCAAAGTCGCCGGAACCAAAAGCCAGCGCCTCCAGCCGGCGGCTGGATTGCGCGATCGCCTCGACGTTGGCCATGCCCAGCGCGGTTTCAATCAGCACCTCGAAACCGATGCGTCTGTCGTTACCCTTTCCGCGCCCCCGCCCCTGCTCGATCTGGGTCACCAGCATGTCCAGCGCATACACATCCGCCGGCACGCCGACTTTCGGGATCACCAGCATGTCCAGCCGCGGACATTGTTCGACCAGATCAACGACATCGCGGTACATGTAATGCGTATCGAGGCCGTTGATGCGCACCGCCATCACCTTGCGCCCCCAGTCAACCTCGTTCAGCGCAGCAACGACATTTTTGCGCGCCTGCGGTTTGTCGTCCGGTGCCACCGCGTCCTCGAGATCAAGAAATATCACGTCGGCCGCCGACTGCGCCGCTTTCTCAAACAAGGCGGGATTGACGCCGGGAACCGCCAGCTCGGAGCGGGTCAGCCGTGGTGTTGCGGATTCGGGTTGGGTAAAACTCATGATGATTTCCAGTCCATTCAGGTTGTTGTGGTGCCCGACATGGCTTCGATGACGGTAATCAGTGCCGCCAGGTCATCGTGACCACGGCCCTGTCCCATCAGCGCATTGATCTGCTGCATTACCGCAGCCCCCCCGGGCGATGCAATGCCGGCCTCGCGCGCCAGCTCCAGCACGATGCCCAGATCCTTGTGATACAGCCGGGTGTCGATTCCATTGGCGAAGTTGCGCTCCACCATGCGTTTGCCGAAGAGTTCCATGACGCGGCTGGCGGCGACACCGCCGAGCATCACTTCACGCACTTTCGCGACATCAGCACCGAGCCGGCCGGCGAGGTGCAGCGACTCGGCCACGCCTTGGGTCGCCACCAGCAATGCCAGCTGGTTGCAGGCCTTGGTGATCTGTCCTGCGCCGCTGTCGCCGACGCGAGTGATGGTTTTGCCCATGCATGCGAACAGCGGCTTGATGCGTTCAAACACTTCCGGCGTGCCGCCCGCCATGATCGACAGCGTCGCCTGTTCGGCGCCCATCGGCCCGCCGGACACCGGCGCGTCAAGCATGTCTATAGCTTTCGCCGCCAGCACCTGCGCCACCTTGCGCGCAACGGCCGGCGAAATGGTTTCCATGTCGACCACCACGCTGCCGCGTTTGGCGCCTTCGATGATGCCGCCCGGTCCGGTCACCACCGCCTCGAAATCACTGGACGCCGTGACCATCGTGAACACCACTTCCGAGGCCGCGGCCAGTGCCGCCGGCGAGTCATAACGCGTGGCTCCTGCCGTCACCAGTGGCACCGCGCTGTCGCCACGCCGCGCCCAGACACCAAGGCGGTGTCCGCCTTTCATCAGGTGCTGCGCCATGTGGCGCCCCATCGCGCCCAGCCCGATGAATCCAACGTTCACAGATGCTCCCTTGTCATGATGCGCCGATCCAGCCGAAAGCCATGATCAGCGGCAATGTCACCCAGAACAGTATCGTACTCCAGCCGATCAGCAGTGCTGCAGCCGCCGAATCGAGCTTGAAACGGTCGGCCAGCAGCAGCGCGGTCATCATCGCCGGCGTCGTCGCCTCGACCACCGCCGCATACTGCGCTTCGCCCGTCGGCGTATACATCAGCGGCGCGATCAGCCAGACGACGAACGGCGTCAGCAGCAGCTTGACTCCGGTGGTGGCGAGGATTTCGCCTCGAGGCACCAGATTGCGCCACGGGATGGTCATGCCGAGCACGAACAGGATCACCGGGATCGTCGCCTGGCCGATGAAGCGCGTCGCATTGACCAGCGGCTCGTAGGTGAGTCCCAGCTGCTGGCAGGCGAAGCCGAGCAGGAAGGCCCAGATCGGCGGCATTTTCAGCATCACCCCGATCACCGAAGGCTGCGCCGCTTCGCGGTCATGCGAACCGAGCCGCGTGGCGATCCACACACCCAGCGTCCACACCAGCGGCATCGTCATCAGCATGTCGTTGAACACCGCATAACGGATCGCCTCGGCGCCGAAAAAAAACACCAGCACCGGCGCGCCGATGTTGAAGGTGTTGCCAAACATGCCACCGAGCAGCAACGCGGCTCGCGTCTGGTCGGTGAGCCGCGGCCACAGCGACAGCCGGTAGAGCATCAGGTAGAGGATGCCACCTGAAACCAGCGACGCGATGCCGACCAGCAGCGGCACTGACAGCAGGTTGCGGTCGACCGGTGTGGTCGCCGCCACCGCGAACAGGATGCAGGGATAAAACAGGTACATCACCAGCCGGTTCAGACTGCTGCGCATCTGTTCGACGTCGGTATCCGGGAAAAAACGCGCCCACAACGCACCCGCCGCCACCAGCAGCGACAGTGGCAACATCACCTGCACCATCAGGTCGACCAGTTGAACGGCGAAATTCATGCTTGCATCCGGCAAGTGCCGCGGCACCATTAAAAATTCAATAAAATCAATAACTTATTAACAAGCACCCATCATCACCCGCGGCGCACTTCGGGATTCAGCAGATTGGGCGGCAGCTCACCGTGCAATGCCGCCACCAGGTTCTGCGCGGCCAGCATGGCCATCGCCTTGCGCGTGGCTTCGGTGGAACTGCCGATGTGCGGCGCGAGCACGACGTTGTCCAGCATGAAAAAATCCGGATTGGGTTTGGGCTCGTTTTCATACACGTCGAGCCCGGCGCCGCGGATGGTGCCGTTTTTCAAAGCAGCCACCAGCGCCGCATCATCAACCACGCCACCGCGCGTGGAATTGATCAGGATCGCCGACGGTTTCATTTTCGCCAGTTGCGCCGCGCCGATCAGGTGATGCGTGGCCGGTGAGTACGGCACCTGGAGCACGATGAAATCAGACTGCGCCAGCAGTTCGTCGAACGACACATAAGCCGCGTTCGCCTTGTGTTCCAGTTCCGGCGCAATGCGATTGCGATTGTGATAAAGCACTTTCATGTCAAAACCTGCAGCGCGGCGCGCAATCGCCTGGCCGATGCGGCCCATGCCGACGATGCCCAGCGTCGCATGGTGCACGTCGACACCGAGCCACTGCTTCAGCCGCCAGCCGGTCCATTCGCCATGGCGGACGCGCCGTTCGACCTCGGTGATGCGCCGCGCAGCACCCAGCATCAGCGTCCACGCCAGATCTGCCGTACTGTCGTCGAGTACGCCGGGTGTATTGGTCGCCAGCACACCACGCGTGGTGCACGCCGGCACGTCGATGTTGTTGTAACCGACGGCGATGTTGGCCACGGCTTGCAGTGCCGGCGCCGCAGCCAGCAGCGCAGCGTCAACGCGATCAGTGAGACAGCACATCAGCCCCTCGCAGCCAGCCAGCGCCTTGCCCAGCGCCTCCGGCGCGTACGGCACATCGTCCTGGTTATCCAGCACTTCGCAGTGCTGGCGCAGGTAGTCCAGGGTTTCATCGAAGACTTCACGGGTCACCAGGACGCGGGGTTTGCGGTTTGTGGTCATGTTGATTTGAGCGATTCAAAAAGATTTACTGGAATTGCGCCAGCCAGCGTGCGACGTGCAGCAGGCGGGCATCGCTCATGCGCGGCCCCACCAGTTGCACGCCCAGCGGCAAACCGTTGGCGCCATGCAGCAGCGGCACATTGATCCCCGGCATGCCGCAGAAGGTCCACAGCGTACAGAAAGCCGGGTCACCGGTCGACCCCAGGCCATGCGGCGCGGTGCCTGCGACGGAAGGTGTCAGAATGGCATCGTATTGCGCATACAAATCCCTGAACAACGCATCGACCCGCGGCATCTGCGCCAGTGCGAACTGGTAATCGGCAACGGACACAGCGCGCCCGCGCTCAATCTGTCCGCGCAAGGACGCCGACAAGCGGTCTTTGCCGTCGCGCCACTCCGCGTCAAAATTCGCGGCGATTTCGGCCTCCATCACGGCACGCTGCCAGTTCCAGGCTGACGCCGCGGCAGCAGGCATCGCCACTTCGGTCACGCTGTCGCCCAAACGGTCGATCAGGCGCGCATACGCCGCGCGTGTATCGTCCGTCACATCACTCCAGCGCACTGTCCTGACAAAAGCCAGTCGCGGCGGCACAGCAGAGTCTGCCGCATTGAAGTCGATTGCTTGCCCCATTAATTGCGCCGCCAACAATGCCGCATCATCCACGGTGCGCGCGAACACGCCGATCTGGTCCAGCGACTGCGACTGGCGCAACACGCCGGCGCGCGGGATCAGGCCGGACGTTGGTTTGTAACCGTAAACACCGCAAAACGCCGCGGGCCGGATCACCGAGCCATTGGTCTGCGTGCCCACCGCCAGCGGCACCATGCCGGCGGCGACCGCGGCAGCGGAACCGCTGGATGAACCGCCGGGCGTATGTTCAGGGTGATGCGGGTTGCGGGTTTTTCCCGGTGCGTAAGTGGCGAGTTCGGTGGTTACCGTCTTGCCGAAGATGATCGCCCCCGCGTTGCGCAACCCCGTGATGATCGCTGCATCACTCGCTGGCCGGCGCCCGGCATGCAGCACCGTGCCGTTTTCGGTGGGCATGTCCGCGGTATCGATGATGTCCTTGATGCCGACCGGTATGCCGTGCAGCGCGCCCAGGGGCAGCCCCGCAACACGGTGGCGATCGGCGGCGCGCGCCTGCGCCAGCACCTGTTCAGGATCAAGCCAGGCCCAGGCCTGCACTTCCGGCTCACGGTCGGCGATGCGCGCAAGACAGCTCTGTGTTATCGCTTCCACAGTAAAAACCCCGGCGCGCAGACCCTGCGCGAGCGCGGTCGCTGACAGCGAGTGCAGCGGCTCGCGCGAGGGGTCAGGCATGCCGGGGCAAGCGCGCGTTTACCTGTAGAGGGTCTGCGGCAACCAGAGGCCGATGCCCGGGAACGTGTAGAGCAGCACCAGCGCAATCACCTGGATGACCATGAACGGCATCATGCCAAGGAAAATCTGGTTCAGCGTCACGTGTTTGGGCGCCACGCCTTTCAGATAAAACGCCGCCATCGCGACCGGCGGCGACAGGAACGCCGTCTGCAGGTTCAGCGCGACCAGCAGCCCGAAGAACAGCGGATCAATGCCGAACTTGGGCAGCAGCGGAATGAAAATCGGCATGAATATGACGATGATCTCGGTCCACTCCAGCGGCCAGCCGAGAATGAAAATAATGCATTGGGCGAGAATCATGAACTGGATCGGCGTCAGTCCCAGCGACAGCACCCAGTGCTCGATGATCTCCTGGCCGCCGAGCAGCGCAAACGCCGCCGAAAAAATCGCCGAGCCGACAAACAACCAGCACACCATGGCGCTGGTTTTGGCGGTCAGGAACGAGGATTCCTTGACGATCACCCCCAGTTCTTTCACGGTAGTGCCGACCGCGCCAAAACCCGGATTGCCGCGTTGATGCGCGATATAACGGTACGCTGCAGCCAGCACAAAACCGCCGAAAGCACCCACCGCAGCCGCCTCGGTGGGCGTGGCAAAACCGAACACGATTGAGCCGAGCACCGCGATTATCATCACCGACAGCGGGAAAAATGAACCCAGCAGCATTTTGAAAATCTCGAATCGCTGCCAGGTCCACAGCGCATAAATGCCTGCGATCAGCACTGCGCCGATACCAAACATGGCCCAGAACCAGGTCGGCGCCGGTCGCGCCTCCGCAACCTTGGCCGCTACCGGTTCCGCTTCCACAGGTGCCGGTGCTGCGACTTGCGCCGGCTTGTCATTAGCCGCCGGCGGTTCCTGCAGTCCCGTCTCGGCGGGCTTTTCTGCCGTACTCTCGACAGGAGGTTCCTGCAAACCGGTACTCTCCGGCGCACCCACCAAGCCGGTTTCCTCCTTGATATCGGCAGCAAATGAACCGCCGGCCTCGACCAGGCCCTCAGTGCTCGCCTCCTGTACCGGCGCGGTGACGGCGCTGTAGGTCAATGCCAGCACACCGGCAATCGCCAGTGCCGGCAACAGCGACAGGAACAACTGGCCCAGCGCCGTGCGTTTCGCCACGCCGGACGTGCCGCCCAGCGCACGAACCAGCCCCAGTGACGCGTTACGGCCACGCGCGGCCAACGCTTTGGCAAATGCCGGCAACTCGACATGGCGTTCGCTTTCGGGCAGCGGCGGCATCAGGCTGGGCTTGATCATCGCCAGCACGATCACGTAACCAACATAAAGCCCCGCCAGCATCAGGCCGGGGAAAAATGCACCGGCGTACAACTGCACCACGGAAACGCCGGCGGTGGCACCATAAACAATCAGCAGTACCGAAGGCGGAATCAGGATGCCCAGACAACCGCCGGCAGTCACTGAACCTGCGGCGATCTGCGTGTGGTAACCGGCGCGCAGCATCGCCGGCATCGCCAGCAGGCCCATCAACGTCACCACCGCACCAACGATGCCAGTGGCGGTGGCAAAAATCGCACAGGTGATGATGGTGGCCACAGCCAGCGAACCGGGCAACCGCGCCATCGCCAGGTGCAGGCTCTTGAACAGCCGGTCAATCAGCGCCGCGCGCTCAACCAGGTAACCCATGAACACGAACAACGGCACAGCGATCAGCACGTCGTTCGACATCACGCCGTAGGCGCGCTGCACCATCAGATCCAGCACCTGTCGCACCGCCAGATCCGGATCAACGCTGCGATAGAAAAACCACGCAAACAACACGCCCATGCCCATCAGCGTGAAGGCTGTCGGGAAACCGAGCATGATCGCCACCACCACCAGCCCGAGCATCAGCAGACCGAGACTGCCGTTGGTCATGTTGGTCCACGGCGTCAGGAAAACCACCGGGATCACGATCATCGCCATGATCGTAAAACCGAACCACAGCTCCTTGCGTATCCTGATCATCGTCCGGCTCCGGCCTTGGCAGCAACCTCGACATCCTCGGCGTGGACCATTTCCTTCAGCTTGTCGACGTCAACTTCCTCAACGTCTTCCCCGCGCGACGGCCAGTAACCCTGACGTATGCAAACAATGCAGCGCACGATTTCAACCATGCCCTGCAGCAGCAGGATGAGGCCCGCCAGCGGAATGACCGTTTTGAACGGATAGACTGGCGGGCCATCCGCGGTAATGTTCGAATGCTCGTTGATGGCCCAGGACTCGGCGGCGTAGAAATATCCGGCGTAAGTCAGCGCAATGACGCCGGGCACAAAAAACACGATATACAGCAGCAGATCCAGCGAAGCCTGGGTCCGCGGCCGGAAAAAACTGTACAGCACGTCGCCGCGGACATGCCCGTTCTTGGACAGGGTATAGGCGCCGGCCATCATGAACAATGTGCCGTAGAGCATGATCATCGCGTCGAACGCCCAGGCGTGGGGATTGTCGAGAGCGTATCGCGAAAAAACTTCCCAGGAAATCAGCAGCGTCAGCGCGACGATCAGCCACGAAAAGGTCTGTCCGACGAAGGTGCTGAGCTTGTCAATAAACAGCAGGAGTTTCTGCATGAGCCGTCACTTCCATTGATGCATTCGCTGCGAATGCCGCCGTTCCGAAAAAAAACACCATCCGGGGCTACCGGATGGTGTGTGGTCTGGCTGTAAAACGTTCCGCGTCAGGACTTCTTGGCCGGCGCGGTCTTCTTGCCGAAATAATGGTTGTAAGCCATCCGGCGGTTGACGTTGGTATCGAGATCCCAGCGTACGGCGCGCGCGGCGAATTTCCTCTGCGACTCCTCGATTTCGCGGAACAGCGCGTTGTCCTTGCGCTTGGCTACAGCGGCGTCGTAGCCGGTGAGCTGCGCCTGCAGCACGGCATCCGGGGTCTTGTAGAACTTGACGCCCTGCTTTTCCTGCATCTCGATGTAATCCTGCGAATAGCGATTCACCGCTTTCCACGACATGTCAGACGAAGCCGCTTCGACGGCGTTTTCGATGATCGACTTCATCTTCGCGGGCAGCGCGTCAAACTTGGTCTTGTTGAACATGATCTCGAACTGCTCGGCGTTCTGGTGGAAGCTTTGCAGCATGCACACCTTGGACACGTCCGGGAACCCGAGCAGGCGGTCGGAAGAGGCGTTGTTGAATTCCGCCGCATCCAGCAGGCCGCGGTCCATCGCCGGCACGATTTCGCCGCCCGGCAGCGCATTCACCGAGACACCCATCGCCGTAAACACGTCAATCGAGATACCCACCGTGCGGAACTTGAGGCCTTTCATGTCCTGCACCTTGGTCACCGGCTTCTTGAACCAGCCCAGCGGCTGGGTCGGCATCGGCCCGTACGGGAACGACACCACGTTGGCGTTGATCGAGGCGTAGAGCTTGACCAGCAGTTCCTTGCCGCCGCCGTACTTGTGCCAGGCCAGCAGCTGATTCGCATCCATGCCATAGGCCGGGCCCGAACCCCACAGCGCCAGTGCATTCTGCTTGCCGTAGTGATAGACCAGCACGCCGTGGCCGCCGTCGAGTGTGCCCTTGGACACCGCGTCGAGCAGGCCAAACGCCGGCACCACTGCACCGGCCGGCAGCACCTCGATCTTGAGGTCACCGCCGGTCATGTCATTGACCTTCTTGGCAAAATCCAGCGCATATTCGTGGAAGATATCCTTGGCGGGCCAGGTGCTTTGCCAGCGCATGGTGATCGGACCCGCTTGCGCCTTCGCGATCATCGGGAAACCGGCGATTGCCGCGCCAGTCGTTGCCGCCGCCGCTCCGGTCAAAAACTTGCGCCGGGTCGGGCTGGCTTCTTTTTGCTTAACTTCCTGTTTCTTAATCATTTTTCTCCTCCAGATCACAATGACGACACGAAACCGCAACGGGTACGTGCAAGCGCGTTGTTGATTGAATTCATTTACACGCGCCCGTTACAACATGGGGAAATCACCAACGAACCACAAATTTTGTACTTTTTTGTACGACAGACAGTGAACTACGCGGATCCTCGGATTTCGCCATGTGCAAGGCGATATTGTGTGCAGGCCATCCTAGCGCCCGAAGCCGCCGAAATCAAGCCTGACATCCAAGTCGGCGGTGGCCGATTTTAATGTGCGAACACTTACAGAATTCTGACTGCCTCCAGACCTAGCAATGGCTGTAAAGCCCCCCGTGCCGCACCAGCCATTTTTCCCCTTCCACGGCAACCAGCACGACCGCGGCACAGGCAAAGCAGAGACCCAGTTCCAAGGGGGGTAAGGGTGCGGTATCAAAAATCCGGTTAAGCGCCGGGTTATAAATCAGCAATAGCTGCAGCGCAACAGTCAACCCCACCGTGACGGCCAGGGACTGATTCGACAGAATTCCAATGGTTAAAAGAGACTCGCGGTCGGAACGGATCACCATCACATGTGCAAGCTGGGCGAAGGTCAGCGCCGTGAACACCATCGTCTGCCAGTGCGTGGCGCCGTTTGCAATGCCCCAATACTGCAAACCGAGCACCAACCCGCTCATCAGGGCCCCGACCCACAGGATGTGCTGCCACATGCCGCGTGCGAAAATGGTCTCGCCGGGCGGGCGCGGCGGGCGCTGCATGATGCCGCGTTCCGCCGGCTCCGCGGTCAGCGCGAGCCCCGGCAGGCCGTCGGTGACCAGGTTCACCCAGAGTATGTGCAACGGCAGCAGCGGCAGCGGCAAACCGAGAAACGGCGCCAGGAATATCAGCAACACTTCCGCCAGATTCGTCGTCAACACGTATTTGATGAAGCGACGGATGTTGTCAAAAATGCGCCGCCCGCCGCGTACCGCTGCGACGATGGTCGAGAAATTGTCATCGAGCAACACCATATCGGAAGCCTCGCGCGCCACGTCGGTGCCGCCCCGCCCCATCGCCACACCGATGTCGGCGCGCTTCAGCGCCGGCGCGTCATTGACGCCGTCGCCGGTCATGGCGACAAACTGTCCCTGAGCCTGCAGCGCTTCGACGACCCGGATTTTCTGCGCGGGATCCACGCGCGCATAGACCCGCGTCTGCAACACGCGGGCACCGAGCGCCGCGTCGTCCAGCGCCGCCAGTTCGCGGCCGGTGATCACCGCATCATCGTCTCCAGCAATGCCCAGCCGTCGCGCGATCGCCCGCGCCGTCGCTGGATGATCGCCAGTGATCATCACTGGTGTGATGCCTGCAGAACGGCAGATTGCCACGGCTGCCGCAGCCTCCGCGCGCGGCGGATCAATCAGGCCGACCATACCGATGAAAACCATTTCGTTCTCCGCGGCATCCGGATCATTGAGATCCGGAACGCCGTTCCAGCGCCGGCAGGCTACCGCCAGCACGCGCAGGCCAGCGGCAGCCATCGCAGCGGCAGCGGTTTCCAGTGCCGTGCGATCCATCGTTACAACCCCTTCCGCAACCAGCGTCTGCGTACAGCGCGATAACACGGCTTCGGGAGCCCCTTTGGTGAAGGCCATCACGCCATCGGCGCCCGCATGAAAAGTTGTCATGCGCATGCGGGTCGAATCAAAAGCCAGTTCCGCCAGCCGCGGCGCGTCACGCTCCAGCGTCTCCCGGGGAAAACCGGCACGTTGTGCAGCAACATGCAAAGCCACCTCGGTGGGATCGCCCGCTGCGCCGCCATCGGCGTCGCCCGTTGCATCGTTGCAAAGCGCGATCGCCGTAAACAACCGTTCGGCCACCCTGCCCGCCGCCTGCTCCAGCGCAACCAGTTGGCCACCGACCAGGCAGGATTCGACGCGCATCCGGTTCTCGGTCAGCGTGCCGGTTTTGTCGGAACAGATATAAGTAATGGAACCCAGCGTTTCAACGCTGGGCAACCGCCGCATCAGCGCCTGATGCTCAACCATGCGATAAGCACCCAGCGCAAGAGCAATCGTCACCACCGCTGGCAATGCCTCGGGAATCGCCGCCACGGCCAGACTGACCGCGGTGAGCAGCATCAGCACCGGTGGCTCGCCGCGCAGGAGTCCGGCAACAAAAATAACCGTGCAAACCAGCAGCACAAAAATCGCCAGCTTTTTACCGAAGGCCGCCAGCCGTTTCTGCAGCGGCGTCCTGGAATCTTCACCCGCAGCAAGCAACGCCGCGATGTGGCCCAGCTCGGTCTCCATGCCGGTGGCAACGACCATGCCGCGGCCACGGCCGTAAGTGATGATCGTGCCCTTGTAGGCCATGTTGCGCCGGTCACCGAGCGCGGCATCAGCATCCGCCAGCGCAGCAGCGTCCTTGTCCACTGGCACCGACTCACCGGTCAATGCTGCTTCCTCGACCCGCATGCGCACCGCCTCGATCAGGCGCAGATCGGCGGGAACCATATTGCCCGCCTCCAGCAGCACGATGTCACCGGGCACCAGCTCACGCGCCGGCATCACGGTGCGTTGTCCGTCGCGCACGGCTGTGGCAGTCGGCGCAGCAATGCGCCGCAATGCCGCCATTGCCTTCGCCGCGCGGTACTCCTGCATGAAACCAATGACGGCATTGAGTACCAGGATCGTCACGATAGCCAGTGTGTCTGCAATGTCGCCGACGATGCCCGACAGCACGGCAGCGGCGAGCAGCACCAGAATCATGAAGTCCGTGAACTGGTCGAGCAGGATGCGCCACGGCCCGCGCTGGTGACCCTCCTGCAGCTGATTGGGTCCGACCCGCGCCAGACGCAACGCCGCCTCACCAGTCGCCAGCCCGTGCACCGGATCTGTAGTCAGTACAGCCGACGCCTGTGCGGCATCCATGGCATGCCATTGCTGCGATTGTCGCGGCGCAGCCATCAACCGCCCTCAGCCGCCGAAGAAAAACAGAAACACGACATTGGTGCCAAAGACCCAGATCATCAACAGGCTAATCCAGCCGACCGTGCCAAACAACCTGCCGGTGGGCTTGTACAACAGCCCGGCGATGGCCAGCCCCGTCATCACCAGCGCCGAGAGCGCGGATACATGAGGCGCAACGCCTGATTAAAGAAACGACCTCGCGCAACGCGAATATCGGTGTGGCCACGATGCTCCGGTGACGATGCGGAATCCATTCCACCATCGCCCGGCGGACGCGATGAGCAGGATTTTAATTCGGCCGGGCGCCATGTGATTTGACCCACATCAACTGCCGGGCCAAATGCACCTGATGCTTCTTTTCGGGTTGCGTCAGACCTGCGGGGCCACAGGTTTCTTTGATTGCACCAGGAATTGGCCTAGCAGATCGATCGGCACCGGAAACACAATGGTTGAACTCTTGTCTCCGGCAATTGCGCCCAGTGTCTGCAGATAGCGCAACTGCATCGCTTCGGGTTGCCGCGACAACATCTGTGCTGCTTGCAGCAGTTTTTCTGCAGCCTGTAACTCACCCTCAGCATGAATTATTTTGGCGCGCCGCGTGCGCTCCGCCTCGGCCTGTTGTGCGATCGCACGCACCATCGACGGATCGATATCGACGTGTTTGATTTCCACAGTCGCGACCTTGATACCCCAGGCATCGGTCTGCGCATCCAGGCTCTGTTGAATATCGATGTTGAGCTTGTCACGTTCAGCAAGCATCTCGTCTAGCTCATGTTTGCCCAGTACCGCGCGCAACGTGGTCTGCGCCAGCTGACTGGTCGCTTCGAAGAAATTTACGACCTGGATGATCGCTTTCTCCGGGTCGATTACGCGGAAATACACCACCGCATTGACCTTGACCGAAACGTTATCGCGTGAAATGACATCCTGGCTCGGCACATCCATCACCACGGTGCGCAGATCCACACGCACCATCTGCTGGATTCCGGGAATGATAACGATGAGACCCGGACCTTTTACGTTCCAGAAACGCCCCAGCATGAAAACGACACCGCGCTCATATTCGCGCAGAATGCGCAGCGTCGACACCACCAATACCAGCAGCGCAACTACCAGACCCGCGTAGCCAAATTCCCAGATCATTTGTTGTTACCTCCTTGGTTATCAGGCTCGACGACCAGAGTCAGGCCCATTCTGGATGTCACGCGCAATGGCTGGCCGCGCTGCAACGCCCCGGTACTGGTTGCGCGCCAGCGTTCCCCCGCCACGCGCACCCAACCTTCTTTTTCGAAATCTTCCAGTGCCACACCCTGCGCACCGATCAACTCTTCGCTGCCGCTGACCACGGGACGTTTGCGCGCCCTGAGCGCGAGCGCCACCGTCACGAATACCAATCCGGAACTCACCACACCCAGTGTAACTATGAAAGGCAGCGGCAATGCATAGGAACCGGAGGTATCGCCATCAAACAACACGATTGCACCGATGGTCAGCGCCACCGCACCGCCGATACCCAGAATGCCAAAACTCGGCAAAAACGCTTCAGCGACGATAAATGCCACCCCCAGCAGGATCAGTCCCAGTCCGGTGTAATTGATGGGCAGCAACTGGAAGGCGAATGCCGCCAGCAATAGGCAGATCGCGCCAACCACGCCCGGCCCGACAGCACCCGGAGTGGAAAATTCGATGATCAAACCGTATATGCCGATCATCATCAGGATCAGCGCCATGCCGGGATTGGCAATCACCGCCAGCAGTTCACTGCGCCAATCCGGATCCAGCGCAATGGTTTCAGCCTGCGCGGTCGTCAGCGTGCGTTCGATGCCCTGCACGGTGACCTTGCGTCCGTCGATTTTTTTCAACAATGCCGGCACATCCTGCGCCACAACATCGATCACTTTGCGTTGCAGGGCCTCCTCTGCCGGCAGGCTGACCGCCTGCCGCACCGCCTCTTCTGCCCACTCCACATTGCGCCCGCGCAGTTGCGCCAGTCCACGGATGTAGGCAGCGGCATCATTGACCATCTTGGCCTTCATTGTGTCTTCCGGTGGTGCCGCCGACGCTTTTTTCGCCTTGCGGCCCCCCGCCTTCCTCTCCTCTTGGTCTTCGGTGACAGTGGGTTTCGGCGCAGACGAACCGGGTATGCCGATCGCCACCGGAGTCGCGGCACCCAGATTGGTACCCGGGGCCATGGCAGCAATATGGCTGGCGTACAGGATGTAGGTGCCGGCACTTGCCGCGCGCGCGCCGCTGGGCGCGACGTACGTGGCTACGGGCACGGGCGACGACAGAATTTCCTTAATAATGCTGCGCATCGCCATATCGAGCCCGCCGGGGGTATCCATTTTGAGCACCACCAGCGTCGCGTTGCGCTCCGCTGCTTTGCGGATACCGCGTACCGCGTAATCAGCAGTGGCCGGACTCACCGCACCATTGAGCGATAG
>JBBQAO010000171.1:0-1796 GCA_038316355.1 Burkholderiales bacterium
AGGTTGAACGCCGCCACCGCCACGATCAGCGTCAGGATGATGAACATGACGTTTTTCTCGATCTGCACCGCACGAAAGAAATTGGCGTGGCTGCGCGTCCAGTCACTGACATAGACGTCGCCCATGGCCTTGTCGAGCATCAGCGCGCGCGTCACCTGGCGCGACTGGAATAAATCAACCAGCTTCAGCCGCACGCCGGAGACCCTGGCGCCCATCTGGTAGAGGCGCTGCGCGTCTTCAAGGTGCACCAGCGCGAGCCCGGAGTCGTACTCGAACATGCCGATCTCGAAAATGCCCGAAACGGTGAATTGCTTCAGGCGCGGCACCACGCCGGCCGGCGTCACCAGGCCTTGCGGCGCGATAAGTGTGACTTTTTCGCCAACCCGCGCGCCGAGAGCGCGCGCCAGTTCCGAGCCGAGCACCATATTGAAACTGCCGGCGGTCAGCGAGTCGAGCCTGCCGGCGAGCATATGCGTGCCGATTTCGGCGACCTTGCCCTCGGCTTCGGGCAGCACGCCGCGGATTATCGAACCGCGCACCGCGCTGTCAAAGGACAGCATGCCCTGGGCGTTGACATAGGGCGCGGTCGCCACCACCTGCGGGTTCTTGGCCGCGCGTTCGGCCACCGCCGGCCAGTCGGCAAGCTGGTTATCCGGGCCGGTGATCTGCACGTGCGAGGCGACGCCGAGGATGCGCGTGCGCAATTCCTGCTGGAAGCCGTTCATCACCGACAACACCACGATCAGCGCCGCCACCCCGAGCGCGATGCCCAGCATGGAAGTGAGCGAAATAAAGGAGACAAAGCGGTTGCGCCGCTTGGCGCGCGTATAGCGCAGGCCGATACAGAGTTCGTAATTCACGGGCGCCAGTGTAACAGGGGTAACAGGGGTAACAGGGGTAACAGGGATTACCGGCCGCTCTGGTCCGGCGCACCCGCACCTGATTGATGCGCTGCCGACGCACAGCGTGAAACTGCAAATCAAACCTGCGGGCCGGATAGGACAGTGACGCTTGCCCCCCAAAAATAGGACGGCCGGCAGTTTTCATGCCATGCCGTATGTACGACAGCGAACAGAACGGCCGCAGCATTTGCGCTATTGATGTTGTCGGAAACGGAAGCCACCGTTTCCACGGAGGGAATCCAGATGCGTATCATCAGTGCCAGCGCGCTCATTACGGCCGGCGTCGTCATCCTGTCCGGCATCACCACGATGACCTATATTTCAGCCGATAGCCTTCTGGCGCAACGCCTTAGTGCATCCACGGCCTTGGCCGATTCAATCACCGCCGCAGACTTGATGGCCAGAAGCGGCAACGCATTGGGTGATGCCGCGCGCGCCTATGCCACCACCGGCGACGCCCAATATCGCGATGAATACCTTGCCAATATCAGAGTCCTCCGCCCGCGGGAACAGGCCGTCCGGGAACTGCACAAACTGGATCTGACCAGTCAGGAAATGACCCTGCTTAACGATGCCAAACGCTATTCCGATGCGCTGACCGTCATCGAATCGAAATCCATGGACGCAGTACAGAAGGGCGACCTCAAGGCCG
This sequence comes from Burkholderiales bacterium, assembly GCA_038316355.1. Taxonomy (GTDB): domain Bacteria; phylum Pseudomonadota; class Gammaproteobacteria; order Burkholderiales; family SG8-41. The sequence continues at coordinate 1,555 of JBBQAO010000171.1, forward strand.
CCGTTCAACTCGTTTACAGCGCCGAGTTTGTGAGCGGCAGAAAGGTCTTCATGACCAGCGTCGCCGAGGTACGCGACCTGATCGAAAAGCGGCTTTCAACGAAGGTGACCGACCTGACTGAAAAAGCGGACCTGCTGTCGAGCGTTGCGTTGGGTGCATTCCTGCTCAACAGCGCCTTTATCCTGGGCGTACTCATGCTGTTTTACCAGCGAAGGGTCGTCCGCCCGATTGCCCAGATGACC
>JBBQAO010000142.1:0-6692 GCA_038316355.1 Burkholderiales bacterium
GGGTTCTTCCACTCGCGGTAGAGCTTGTCGATCGGGCCGGGGTTGACGTTAGCGGTCGCCGAGATGCAGCCCGCGCCGCCTTCCTTCATGTTGGCGAGCAAAAATGATTCGCTGCCGACGAAAACGTCGAAGCCCGATTTGGCGAACGCATCGAGGAATTGTTTAGTGTTGCTCCAGTCGCCCGAGCTGTCTTTCATGCCGGCGATGGCCGTCGGATATTTTTTCAGCAGCCGCTCGACCAGTTTCGGTGTGATGCCGACCACGGCGACAGGCGGGATGTGGTACAGGTAAATGCGCAACCGGTCGTCGCCGACGCGTTCGATGATTTCTGAATAGTTCCGATACAAGCCCTCGTCGCTGACGCCCTTGTAATAAAACGGCGGCAGCATCAGCACACCGGCGCAACCGGCTTTCACCGCGTGTTCGGTGAGTTTCACCGAGTCCGACAGCGCACAGCAGCCGGTGCCCGGCATCATGCGCTGCGGATCAACGCCAGCGGCGAGCAAAGCTTCGAGCAGCGCCAGGCGCTCGTTGACCGACAGCGAGTTGGCTTCACTGTTGGTGCCGAAGGCCGCGAGCCCGGAACCCTGCGCGATCAGCCATTTGCAATGCGCAATGAAGCGCGCGGTATCCGGGTTGAGGTCGTGGTCAAACGGTGTGACCACGGGGGCGAGTACGCCCTTGATGCGTTGCGTCTTGCTCATGAGTGACTTCCTCGCGAAAGAGTGTTGAAGAAAGCGTTGAACGATGCGTGAGTGATCTGTTGTTCTGGAGCCGTACGGCCCGACGGATGTCCGGCATAGGATAGCATCGCCGAGGCAGTCTCCCAAACCGGCAGCCAAACAGGTGCCGCTTGGATTGTCAGCACTGAGAGCTGTTGTTAAGCTTGCGGGCCGGTTGTACTGCGCCGCGCCAAAACGAGGAGAAAAACATGAAGTCACGTCTGATTGCTGCCGCTGTTGCTTTCACTGCGGCCTTGCTGGCGCCCGCGGCTCTCGCCGCAGACTACCCGACCAAGACGGTGCGCATGGTCATCGCGTTTTCCCCCGGCGGCCCCAGCGACATCCTGTCTCGCCTGATCGGCGCGAAACTCTCTGAGCGCATGGGCCAGCCCTTCGTCTTCGACAACCGTCCCGGTGCGGGCGGCAACGTGGCGGGCGAAATCGTTGCCACCAGCCCGGCTGACGGCTACACGCTGATGATCGCCAATAACAGCGTGCTCGCCGCGAATGCCTCGCTGTACAAAAAAATGAACTTTAATCCGGCGAAAGACCTGGTGCCGGTGGTGTGGGTTGCCTCGCAACCGAACATTCTCGTGGTACATCCTTCTGTGCCGGCCAAGTCGGTGCAGGAGCTGGTGACCTATCTGAAGTCGCAGCCGGGCAAACTGAATTACGCCTCCTCGGGCAGCGGTGCCGCAGCACACCTGGCGGGTGAGTTGTTCAAGAGCATGACCAAGACCGACATGGTGCATATTCCGTTCAAGGGGGCAGCACCGGCCATTACCGATGTGCTCGCCGGCCGCAGCCAGATGATTTTCGCGACCGCGCTGTCGGTGAAGGCACACCTGGATGCCAACCGTCTGCGCCCGCTGGGTGTGACCACCCTCAAGCGCATGGACACCATCCCCAACCTGCCGACCATCGCCGAATCCGGCGTGCCGGGATTTGAGGCGTCAACCTGGCACGGGCTGGTGGCTGTGGCCGGCACACCGCGCCCGGTGCTGGTGAAACTGAATGCCGAGGTCAATGCCGTGCTCAAGGATCCGCAGGTGGTCAAGTTCCTTGAAAGCCAGGGCGCGATCATCGAGGGCGGCACCCCGGAAAAATTCGCGGCTTATATCAAGTCCGAAATTCCGAAGTGGGCGAAGGTGATCAAGGATTCTGGTGCGCGCACTGATTGATTGAAAGTCGGTAATTGGTGATGAGTAATGGTTGATGAGCGTGGCGCAGTGGTAGGGCGGGAGCAGTGCAGAAAATCCCACCGTTCTGCGTGCCGTGTCATTACCGGCTTTGCGGCGGGATCCGTTGCACTACTCCCGCCCTGCGGGCTAACAAGAGCAGTAACAGGGAGCGGTAAATGGTTGAATTGAAAGTGCTGGGCGCTGGACCGGTGAAACGCGGCGTCACGCAACTCGCCGCGCAGTTCGAAAAAACCAGCGGCCATCGCGTCGCGGTTGAGTTTATCGGTGCGCCGACGGTGCGTGAGCGCGTGCTGGCCGGCGAGGCGGTGGATGTGGTGGTCGTGCCGCAATCGGCGATGGAGGAATTTGTCACGCAGGGCAAGGTTGATGCAGGGACGCGCATGACTCTCGGCCGTTCGCGCATGGGCCTGGCGATGCGCAAGGGTGCAGCCGCACCGGATCTGGCGACCGTGGAATCCTTCAAGCGCGCGATTGCCGCCGCCGATGCGGTGGTGGTCAACGTCGCGTCCAGCGGCAATTACGTGGTGAAGCTGCTGGAAAAACTCGGCTTCGCTGCCGACAAGGCGGTGAAGCTGCCGGATACCGTGAAAGTCATGGATCATGTTGCAGCATCCGCGCAGAATCTGCTCGGCGCCGGCCAGTTGCCGGAAATCCGCGAACTGGTCGACAAAGGTGTGGCGATTGCACTGGCGGGCCCGCTGCCGGATGAACTGCAAAGCATTACCGCTTATGACGCGGCAGTGACCAAAGCCAGCGCGAACGCGGCGGCCGCGGCCGAATTTGCAAAGTTTCTGGATACACCGGCGGCGCGCGCGGCAATGGCGACCACCGGCATCGACTGAACGGGTATCGACTGAAATACGAGCAATGAAAGAAAAATCGTCATGACCACTCTCAAAATACTCAGCGCCGGTGCAGTCAAACGCGGCGTTGCCCGAGTCGCAGCAGCATTCGAGCAGGAGACCGGCACAAAGGTTGAAATTGAATTCACACCGGTGCCTGAAGTGCGCAAACGGGTGGCGGCCGGCGAGACCGCCGATGTGGTGGTGGCGACGCCGGCGGCGCTGGATGATTTTGCGGCGCAGAACAAACTCATCACGGGCAGTCGCGGTTTTCTTGGCCGTTCACGCATGGGCGTGGTGATCCATGCTGATGCGCCAGTGCCGGCGCTACCCGATACAGCGGCATTCAAGGCGCTGCTGCTCGGCGCCAGCCACGTGGTACGCAATGAGGCATCCAGTGGTATTTATTCCGAAAAACTGCTGAACAAGCTGGATTTGACGACACAACTCGGATCGAAAATCGCTGTCGTCAAAACCGGCTCCGGCATCATGCAGTATGTGGCCGATCACCCGGCGCGGGCGGTGGGCCTCGCGCAGATTTCGGAGCTGATGGTGATGATGGACAAGGGTTGCAGGGTCAAACTCGCGGCACCGCTGCCTGACGAAATCCAGAACATGACCAGTTATGACGCGGCAGCGATGGTTGGCGCGCCGGCGGCGGCAGTTGCGCTGGCGAAACGATTGTCATCGGACGAGGCCAAAAAGATTTTTGCCGAAACCGGGATTTCCTGAGTCCCGGCTGAAGCACGGGTGCGCATGTACAGCGACGAAGACCTGGATGCGGCAGTGGCTGCCGGCGCTCTCAGTGCCGAGTCTGTCGCCGCGTTCCGTGCGCATATGGAAAAGGCGCGTTCCACGCGCGTTGTCGACGAGGAGCATTTTCGTCTCGTCAACAGCTTCAATGACATCTTTGTCGCGATCGCCGGCGTGCTCGTCCTTGTGGCGGTGGGCTGGATTGCGGGAACCATTGAGCGCCACCTGATTGGCGCGGCGATTGCCGCAACGGCTTGGGGGCTCGCAGAATTTTTTACCCGCAAGCGGCGCATGGCTCTGCCGTCGATCCTGTTTCTGCTGGCTTTTACCGGCGGGGTCTTCGCGACACTGATGCCCACTGGCAATATCCTTTCCGACAAATTCGGCATCGGGATTGCGGTTGCAGCGGCCGTGGCGGCCGGCTTTACGTGGCTGCACTGGCTGCGTTTTCGTGTGCCGATTACCGTGGCGGCAGGCGCCGCAACTGTGATCGGCGTTGCGGTCGGATTGCTGCTCGCCATCACGCCGGACTTGTTCAAGTGGATGAATGCCATCCTGTTTGCCGCCGGCATTGCGGTATTTGTGTTTGCGATGTACTGGGACATGAGCGATCCGCTGCGGCAGACCCGCCGTGCCGACGTCGCGTTCTGGCTGCACCTGCTCGCCGCCCCTCTGATAGTGCATCCGGTATTCACGCTGTTCGGTCTGCTCGGCAAGGAGGTCGATGTCAGTGGCGCCGTGGTTGTGCTGCTGCTCTACGTGATCATGGCCATCATTGCGCTCATCATTGATCGGCGGGCCTTGATGGTTTCCGCGCTGGTCTACGTGCTGGCTGCGATCAGCGCCGTACTGGAGAAGTTCGGCGCGGTTGGCGTCAACGTGGCATTGACCGCATTGTTGATCGGCTCGGCGCTGTTGATGCTGTCGGCATTCTGGCATGGCAGCCGTGCCCGGGTGGTCCGGGGCTTGCCTGCGGTTTGGAAAAACCGGCTGCCGCCGCTGCGTTGACTATCGTCGGCGCTTACAGGATTTTTTTGCAACACAACTTTCGTGAATATTTTCAAGGTGATCAGCATAAACAAGATGGTGACGGTTTTGATGGGCCTGGGTCTGGCCATGGGCATGACGGCGCATGCTGCCGAACTTACCTTGATCAGTGGCGGGGCTGTCGAGCCCGGCGTACATGCAGCGGTTCACGCTTTCGAGAAAGCCTCTGGCCACAAGGTCAAGGTCACCTTCAATACCACGCCGCAGATGCAGAAGCGCGTAGCCTCCGGCGATATCTTTGACGTGATCATCGCACCACCGGCAGCGACCGGCGGATTTGCCAAGGACGGCAAGGTGGATGGCGGCGGTCTCGACATCGGCCGCGTCGGTTCGGGCGTTGCCGTGCGCCCGGGCGCGCCGGTGCCGGCCATAGACGCGCTGCTGCTCGGCAATTGCCGCAATGCCGCCTTGCTTGCTGCATTCGAAAGGGCGTTGCCGTCCATCGAGTCGGCTGTTGCCGCCGGTGAACGGATTATCGAGTTGGTTTAGATTTTTCTGAACACGATTACTGATTGGTGGCGTCATGACCAAAAATGGTTTGCCGGCAATACATCCCGGCGAGTTTCTCAGAGAAATACTCGAAGAGCGGGAGGTCTCCCAGGCTCAGTTTGCGCGCGCCATCGGTGTTGCGCCGATGCGCATTTCGCATGTTGTCAAAGGTTCGCGGCCGGTTACGGCCAAACTGGCGTTGTTGTTCGGAAAAGCATTCGGTCAATCGCCGCAGTACTGGTTCAATCTGCAGACGACTTATGATTTGAAGCTTGCGGAGCGTGCGATGGGCGGGCGGTTGAAAGCGGTATCCGAGATGGTGGCGGCCTGAGACGGCATGCTTTAGGCGAAAAGTCTGGGCGGGGCGTGACTATGGCGACAGCCGCAAAATTCGATGCTGCTGATTACCTCAGGGACGACAAAACTGTTGCCGAATATATTACGGCGGCGCGGGAGGACCATGACCCCGACATGTTTCTCGCGGCGTTGCGCGATGTGGCCCGTAATACAAAGTACTGGAGTCGAATTCTTGTCAAAAATTGACGCCAGATCAGATGATCTGAGTTATTGACTACCGGCCGACAGGTTCCAGCCCGCTATTCGTGATGGCTTGTGCGGCCACCGGCGAAACCAGAAATTCAATCACCTTGCGCGCGATGGCCTTGTCCGCAGAGTTTGCCCCGACGCCGGCAGCAAACGCCGACACCTTCTGCACTTCTGGCGGCAGCGGCGTGATGTGATCTATGCCCGGCACGGGCAGCAGCTCGCTGATCTGCTGGAAACCGAAATCGAGTTCGCCGCGCGCAATCATGGTGCCGACGCGTTCACCGCCGCCGATCAGGCGGCTTTTCGGCAGCACCTGTGTTGCGATGCCGAGGCGCTGCACCAGTTCAGTGGTGAAGTATTTGCCGCTTTCGCTGGCGGAATAGCCGATGGCCTTTGCGGCGAGCAGGGCCCGCCGCAGGTCTTCGACATTGCGAACCGCGGGGTCCGGCGCGCCGGCGCGCACCGCGAACCCCATCATCGAGCGGGCGATGGTCGTCGCGTCATCGGCCAGAACCAGGCCGTCGGCGATGAACTGGCGCAGCACGCCGTCGGCGACGATGACGATGTCCGCCACTTCGCCGCGTTTCAGCCGGTTGGGGATGGAGCTGTCGCCGGTGCCGATGGAGGTGGTGACGGTGACGACGGTTTTTCCGGTCAGACGTTCCAGTTGCGGGATCAGTGCTTTGTAGGCGGCGGTAAAGGCGCCGGAGGTCATTACCCTGAATTCATTTGTGGTTGTGGTCATGATAATAATTCCTGATTAAATCATTAACGCAAAGGACGCAAAGTTAACGACAAGGCGTAAAGGAATTCAAAACCTTGGGCTGTTGCATTCTTTGTGCCGCTTTTTTCCTTTGCGCCCTTTGCCTTAAAGCAGTTTGTTGCAGTTCGTGCAATGCGCCGATCAGGGTCGTTTGAATTCCAGAATGTCAAATCCGCTGTAACGATCTACCAGATAAATCAGTCCGCGGTCATCGACATCGGTGTCATTGGTCTGCGGGCACGGTTTGCCGCCGCAGGGTTCCGGGATATACCAGCCCACTTCCTGCGGCGCCGACGGATCGGCGACATCGACGATACGCAGGCCGCCG
>JBBQAO010000166.1:0-2460 GCA_038316355.1 Burkholderiales bacterium
ATTTCGCGGCCCGCCAGCGGCACCAGGTCCGCCAGAAAATCAAGTTCGTCGTCAATCAGTGGCAGGGTTTCGATGGCGCCAATGCGTCGCCAAGCGGCGCGCTACGTCTGGGCGCTGCTGCTGGCGCGCATCTACGAGGTGCTGCCGCTTACGTGCCCGAAGTGTGGCGGCGCGATGAAGATCGCGGGCCGTCGCAAATCTGCATGTAGGGAAAAAGCGACGTATCGGCGGACTTGAAGGAACGTTCCATAAGCGGGCTCTGTTCGATTCTTCCGACGCGATTTTATGTGGCGCTAAAGCAATTTCACCGGTGGCGCGATAGTCACATCCCGACCGGCCCTTCAAACCAGTTTGGCGTCAAAGGTGGCAAAGGATTCGCAACCCTCGGCCAATGAATGATGCAGCGCGTCGGCAAAATCCCAGCCTTGACGCAGTTTCGTCGCTGCGGCAGCTACGGCGGTTTGCTCGCCGACAATCGTGTTTTCCAGCATCACCAGGTGCTCCATCGCATCCGCGATCGCCCCTGGCGGGTATGCGTACCTTGATCGCAAAACCCATTCCAGCTCAAGAATGACGGTGACGGGTACGTACACCGCTTGGGAAGCGAAGAGTTTCTGGGCTCGCTTCGACTGCGCCGGGTCGTCCAGGACGAACGCACGCACCAGGACATTCGTGTCGATAGCAAGCAACGGGAATCAGTCCTTGTAATCCGTGACCCGCATATCGTCGACGCAAACTTTTGGACCGGCGCGTTTGAGGATGGCTTGTATCTCCGCCAGGCTCACCGTGTGCTTTGCGGGAGCGGGAGTGATGCGTGCCCCCTTGCCATCGACGCGAATGTCGACACGCATTCCGGGCTTCAAGCCCAATGCCCTTCTAACCGAAACCGGCAGGACGATCTGTCCCTTGGTCGATACGAGAACCGCACTCATTGCACGCTCCTATAGTTTTACCAGGTAGGTATTTTATCCGGAGTCAGGCAGGTTCCATGCCGTTCCTGCGCTTGGCTTCGCTGGCTTTTTCCGAGTTCATGAAGTCAAGCACGGCGCGCGCGTCGTCAGCCCGTGTCGAGGTTGCCGCAATCCCGGCCGAGAAGGTAGTGATGAGTTATATCTGGTTCATCGGACTACCCTTCTGTGACTGCGTGCCATCCTGCCCGAGCGGGGATGAACGCTCCCTTCGGACAGCCGGCAGTGGGCGCGCATGCGCCTGTCCTGCCCGTTGCGGGAAGTCGCTGCATGCACACGATGCTTTCGCGCTTCGCTTTCACCTTCGGTCTCCTGCTTGGGCTGCACTTGGATAACCCGATTGGAACAGGCTGGCGCCATCCCGGCTTGATCAGGCACAAGCTTTCGCGCCATCTCCGCGGCGGCGCAACAGGCGCACATGCATCGCGCGAACGAAGCGCGCGCCGTCGGCACCGCAGTGCGCATCGAAGGCCGCGCGCACCGCCGCCAACATGGCATCGTCGATGCGATGCTCGGCAAAAGTCGCGCGCATGATGCGCCGCTCGAAATCGGCAAAGTCGCGAAACAGCATCGGCGTATCGAAGCGCAAGTCGGTAACCTGATCCCATTCCCCGGATTGCAGCGCCTGGTCCAGCGCGGCCTGCGCCGCTGCCCGCACCACGCCTTCATCGTTGAACAGGCGCACCACTTCGTTGAACGGTCCGGCATAGACCGGCTCCGATACGTACAGATACCCAGCGGGCCGCAGTACCCTTGCCACTTCGCCCAGCGCCTGCGCCATCAGCGGCAGCGGCACATGGTGCAGCGACTTCAGCATCAGGGCCAAGTCGAAGCTGGCGGCGGGAAACGGTATGCCTTCGCCACCGGCGGCAATGAAGGTAATGCCCGCTTGCGGCGTGGCGAGATTCTTGGCGTGTTGGCGTGCGTCGACTTCGAGACCTGTCACCCGGCTGTCGGGGTAGCGCGAAAGCAGCGAGCGCGCCAAGCCCGCGGCGCCGCAGCCGATCTCGATGATTTCGCGGCCCGCCAGCGGCACCAGGTCCGCCAGAAAATCAAGTTCGTCGTCAATCAGTGGCAGGGTTTCGATGGCGGGGGTCATTGGGGGTTTGCAATGGGAGGCCGGAAGTCGCGGGGCTGCAGGCGCGCGGCCAGGGCGATCCAACCGACAACCAGGCGCCCGGGCCGGCGATTCTGTTCCGAGGCCGAAACGCGAGTCAACAGCGGCATCGCGTCGATGCGCGCGGCTCAGGGCTTCCGATTCGCGCGGGCCTCGTCTTCACGCATGTGCTTGACGAAAAAGCGTACGAAGAACACGCCCATGCCGAGCATGACTGCAATCACCGCCGCACTCATCAGCCCATAGTCGGTCGAGAAAAAATCGGTCCAGGCTTGCATCACAACCCCCCTTCAGTATTCGTTGGTCAATGTAGGCCCCAAGGCCGGGCTTGGGATTGCGCTGGATCAAACTCCCGGGTTTGTTCGGTGGCGCCAA
>JBBQAO010000043.1:0-28470 GCA_038316355.1 Burkholderiales bacterium
CTAACTACATTTTACCGCCCCGTGCCGGGTTTTTCGACCGACACCGGGCAGGACGGCCATTCGTAAATGAATCTGAACCTGTCCGACCGCCATTATCTGACGGCCCTGTTCGAACCCGCCTCGGTGGCGATCATCGGCGCCAGCGAACGCCCGGGCGCCATCGGCACGGTGCTGGTGGCGAATATGCTCGCGGCAAACTATCGCGGTGCATTGTTTGCGGTCAATCCGAAACGCAGCAGCGTGCAGGGCGTGCGCTGTTTCCCGGCCATCGGCAAGGTGCCGCAGCGCGTCGATCTGGCGGTGATCGCGACGCCGCCGGAGTCCGTGCCGCAACTGATGGTGGAATGCGGGGAGGCGGGCGTACGTGCCGCGGTGATCATCACTGCCGGATTTGCCGAAGCCGGTGTTGCCGGCGCGCGGCTGGAACGTGCTGCGCTGGACAATGCGCGGCGCTATGGGGTGCGTGTGATCGGGCCCAATTGCCTGGGCATCATGCGTCCCGACATTGGACTCAATGCGACTTTCGCACGCGGCAATGCCTTGCCCGGTGCGCTGGCACTGGTATCGCAATCGGGTGCAGTGTGTACGGCGATGGTCGACTGGGCGCGGCCGAACAAGGTGGGTTTTTCCAGCGTGGTCTCGATGGGCGGGTCGCGCGACATCGATTTCGGCGAAATCATCGACTACCTGGTCAACGACTCGCGTACCGAACACATCCTGCTCTACATCGAAGGCGTGCGTGACGCGCGGCGTTTTTTTTCCAGCCTTCGTGCGGCAGCACGGGTGAAACCGGTGATCCTGATGAAAGTGGGGCGGCATCCGGTGGGTTCGCGTGCTGCGGTGTCGCACACCGGCGCCATCGTTGGCGCCGACGACGTGTTCGACGCCGCAATCCGCCGTTCCGGCGTGGTGCGGGTGACCACCATCGGCCAGCTGGTAGCGGCGGCGCAGGCCCTGTCGGCTCATGTGCGGCCGCGCGGCGACCGGCTGGTGATCATTACCAACGGCGGCGGTCCTGGCGTGATGGCGGCGGATCGCGCGGCCGACCTCGGCATGTCGCTGGCCGAACTGTCAGATGCCACGCTGCAGGCGCTGCAAGGCGCATTGCCCGCGAACTGGTCGCACGGCAACCCGGTGGACCTGATCGGTGATGCCGATGCCGCCCGTTATCGCGCCGCAGTGACGGCCTGTCTCGACGACGAAAACGTGGACGGCGCGCTGGTGGTGCTGACGCCGCAGGCGATGACGGAACCGACGGCCGTCGCCGACGCGGTGATTGCAGTGGCGCGAAGCCGCTCGAAACCGGTACTCGCCTGCTGGATGGGCGAAGCAGAAGTGGCCGCCGGCCGTAAGCGCTTTGCCGATGCCGGCATTCCGGTGTTTCGCACGCCCGACCCGGCGGTGGAAATGTTCGCGCACTTGTCCGCGTTTTATCGCAATCAGCAGACGCTGCTGCAGGTGCCCGGCCCGCTGGTGATGCGCACGCCGCCGGATGTGGCGGCGGCGCGATTGATCATCGACGCGGCACTGGCCGAAAAACGCACACTGCTCAATGAAATCGAGGCCAAGGCCTTGCTTGCGGCCTTCGATATACCGGTGGCGAAAACCCTCGCCGCTTCCGGCGCCGACGAGGCCGCGCGTATTGCCGGAGAACTGGGTTACCCGGTGGTGCTGAAAATAAATTCACCGGACATCACCCATAAAACCGATGTCGGCGGTGTGCTGCTCAACCTGCGTGACGCCCAGGCAGTGCGTGCCGCTTATCAGCAGATCGTCACCGACGCGGCGCGTTTGCTGCCGCAGGCGCGCATCAGCGGTGTCGTGGTTGAGCCGATGGTGCTGCGCCCCAATGGCCGGGAGCTGATGATCGGTGTGATCCGCGATCCGGTATTCGGCCCGGCAATCGCCTTCGGTGCCGGTGGTGTGGCGGTTGAGGTGCACCGGGATCGCGCCGTGGCCTTGCCACCGCTGAATGCCTATCTGGTCGCGGAACTGATACGCGGCACCCGTGTGTCGAAACTGCTGGGGCCGTTCCGCAAAATGCCACCGGTTGATTTTGCCGCACTGGAATCGGTGTTGTTGCGGGTGTCGGAAATGGTCTGCGCATTGCCGTGGATCGCGGAACTCGACATCAATCCACTGCTGATCGATGAAAACGGCGCGATGGTTGTGGATGCACGTGTCGTCGTCGGCGAGTACACGCCGGTGCGCGGGCGTTATGGCCACATGGCGATCCATCCCTATCCCGCGGAACTGGTGACGAGTTGGCAGTCGAAGGCAGGGGAAGCAGTGACCTTGCGGCCGATTCGCCCCGAGGACGCCGCGATCGAGCAGACCTTCGTGCGCAATCTTTCCGCTGAGAGCCGGCGTTTCCGTTTCATGGATACGCTGCGCGAGCTGACGCCGAGGATGCTGGCGCGATTTACGCAGATTGATTACGACCGCGAAATGGCCTTGATCGCCACCGTCGTGCGCGACGCCAGCGAAGTCGAGATCGGCGTGTGTCGTTACATCACTAATCCGGACGGCAGCAGTTGCGAGTTCGCAATCGTCGTTGCCGACGACCAACAGGGCCGCGGCCTGGGCCGGCGCATGATGACGCAACTGATCGAGGTGGCGCTGACGCGCGGGCTGCAGACCATGATCGGCTATGTCCTTGGCAGCAACCGCAGCATGCTGAGTCTGTGCCAGAGCCTGGGTTTTGTGATCACGGAAAATGCCGAGGACCCCATGCTGAAACGCGTGACGCTGGCGCTCAAGGGCTGAGGTCGCAGATCGCGCTTACGATATGGATTCGCGGGGTAGCGCCTGTCACGCTGGTGCTACAATCGCCGCACTTTCCATGGTGCAGTTTCCATAGTGCAAAAAAATACAACGACGCGGTGAAGCGGAGCGATGCAAAGACACGATTTCCCTGATGCGAGGCTGCTGCAGTTGACGGCGGCAGCTGTCGTGGCCATCGTGATCTGGTTTGTGTTTCGCGGTGTATTGCCGGAAATGTGGCGCACTCCGGGCAGTCCTGTCCTGTATTTCACCGGGGTCGCCGGTGTGCTGCTGTTATTGGTGCCGGTGGCGTTTGTAATCGCCAAACGCGGCGGCCACAGTACAAACCCCGTCGGCTGGTTCAATGCACACATCATCTGTTCCCTCGCCGGCATGGTGCTGATTGCTATTCACTCCGGCGGTTTCCTGCGCCGGCCGCCGGCTTTTTTGTTGCTGACCCTCCTTGCTTTGGCTGCCCTGGGCGTGTGGGCACGGGTGCGTGGCTCACGGCGCATGTCAGCGACCTTTGCGTCCAAGGCGCCTGCGTTCCAGGTACCTGATGCGACGACACGTGAACGCCTGCGCGAGCTGATCATTGAAAAGCGCCGGCTGTTGGCCGAACTCGATCCGCAGGCGATCGAAGGCACGTTTTCAGTTAATCTGCCGCATTTCCTGCGCAGTCCGCGCTTGGCGCTGGCTTATCGGAAACTTGCGCGCGAGGAATCGCTGCTGCTGGGTTCGCGGCGGGCGGTATCGGCGCAGCAGGCGTGGTGGCGGCCGCTGCACATGGCGCTGGCCTGGCTGTTTGTGCTGGGCGTGGTGATCCATGTGGTCACCGTGACGTTTTTTGCCGGCTATGTGGCGGATGGGGGACCGATTACCTGGTGGCATCTAAAGGCATGGTGACGCGATGAGCGCAGTGATGGACTCCAAGAGTGAGCGCGTTGCGCTGCTGATTGACCTTGAGCGTTGCACCGGCTGCAAGAGCTGCGAAGCTGCTTGCAAGACGGAGCATCGTCTCGGTCCCGGCGAATACCGCAACAAGGTGGTGTGGGCCAGCGCGCTGGAAGAGGCCGGGCTCGCCTTCCTGACATTGACCTGCCAGCACTGCGAGCGGCCGGCCTGCCTGCGCGCCTGCCCGGTGAATCCGAAGGCGATTGCCAAGGATCCGGTGACCGGCATCGTGCGTGTCGACGAATCGCGCTGCACGGGTTGCGGCGAATGTGTGATCGCCTGTCCGTACAGCGCGATGGGTTACGACGCCAAGGGCCATCACGCGGTGAAATGTGATCTCTGCGTGGACCGTCGCGCCGAAGGCGAGGCGACCACCGCCTGCGCCAGTGTCTGTCCGACGCAGGCCATCCGTTTCGGCAATCGTGCCGAGCTGCTGGCCGATGCGGAAAAATCAGGCCGCCTGCCGCGCGACCAGGATCATTTCCTGCTCGGGCCGGCGACGATTTATCTGGAACGCACGAATCCCGAAAATAAAAGTGTGGAAACCGGGGTGGAAACGACGGGTACCGCGACCGCGATCACTCCAGCGCGCGCACACCCGCAGGAGTCGCGCCGACCGTCTTTCATGGACGCCTTGTCTGCGCAAGCCAAGATACTGGATACGCTGCCGGCGTTTCCCTATGGCGAAACGCGTGAGGACACCGCAGCGGATCGTGTGGTGCCCGGCGGCTGCAATATCTGCTTCAACTGCTGCACAGTAAAATTTCACTTTAAAAACAATAAGTTAGTAAAAATCACCGGGAATGAGGAGGATCCGCTGCTGAAAGGCCGCGTCTGTCCCAAATCACAGCTGACGCTGCAGATGTATCACAGCGAGCACCGGCTGCTGTATCCGCAAAAACGCGTGGGGGCGCGCGGCGAAGGGCGCTTTGAGCGCATCTCCTGGGATCAGGCGCTGGATGAAATCGCGGATAAGCTGAAAAAAATCCGCGACCAGTACGGCGCCGAAGCGCTGGCGATGTTCATCGGCACGCGCACCGGCATTCTCGATTACCGCGCGACGACCAAAATGTTCGCGCAACTGTTCGGCACGCCGAACAAGGACGGCACCGATCCCTTCTGTGCCAGCGGCAAAAACGTCGCCTTCGAAATCACGCTGGGCAGCGTTGGCAGCGGCAACAGTTATACCGAAAACGATCTCGGTTCCGCCGAACTGTATGTTTATATCGGCGATAACCAGGCGGAAACGCGTCCCGTGTACTTCGGCATGATCAACGACTGGCGCATCAAAAACGGCGCCAAAATGATTGCCGTCGATCCGCGGCTGACGGCCACCGCGTCCAAAGCCGATCGCTGGCTGCCGATTCGTCCCGGCACTGACATGGCGCTCGGGCTCGCGCTGGCACAGCACATTCTCGCCAACAATCTGCATGACGCGGCGTATTGCGCGGAATGGGTGCTGGGTTTTGAGCAGTGGCGAGATTTTATTCTGCAGAAGGGCTACACACCGGAATGGGCGGCGACGGCTACCGGCATTGCCGCGGAAGAAATCAAACGTCTCGCGGAAGAGATTGCTGCCGCCGACGGTTGCGTGATTTTCGCCAGCCGTGGTGTGAATCAGCATACCAACAGCACACAGACCAATCGTGTGCTGATGTTCGTCGCGGCGATCACCGGCAACTGGGGCCGGCGCGGCGGCGCGTTTTTCAACATGAGTGCGGGCACGCCGATTGCAGCCAAGGTGCCGGAACACCGCACGCCGAAAATCAACAGGCAGCGCGTGCGGCGCAGCCCCGCCGGCTGGACCGATGCCATGCTCCACGGCAAGCCGTACCCGATCCGCGCGTTGATCACCTGCAACAATCCGCTGGCGCAGTGGCCGGGACAGGATCAGGCGCGCGCTGCGTTTTCTGCACTCGACCTGATGGTGCATATCGAACTGTTTGCCAATGAAACTTCGGCTTACGCGGATTATCTGTTGCCGGCGGCGAGCGGCATCGAGAAGGGCGAGATCGGTCGTTCCAACGACGACCGCCGCATTGTGTGGATCGACAAGATGATCGATCCGCCGGGTGAGGCGAAATCGGATACGTGGATCTGGATCGAGCTTGGTAAACGTTTCGGCTTTGATGATGTGCTTAAAGATAAATACAAGGATCCGGCGGTATTCTGGGACGAAGTCTGCAGCGACAGCGATGGTTTGCGCGGCTGCACGCAGAAACGCCTGCATTCAGTGCCGTACCGCTGGGTGCGTCAGCCGGTGGCGACCGAAGATGCGCCGGAGATCGATACTTTGTACCTCGAAGGCACCACGGTGCCGGGCGGCACACCGGGGCGGCGTTTTCCGACCCTATCCGGCAAGCTCGAATTCTGGACCGAAGCGCTCGAAGCCAAATTTAATGTTGTGGGAATGTCGGCATTGCCGGAGTTTTATTCGGAGCGTGAGCAGTTGGTCGATCTGCCATACATGGAGTTGCTGGAAACCGACGCCGAGGCGGGCGTGATTTCGCCCTTCTGTTCACCGGCCACCGGTACTTCTCGTGGCCGCATCGTTACTCCCGGCCCCGATCATCCCGGCGCAAAACTGCGCGCGCAGGGTTTCGACACCGAACTCGTAACCGGCCGGCCGCCGGCTGCGCATTTCCACAGCTGGACGCATTATTTCTGGCAGTCGCAGGAGATGTGGCCCGACCTTTATTGCCAGATTCACCCCGACAAGGCGGCAGCGCTGGGGATCAGGGACGGCGAACGTGTCAGTGTCGAATCAGCGCACGGAAAAATCGAGGCCATGGCCTGGGTGCATGCGGGGATCCGTCCGACTGCCGTGTTCATTCCCATCGGCTGGGGCGAACGCCAGCCCTATAACCCCTGGCGCTCGGTGAATTTTCTCACCGACAAGACGCAGCGCGATCCGGTGTCGGACCAGACCAATCTCAAGGTGCTGCTGTGCCGGGTGTCGCGGGCGTCGGTCTGACTGTCGTAAAATTGCGGGGTGCTGTTGGCCGTACAGCATTCGGCATCGAGTTTTGCCCCCTCTGTTCGGTCTTCCCGCCGTGTTTTGCGGTCGATCGCGTTTTTCCCGTTTCTGCTGTCATTCCGGATTGAATAATGGGTGATCTGAATCAACTGATTTATGCCAAGGCCGTTTTTCATGATTTCCGCGGGCGGGTGCTGGAAATAGGCTCCAAGGATTACGGCAATACCCAGCCGTTCAGGGAACTGTTCGCGAATTCCGAATATGTCGGCGTTGATCTCGAGGCCGGCAAGAATGTCGATTACGTGGTCGACCTGGAAAAAGGCCTGGGGCCGCTGGCCGGACAAAAATTTGACCTGATCGTGATCTGTTCAGTGCTGGAACATTCGCCGCACCCCTGGGTGCTTGCGAAAAACATCCAGACTGTCCTTTCCGAAGACGGCGCCCTGATGAGCTGCCATCCCTGGGTGTGGCGCTACCACAAGTATCCGGATGACTATTTCCGGTTTTCACCGAAGGGCATCATGGCGCTGTTTCCGGAGCTGAGCTTCTGGCTGCCCATGTTTTATGCCTCCAGCACCCAGGGCGAATTTTTTTCGTTCTCGGAAGACGACGGCGTGGACAACAAGCTGGCGTATTTCAACAAGGAAGGCAGAAAGTACCTGCCTTATCTGCAAAGCATGATGACCGGGACACGATCAGAGAAAATGTATCAGAAACTGTTTTCTGATTTCTCCAAGGCAGCCAGTCGAGGCGGCAGTTAGATCGTCAAGCACCGTTATCATCGCCAGCCACCCAGGAACGACCCTATGTACCGTACTTACCGTGATGCGTATTTTTCGGAACGCGTTTTCGATTCTGACAAGTGGGAACATTATTTCGATATTTACGATCATCTGCTTTCCCGCCTGTACGGCAAGGACATCAACTTCGTGGAAATAGGCGTGCAAAACGGAGGCTCGCTGGAGGTGGCTCGAAAGTTATTCGGGGAAAAGTCAAAGATCCTGGGAGTAGACATTGATCCGAATTGCAGGAGGCTCGAAACGGCCGGTGTTGCCGACAAAATTATTACTGGATCGCAGATTGACGAGCGATGTATTGACGAGATCGTCGATTTCATGCCCGGCATCGACGTTCTGATCGATGACGGATCGCACGTCCAGTCCCACATGATCCTCTCCTTCATCAGCCTCTTCCCGGCCATTGCGGAAAACGGTGTTTACATCATTGAAGACACCCATACCAATTATTCGCCGGAACATCAGGAATCCTTCATCGGGATTGGTTTGTACGATTATTTCAAAGGATTGGCGGAGCGGCTGAACATAGACTTCATTGATGCCGACCTGAGAAAAGCGCGCTACAAGGTTCCGCGCGAGCAGCGGCCGCCGCGCAACGTTCCGCCGGACATATGCCGGGAGATATTCTCGATCGAGTTTTTTGACAGCGTCATCGCCGTCAGGAAACGGAAAAAGCAGGAACCGTTCCGGATAAGAAAATAGCGGCCGGGATCGGCGCCACGCTGGACGGGGTGTCGATCCCGGTTTGTTTAACCCTGGCCCGGGAGGTTTTGCCGTTGAAAGTGGTGTGGATTACCCCGAAGTCTGATTTGATCGACACGCCGTCGGGAATTGATTCGCGGGTTGCCAGCGTCAGATATCGCGCCCTCATGCCGGCTGCCGGCCTGGCTGCGCGGGGGCACCAGACTGCGGTCGTCGGTTTCGACAGGGCGGCACTGGACCCGGTGCATGCTGCCATCGCAGGCTCCGACGTCGCCGTATTCCGTCGCAACTATGAAGAGCCGCAGGACATCGAAGCGCTGCTGGAACAAACTGCCGGGCAGGGCCGGAAAACCGTATTCGACCTGTCCGATGACCGCTTGCATGGCCGGGTGGGGCCTCATCTCCGGCGCATGATCGAACTGGCGGGAACCGTTGTAACGGCGTCAACGGCACTGCAGCAGAAAATAAAGCAGGAATTTGGCAAGGACGCTTTTGTCGCTGGTGATCCCTTTGAGGGGCCCAGGGGGGTGGCGCGCTGGTCGGGCGGGAGCGCGCGGCTGAAGGCGCTGTGGTTCGGGCATCCGGTAAACCTGCCGAGCCTGTACCAGTCACTGCCTGTGCTGCTGCAGGCCGGCAAAAAGAAACCCGTGGATCTGCGCATAGTCACCGAGCGAGTCGAGGGCATTGAACGGGAATGCAAGAATTTCAACGCTAAACACCGCAACACGCTTTCCCTCAGGTTTGCGGAATGGTCCAACACCGAAACCTGGAGTTCGCTGCAGGTGGCCGATTTTGTGGTGATCCCGGCGGTGCCGGGACATCCCCGCACGCTGGCCAAAAGCCCCAACCGCATCATTGAATCGTTGTGGGCGGGGCGTTTTGTGCTTGCCCATCCGATTCCTTCCTACATGGAGTTCGGCGACTGGGCCTGGATCGGAGACGATATCGCCGGGGGCGTCGACTGGATGATGGAAAACGGATCGCTGATCGAGTCGCGCATTCGTGCGGCGCAGGAACATATTGCGCAGACCTACGCACCTGAGAGCATTACCTCCGCATGGGAGACCATTCTCGGGAAATGCTGATTCAGAGCCACCGGTTTACCGGCAGTAATTCGTGGCTGAAATCGTGCCCTTCCGCCGGACTGGCGTAAAATAATGTCTGCGCGGGTGTAGTTCAATGGCAGAACGGCAGCTTCCCAAGCTGCATACGAGGGTTCGATTCCCTTCACCCGCTCCACCATCTCAATGATTGCCGGCAAACGTGACTGATGATTTCGCCGTCGCGCTGGTAGCGTGGCAGAAACGCCATGGCCGCCACGATCTGCCGTGGCAGGGCTCGCGCGAGCCCTACACCGTGTGGCTGTCGGAGATCATGCTGCAGCAGACGCAGGTCGCTGCGGTCGTTCCCTATTTCCGGCGGTTTCTCGACCGGTTTCCGACGTTACAGGGGCTTGCCGAGGCGCCGCTCGATGATGTGCTCGCCTTGTGGAGCGGGCTGGGTTATTACTCACGCGCACGCAATCTGCACCGCACTGCACAGGCGGTGATGACACAGCATGGCGGGAAATTTCCGCAAACACTGGAAGCCATCATGGAACTGCCGGGTATCGGCCGCTCAACCGCAGCGGCGATCGTGGTGTTTGCATTCGGTAAACGCAGCGCAATCCTCGACGGCAATGTGAAACGTGTGCTGGCCCGCGTCTGCGGCATCGCAGGTTATCCCGGTGAAACGGCAGTGGCGGCGCAGCTGTGGCAGCAGGCCGAGGCCTTGTTGCCCAAAACCGGATTGCGGCCTTACACCCAGGGTTTGATGGATCTGGGCGCGACGGTGTGTGTGCGGCGCAATCCGCGCTGCGATGAGTGTCCGGTGCAAAAGCTGTGCGTCGCGCTCAAAACTGATCGCGTGGCTGAACTGCCGACACCCAGGCCGCGCAAGGCCTTGCCGCAGCGGCGCACCATGATGCTGGTGCTGCAACGCGCCGGGGAGATCCTGCTGGAGAAACGCCCGCCGACGGGGATCTGGGGCGGGATGTGGAGTTTTCCGGAGGAGGATGCCGATGCCAATGCGGTTGAAGCCTGCGCCCGGCGTTATGGTGCAGCGGTCACATTGAAAGAACCTTTGCCGGTAATCGCGCACGGTTTCACGCATTTCAAACTCGACATCCTGCCGCAACTGGCCACCGTGTCGGCATGGCCGCAGCGCGCCGAAGAGCCGGGCCACTTGTGGATTACGCCGGGTGATGCCTTGCGTGCGGCGGTACCGAAGCCTGTGCGCGGCATCATCGAACAGTTGTTGAGCGTTTCATCATTGCTGACAATCGGAACGCTCAATCCCTCACCCCAACCCTCTACTCCGTTTCCAGCGTTCCCTGGTCCCGGAGGGAGGGGGCGGGAACAGCCCTAATTCACTATCGTGAATTAGGGGAAATCAACAATGAGTGGCCGCAGGTAACGCAAAGGATTGCGCATGACTGAACCGGCATCGATGAACTGGCAGGACATCAGCGCCTGGCGCAAGGCGCAGCGCGAGCATTGGATCGCCTGGCGCAGTGCGGTTCCGGAAACGCAGCGCAGGACATGGGGCAAACAGATGACCGCGCTGCTTGCAGCTGTGTTGCCGGCACCGCAACAATGGGTGATCGGTTTCTGCTGGCCGTTCAAGGCCGAGTTCGATGCGCGCTTTGCGGTGCATCAGTGGCGCGAGCAGGGGGCAGTGGCTGCGTTGCCGGAAGTGACCGGCAAGGGCCAGCCCTTGCGCTTCAGCCAGTGGTGGCCGGGTGCGCCGATGAAGCGCGGCGTGTACGACATTCCGATAGCCGACGGCACCCCCGTGGTGCTGCCCGACATTGCGATTGTGCCGATGAATGCCTGCGATGGCCGCGGTTACCGGCTGGGGTACGGTGGTGGTTATTTTGACCGGACGCTGGCGGCGCTGGAAAAGCGCGTGGTGGCGATCGGCGTGACTTACGATGCCTGCCGTGTGCCGAGCATTTTTCCGCAGGCCCATGACCTCGCGATGGATCTGGTGGTGACCGAGGCGGGGATATATGGAGGTGCCGGAGAAGCGCAGGCACTGCCTGATGCCGGTGGCGGAGAACCGCTGGTGCTGCTGGATGCCGCCGCAGGAGCGGCGCGAGTGCAGGATTTGATGGGGCAGCGCGGCCTGCCGCGGGATCGGCAAAAATAAAAGCCCATGCCAAAAGCAGAAAACGTTAAACGCCGATAAACGCTGATAAACGCCGATCAACCCGGCGCATAAGACGAGAAATAATACATTAAAAACAATAAGTTACATTAATTTGACGTGTGCTTTCCCGGGTTTTGATTTCATCTGCGCTCATCCGCGTTTATCGGCGGTTTGATTAGCCCCGGTTTTTTGCCGGGCGGTTTAATTGTTTTTATTGATATTTTCTATGATGCCGTGGGCCAGCATCAATGCGCGCAACTGCGCCAGCCGCGCTTCGGTATCGGTGAGTTCGAGCAGTGCCTGTTTCTCCTGCATGGAGATCGGCAGGATTTCCGCCAGCCGGTAGCTGACCCACACCGGATCATCTAGATTCACGGGGCCCGGCACACTTTCCGCGCCGGCACGTTCCACCGCCAGTCGCAACACTTCCTGGCAGGCGGGATCCATGCTGTGAGCTTGCGTCGCTTCGGGCAGGGCTTCGATGCGCGCCGTGATCAGACCGTTGCTGGCGACCATGGTGTCGAGGATGCGGAAACGCGCGCCACCGCGCGCCAGTATCGCAAACAGATTGGGGTGGGGCACATCCCATTGCGCGATCTGCGCCAGGCAACCGATGGCATGCGGCGCGGCAGCTTGCCCGACCTCATGGCCTTCCTTGATCAGGCAGACACCGAAAGGCGTATTGTCGCGCAGGCAGGCCTTGGTCATGTCGACGTAGCGCTGCTCGAACACTTTCAGCGGCAGCAGTCCGCCGGGGAACAGCACGGTGCCCAGCGGGAACAGCGGTATTTCAGCGGGTGTCGCGCTCATGCGCCGAGTTCGCGGTGCCGCGCCAGTGTGCGGCTGCGGGCGCGGAATTTTTCGGCGAGGGTTTCAACAAAAAATACCGAACGGTGGCGGCCGCCGGTGCAACCAATGGCAATCGTCAGGTAGCTGCGGTTGTCGCGTTCGAACGATGGCAGCCAGTCGTTGATGAAGCGGTGAATGTCATCGAGCATGCGCATCGCGTCCGGCGTGGCGCGAATGAATTCGGCAACCGGCGCATCACAGCCGGTCAGCGGGCGCAGCCTGAGGTCGTAGTACGGGTTGGGCAGACAGCGCACGTCGAAGACGAAATCGGCGTCAAGCGGGATGCCGTGTTTGAAGCCAAAGGATTCGAACAGCAGCGTCAGTCCGGCCGCGGGCAGTGCGGCAAAATCCTTGACCCAGTTGCGCAGCGTGTTCGGCGCAAGGTCACTGGTGTCGAGGTGGTGTGCCATGTCGGAAATGCCGGCGATCAGTTCGCGCTCGCGGGCTATGCATTCGGGCAGCGTCAGCCCGAGCGGTGACAGCGGGTGGCGGCGGCGGGTTTCCGAATAACGCTTGATCAGCGTATCCGGCTTGGCCTCGAGGAACATGACGCGCACATCGATGCCTTCCGCGCGCAGTCGCTGGACTTCCGCCGGCAGGCCGGCGACGGCTTTGCCGGTGCGGGCGTCCATGGTCAGCGCCACGCGTTCATTGCCGGAGGCGCGCAGGTTCTCGACCAGCAGGCCGACCAGTTCCACCGGCAGGTTGTCGACGCAGTAGTATCCCGCGTCTTCGAGCACCGCAAGCGCCACGCTTTTGCCGGAGCCGGAGAGGCCGGTGATGAGGATCAGCTGCATGTGGCGGTCGGCACGCAACATCAACCGTCGTTATCCGTCATCGACCGCGCCTGGCGTTCGATGAATTCCCGCGTGCTGTCGATGCCGCGCATCTGCAGCACATGGCTGCGCACCGCGGCTTCGGTCAGCACCGCGAGGTTGCGGCCGGCGGCGACGGGTATCGTCACTTTCTGGATGTCGACGCCCATCAGCGACTCGGTGCCGGGTTTCAGCGGCAGCCGCTCGAGATGGGTGATGTCGGAGCTGGATGTGGAACCTGAGGGCCGTTCGAGATGCACGATGAGTTTGATGTTTTTTCGCGGACGCAGCGCCGACTCGCCGAAGATGGTGCGGATGTTCAGCACGCCCAGTCCGCGTACTTCAAGGAAATCCCGCAACAGCCCCGGGCAGCGACCCTCGATGCTTTCCGGACCGATCCGGTAGAGTTCCACCACGTCATCGGCGATCAGTCCGCTGCCCCGGCTGACCAGTTCCAGCGCCAGTTCGCTTTTGCCGACGCCCGAGTCTCCGGTGATCAGCACGCCGACGCCCAACACGTCGAGAAACACCCCGTGGATGGTGCTGGATTCGGCGAGTGCGCGTGCGAGGTGCGGGCGCAGGATCCACATCAGTTCCACGCTCGGAATCGGCGACGAGAACAGCGGTGTATGCGTGGATTCGGCAACCTCAAGCAGTGCCGCAGGTGGGCTCTTGGCGCCGGCGACGATGAAGCAGGCCAGTTCGCGGATCGCGGCTCGCTCCAGTAGCTTGCGGCATTCCGCCGTGTCCAGACCGTTGAGGTAATCAACCTCGGAATCGCCGAGCACCTGGATCAGGTTGGGATGAATGAAGTTCAGGTGGCCGACCAGGCCCTTCGACGAGTCCTTGGTCAGTTCACTGTCGATGCCCTTGTCGGCGCTGTCCTTGCCGGCGACCCAGGTGAGCCGCAGTTTCTCCCGGGTCTCTTCAAACAGCCGGGCTATGCTGACCTGCGGCATTGGGTTCCCATTGGGTGATCAACTGTTGCAATTGCGCCGGCGTGGCGGCACCGAGCAGGCGTTCGCGGAACGGTTTGTCGCAGAACATCTGTGCCAGCTCCGACAGGATCTGCAGATGTTCATCGGTGGCGCGCTCCGGCACCAGCAGCACGAATATGAGTTTGACGTTCTGGCCGTCAGGGGCATCGAAAGGGACCGCGCTCTGCACGCGGATCATCGCCCCGGTGGCCGCTTTCAGTCCCTTGATGCGGCCGTGGGGGATGGCAACAGCCTGGCCGAGTCCGGTCGAGCCGAGCTTTTCCCTGGCAAACAGGCTGTCGAAAATGAGATTGCGGGAAATGCTCTCGTTGTTTTCGAGCAGCAACCCGGCCTGCTCGAATATCCGTTTCTTGCTGGTCAGGTCGGCGTCGAGCAGGATGTTCGACACGGGCAGCAGCTTGGCGATCAGGTTCATGGTGGTGTTGGATGGTGTTTGCGGATTACGGTGCGCAGCCGTGGCTTACTCGATGTCGGCGGGCGGTTGATGCTTGATGGGCGCGGCATCGTGGCGATGCGCGAGGTTTTTACCCTTGTGCTTGAGGATGGCGCGGTCCAGCTTGCCGATCAGGTGGTCGATGGCCACGTACATGTCTTCACCATGGGTTTCGCAGAAAATTTCCTTGCCACTGAGATGTACTGTTGCTTCTACAGTGTGCTGCAGTTTTTCCACGGTCATGATGACGTTGATGTCGATGACGTGGTCGAAGTGGCCGGTGATTTTTTCCAGCTTGTGCGCGACATGATCGCGGATGGCCGGGGTGATCTGCAGGTGGTGTCCGGTGAGGTGCAGGTTCATGGCGTCTCCTTGTTAGAGGGTCTTCCTCAGATTGACCGGGAGGATATGCATCGATTCCCGGTATTTTGCGATGGTTCGTCTTGCAACCACTATACCCTGCTGCCCGAGCAATTCCGAAATCTGGCCGTCGCTCAGCGGGCTGCGGGTGTTTTCGGCGCTGACCAGCTGTTTGATCAGGGCGCGGATGGCGGTGCTGGAAGCCGAGCCGCCGGCTTCGGTGGCGACATGGCTGCCGAAAAAATACTTGAGTTCAAAAATGCCGCGCGGCGTATGCATGAATTTCTGCGTGGTCACCCGCGACACCGTTGATTCGTGCAGGCTCAGCGTATCGGCGATTTCGCGCAGCACCAGCGGCCGCATCGCGACTTCACCGTGTTCGAGGAAATTGCGCTGGCGGTCGACGATGGCCTGGGATACCCGCAGGATGGTTTCGAAACGCTGCTGCACGTTTTTGATCAACCACTTGGCTTCCTGCAGCTGGGCGCTGATCTGCTGCGAATTGCCGCCGCGGTTGCGCTGGAGGATGTCGGCATAGAGCCGGTTGATCTTCAGCTTCGGCATGGCATCGGGGTTGAGGGCGGCGACCCACAC
The DNA here is from genome assembly GCA_038316355.1 of Burkholderiales bacterium. GTDB lineage: Bacteria > Pseudomonadota > Gammaproteobacteria > Burkholderiales > SG8-41. Next base: position 15,432 of record JBBQAO010000043.1, read on the forward strand.
GCCCTTGGTTTTGCGCACGATCACGTCGGCGACGACAAAGCGCGTTTCTTCGACGGAAAAATCCCGTCCCGGCTTGGGATTGAGGCTGACAATCAGTTTCTGCGCTGTGCGCAGGCAGGCGTCATCGCATTTCAGCGCGCGTTTCAGCCGCGCGAAATCGCGGGTTGCGAGGGCGTCGAGGTGATGGCGGACAATTTCCAGCGCCTCGTTGCGATACGGCGTGTCCGCGGGCAGCGCGCAGAGCTGCAGTCCCAGACATTCAGCGAGGCTGCGGGCGCCGATGCCCGTGGGTTCCAGATGCTGCAGGTGTTGCAGCGCGATCGACAGTTCCTCCGGCTCGACTTCGAGTTCCGGCGGCAGCATGGCCGCAATTTCTTCGAGTGACTGCGGCAGATAACCGCCGTCATCGAGTGAATCAATCAGCATGGCGACCAGCTGCTTGTCGCGGTCCGAGAGATGCAGCAGCGACAGTTGTCCGGCCAGATGGGCGCGCAGGCTGGCGGGCTGTTCGGCGAGGGGCGAAAAATCGTCGTCTTCGGCGTCGCCGCTGCCGCCGTAGGAGATGCCGTCCATCGCATCGAAGGCGCCGGCATCCTCGCCGGGCGCGGTAGCCTCTGCTTCGGTCGTTGCCGAAGATTCGCCGGCCGCAGTCTGCTCCGTGCTCTCGCGCGGCGGGGGCGGGAGAGGTTCCACGTCCTCCCGCTCGAGCAGCGGGTTGTCCTGCAGCAGCTTCTCGATTTCCTGGTTGAGTTCGAGCGTCGAGAGCTGCAGCAATCGGATCGACTGCTGCAGTTGCGGCGTCAACGTCAGGTGCTGCGAGAGTCTGAGTTGTAACGAATGTTTCATCGGGGTCCGGACAGGGGAGTCGCCGGGTTCGCGCGCGGGCGGTTATGCGCGCCTTTTCAGTCTGAACAACCTGAACAACCTGAATCGGCCATCTCAGAGGCGGAAATGCTCACCGAGGTAGACCTTTCTTACACTTTCATTATAAACGATCTCGTCGGGCTTGCCGTAAGCGAGCACCGTGCCGTCATTGATGATATAGGCGCGGTCGCAGATGCCCAGGGTTTCCCGCACGTTGTGGTCGGTGATCAGCACGCCGATGCCGCGCGCCCTCAGAAAACCGATGATTTTCTGGATTTCGATGACGGCGATCGGATCCACGCCGGCAAAGGGCTCGTCGAGCAGGATAAAGCGCGGTTCGGTGGCCAGCGCACGGGCGATTTCCACCCGCCGCCGCTCGCCGCCGGAGAGGCTGATCGCCGGATTGTTGCGCAGATGCCCGACGTGCAGATCCTGCAACAGTGAATCGAGGCGCGCTTCGACAACGGCTTCGTCATCGTGGTAAAGCTCAAGGATGGCGCGCACATTGTCAGCGACCGACAGGCGGCGGAATATGGAGGCTTCCTGCGGCAGGTAGCTGAGTCCCAGGCGCGCGCGCTGGTGGATCGGCGTATGCGTCAGTCGCATCTGGTCGAGATAGAGTTCGCCGCCGTCCATCGCCACCAGTCCCACCATCATGTAGAAGCAGGTGGTTTTGCCGGCACCGTTGGGTCCCAGCAGGCCGATGACTTCACCGCTGCGCACTTCCAGCGAAACATCCTTGACGACAGTGCGCGCGCGGTAGCGTTTGCTCAGCCGTTCCGCCTTCAGCACGTACGTATCCGGCCTGGCGCTGCCCTGCGGGGTTTCGATATTCAGTGATTGCTGCACGGTGTCCAGGCGGGGCTCAGGGCGGCGGCGCTTGCAGTTCGCCGCGCGGCGCGGTGAGATTGGCGTCGGGTTTGAGCGGCACCGGCGGCTGGGCTGCCGGCTTGTCCTTGGGTTTGGGCTGAATCACGGCACGGACGCGGCCGTCGGAGTTTTCCGCGGCAGCCGCTTTGGCGCCGCCGCCGATCACCTGGAAAAATTCCGTCTTGGCATCGTAGGAGATGTAATTGCCGCGGACTTCATCGGTGCCTTTTTTCATCGAGGCACGGTTGAACATCTGCATCTTGTCGGCGCGGCTGTCGTACTCGATGCGCTCTGCCCAGCCTTCAATGTATTCGTCGTAGCCGTCGCGCTTCTGCCGGAAGTAGGCGAGATTGCCCCAGGTGACGCCCTCCTTGAAGCCCTGGTTGTCCTGCCGCACTTCCATGCGGTCGCCGCGGATGATCAGCGTGCCCTGGGTCAGTACCACCTTGCCCTCGAACGTGGAGATCTGTTTGACGTCGTCGACGGTCACGCGGTCGGCCTCGAGGTTGATCGGTTTTTCGCGGTCGGCTTTTTCCGCAAGCACAGGCCCCGCGATAAGCGTCAGCGCCGCCACAAGCGCAGCAACGCCGGCGCGCAGCCACTGCTGCCGCAGCTTAACGGCGGGTTGCGCGATCAGGGCCATGGTAGGTGCCTCTGAACTGCGACAGGAACTTGACGATGCGGGTTTCACTGTTCAATTCTAAGCCAATCGCCCGGGCAACGGTATGGGCGTCGGTGACGGTCACCGGGCGGTCGGTGCGGGCAATGTGGTCATCCGGCGTGACATGGAGAAAACTGGTCTCCATCACCATCTCGCTGTGGTCAGCATAGGCTGCGCGCGTTGCCCGCACGTCGGTTTCGAAGTAAATATGTTGGCCGCCGCTGGATACCCGGGCCGTGCGCGAGGTAATGCTCATCGGTGCGCGGGCCGAGGCGTTGCTGACGAAGCGCGGCGACACCAGGTGCGTGGAGTCGTCATCCGGATAATGCGTCATGCGTTCGGCGTACAGCGTGTGTTTGACATCGCCGTTCGCATCCATGCGGTGGGCGACGATTTTATCGATGATGTAATCCGGGTCATGCCGTTCCGCGCCGCTGCCTTGCACGCCCTGCTGCACCGCCTGGTCGAGCCAGAACGTCAGGCCGGCCAGCACGGCGAGCAGCAGCAGCGGGAAGAGCTGTGAAAACCGGTTCATGGACGGAATAGGGTCAACGCAATATGGTCAGCGACGGTAGCGGCGGATTTGCGCACTTAGCGCGCCGCGGCTGTGCAGCAGCATTTCGCAGAATTCGCGGACGGCACCGCGGCCGCCTGTGGCGCGGGTCACGTAGTCGGCGTGGCGTTTCAGCAGCGCCGGCGCGTCGGCCACTGTCACGGCGAAACCGCAATGGCGGAATACCGGCAGATCGACCAGGTCGTCGCCCATGAAGGCCGCTTCTTCCGGCGCAATGGCCACGCTGGCAAGCAATGTGTCAAAGGCGTTGCGTTTGTCTGAAACGCCCTGCTGCACATGAGTGATGCCAAGATCCCCGGCGCGCAACAGCACGCTGGGCGCGCGCCGGCTGGTGATGATGGCGAGTTCGATGCCGGCGTCCTGCAGCAGTTTCATGCCCATGCCGTCACGCACGTCGAAGGCTTTCATCGCATCACCGGTTTCCGAGTAATAAAGCCGGCCGTCGGTCAGTACACCGTCAACGTCGAATGCGACGAGCCGGATGCGCCGTGTTTTCAGGGGAGTATCCAAAAGGGGGTCCAAAAGGCGGTCCAAAAGGCGGTCCAATGCGCGTTTTTCGTCGCCGACGGTCAGACCACTTTACCGCGGAACAGGTCATGGATGTTCAGCGCGCCGAGCAGCTTGTGGCCGTCATCGACCACCAGCAGCTGGTTGATTTTGGCGCGTTCCATGATTTCGACGGCTTCCGCAGCCAATCGTTCCGGACCGATAGTGCGCGGGTTTGGTGACATGATGTCGAAGATTGCCGTCTTGCGCAGGTCCCGCCCTTTTTCGAGCGCGCGGCGCAGGTCGCCGTCGGTAAAAACACCTTTGACGGTCTGGCTGCCGTCAACCACCGCGGTCATGCCCATCCGGCCGCGCGACATTTCGAGCAATGCATCGGTCAGGGTTGCCGTGGTGGATATGCGCGGCGCATCAGGGCCGGAGCGCATCACATCGCGAACCAGCGTCAGCAGCCTGCGGCCGAGTGCTCCGCCGGGATGGGAGAGTGCGAATTCGTCCTGGGTGAAGCCGCGCGCGCGCATCAGTGCCACCGCGATGGCGTCGCCCAGCGCCAGTGCGGCTGTGGTGCTGGCGGTGGGCGCCAGGTTGAGCGGGCAGGCTTCCTGCGCGGCACCGGCGTAGAGGTGGACATCGGCTTCGCGGCCGAGCGTGGATTGGGCATTGCCGGTCAGCGCCAGCAGTTTTGCGCCCTGACGCTTGAGTACCGGGATCAGGGTCAGCAGTTCGGCGCTTTCACCGGAATTGGACAAGGCGAGGAACACATCATCGCGGGTGACCATGCCGAGGTCACCGTGACTGGCTTCTGCCGGATGCACAAAAAACGCCGGGGTTCCGGTGCTGGCGAGTGTCGAGGCGATTTTGCGCGCGATGTGGCCCGATTTGCCGATGCCGCTGACGACGACGCGCCCGCGGCATTGCAGGATGATCTGGATCGCCTGTTCGAACCCGGCATCAACCCGCGGGATGAGGTCGGTGATGGCCCGCGCCTCGATTTCGAGAACTTCCCGGGCAGCCGCAATCGCCGGGCTGACCGCAGTGGGAGCGGAGGGAGTGTTCATTGCCGAAATTATAACAAAGGGATGACGCAGCACTTCGAGGGATGTTGCTTGCAATTCATTGAAGAAAAGGCAATATTCCAAGGGAATCTTCCCCGCGTCCGCACCACTTCCGAACGCATGCAAACTGCCCTGCAACCCGTCCTCGTGCTGCTGGCTGCCGCCGTGCTGGTGGTGGTCATCTTCCGCTCGCTCAAATTGCCGCCGCTGCTGGGTTACCTGATCGTCGGTGTGGCGATCGGTCCGCATGCGCTGGGCTGGATCACCACCACCGATGAGGTGCGCGACCTCGCCGAGATCGGCGTGGTGTTCCTGATGTTCAGCATCGGCCTCGAATTCAGCCTGTCGCGCCTGCTGACGATGCGCCGCATCGTGTTTGGACTGGGCGGTGCCCAGGTGCTGATCACGCTGCTGCTGGTGCTTGGTATTGCCGTCGGAGTGGGGCTGTCCTGGCAGGGCGGCATCGTGCTCGGCGGTGCGCTGGCCATGTCATCCACCGCAATCCTCGCCAAGCTGCTGGCCGAACGTTTCGAGCTGAACTCGCCGCACGGCCAGCAGATCATCGGTGTTCTGCTGTTCCAGGACATCGCGGTGGTGCCCTTGCTGATCCTGATCCCGGCACTCAGCGCGCCGCCGGAGGATCTGCTGCCCACACTCGGTTTTGCGCTGGTCAAGGCGGTGGTGTTGCTGACGGTGCTGCTGTTCGTCGGGCAGCGCCTGATGCGCGCCTGGTTTCACGTCGTGGCCCGGCAAAAATCATCCGAATTGTTCGTGCTCAATGTGCTGCTGGTGACGCTGGGCGTGGCTTATATGACCGAGCTGGCAGGGCTGTCGCTGGCGCTGGGGGCGTTTGTCGCGGGCGTGCTGATATCAGAGACCGAGTATCGCTACCAGGTCGAGGAAGACATCAAACCCTTCCGTGACGTGTTGCTCGGGCTTTTTTTTGTTTCCATCGGCATGCTGCTCAATGTGCGGGTGGTCATCGACAATGCCTGGGTCAGCGTGCTGCTGGTGTCGCTGGTGCTGGTGAAGACCGCGCTGATTTTCGGCCTGAGCCGCCTGTTTGGCGCACCCAGCGGTGTCGCCTTGCGTGCCGGGCTCGCGCTGGGCGCCTGCGGCGAGTTCGGTTTCGTGATCCTCGCCCATGCCGCCGGCAGCAGACTGCTGGCGCCGGAGGTGTTGCAGCCGGTGCTGGCGGTGATGGTGCTGTCGATGCTGATAGCACCCTTTGTCATCGAACGCAGCGAAGCCATCGTGCGCCGCTGGAGTGCCACGGAATGGACGAGCCGGGCGATGCAGCTGCACAACATCGCCGTGCAGTCGATGGCGGCGGACGCGCATGTGCTGATCTGCGGCTACGGCCGCAGCGGCCAGAATCTCGCGCGGTTTCTCGATCAGGAGGGCGTGCCCTCCATCGCGCTGGATAATGATCCGCAGCGTATCCGCGAGGCAACGGCAGCGGGGGAGCGGGTGGTGTACGGTGATGCGGCACGCCGCGAGGTGCTGCTGGCCGCAGGGCTGGCACGGGCGCGCGTCGTCATCGTCACCTACACCGATACCGCGTCGGCTCTGCGCATCATCGCGCTGGTGCAGGAAGCGAGGCCAGGACTGCCGGTGGTGGTGCGCACACTCGACGACAGCGATGTCGAGAAGCTGAAAAACGCCGGCGCCACCGAAGTCGTGGCGGATGTGCTGGAGGCGAGCCTGATGCTGGCCTCCAGCACCATGATGCTGATGGGCGTGCCGCTGAACCGGGTGTTGCGCCGCATCCGCGAGACCCGTGAGCATCGTTACAATCTGTTCCGCGGCTTTTTCCGCGGCATCACCGATGAGACCGACACTGATGACCAGGCGCTGCACCCCCGGCTGCATTCGGTGCTGGTCACCGCCGGTGCCAAAACCATCGGCCGGCAGTTGCAGGAACTGGATCTGGCACTGGCGGGCGTGGAAGTCACCGCCGTGCGGCGGCGCCATGTGCGCACCACAACACCGGCGCCGGAGATGCGCATCGAGGAGGGTGATGTGGTGGTATTGCTGGGCTCAGAAGAGGCCGTGGCAGCTGCGGAAATCAAGCTTTTGCAGGGGTGATTCCTGCAATCGGGTGCGCCGAATTTACCAAGTCGTGCGCAGCGGATACTGCGTAATCATCGGGTCTGGGGTCACGATAATCAGCCCGTGCGCGATGGCCTGACAGATCAGCATGCGATCGAACGGGTCTTTATGGATCTCCGGAAGGCGCGGCAACTGCAGCATCGATTCTTCGTCCAGCGGCAGTGTCTCAATGCCGTGCATCTTTCGTTGCCCGGAAATGAACCGCTCGGGTGGGTCTGTGAGCGTCAAACCTCCCCGTTTGTGCTTGACGCAAATTTCCCATACAGACGCCGAACTGAGAAACAATTCGTTATTCGGATCGATAAGAAGGTGTTGGCTGTTTTCGGAGAGTTTTACTTTATCGCTCACCATCCACAGGAACGTGCAGGTGTCGAGCAAACTTCATCCGCCACGTCCCTCGAACGCGGCGATGAGATCATCGGGTAGTGGGTCAAAGAAACCGGGGTGAATAACCACCTTGCCCTTGGCGAGCCCGATGGGGCGCGGCTTGCGTGGCCGAGCAGGTAACGCGCGCAACTCGGCAATGGGGGTGTTGCGTTTGCAAATCTGGATGGTTTCGCCAGGCTTCAGCTTTGCGAGATAGCGTGACAGATGGGTCTTGGCTTCGTGAATGTTCAGCTTGATCATGGTTCAATACTAAGCTAACTAGTAGTCCAAGTCAGAACGCTCGCCGGATGCTGGCGCCGGACATGCGGACAGAGGTGGTATTGCTGGGTTCGGCGGCGGCGGAAATCACTTTGTTGCAGGACAAGGCGGAAAAACACCGGACGAAAAAAAGCCCGCGTGAGCGGGCTTTTTTATCATTGGCTCGAATTACAGCAAGCTGGCGCCACCACAGTTGGTGCTGCCGTTCGTGGTGTTCCACAAGCCCGCAACGCTTGTTGCGCTGGTGCAGGAGGGGGTTGCTGGTGCTCCGTCGGTCGGCGCTGCAGCCGCGTTTCCTTGATAACGGGAAAACTGGAATCCACCGGTGTTCGGCGCACCATCATCAATTTTACGATCCACTTCCACGATGATTTCCACTGGAATCTGGGCGCCGGTCTTGATGTTGTGTCTTGCTGGCGACGGCGTTCCTGCCGTTCCTGCGCCATAAAGTCCGTCGTAGGAAATATCCATCAATACGCCGTAAGGGTTTGTCGGGCTGGTTGCCGTGGTGGCTGCTGCCGCAAAAGTGTAGGTGCCATTCATGAAGCCGGCCCTGGAAATATGTTCCCAAGCCAAAATGTTTTCCTCAGGAGCACTGCCGGAAACGGGGGTTGCAGCCGTTTCGACGCGGCCATTGCCATTGCCGTTTTGCGTTGCACCGGTGATATTGGTGGTGGCGGTGGTGTAGTCACCGGGCAGCGAGCGATAACGATCGAGGAAGCCGAAGTAGGCGGCCTTGATGCCGTCCTGCGTCGAAATCAGGTTGCGTACGCGGGCGCTGGTGATCAGTTCCTGACCCTTGAGCACTCCACCCAGCAGCAGACCGATGATGACCAGCACGATGGCGATCTCGATCAGCGTAAATCCTTGTTGGCGCTTCATTTTTTCCTCTCGCCGCCCGGGGGGGCGGATATATTGGTGACTCTATACAGGCAAGCTTCGTACCATTGGAGTGATCAGGGGTGAGGCGCCTGGCTCATATGGTGGCCAGTATCTACCGGGCAATTAATGCCATAACTAATTGTTTTTATTGAATTATTTTAATTATTTGCAGTGATGCGCATCACCAATAAGAAATGTCGAGGACAAAACGACGCCTGATCGCCGGGGTCAGTGTCGAAGTTTCGGCGTTACCGCCGGTTTTTCGCCGCTTTCAAGGGCTTGCAGCCGCTCGGTGAGGAAATGCAGCTCACTGGGATCGGTGACTTCGCCGGTCGCCAGCAGCCCGCCCAGCAGCACTTTGGCGCTTTCGGTTTCGCCCATGTCCTCCAGGATGAAAATCTGCATCTGGCGTGCCCAGCCAGAAGCGCGCCCGGCATAACCGGTGATGTCCGCTGCATAACGCAAGGCCAGCTGTGGATCCTTGAGCCGGTGTTTGGCCATGATCGCGCAGTGAGCGAGCCAGCGCCATCGTTCATCAGGGGCTTCGATGAATCGCGCGCGCACGAATTCGCACATCGCACGCTGTTTGCCGGCATCGGACACTTGTCCGTAGAGCTGGGACGCCATCATCAGCGCATAACCGCTGTGCGGATCGAGGCGCAACGCGGCGTCCAGCCAGGCGGTGACCCGGTCGTAATTCAGGTCGCGGAACGGGATGCTGATGCCGGGCTGGTTGTCGAAGGCCTGCAGATAGAGCAGCAGCAGTTGCGCAGCGGCGACGGGCTCACCGAAACTCGCTGCGCGCAGCCCTGCAATTTCTGGCGCCGGGGGCAGCGCCTCGGCGCGTGCAGCCGGCGCCGGCTGCAGGCCGTGCCAGAACAGTTGCAGCGCGAACGCGACGGCGAGCAATGCGGCGACGGCTGGCGGCACGGCGCGCAGTGTGCGCTCATCCGTAAGGCCCGTCAGTTTGTTGGTCTTCACTGAATACATGACACCGCTCGGGCTGAGCTCGTCGAAGCCCCGCCGCCCTTCGACAAGGCCTGTCCTGAGTTTGTCGAAGGGCTCAGGGCGAACGGAAGGAGGTTGCTGTAGATATTAAAAAGCTCAATACGCAATTACAGGCTCCGGCGATAAAAATCGAACAGGGTCGCCGCCGCCAGCAACCCGATGTAGATCGTGCCCTGCGCGACGATGGCGAGCAACACGGAGGGTTCGGGCGCGGCATTGACCAGCCAGGCGGTATCGGTCCAGCGGTCCAGCGCCGGCATCAGGTAACCCAGTCCGTCCACCAGCCCGCGGGTGACCTGGTGCGACAGCGTATCCTGCCCCGCAACCGGGTTGGCGCTCATCAGGCGCATCGCGGTCACACTGCGCGCGAGCAGGTAGAAGGCGGCGACAAAACCCGCTGCCGGCAGCAACTGGCTGAAGGTGACGATGCAGAACAGCGACAGCGCGGTCATCAGCGCCAGTTCGATCGCCAGTGAGGCCGTCCACATCCATGCCGCGGCAGGCGCCAGGACCCACAACGGCAGCGACAGCACGACGGCAATGGCACCTGCAGTCAGCGTGAATCCAGCGAGCTTGCCGCAGATATAATGCGAGCGGGGCACGTCGAGCGCGAGCAGCACCTCGAGTCCCTTGTCGCTGAATTCGCGGCTGATGCTGGCCAGCACGTAGAGGCTGGCGATGAACACCGCGCACAGGCGTGCGGCAGCGGCATAAAAGCCGATCTGGAAACGCGAGGTTTCGGTGACGGCGAGTTCGCGGATGAACAGGCTGGCGCCGAGCAGGACCGCCAGCGTCAGCAGGGCTGTTGCCGGCACGCGGGTGCGGATGGCTTCAAGCGCGGTGTAACGGCAGATGGTGTTGATGTGCACTTTTGCGGATCATCCTTTTGACGGACAGTATAGCCAATCACGATGCCTGAAGAATTGTCGCTCACGAGCGCAAAGCCCTCTGTGCCGCCTTCAAATACCCAGGCCGCATCGACGGTGCCGACCCGGCATTTGAACCTGCTGCTGGCGTTCATGCTGCTGACACTGCACGGCGCCATCGCCGTGGATGTGCAGGAGTGGTGGGCGCGCGGTTTGCTGCTGGCGCATTTCGGCCTGTTCCTGATCTGGCAGCCGGTATGGCGCGGCGAGCGGAAAATTCCGCTGGCCCGCGCGTTGCTGGTGCTTTGTCTGGGCGTTTTTTTTGCCGTTGCCGGCAACTGGTGGCTGCTCGCGACCTGGATGGCGGTGCTGTTCGGCCTGATCGGTGGCGGCGTCCCTGGAACGGTGGGGCGCAGGGACCGTTTTGTGGCGATAGTGGCGGCGGTTTATCTGGTGACCATGCTGCTGATGTGGGTGGTGCCGCAGTTGTTTACCTCTTACGCCGTGATGTCGGAGATTGGCGGGTTCGTGCGTTACGGCATGCCACTTCTGCCGCTGGTGATCCTGGCGATTCCCAAGGGCGAGCGCCGGCAGGGGAGTCCGGTGATTGTCGACCTGTTCTACAGCGTGGTGCTGTTTCTGCTGGTGGTGGCGCTGGCGCTCGGCAGCTTCGTGATCCGGGAGGTGTCGCACGGCCAGTACCTGCTCGGCCTGGCGCAGGCGCTGATGGTCATTGCGTTTCTGCTGTTCGGACTGTCGTGGCTGTGGAATCCGCACGCGGGTTTCGGCGGCCTCGGCACGCTGCTGTCGCGCTACCTGCTCGGTCTGGGGCTGCCGTTCGAGCAGCGCATGCGCCACCTGTCAGAACTGGCACAGACGGAGACCCGCCCTGAACAGTTTTTGCGTGCTGCGCTGACATATATGCTGGAACTGCCCTGGGTCACCGGTTTTGGCTGGAACTCGGCCTGGTCTTCCGGCACGGTGGGCAAGGAAGCCGCACATGCCGAGCAATATGAAACCGACAGCCTTCGCGTTATCGTATTCGCGCCGCGGCCGTTTTCACCGGCGGTGTTGCTGCATCTGAAGCTGCTGATGCAGATGGTCGGCCATTTTTACGACGCGCAGCGCCGTGAGCAGTTGCGCCAGCAGTCGGCCTACACCCAGGCGATTTACGAGACCGGGGCGCGGCTGACCCATGACGTCAAGAACCTGCTGCAGTCCCTGCGTTCGATCTGCGCGGCGGCGGAGATGCGCGGCGTCGATGATGATGTGGCGTTCCGCGCGCTGGTGCAGCGCCAGTTACCGCAGATTGCGCAGCGGCTGAGCACTGCGCTCGACAAGCTGAAGTCGCCGGCGAGCACCGTGATGAATGAAGTGGATGCGGCGATCTGGTGGCAGGGGCTGCAGGCGCGCTACGCCGGCCGCGGCATCAGCTTCAGCGAGCCGGGCGCGCTGACCGGCATGCGCCTGCCGGCGGAACTGTTCGACAGCACGGCCGTCACGCTGATCGAAAACGCACTCTACAAAATCACCGAGGATGCCGGCTTGCAGGTCACGGTGACGCTGGCGGCGGGGCCGCGGTTGCGGGTCTGCGACAGCGGTGCGCCGGTATCGCCGGCCATCGTCGATCAGATTCTGGCGGCACCTGTAGCCTCGGAAAGCGGACTCGGCGTGGGCCTGTTCCAGGCGGCGAAATTTGCCGAGCAGTCCGGTTATGCGCTGGCGCTGACGGACAACCGGCGGGGGAATGTGTGTTTTGAGCTGGCGCGCCGCGGTTAGGGCCAGTCAAGCGGGCCTGGCAGCCTGTTAACAATGACTTCGCACAATGACTTCCCACTCATGAAGTCATTGTTAACAGGCCCTAACCCGGATTATTCGCGAACCTGAGAATGCAAAGGGCCTCCAGCGTGGTACAAAGCCGTTGCGACACGAGCGATGAACCACACAGGAGGCCTTTGCATGCGAGAACGTACCACACAACAGCGTGTAATGTTCCCGGAGCTGTTCGATAAGCCGCTGGTTGTGCAGTTCGACCAGCCACACGGCAGCTCCGATGGCGGCGCGGTGCTGCTCAAAGCGTGCGATGAGCGACTGCGATTGACCGAGCAGTTGGCGGCTTGCTTTGTCGATGAGCGCCAGCCGTGGAAGGTGACGCACACGCTGCACGATCTGATTCGTCAGCGGGTGTTCGCGATTGCCTGCGGCTACGCTGACTGCAACGATGCAGCGCGGCTTGTTGACGATCCAATCCAGAAGTTGCTGGTCGGGCGCGATCCGCTGGAGGGTGAGGCGCTCGCCTCGCAACCAACGTTGTCGCGCTTTGAGAACGCGGCCGGGCCGAAGGTGTTGTATCGCATGGGGGAAGCGCTGGCCGATGCGGTGATCGAGCGCCAACGCCGGCGGCGGCGTGGCGCCGGCCCCAAGCGCATCATGGTGGAACTCGATCCCACGGATGATCCGACGCACGGTGCTCAACAACTGACGCTGTTTAACGGCCACTACGACACCTGGTGTTATCTGCCAGTGGCCGGATTCATCCGCTTCGACGAGGAGCCCGAGCAGTATTTGTTTGCCTACGTACTTCGCTCGGGTAAGGCGCCGGCGAAGCTTGGGGCAATCGGAATTCTCAAACGGGTGTTGGCACGACTGCGCGTGGCGTTTCCGAAGGCGCAGCTGCAGGTGCGCCTCGATGGCGGCTTTGCCTACCCCGAGATGCTCGACTTCCTCGAAGCCGAGCGCGTGCGCTACGTCGTGGCCATGGCCGGTAACGCCGTGCTGGAGCGCTTCGCTGAACCCTGGATGAAGCACGCCAGGCGCGCCTCGGCGCACAGCGGGCACACCGAGCATGTCTACGCCGAGTGCCGCTACGCCGCCAAGACCTGGTCGACCGAGCGACGCGTCATCATCAAGGCTGAGATGGTGCGCTTGGAAGGCCGTGAGCCGCGCGACAATGCACGCTACGTGATTACCAACATGAGCGCGGGACCGAAGCACATAT